>CAZQAT010000020.1:45469-50890 GCA_964591315.1 uncultured Planctomycetaceae bacterium
GAGGACGGTTCGTGAGGACGGTTCGTGAGGACGGTTCGTGAGGACCGGGGCTCGGTCGACCCGGACCATTGCGGGATTTTGGGAAGTCCCGGTGCGCTCCCTCGTCGGAGCGGCATCTCATGACCCTAGAGCCAGGAGGCCTCGCCATGTTGCTCCACAGTAGTCACGCACTGTTCCTCGCTGTCGCACCCTTGCTGTCGATCGCCGGAGGTCAACCTCAAGAACGGGAGGCTGTTCCCGCACCGCGCGGGGTCCAGGCGGGAGCAGTCCAGGCGGCGGAATTCACCCTGCAGAGCTTGCAGAACTGGTGTGCGGTCGGTCTCGAGGGGGCGTCGTGGATTTCCCCAACGAGTCGCAGTACTCATGCGGAAGGTATCGTTAGACGAGGCGATGGTGTGGCTGCGCCCAAGGCGAGGGTGGAGTCCATTCACGCCTCGTTCATGCGCTACGGAAGGGAGCGCATTCCAGCGTACCGAGTCGAATTGAACTTGCGACTCCAAGCCCGAGACGACTTGCTGACGGCCACGCGCGTGCTTGAAGACTTCTGTGAGTCCATGGATGAGTTCAACGGTGATCTCATGACCAGCATGGGAAGGATCGTCTTCGATCCTCTCACGAAGAGCCTCCATGCGCCGGACGTCTACGTGTACTTGCCGGCGACGGAGCATCCGACTCCACTTCCCAGTGTGTCCCGACCCATGACGGAAGTCGTCCGTCGAGCGAACCGGGTGGATGGGCAGATGAGCGGGATCTCGGTGAGTACCAAGCGCAAGAAGATTGTTGGAGGCGAAGGCGAGAGGGTCCTGGACTTGAGCATGGGGCAGAAGGACGACCGTCTGACGGTGTCGAACAGTGGCGCCTTCCTCCACCGACTCGCGCTCGATGAGGACCCCCTCTGGGTTGACAGCTTCCACCTGCAACACCGCGCGAAGGCCGAGCTCTACCCGGCTGGCTGGATGCTCCACGTGACCCTGAAGGTCGCCGATTGATGGGGCCCGACTTCCGGCGAGCCTGGTCTCGCCGGAGGCACGTCTCCTGGCCGATCGTGATACGGAGAGGGCGGGCGCCGTTCCAACGCCGCGCGCGAGCGCGAAGCTCGACGATGTCCGTGATCGCGTCCACCGGCCGCGCCTGTCCGGAGTGGATCGGGCGCCGGCCGGCGGCGAATCAGCGGTCAGGGAGGGTCAGGAGACTTGCTCAGGGACCAAGAGCGACTCGATGGAGCCCACCCCTGCACTGGAGCGCCCCCCCCGTTGTCCGAGGTCACTGCGTGATCTCGTCGTACCTGGCCATGAGGGCCGAACGGTGCAGCACGGCCTGCGCGTCGGTGCTGGTGTAGAGGTCGTTCTGCTCGCGAGGGTCCACGTTCAGGTTGTAGAGCTCGAAGCCGTTCAGCGGGGGTGAGTTGTCAGGATCGAGCTGGTAGATCAGCTTCCAGCCGGCCCGATTCACCAGTCCTCGCTGCAACTTCGTCTCGTAGGACCCAGTCGCCGCGGCCGGCGAGAAGGCCTGAACGAAGGTGTAGTCGCGGACTCGGGCTGTGGGGTCAAAGAGCGTCGCCAAGAAGCTCTTCCCGTCCACGTCAGCGAGGTCGCTGGGGCCAAGGGTATCCTTCCAGTACCTGCGACCCGAGAGGTCGCCCGGAGGAACTGGCCCTGCAATCATGTCGAGGATCGTCGGGTACATGTCCACCGAGGAGATGAGCGCCGGGCTCTTGGTGCCCCGAACGCTCGCGGGCAACGGGGGCCCCGAGACCACGAACGGGTTCAAGACACCTTCCTCGAAGGCCTTGCCCTTCGCTTGCTGCGGGTGGTGGTAGGGCGTACCGCCATCGCGCTTCATCTCGGTCTCGGTTCCGTTCGTGAAGCTCTCCACCGTGGGCGGAATCACGGGTCCGATGACGCCGCCGGACAGTGCGTTCGCCTTGTCGTCACGGATCGGTTCGATGTCATGACCGCTCACACCGTTGTCGCTGCCAACCATCCAGATCGTGTTGGCGTGGACCTCGGGGTGAGTCGTCGCGAGCCAGGTGTCGATCGCCTGACATGTGCGGTCGAACGCCTGGATCATCGCGTAGGCTCGCCGCCACAGCAGGTTGCAACGCCCCTCGGGACCGTAGATGCACTCGCTCGCGGGGAACTGGCTATTGGTCCAGAAGACGCCGTCCTCGTCGTACTGACTTCCCGCGAAGTCGATCGCGCCGTAGACGTTCACCGCATCGGGGACCATCTCCTCCGCGCTGAAAGTGCCTGGGTGCGCGTCCGCGCCGAGGGGCCCGTCGCCTGTTCCGTCCCAGGCCGGGAGCTTCCCGTGCGGGAGGTTCATCCAGTACTGGGCCACGAAGGGCGTGTCCGTGAGGGCCTGCGCGTCGATCCAGCTCGTGATCTTGTCGTAGAAGTAGGTCCCCATGAACCGCCCACCAGACGCCTCCGACGGCTCGTTCACGGGCCCGATGAATCCGGGCACGAGGCGCTCCATCTTGTAGGTGCGGAATCCGAAGTACCCGAAGAGAGGCGCCCCAGCCTCCAGTCCGTGCGTCCTCAGCGCCTCCTCGAAGAGGTCGAAGCCGCCCACGTCCACCGCGGAGCGACGGTTCTGCACCTCGTTGTCGCCCCCGCCCTCGCCGTTCGGTCCGTACTTGTACAGGTGCCACTTTCCGAAGAGCGCCGTCGCGTAGCCAGAGTTCGACTCCAGAGCCACCTTCGGCCAGGGCCGGTGGTCGTCGAGCAGTCCATTGAAGGGAAAGCCCTGCCCCTGGTGGACGGCCGTCGGGATCTCGCCAATCCGCGTGCCCTGGACGTGCCCCGGCGTGACGTGCGCGTGCCTTCCGGTCATCACCTCGGATCGGTAGGGAGAGCAGCGCGGGGAGTTGCGTGCATTCGTGTAGGTGATGCCCCGCTCGATGAGGCCATCCAGCCAAGGCGTCGGGGGGTACGGGTACCCAGCAGGCCACGAGTTCTCGGCGTCCCAGCCGGAGAATTGAAGGCGCCCGGAGTCGTCCATCACGATGTTGATGATGTTCGGCCGGAACGGCGTGTGCGGGCTGATCGGCGACCCGCTTGGACCCTGCCCTCCCGCACCTATGGACTGCGTGCTCCCCGGAACCCCGAGCGTAGAGCTTGCCTGCCCGGCGCCCATCGCAGACGAGCGAGGCGCGGTCGCCGCGCCCGGTGCCATCGAGCTCGGCAGCGCCTGACTCTTCGAGGCGTTCGCGGTGCTGTTGGGATTCAGCCCGCCCGCGACAGTGGCGGCTCCTTGCGTCGTGCCCGAACTGGCCCCCCGGTTTCCCGAGAGGAAGGTCGAGCAAAGCACAGTGCCCAGCGCGAGAGCGAATGCAGTGACCGTGGCCTGCACCGTTGCGGTGCCCCGGGTCGCGTCCGCAGGCTCGCGGACCGCTCTTCCGAGGGTCATGGAATGCCGTGTGTTGTCGCCGTTCACATCACCGGTGCAGAGGTCGGCCCTCTTGGCCACGGGACTCTCGCCCCCCGCGATGTCTCTTCTCGCTTCGCTCCGTTTATCCATTCTGCGCTCTTGGTCCATTTGGTCCATCAGGAGCCCCGGAGTGGCTACCAACCACTGGTTGGATGCGGTGCGCCGGATTCCGTCGTCGGTGGACATTCAGTGGCGGGAACTCCTGCGGCTAGAGGAGCATGCCATCCCCGCCGATCTTAGCTTCGAGCCCGATTTTCGGTGGCAGATGCTGTGCAAATTGAGTGGCCCCGAGCACCTTTGGGGCCCCAATCCCGGTGCAGGGCCCCTCTGGAAGGCCCCTGCAAACCTGGTGCCATTCCCGTCGCCGGCGACGTGGGGGCGAGCGTACGGGCGCTCGGTGGATGTTCTGCCCGAGGAGCGAGGCCCCCCTGCCGCATCCGGGGTAGGTTTTGGTCCGAAAGCGGGGTAGGTCTTGATGGGAAAGGAAGTGAAAAAATGGAAGGACTGAACCAAGTGGGGCGCAGGCGACCCCTTCGCCTGGGGCTCCTCGGGCTCCTGCTCGGTGTGATCCCCTCTTGTCGCGAGACGCTGGCGGACGCCCCGCCGCCCAACGTCGTCCTGCTCGTGCTCGACACGGTGCGCGCGGACCACGTGTCGTGCTACGGATACGACCGCCCGACCACGCCCCATGTCGACGCCTTGGCCGAGTCCGCGGTTCTGTACTCAGAGTGCCGCGCGACCGGGCCCTGGACCCTCCCTAGCCACGCGTCCATGTTTACCGGACGCTTCGCGTTTCAGCACCGTGCCGACCTTCACTTGAGCGACGGTGGGGACTGGCGAGAGCTGCCGCTCAAGTCCGAATACACGACGCTGGCCGAAGCCCTCAGGGGGATTGGCTACCGAACTGGCGCCTTCGTCGCGAACACCGCCTACCTGCGAGAGGAATTCCAGCTCCACCAGGGTTTCGATCACTACGTGGCCAGTCGCGAGCCAGGCACGGCCCTGAACAAGGCGGCCTTGGCCTGGATGGATGGGAGTCATGGGCCCTTCTTCCTGTTCCTCAACTACATGGACGCGCACCGTCCCTACAACACTCAGGCCCTGGAGAATGGACGTCTGGCCGAGTATGCGTGCGACGGCGAGGATCCATCGAACTTGCTGCTCGATCAAATGTGCGACGTCGTGCTGCGCGATGGCCTCGCGCCACCTCCTGAGTTGGTCGAGGAACTGACTGCTTGCTACGACCTCGGAATCGCCAACGCGGACCTGGCCGTGGGTGAGATCGTGGCGGAGCTGCGCCACCGCGGCCTGTGGGAGAACACGCTGCTGATCGTCACCTCCGACCATGGCGAGTTCCTGGGTGAGCATGGTCTCGTGGAGCACTCCAAGGACATCTACGAGCCGGTGATGCACGTTCCCTTGCTGTGCAAGCTCCCTGGAGTCAATCAGGGCTCGGTCAACGACACATGCGTCTCCCTGGCGGACATGCCGCGAATCGTGGCCAGTGGGCTACCCGGCCCCCTGCGCGACGAGCTCCACGAGCTGTTTCCCCTCTCGATGCAGCGTGAGGTCACGATTGCCGACATCGTCATGTCGCGGGAGCGGGACCTTCGCGCCTCCTATGGGGCGCGCTTCCTCCGGCGGCGGCAGGCTCTCTACGCGGGCGGGCACAAGCTGATCATCTCTTCCGATGGACAGCACGAGCTCTTCGATCTCGAGCAGGATCCCGGCGAGTCTCGCAATCTGTACGACCCAGAACAGAAGCTGAGCAAGGAGATGACCGCGCGTCTCGAGGCCTACGTCAAGGAGCATCCGGCGGAGTACTCCGCGGCTGATGCACCGGTCTTCGACGAGGAGGCCATGCGCGCCCTCCAGGAGCTGGGATACGCGGGGAGCGCCGAGGACTAGGAGCTGCGGAGCGCAAGCCCCTGCGCGGCGGACGAGCTCCCCGAGCCGGGGCCCTCGCCCTCTGCGCCCCATCCAGGAGAC
>CAZQAT010000021.1:0-16676 GCA_964591315.1 uncultured Planctomycetaceae bacterium
TCTTCTTGGAGGTCTTCTTGGAGGTCGCCTTCTTGCTCGCCGTCTTCTTGGTGCTGCCCTTGGCGGCGGTCTTCTTGGCCGTACTCCGCTTCGCGGAGCTCTTGTCGGTCGACGTGAATTTCTTCGTGGCCATTAAGTGTCCTGGACGGTCTCGGGCGGCCCTAGTAGGTGATCAGCGAGTGTGCGGGGACGTCGCCGAGCTTCTCGCGGCCGGGGAGGAATCCCAGTTCGATGACGAAGGCGCAGGCCACCGGCGTTGCGCCGATGCGGCGAGCGAGGGTCAGGGCCGCGGCCATGGTGCCCCCCGTGGCGAGCAGGTCGTCCACCATCAGGAAGCGCTGCCCGTGCTTGGTGGCGTCGGTGTGGATCTCGACCGTGTCCGTGCCGTACTCCAGCTCGTAGGACTCGGACTCGGTCTTCCAGGGGAGCTTGCCCGGCTTGCGGATCGGGACGAAGCCCTTCCCGATCTGGTTGGCCAGGGCGGTTCCGAAGATGAAGCCGCGGGACTCGATGCCGCAGACCACGTCGTAGCTCGCGGGGTCGACGACCTCGGCGAGGAGGTCGATCGACTTCTTCAGGCCCTCGGGGCTCTGGAGCAGGGGCGTGATGTCCTTGAACAGGATCCCTTCCTTGGGGAAGTCGGGGACGTCACGTATGAAGCTTTCGACCACTGGATTTGGCTCCTCGCGTGTTGCGCGCCGTCCTGGGGATCGGTCGGGAGAGACCTCGCCCCTGCGACGGAGGGCACACTGCCGCAGAACATCGGAGGCCCCATGGGAGCCTCTTGAGGGAAAAGTACAATTCCGAAAGGGCCCTGGCGCGGCCCTGGGAATGGGATCTCCCATTTCTGAGACTGCGTCGCGGCAGGGGCCGCGGCCATCGTGCAAGGGTGTACCGCATGGAGGGGCCCGGAGGAAGAACGAAGGCGCGGGGATCTCCCTCGCGGTTCGCGCTCAGTCCCGCGGGCCGAGGACGTAGGTGTAGCCGCCCCGCCGCAGCCAGCAGACCTCGAGTTCCTTCATGGAGTAGGTCCGCGTCCCCTTATCCCCGGGCGGAACCGCCGGGTCCATCACGATCGCACCGCCCCGGCCGTCCAGGCCGCACAGGACCAAGAGGTGCCCGGCCGTCGAATCGTAGGGCGCCCCGATCAGGGCGCCGGGCCTGACGACGATGGAGATGATGAGGGGCAGGCCGTCCGCCAGGAGGGAGGCGGCCTCCTCCCAGTGGTTGATGCGGCGCAGGGTGCCGTCGACGCCCAGCAGGCTCGCGCCCTGGGTGGCCCGGTTCCAGTTGCCGTAGATGTCGTTCTCGGCGTCGTAGAGCAGCTCCGCGACCCGCGCGGTGGGCTCGTCCACCCCCAGGTACTCCAGCACCATCGCCACCGAGGTCGGGCTGCAGATCCGCGGCGCCAGGTGGGGAGCCTCCTCGGTCTGGCGGCGCTGGGGGACGCTGACCTCGATCGGAGCGACCCCGCCCGCGATCTCCCACTCCGTCTGGGGCTCCCACCACTGGCTGAGGTTGACGCTCAGGCGGCGCAGGGTGACGTGCGCCCCCGTCCCTAGCCCCCGGGTGCGGAACCGGAGCTGGACCCGGTCGTGCACGTCCTCGAGCCTCAGGATGTCGATCGCGACCTTCGCGCCGGGGCACTCGGTCGGCGAGCGCTCCATCTCGGGCCAGGGACCCCAGCCGCCGATGTCCATCCACGGGGTCTCCCCGGGGCCCACGGAGTTCTCCGTGCGGATGTCGACCCGGAAGGCGGCGCCCTCGGGCAGGTCGACGTTCCAGGAGGGGAGGACCTGGTTGAAGGACCATGAGCCGCCGATCCAGCCGCCGATCCAGCCGGAGGTCCAGCCCTCCGTCCCGATGTCGCGCGGGAGGCTGTCTCGCACATGTACGAGACGGTGAGGGCCGCGGTCGCCCTCCACGAGCTCCGGGCTGGAGGCGCAGGAGGCCAAGCTGAGGGCTGGCAGGCAGAGCAGGAGGCCCAGGCTGTGCCGGACCGGGGTCTTGTGCGGAGCGTCGCCCATGGTGGCCCGATGATAGCGATGCCCCCGCGCGGCTTCGACGGCGGCGGCGACCCGGCCGTGGGCGAGGGCTACTGCGCCGGCCGAGGTCACCTCAGGAGGCCCAGCTCTCCCACTCCTCGTTGGCCTGGGAGAGTTCGTCCTCGACCTCGGCGATCTCGAACTGGACCTCGCGCATCCTGTCCGCGTCCCGGTAGACCTCTTCCTTCACGAGCAGGCCGTTCAGGCCCTCGAGCTTCTCCTCGAGGGCCATGATGCGCTCCTCGAGCTTCTTGAACTTGTAGGGGTTGTGGGGCTTCTTGCCGCCCTTGCCCTTCGGCTTGGCCTTCTTCTTCTCCTCGTCGGCCCGTGCGCGCTGGGCGGCCTCCTTCTCGGCCTTCTTCTTCGCGGCGTTCCTCGCCTGCTGGTCGGCGGTGGCCGCGAGCTTGACCTCGCGCCAGGCGGAGTAGTTGCCGTCGTAGCTCGTGACCCCGTCCTCGTCGATCTCGACGATGCGGTTGCAAATGTCGTCGAGGAACTCGCGGTCGTGGCTGATCAGCACCAGCGCCCCGTCGAAGCTCGAGAGCATCTCCTCGAGGGCCGTGCGGCCGGCGAGGTCGAGGTGGTTGGTGGGCTCGTCCATGGCGAGCCAGGACGGCGACTCGAGCACGAGCACGGACAAGGCGAGGCGCGCCCGCTCTCCGCCCGACAGCGCGCTGATCGGCTTCTCGATCTCCTCGTCCCCGCGGAAGAGGAAGAGCGCCAGGTGCGAGCGGATCTGTCCGTCCGTCCAGGTGGGCCAGCGGCGACGGATCTCGCTCATGGGCGTGCCGTCCTGGCGGAACTCGCCCGTCTCCTGGTCGTAGTAGCCGCACTCGGCCCCGTGGCCGCGGACGACCTGCCCCTCGGTGGGGGACGCCAGGCCCGCGACGATCTTGAGCAGGGTGGTCTTGCCGATCCCGTTGCGGCCCACGAGGCCGATGCGCTCGCCGCGGCCCACGCGCAGGTCGACGCCCTGCCAGACCAGCTTGTCCCCGTAGCCGGCGGCCAGGCCCTGGGCCTCGAACACGAGCTCCCCGCCGCGCTTGGCCTTGGGCGCTCGGATGACCGGCCGCCGCACGTCGTGGAAGGGCTGGGGCACGCGCTCCACGTTGGACAGCTTCTTCATCCGTCCCTTGGCCTCGGCGGTGCGCTGGCTGCCCATGTGCTTCTTGATGAAGACCTCCTCCTTGCGGATGAAGTCCTGCTGGACCTCCCAGGCCTTCAGCTCCGCGGCGTAGCGCTCCTCCTTGAGCTGGAGGTACTTGGTGTAGTTGCCGGTGTAGCGCACCAGCTTGCCCCGCTCGAGCTCGACGACCGACTCGACCGCGTTGGTCAAGAGGCGCCGGTCGTGGCTGATGACGATCACCGCGCCCTGGAGGTTCTTGATGTAGTCCTCGATCCACTCGATGCCGACCAGGTCGAGGTGGTTGGTGGGCTCGTCGAGCAGGAGCAGGTCGTGGCCGCCGGCCAGCGCCCGCGCCATGGCGGTGCGGGCCTTCTCGCCGCCGGACAGGGTCGCGGAGTCGCGCTCCCAGAGCTCCTCTCCCAGGCCGATGCCGCCCATGACGACCTCGACCCGCCGCTCGATCTCCCAGCCGCCGAGGACCTCGACGCGCTCGGTCAGGTGACCCTGCTGGGCCATGAGGTGGTCGAGGCGCTCACCGGTGGCCTCGCCCATCTCCTCGACGACCTTCTCGAGGGCCGCGACCGCCTCCTTGGCACGCGCCATGCCGCCCTCCACGTGGGCGCGCACGGTCGAGCCGGGGGCGAACTCGGGGCGCTGGGCCACGAAGCCGACGTCCGTGCCCTTGCGCAGGACGATGCGCCCCCAGTCGGGGGCCTCCAGCCCCTCGATCAGGCGGAACAGGGTCGTCTTGCCGCCCCCGTTGCGCCCCACGATGCCCACCTTCTCCCCGGGGTCGACCTTCAGGTCCGCCCCCGAGAGCACCTCCTGGGATGCGTAGTGCTTCTTGACGTTCTCGAGGCTGAGGAGGCTCACGGCGGTTCGGTCGGAGGTGGCGAGCCCAGCAGTCTAGCGCCTGGCCTCCGTCGCGGCGGCCGCAAAGCGCCGGACGATCTCCGCCGCGGGCAGCACCTCGTGAATCGCCTCGACGCTGCGCCCGGCCTGGTAGACGTCGTCGTAGGAGAGCCCCTTGAGGGACGAGCGCTTGAGGTTGCGCAGGGAGCGCAGGGCGTACCAGGTGCGCATCCAGTGCCGCGTCTTGCGGCCCCGCAGCAGGCGCCGGGCGAGGGGGCCGACCCCCGTGCCCAGCCGCTCGAGGGCCGGGGTGCGGATGACCGAGACCGGCACCCCGGAGAGGCGCTCGGTCAGGACGATGTCGTCCTCGTCGGCCTCGCAGATCGCGTCCCGGTAGGTGTCGTGCACCTTGCACTCGGGAGTCGCGATGAAGCGCGTCCCCATCTGCACTCCGGCGTAGCCGGTCGCGAGGGCCTCGACGAAGTCCGCCGGGCCACCGACGCCGCCGGCGCGGACCAGGGGCACGCCCAGGCCCGCGAGCTCCTCGTAGAGGTCCGCGGGGGAGCGGGTCCCCGCGTGGCCCCCGGCCCGCTCGTTGACGCAGATCAGGCCGTCCACCCCCTCCGCCAGGGCCTTCTCGGCCCAGCGCAGCTCGGTCACGTCGTGGTAGACCACGCCGCCGGCCGCGTGCACCGCCTCGACCACCCAGCGCGGGTTGCCCAGGGCCGTGACGAAGAAGCGCACCCCCTCCTCGAGGGCCACGTCGACCCAGCCGCGCATGCGCCGCTCGTAGGCCTTGACGCTCTTCTCGACGATGGCGTTGAAGCCGATGGGCTTCGGGGTCAGGGAGCGGATCAGCCGCAGGCCCTCCCGCAGGTCGTGGCCGTGGACGTAGATCATCGAGATCGGCTGGACGATGCCCAGGCCGCCGGCGTCGCTGACGGCGGCGACGAGCTCGGGGTTGCTGCAGGGGTACATGGCGCCGCAGATCAAGGGCACCTCGACCCCCGCGTGGCGCGTGAGGGCGGTCTCGAGTGCCTGGCCGCTCACGACTCGGGCCCCAGCTTCCAGTGGGCCGTCGCCCGGGCCACCACCTCTCCCGTGTCGTCGCGCAACTCCACATCCACGTCGAACTCCTGCTCCTGGTTGGTGGCCGGGGGGGCGCAGCGACTGGTCGCCGTGATCGTGCCCCGCGCCTTCTTGAGATACTCGATCGAGAGTCCCCGCACGATTCCCCGGGTGCCCGCTGGCAGCCCGGCGAGCATCGCCAGGCCGCTGGTCAGCTCGGCCAGGTTGATGAGGGCGATCGCGTGCACGCTCCTCAGGTGGTTGCGCACCCGCCGCCGGTCGGCCATGGCCACCCTCGCCCGGCCCGCCTCGAGCTCGAGGATGCGGGGCCGGATCGAGCCGCTGTAGGGCACGGCGCGGCCCAGGAGCCACCCGAAGAGGACACGTCCCCCAGGCCGGCGACGCAGCCGGTTCCAGGTGCTCAGGATGTGCGAGGTCTTCATGGGCGCGGCGACGAGTCTACGGTCAAGGTCGGCCCCGGTCCTCTCCCGCCGCCTGGGCCTCCTCGGTCAGGGGGGCGAGGGTCCAGGCGGCGAGCTGCTCGTCGCCCTCCATGTGCGCGTGGGTCAAAAGCACCCAGGGCCGCCTGGGCGAGGAGGTGGTGCATGGCCGGATCCTGGCCCGGCCGCACCCCGTACTCAGCGTTCGTAGGCCCCCATGTCGAGCAGCTGCCCGAAGGGCGCCGCGTCCGGGTCGTCCTTGATCCGGCGCTTGCCGTCGAGGTCGATGGGGGAGTCCTCCTGGCTGTCGCCGTCCTCGTCCGCGTCCAGGAAGTCGTAGGGCAGGAGCACGTTCGAGCCCGTGTCGTTGCAGGGCGAGCCCGGGCGTAGGCGCAGGTCGCGCTCCAAGGGGCTCACGAAGCCGGGGGCCAGCGAGAGGTTCATGGTCCCGTGGAAGGTCCCGTCCTGGATGTTGCTGGAGTGTGCCTCGTGCCGCCCGCGCAGGTTGGGGTCCTGGGGCGCACGGTTCGCCCAGACGATGCTGTTGATCAGGGTCGACTCGGCCGGGACCTGGGTGCCCGTCACCGCGTGGACCCCTCCGCCGCGGAGCGTCGCCCGGTTGAAGGCGACCGTACAGCTGCTGAGGGTGATCTTGCCGGAGGCGACCTGGCCCCCTCCGATGTAGACCGCGCCTCCGCGCTCCGCGGAGTTGTCCACCAGGATCGAGTTGTGGACGATCACTCGCGGCAGGACGCCGGCGCTGCCGCTGATCGAGTGCACGTAGATCGCGCCTCCGACGCCGGCGGAGTTGCCCCGGAACTCGCAGTGGGAGACGCGGTAGTCGATCGACTGTCCCCAGATGCCGCCGCCGCGCTCGAGGGCGTGGTTGTCGATGAACTTGCACCAGCGCAGGTTCGCCGCCGCCGGCTGCGCGTGGAGCCCCGCTCCCCAGCGCGCGGTGTTGTCACGGATCGTGCAGCGGGTGAGCCACAATCCGACGTTGAACATCGCGACGCCGCCACCCTTCTCCATGCCGCCGACACCGTGGCCGTCGCGGATCGTGAAGCCGTCGATACGCACCACTCCGGGGGGGATGCCCGAGGGGTGCAGGGCGGTCACGACCCGGTAGGTGTTGTCCGTCGGGTCACCGGGCACGCCGATCTCGCCGGTCAGGATGGTCTGATCGAAGAGGCCGGCCCGCTGGCTCAGTTGTGTCTCCGTGCCGTCGAAGCCTCCGCGCAGGGTGATCCCGGGCCCCAGGAAGAAGGTGGCGCTGCGCGGGTCGCCCGGATTGACCTCGACGGCCGGGGTGTAGGTGCCGGCCTTGACCCAGATCTTGTCGCCCACCACCGCGAGGGCGAGGGCGTCGTCGAGGCTCGGGAAGGCCGTGCCCCAGGTGAGCCCGTCGCCCCCCGGGGTGGCGGCCGCGTCCACGTGGTAGCGGGTCAGGGCACTGGCCTGAGGGCTCCAGGCGACGAGGAGGAGCAGGGGAGCGAGCGCGGCGATGGGGCGGGACTTCATGGAGGCGAACACCTGGAGTCGAGGGCCGGCGAGACACTGTGGGCACATGGCCGACGGGATTCATGGTACCCCGACCGTCGTTCCGCTGCCCGTCACCTGGCGGGGGCGGTGAGGTCCGCGCGCTCCCGGTACCGGGCGGACTGGCTCGAGCCTCGGCGCTCAGTCCGCGATCAGCTGCTGCAGGTCGCCGGCTTGAGCGAGGCGCTCCCGCAGCCGCTGCCAGCGCTTCGTGACGGTCTTGGGCAAGAGGTCCAGACGAGTGCCCACCTGGGCGTGGCTCATGCCCTCGAGTCCGATGTGGATCACGAGCTCCTGGTCCTCCTCGTCGAGTCCGGCGACGAAGCCCCGAAAGCGCTCGACCTCCTCGCCTCTGGCCAGACGACGGCTGACACCGGTGATCGAGTCCGGCACCTGTTCGAGTGCGTTGGGCTGCCCGTCGCCGGCGGCTTGCCAGGCGCCGCGGCCTGCGCTCTCGGACTTGCGCAGGGCCTCCAGCAGGGCGTTCTTGGCGACCCGGAAGACCCAGTAGCGAAACGAGGTCGTGTCCGGATCGAAGGCGTCGAGGCTGCGCAGGGCGCGGAACCAGACCTCCTGGACGAGGTCCGCGGGCTCCAGCCAGGTTCGCAGCTTGTGTCCGATGCGCAGGTCGGCCCAGGTGTAGAGAGAGGGGGCTAGCCGCTCGTACAGGGCGTTGAAGTGGGCCACATCCCCGTCGGAGACACCGCGCACCAGGCGCTCGGTGGACTCGTCGCGCGGGTCGGGGGCGTCGCGGGGAGGATCTGAGGCGGCGTCCATCTGTCCCAGAGTCTATAGAATTCAGCCGTGGACCCCGAAGCCCGCCGGGAGGCCGAGACCTCCGCTGAGCTGTTCGACTTCCTGAGCGTCTTCCTGCGCGACCTGGAGCGGTCGGAGGTGCGCGAGCTCGACTCCTATCTCGCGCGCTTTCCTGGCTGCGAGGAGCAGGTCCGCAAGGAGTACGAGGCGCGCACGGGGGTCGCTCCTGCCACGGCGCCGGCGGAGGTGCGCGAGGTGGGGCCCTACCGGGTGCTCGGGGAGCTGGGGCGCGGAGGGCAGGGCGTCGTCTACCTCGCCGAGGACTCGCGCATCGCCCGGCGCGTGGCCCTCAAGCTCCTGCCCGCCTCGAGCCTGCTCTTCTCCGAGGCCAAGCGCGGTCGCCTGCAGCGCGAGGCCGAGGTGGTCTCGCGCCTCGACCACCCCGGCATCTGCGGACTCTACGACGCGGAGATCAGCGGCGACTTCGCCTACCTCGCCATGCCGGTCATCGAGGGGCAGACCCTCGCCTCCGCTCTAAGCGAGGCCAAGGAGGGGCGCCGGCCGCGGGAGCGTTGGGTGCTGCCCCTTGCGCCGGAGTCGCGGGAGGAGCTGCACCGTCTCCTGGCCTTCTTCGAGGAGGCTGCCCGGGCGCTGCACGCGGCCCACCAGGCGGGCGTGGTGCACCGCGACGTCAAGCCGGGCAACCTGATGGTCACGCCGGATGGCCGTGGCGTGTGGCTCGACTTCGGCCTGGCCCTGGACACCGAGTCCGCGGGACGTGTGCTGACCATGTCCGGGGAGGTGTTCGGCACCCCTGCCTACATGTCGCCGGAGCAGGTCACTGACGCCGCTCAGAAGATCGACGCGCGCACGGACGTGTGGGCCCTGGGGGTGAGCCTCTTCGAGGCGCTGACCCTGGAGCGGCCCTTCCACGCGGCGAGCACCCACGCGATCCTGTTCGCCGTGCAGGAGAGTGCTCCGCGCGCCCTCGGTGACCTGCGGCCGGACCTGCCGCGGGACGTGGACGTGGTGCTGCGCACGGCGCTGGAGAAGGACCTCGGGCGGCGCTACGCCAGCGCCCTCCACTTCGCCGAGGAGCTGGCGCGCATCCGCCGCTCGGAGCCGATCCTCGCGCGGCCCGCCGGCCCCTTGCTCCGGCTGTGGCGCTGGGCGCGGCGCTCGCCCCTCGTCTTCGGCTCCGTGGCCGGAGCGATCCTGGTCCTGAGCGTGGCGCTGGTGTGGACCCTGATGTTGCTCGCGCGAGAGGAGCAGGCCCTCGACTTCGCCCTCGGCCGACACCTGGGGGAGCGGGCGGTCGCCTTGCTGGAGGAGGACCCGTCCGCGTCGATGGTGCTTGCGATCGAAGCCGTGGAGAAGGCACCGAGCTACCTGACGCGCTCGGCGCTCTACGCTGCGATGGATCGCTGCCACGTGGCGCGAGAGCTGGACGGCTACGTCGGCTATCGCTTCAGGGACATCGCCGTCATGGACGACGGCGAGCACGTGGCCGCCGTGTTCGAGGACGGGTCGGCGCGCGTGTACGAGATCACGACGGGGGAGGAGGTGTTGAGCTGGCAGCCGCACGAGGGTGCTGCTCTGTTCGTGGCGGCCAAGGGTGCTTGGGTGGCGAGCATCGGGGCGGATCGGAAGATCCAGGTCTTCGACACCGAGGAGCGCGTCGACGTCGCCACCCTCGACGGACCCGACTACGAGCCCGCGGGCCTGACGCTCACCCGGAGCGGTCCTGGAGTCGAGCGCGCCTCGGTGGGCGTGTCGAGGGGGCCGTCGAGTGCGGTCGAGAGCTGGGCGCTGGCGAGTGGTGAGCACCTCGGAGTCGAACACCCGGAAGACCCCGAGGGGTGGGCAGAGCTCGAGAGCCTCCCGCTGCGGGTGGCGCAGGGTGAGGTCGTCCACGCCTCCCGATCTCCGGACGGCACGCGCTGGGCGGTGGCCATGGAGAGCGGCGTCGTGGACGTCTTCGACGGCCGGGCCAGGCGGCGCGTCGCTGAGCTCGAGGGCTACCTCAAGCCGGCCAAGGTGCTGTGGACCCTCGACGGCGAGTTCCTGGTGACGCACAGCAAGGGCCCCACGGCGCGCATCTGGTTCGCGGAGAACCGCCCGGACATGTATCGGCTCCGGTGCGACGACGCGCCCCTCCAGCGAGTCCTCTTCACGCCCCAGGGGCGGCACGCCCTGTGTCTCCTCTCCGATGGCGCCTGGATGGTGTGGGCAGCTCCCGCGGAGCCGGGAACCAATCCAGGGGCTGGGACGTTCCTGGGCGCTCTGGAGCGGGAGGGCGAGGAGCTGAGGCCGTACGCCCTACGCGATGGCGTGAGTGAGATGGAGCTGGAACGCATCGCTGCCGAGGCAGGACTCGACACGGGTGATCAGGGCGGGTCCCTCCCCGGGCTCGAGCACGAGGCCCTCAGCACTCGCCACTCGCTGGACGGAGAGTGGACCGCTGTGGTCGATGCCGAGGGAGGACTGAGCTGCTGGAAGAAGGCCACGGGTGAACGCGTCTGGGAGATGGCCCTCCAAGAGAAGAGCGGAGACAGGGTCGAGGCGGTGGACCTCGCCTTTGCCCCCTCGGGGGAGGAGTTGGCCGTCGTCGCGGAGGACGGCCTGGTGCGGTTCCTCGGCACCGAGACCGGTGAGCCCACACGCGACCTGATCCGCTCGATCACGCCGCGCACCGTCCGCTGGTCCCCCGACGGGGAGCGCCTGCTGATAATCGGCCTCGAGGGGCGCGCCGCCTTTCACGTGCAGCACCTCGCAACCGGGGAGCGCATGTACACCGAGGTCTTCCACCACGGCGACATTACCTCCGGCGCCTTCAGCCCCGACGGTGGCCTCGTCCTGACGAGCTCCACGGACGGCACCATCTTCGTCCGCGACGTGCGCGACGGGAGTCCGATCGCTCATCTCCAGGGCGACGGGGCGCCGATCCTCGATGCCGCCTTCAGCTCCGGCCCGGGCCCCCTGCGGGTCATCGGTGGCTTCGCCGACGGAACGGCCCAGGTCTGGCCGGTCGACCCCCTGCCGGCCGCCAAGGCCCGCAAGCCCCGGGAGCTGGCGGCGTGGGAGGTGGCTCGGGAGCAGCGCCTGGCGTTGCCGCTCGAGTACCGCTAGACGCTCCCAGGCCCCCGGGAGGAGGTCCACGGCGCGGGTCCGGGGGTCGTCCGTGGGTGATGGCCACTGCCTCGGACGGCTCACGAATTCCACGGACTGGACTACAATGTGGCGAGGGAAGGGCTGGCTGGGGCGCGGGGCTCACGAGCCCGCACCGACGTCGGCCCACGGGTGCTGCAGCGGAGAAACTCGAGGATTGTGTCACCTCGCCTCCCGAGGGCGCCCTTGGGGGTACCCGACCGAGGCTCCTCCCTGGCGCCTCACTCTCGCATCCTGCCCAAGGAGGATCACAATGCGATCGCTTCTCCGGGGTCCGGTGACCCCCGCTCTGTCCATCCTGTGCCTGTCGGCGGTGCCGGCCAGCGCCCAGATCACCTTCTCCATCGACTGGAAGGGCCCGACCATCGGTGAGCCCGACTCGGCCCAGAACATCAAGATCACCGAGGGCGACGTGCTCGCCGCCCCGAACTTCGTGCCGGAGCTCGGCCCCCTCGCCAACCCGCGCATCGTGTACCACGCGGGGAGTGGCCCCGGGCCCGGCCTCGGGCTGACCGGCGCGCCGAACTGCACGGCCACCTCCGGCATCCCCTGCCGGGTCGAGGTGGACGCCCTGGCCTACGGCCACTCGTTCAACAACGTGCCCACCTTCGGCGGGCGCTGGGTCTTCTCCGTGGACCGCCAGGCCCGCGGCGAGCCCGCGATCGCGCCGCCGAACGTCGGCACCGAGGGCCCCGTCGGCGACGCCGCCGCCGACCTCTTCGTGGACCTGGGCCTGGGGCTCGGGCCGAAGCCGCCCACAAGCGCCCTCGCCGGCGCGATCGGCGCGGTCGACGGCAACGGCCTGCCCTCCCTGAGCGGCTACCGCTACCCGGGCGTCGGCCTGGTGGAGCCGCACCAGCTCACGAATACGGTGCCCAGCGGTGGCGACAACGTGGACGGCATGGCCGTCAACAACTCCGTCCTGCCGGTGATCTGGCCGGTGTACTTCTCCCTCGACGCCTCCTGGACCGACCCCCTGACCGGGATCCAGCACAGCGGCTCGGCGGCCGTCCACGGCTTCCGGCCCGGCGACGTGGTCGTCTCCTCCGGCACGGGCGCTCCCCCGGTGCTGTACGCCTCCTCCAACGACCTGGGCCTCGACTTCGTGGCCAACCAGTTCGACGACCTGGACGCCCTGGTCCTGATGGAGAACGGTGTGCCCGGCTTCCAGCGCTCCAACGAGCCCAACGACTGGTGGGGCGGAGCCACGGACATGCTGCTCTTCTCCGTGCGTCGCGGTTCGCCGATCATCGGCGCCCCGGACTCGATCTTCGGCATCCCGATCGAGGAGGGTGACCTCCTGACGGTCCCGCTGAGCAACGGCACGGGTGTCTCGCCCTTCCCCGGCATCTACATGGCCGCCGAGAACTTCGGCCTGCGCACCGTGCGCAGCGGGGTCATCACGACCCCCTTTGCCGACGATCTGAATGCCGCGGACCTGGTCACGAGCCCCTTGATCGACTGCAACGGCAACGGGATCGAGGACGCCGTCGACATCGCCTTCGGGAGCTCGACCGACGCCAATGACAACGGCATACCGGACGAGTGCGAGGGTGACATCGACACCTTCTGCTTCTGTCCGTCCAACGCGGCGCCCTGCGGCAACGGCGACCCGACCGCGGGCTGCCTCAACTCCAGCGGTAGAGGCGCACTGATGACGCCCTCCGGCTCTGCCAGCGCCACGGCGGACGACCTGGTGCTGACCACCACCCAGCTTCCCCTGGGTTCGTTCGGGCTGGCCTTCATGGGGCCCGGGACCATCGCGCCCGTGGTCTTCTTCGACGGCCTCCTGTGCGCCGGCGCCCCCTACTACCGCTTCCCGATCAAGAACTCGGGCCTGAGCGGGACGGTGAGCGAGGGACCTGGGATCGTGGCCTACAGCCAGGCCAACTTCCCGTCGGCGGGCCACATCTTCGCCGGCACCACCTGGCGCTTCCAGCACTGGTACCGCGACAACGCCAGCCAGTGCGGTACCGACGTGAACGTGTCCAGCGGTGCCAGCGTGCTCTTCGGCCCCTGACCCGTCGAGCCTCGACAGAGGCCGGGGGGGCGCCTGGGCGTCCCCCCGGCCGTGCTCCTTCCGCGATCCGAGACCCTCGCCTACCCTGGCCTCTTCGTGGAGGGAGAAGTGGGACTCGGCGGCCGGCCGACTCCCGAACGACTCCTGATTCGCCTGTGTCATGAATACTCCCCTCGCCCGCCTGGGCCCTCTCCTGGTCCTCGCAAGCCTCGCCACGCCCGCGGTCGCCCAGCAGTTCACCTTCTCGGTGGACTGGAAGGGGCCGACCATCTCGCAGACCGCGTCCTTCTCGAACAGGCGGATCACGGAGGGCGACATCCTGACCTTCGGCCAGGGCGCGCCGGGCTTCGCGCCCCTGGGGCCGCCGGCCTTCGCCCTGTCGGGGGGCAACCTCGGGCTTGTGCTCTACAACTCCTGCGTCGGCCACCAGCCCGGGCAGGCCTGCGGGGTCGAGGTGGACGCGATCAGCCAGGGAGCGGATCAGATCCTGCCCCTGAACTCGCCCACCAACGAGGCCCAGCACCTGTGGTTCTCGGTGGACGAGTTCAGCGTCGGTGTGCCCCAGGCTCACCTGGGGCCGACGGTCTTCAGCGAGGGCGGAGCCGTGGCTGACGTCGCCTCGGATGTGTTCGTCACCTTCGGCCTGGCCGCGGGCCCTCTCAGCCCGACGGGTGTGCCGGCTCAGCACGTGGGAGTCTTCGACGGGGACGGCGGGTCGAGCAACGCGCCCTCAGGCAGGGTCTACCCGGGCATCGGCCTGGTCGAGCCCACCCTGCCGAGCCAGACGCTGCCCAGCACGGGCGACAACCTCGACGCCCTGAACCTCAACGCTCAGGCGGGCTTCCCGAGCCAGGGCTACTTCATCTCGGTCGACGGCAACAGCTTCGACCCCCTCAAGAACACCAGTAACTCGGGCACCTCGACCACTCAGGGCGTCTCGGCGGCGGACGTGTTGCTCGTGAGCTCCCCGACGGCGGCGCCAGTCGTGTTCGCTCCTGCCCTGAGCCTCGGGCTCGACCTCTTCGGCGGTCCGGACAGCGACGATATCGACGCCTTGGTCCTGGCCGAGAACGGCAACGGGACCTTTGACGTCTCCCTCGAGCCCTACGACTGGGTCCAGGGCAACACGGACATGCTGCTCTTCTCCGTGCGCCGCGGTTCGGCGGTCATCGGCCAGCCGGACTCGATCTTCGGCGTACCGATCGAGGAAGGCGACATCCTCGTCCCGCCCGTCAACGGCGGCCTATCTCCCTTTCCGGGAATCCTCTATGCGGCCGAGACTCTGGGTTTGGTCACGAGCCGGACCCACGGAGTGATGCATGGTGACGACATCGACGGGATTGACTTCGACAATGGTACCTGCTTCGACTGCAACAACAACGGCGTCGAGGACGCGGTCGACATCGCCACGGGCTCCTCTAGCGACGCCAACGACAACGGCATCCCCGACGAGTGCGAGGCGATCGAGGAGTACGGCTTCTGCGCCCAGGGGCTGGGACCCTGCAACAACGACTACCCCGCGGGGGGCTGCGCGAACCGCACGAGGCAGGGCTCCCACGCCTTCTTCCAGGGGACGCACTCGGTCGCGGCGGACGACCTGAAGCTGGTCGCCTCGAGTCTGCCTCCCGGCGTGACGGGGCTCTTCTTCATGGGCAACACCCAGTCCCAGCTCGCCTTCGGCGACGGTCTGCGGGTGGTGAACAGCATCGTGGGCCGCTATCCGGCACGGTCCGCCTCCGGGGCCGGGATCATCAGCGAAGGGCCCGGCATCGTGGCCTACTCCTGCGCTCAGTTCGCGGCCGGGTGCATCCAGGCCGGTGACACCTGGAACTTCCAGTGCTGGTACCGCGACACGCAGGGGCCCTGCGGGTCGGGCTTCAACACCTCCAACGGGCTCGAGGTGCAGTTCGGGCTCTGAAGTGAAGCGGGACATGGCGCCTCTTGCGCCATGTCCCGCCGAGGAGACTCGCTCCCGCCCTCAGCTGTCCCGCGCCGCGAGCATCACGTCCGCGATCGCCTGCAGGTTCGTCAGGAGGTCGCGGATGGCGAGCTGGTTGGCGTAGCTCTGGTTGACGACCAGGATGCTCCGCCCGTTGATGCGCATGGAGTTCCGGGGGTCGTTGTCCCAGCTCTCCGGGTCTATCGAGAAGCTGCAGAGCTCCACCAGGGCGTCCGGCGAGATCACGAGGTTCTCGTGGACCTCGTCACCCCGCCCGGAAGCGGAGGGGAAGACGCACTCCGGCGGAGCGGGGCCGACGATGGTGCCGACGTCGTAGAAGGCCAGGACGTGGTCCGGGCGCGCCTCCGTGGCGGCCTTGATGTGCACCACGCCGTCGGAGACGCTCCACGACAGCTCGGGCTCGACCTGAACGATCAGGTCCAGCAGGGTGCGCACGTCGGTCCGAGGCAGGCTCAAGCTGATGCTGGCGCCCGCATCGGCCACCTTGCGGGAGACGACCACATTGAAGCCGCTCGACTCCTGCAGGAAGGCGGCCACCTCGGCGATCGGGGCCTGCTCGAAGCTCGCGGCCAGCTGGGTCGACTCCAGACGGGCGTAGGCCGCGTCCAGCTCCGGGAGGCTCGAGGACTGGCCGAAGGCAGGGGGACCGTCGAGGGTGGCCCGGAAGCGGCGCAGGTCCTGGATGAAGGCCTCGATCTCCAGCTGCACCTCGCGCTCGTGCACCGCCGTCACGAAGGCGCCGGTGACGTCGATCGCCACGCCGCCCTGGTCCCAGCTGGCCGGACTGACGTGCTCCTGGATCATGATGGAGACCTCTTCGGGGTCGAAGGCGGCGGTCAGGTCGGCCACGGGGTGCATGAAGACGGTGGGCTCCAGGGCTCGCTCGGGAACCGTGAGGATCACCGTGCCCTCCCGGACGGTCCAGTCGAGGGCGCCGTCCGACCTGTCACAGAAGATGTCGAGCACGGTCTCCACCGAGGCCGGGTGGGTCAGGCGCAGGTCGAAGACGAGCCCCTCGTCGAGGGCGCGCTGCTTGGCGGAGCCCTCGACCAGGATCGGCAGGCCGCTCACGAGCTGGATGGCCTGGGCGGCCTCGCTGAGGCTCTGTTGCTGGTCGATCTCGAGGCTCGCGAGGCGCGTCGTGCGGACGGCCTCGCGGGCCCGTGCGTCGGCCGGGTCGAGGGTCAGGACCTGGCGGACGGAGCGTCGGGAGTTGAGGTCCTCGGCGACGCGCTCCCAGTATGCGCGGGCCGGGTCGTCTCGTTCGGGGGACGGCGTGTGTGCGCCGTCGAGGCGGTGGTCCTGACTGGATGCGAGGGCCAGGACCGAGAGGAGGAGTGTAAGATCCAAGAGAGACTCCAGGTGATGGTGTCCGGTGGATGGGCGGTCTGGGGACTGCGGCCGACTACCGGGATCTCCCGTGGGAGTAACGAAGCCTCTCGACCCTTCCAGGAATCTCTCCTGCCCGCCCCCCCCTCCTCCTCGCCCTCTTCCTGGCGGCCTGTGGGGTGGAGGAGCCCGGCGGCCCGGCGACCGTGATGGAGCCACTCGACCTGGACGGGCCCGCCGGGACCGGCCGCAGCAGCGCCGGCCTGGTGGACGGCGGCGCCCGAGGCGAGCAGACCGCGGCCCTCGAGGCCTTCACGGACGGCGACATGTTCGTGTTCCCGCCGCCCGGCCGCTGAGCCGGAGGGCGGGGCCG
>CAZQAT010000021.1:16776-20925 GCA_964591315.1 uncultured Planctomycetaceae bacterium
GGACAGAAGACCGCCTGCAAGGCGTCGGAGACGTTGAAGCCCGCCGGCGGCATCGTGGCGTCCCGGTACCAGTACTGGAAGTTCCAGCGCGAGCCGGGCAGCACCTCTCCGGGTCCGCCGTTTGCCGGGAAGGCCGTCAGGTCGAGGGCCCGCGCGGCCTGGCCGAGCCCGTCCGCCACCTGGGGCGGCTGCAGGCGGAAGAGCCCCGTCGTGCCCACGCCGACGCAGCGCAGGCCGTTGCCCAAGGGCAGGAGGGCCACCTCCGGCCCGTAGAAGAAGATGCCGAAGGTGCCGGGCACCGCGCCGGAGACCTGCAGCACGAGGTCATTGGCCGCGGTCGAGGTGCTGCCGCTCGCGGAGATCAGGGCCCCGGGTCCGGCGGAGTTGGGGGTCGTCGTGCAGTAGGTCGTCGTCCCGCACTCGCAGACCGCCAGGTCGAAGGCGACGGCCGCCTGCACGGCGAAGGCGCCGCTACCCACCAGCGCTCTGCCTCCGTCGAGGTCCGCGGCCGCGGCGGGGAAGGGGTCGGCGTCGACAGCGAGCAAGCCCTCGAGCTGCCAGCCTCCGCCTCCGTGGCCGAACAGGTGCGCGCCCACCAGGGCGCGGTCCCCGTCGAGGGCCACCGGTCCGTCGAGCCCGCCGGGGGCGGTGAGCTTCGCGGTCTCGCTCCAGCTCCCGGCACTCCACTCGAAGACGTAGGCGCCGCCGAGGGCCGGGCAGCCCACCAGCAGGCGGTCCCCGTCGAGGGCCAGGTCCACACCGAAGTCCTCGCTCCCGGTGCCGTCGCTGGGGTGCAGCTCCTGCTGCTGCGTCCAGGTGCCCGCGGCTCGCCCGAAGACGTAGACCGAGCCGGCGGCGGCCATGGGCTGCCGCGGCGCACCGACCACCAGGCGCTCACCTTCGAGGGCGAGCGCCCAGCCGAACTCGTCGTGCAGGACCGGGCTGTCCGAGCTCAGGATCTGGGCGACGCTCCACTGCGCCAGCCCGCGCTCGTAGACCGTGACGGCGCCCGCCGTGCCGTCGAAGAGCTCACCCACGGCGGCCGTGCCGCCGGACACGGCCACGGAGGTGCCGAAGAAACCGCCGCCTCCGAGGGTCTGCAGCTCGGACCAGACGCCCCCGCTGCGCTCGAACACGTGGGCCGAGCCACCGAAGGGGGAGGAGGGGGCGCCCACCCACAGCACGTCGCCGTCGAGGGCCAGGGCCGCGCCGAAGTCGCCGAAGAGCGGCGGAACGGCGGGCGCGAGGCGCTGGGTGGCGACCCAGCTGCCTCCGGTCGAGTCGAAGAGGTGGACCGCACCGAAGTCACCGCCGGTGCCCGGGTCCAGGGGCGTGCCGACCACGGCCTCGACGCCCTCCAGGTCGAGGGCGGCGCCGAAGCCGAGTCCGGCTCCCGGGGAGGGCAGCTCGGCGGGCTCGCACTGGGCCAGGGCGGGCGCGGCGCCGAGGCCGGCCAGGAGGAGGGTGCCGATTGCGCGCCCGCAGGCGCTCGAGAAGGGGGTCATCGTGTCGCTCCAGGCCACTCTGGTCGCGGTGGCCGTGCGTGTTCGGGCGGGGGCGGATCTGCGGACCCACGACTAATTATACCCGGAATCGGCCGCGGGGGGCTCACGCACACCGCCGCGGGACTGCCGGGTCCTCGGTCCCTCTCCGGCCGCCGATAAGCTGAGGACCATGCTCTGCCCCCTCCTGCTGGGTCTTGCGGCCTCCTGCTCTCTCCAGGGCGAGCCCTACGACCCCCTGCGCTTCGAGCGCCAGGTGCTGGCCACGGGCTTCGACCGACCCATGGAGCTCGAGGTGGCGGCGGACGGGCGCATCTTCGTCGTGGAGCAAGGCGGCGAGGTCCTCGCCCGCCCCGCCGGGGGGGAGGAGTTCGAGACGGTGCTCGAGCTCGACGTCTTCCAGGAGCAGGAGAACGGGCTCCTGGGCGTGGCCCTCGACCCGGACTTCGACGCCAACGGGTGGATCTACCTGCTGTACTCGCCGAAGGACCACATGGGGCAGATGCTGAGTCGCTTCGTCGTGGACGGCATCGCGATCGACCCCGGGAGCGAGCGCGTCGTGATGTCCTGGCTCGAGCAGCGTCGCGAGTGCTGCCACCACGGGGGCTCCCTGGAGTTCGACGGCCAGGGCAACCTCTTCATCTCCACCGGGGACAACACGAACCCCTTTGGCTCGAGCGGCTTCGCGCCCATCGACGAGCGGCCCGGGCGCTTCCCCTGGGATGCCCAGCGCACGAGCGCGGACACGATGACCTTCGGGGGCAAGGTGCTGCGCATCCGGCCGCGGCCGGACGGGGGCTACGACGTGCCGCCGGGGAACCTCTTCGACGACCCGACGGTGGGGCGGCCGGAGATCTACGTCATGGGCTGCCGCAACCCCTGGCGCATCTCGATCGACCGGGAGACCGGCTACCTCTACTGGGGTGACGTGGGGCCGGACGCGGGGGGCGACGGGGACCGCGGGTCGCGGGGCTTCGACGAGCTGAACCAGGCCAAGGGGCCGGGCTTCTTCGGCTGGCCGCTCTTCATCGGCGACAACCGGGCCTACGCGAACTGGGACTTCGAGCTGGAGCACCTCGGCCCGCGCTTCGACCCGGCGCGGCCCGTCAACGAGTCGCCCTTCAACGCCGGGGCGCGGGTCCTGCCCCCGGCCCAGCCGGCCTGGATCTGGTACCCCTACGGGGACTCGGAGGAGTTTCCCGAGCTCGGCAGCGGCGGGCGCACGGCCTGCGCGGGGCCGGTGTACCACCACGACCCCAGCTCGACCTCGCCCACGCGCTTCCCCGAGGAGCTCGACGGGGTGCTCTTCTTCTTCGAGTGGTCGCGGCACTGGATCAAGCTCGCGCACCTGGTGGGGGACTCGGAGCTCGAGCGCCTGGCGGACTTTCCCGGCGAGCACGAGTTCCTGCGGCCGGTGGACATGCTCTTCGGGCCGGGGGGAGAGCTCTTCGTGCTGGAGTACGGCAGCACCTGGGGCACGAACGAGGACTCGCGGCTGTCGCGCTTCGACTACGTGCGCGGCCACCGGCGGCACCTTCATCGGGGCCATCGAGGCGAACTCCTTCCTGGCCTTCGAGGGCGTGGACCTGGTCGGCATCCCGCGGGTTCGCTGCCGGGTCAGCTCGGCCGGCAAGGGCGCCACGGTCGAGCTGCGGGCGGGGGGGATCGACGGAGCCCTGATCGGCTCCTTCGAGATGGTCCCCAACGGCGCCTGGGAGGAGTGGTTCGAGGTGGAGGTGGCTCTGACCGACCCCGGGGGCCTGCAGGACCTGTTCGTGGTCTTCCGCAACGAGTCCGGCGGGGGCGGCCTGATGAACCTGGACCGCATGGAGTTCCTGCCCGAGTGAGGTCGCGGGAGAAAACCCGAGAATCGCGCGTCGGATCCGCGGCCCGCGACCACGGGGGTCGCAAACCATGAACCCCAACCCTCCCGACCTTCACGAGCTGGAGAGCCTGGCCGCCGAGAGCGGCTGGCTCGACGGGCTGGCCCGCAGCCTGGTGGCCGACGCGCACCTGGCGGAGGACCTGGTCCAGGACGCCTGGGTGGCGGCCCTGGCCCACGGTTCCGGCGCCCGGGGGCCCCTCTCGGCCTGGATGGCCGGCGCCCTCAAGCGCCTGGCCGCCAACCGCCGCCGCGGCGACGCCCGCCGGGCGCGGCGCGAGCGCGAGGCGAGCCCCGAGCGCCACGAGCCGCCGGTCTCCACCGGCACCGAGATGCTCGAGCAGCAGCAGCTGCTCATCCAGCACGTGCTCACCCTGGACGAGCCCTACCGGGAAGTCGTCGTGCGGCGCTACGTGGACGGCCTCCCGCCGCGGGAGATCGCCCGCGCCCTCGACGTGCCCGTGGCCACGGTCAACAGCCGTCTGGCCCGGGGCCTCGCCAAGCTGCGTGCGACCCTGCTCGCCGCCCACGACGGCGACGAGACTCGCTGGCTCGGCGCGATGGTGTCCCTGGCGACGCTCGAGACGAAGGACGGGATGGTGCTCTTAGGAGTCGCCCTGATGAAGACCAAGATCGCCCTCGCGTCCGCAGTCCTCCTCGTGTTGTTCGGTGGTGCCTGGACCGCCGGTGTGGCCTTCGATCGCGGCGAGCTGCCGCCGGCCGTGGAGGAGCTGGCCGAGGCGCCCGTCGCCGAGCCGCCCGCCG
>CAZQAT010000021.1:21025-24384 GCA_964591315.1 uncultured Planctomycetaceae bacterium
GCCGCCCGCCGTGGTCCGGAGTGAGTCCGGGGTGACCTCCGCCGAGGCTCAGGTGACCGCCCGGCGCGAGGCCGTGGAGTCGAGCTCCGCGGCGGCTCTGGCCGAACCCTGGCTCGTGCGCGTCGTGCACGGGGAGACGGATACTCCCGCCCCCGGGGCGCAGGTCTTCGTAGCGGAGAAGGCAACGCAGGCCCGCATGAACCAGGACCCGCGCCGCCAGCAGCGGGAGCGCCTGCAGTTCGAGGTCTCGTCGGCGGCGGCGGGGTTCGAGCGCAACGGAGAGGAGCACCTGGCCGACGGAAACGGAGAGCTCCGGATCGAGCGGCCCGAGAGCAGCCCGATCCTGGTGGCGAAGCTCGGAGACGCGACCGGCTACCTGGACTCCATCGACCTGGATCACCCGACGACCACGGTTCGTATCTGGTCCCACGGCGCCGTGTTCGCGACGGTCGTGGACACCTCCGGGCGGCCCGTGGAGGGCGTGCAGGTCGGAGTGCGCGTCGCCGGAGCGGAAATGCCCTACGTGCTCGACCGGGCCTGGAGCGACGAGGACGGTCATGCCCGACTACGGCCCTGGCTCGTGCAGGAGGAAGAGCTCGAGGTGAACGCCCTCGAGGCCTTCGTCGATCTGCCGGGGGTGGCCGAGGTGGCGACCGCCCTGGACCTCGACGCCGAGAAGGAGGCGCAGGTGAAGCTCGTGGTGCCCGACTTCGGCAGCGTGGCTCTCGAGCTCTGGTTGGACGAGCGGCAACCCCTCCCGGACGGCAGCTTCGTGTCGCTCTCGGTGGCCGAGGAGGGCCAGTGGTGGCCGCGTATGTTGCGCAGCGGCGTGGTCGTGGCGGAGGTCGAGGACGGCCGTGTGAACTTCCCGCACGTCGGCCTCGGGTGCACCCTCGACGTGTCGATCCCGGTCGGCCCTCACCAGGAGCTCTGGGAGGCGCGCCTGACCGGGCCCGGCCAGCCCGGCGAACAGGTGCGCGAGCGCATCGTGCTGGGGGCGTCGCCCCATCGTTACACGGGGCGCGTCACCGTGCCCGGCGGGTGGCCCCTGGAGGGCGGTGAGCTCTTCGTGACCTACACCGACGCCTCGCGCTCCGGTCACCGGTGGCTGCAGAGCACCGACTCCGAAGGCCGCTTCGAGTTCGAGCTGGTCGGCATCGGGGGCGCGCCCGAGGGAGAGCTGCGCTTCGTGCCGTGGCGCGAGGGGGGCAGCCGGGTCGAGGTGCAGGTCGAGCTCGAGCCCTACCGCGGTTCCGGTCCCCACGAGCTGGGCCGGATCCACCTCGAGCCCGAGCCTGCTCCGGTCCTCTCGGGGATCGTGGTCGACCCCTTCGGGCAGCCGGTGCCCGAGGTCTGGGTGAGCTGGCTCGACAGGCCCGACGGCTCGCCCGTCCGCGGCGGTGCGCGCACGGATGCGGACGGGCGCTTCACCTTCTATGGGGAGTTCGGGACCGACGAGGTCTTCCTGAGCGTCTACAGCGAGGGCCGCTGGCGCCACGAGCCCGTGCGCGTGGTGGCCGCCTCGTCGACCCTGCGTCTGGAGCTCGAGGGGGCGGCGGCCATCACCGGGCGCCTGCTCGTGGACGAGGGCACGGACACCTCCGAGGTGATCGTCGGCGCCTGGCCCATGAGCCAGGGCGAGCCGGCTGCGCGCCACGCGCATGGCTGGAGAGACGTGGGCCTCGCCTCCGATGGGAGCTTCGCGGTGCGCGGGCTGGATCCCGGGTTCTACGCGGTCGCCGTGGACTTCGCCTCCAATGGAGGCAAGCTGGCAGCCTTCGAGGGCGTGGAGGCGCGCGCCGACGGCGCGCAGGATCCCCGCCTGAACCCGGTCGACCTTCGTGGGCAGCTGCGCACCGTGACCGTGCACGTGACCGACCACCGGGGCCGGCAGGTGATCGCGGACCTGTGGTTCGTGCCCGACGTCGGGCGTCCCCTGTCCCTCGGCCGCGGGCCGGAGATCGTGATCGACCGCCGCCTGCAGGGCTTCGTGGTGGCGGAGGTCGGTCCCTCGCTGCCGGCCTTCGGGCGGCTGGGCAACGACGACGTGCTGCGCCTCGAGAGTCCCGCGGGCCAGGAGGTGGAGGTGCACTGGGACGCGGACGGTCCCCTCGCGGACTACGACGCGACCTTCCAGCTCGAGCTATGGGCCACCGGGGGCGTCTTCGCCGGCAGCGCCGAGCCGGCCGTGGCCGCCCTGGCCCTGCGCCTGGGGGATCGGGCGGTGCCCTTCGGAGAGGACGGCCGCTGCCGCCTCCGGGTGCCGGGTCCGGGGTCCTACCAGCTCCGCTGGAGCGCCCTGGTGCAGACCCCCGAAGGGGAACGCCTGCACCGCTCTCCCATCGACGGCGAGCTGCTCCAGGAGGTCGTGCTCGGCGCGGGTCAGAGGCGGCTCGAGGCCGCGCCCCCATCGGACTGGGCCGAAGCCTTCCTGCGCTGACCGGGGCGAATGGCGGCCAGGCCTGCGGGAGATCCGTGGGGGTCCCACGGCCGCGGACCTACGACAGTCCCTCGAGGCGATCGCGCAGGAAGGCGCGGGCCGTGCGCCAGCGGCGCTCGACCGTGGCGGTCGAGAGGTCGAGGGCCTCGGCCGTCTCGGGGATGCTGAGCCCGGCGAAGTAGCGCAGCTCCACCAGCTCACCGAGCTCCGGGTCGAGCTCCTCGAGGTCTCGGAGCGCCTCGTCGAGCTCGAGGGGATCGGCCCCCCGTTCCTCGAGGGCCGCGGCGACGCCGCTCAGGGTCACCTGCTCGGCTCCGCCGCCACGGCGCTGCGCGTTTCGGGCTCGCAGGTGATCCACCAGGCTGTTCCGCATCGCCCGGGCCGCGATGGCGCAGAAGTGACCCCGGTCGCGGGGCCCGAGGGCCTCCCCCGTGCCCGACAGCCTGAGGTAGGCCTCGTTGACCAGGACGGTCGGCTGGAGAGTGGGGGCCGCGTCACCGAGCCGCCCCACGTAGCCTCCGGCGACTCGCCGCAGCTCGTCGTGGACGAGGGGCAGGAGCCGGCCCAGGAGCTCCGGGCGGCTGGCGTCGGACTCGCGCAGGAGCCGCGTGAACTCCCCCGGCTCGACCGGCGAATCCCTCCCGACCTCTTCCATGAGCGCCATTGTCCCGGCCAATTCAAATCGCCGCAAGCTGAATTGAGAGCAGAGTTTGTGCACGTCTGGCGGTTCTTGGGGCGGGGTGGGGTGATGGGGCCTCCAGGGCGCCAACGAGGTGGGGGTGGAGCAAGGCATCGGGCCTCGGGCTCCGTCTTCTCACTCCTGCTACCTCTCCCGGAGCCATCCCATGAATCTCCTCACGACCCTCCTCGTCCTGCCCCTCGGGGTAGGTGAGACCACCACGACACCCGTGGCAGCGCC
>CAZQAT010000021.1:24484-37429 GCA_964591315.1 uncultured Planctomycetaceae bacterium
TCCTCGTCCTGCCCCTCGGGGTAGGTGAGACCACCACGACACCCGTGGCAGCGCCTGCGACCCCGCCCACGACCCCTCCCGCGGCCCTGCCCGCGGCCAGCGGCCCGTCCCTCCACTGGGGGGACTACGACGGCGACGGCGTCCTCGACGTCTTCGTCGCGCGGCCCGGCGATACCGACCGGCTCCTCCGGGCGGACGCCTCCGGCTTCGAGGACATCACCGACCG
Source organism: uncultured Planctomycetaceae bacterium (assembly GCA_964591315.1). Classification (GTDB taxonomy): domain Bacteria; phylum Planctomycetota; class UBA1135; order UBA1135; genus JABACD01. Next base: position 24,711 of record CAZQAT010000021.1, read on the forward strand.
CGTCGGCCTCGCGGAGTCGCGGGGTTCCCGCGGCGCCCTGTGGCTCGACGTGGACCAGGACGGTGACCCCGACCTCCTCACGGTCTCGGGTATCGCCCCGGCCCGCCTCTGGCGCAACGACGCCGGGGTCTTCCTGGACAACAGTGAGCAGGCCGGCCTCGACAGCGAGCTCGCGGACCTGGCCATCTGGACCCTCGACTTCGACCGGGACGGTCTCTCGGACCTGCAGCGCAGGACCGCGGCGGGCGACCGCCTGCTGCGCAACGAGGGCGACGGCCACTTCACCGAGGTGGAGCTCTCCGAGCTTCACCAGGGGCTCGGGCTCCTCCTCCCGTCCCCCGCGAGGCCCGGTGCGGCCTCCGAAGCGGGTGATGTCGGACTGGCGGAAGGGGAGCGCCCCAGCGGCCGAACCCTGGGCGTCACGGCCGGCACCGGAGCCGGTGGCCCCACCCCGTCCAGCTCGACCCAGACCGGCAACCAGTCCGCTGCCGCCGGAACCCTCACCTGCGCGAACGGAGTCGAGGACCTGCTCAACCCCGGGAACTGCGTGCCGCTCTCGACGGCCCCGATGCTGGGGGCGATCTACCCCCTGGGGCTCGAGTTCAACATCGACTCCACTGGGAATGTCGGCATCGGCACCCTCTCCCCGACCGCGCAGCTCGATGTCGCGGGCGAGATCAAGGCTACGACGGATGTCATCGCGGGCCATCACGTCAACGCAGGCGGGAATGTCAGTGCCCTCGGAAGTGTGACTTCCGAGGGTGATGTCTTTGCGGACATGGACGTCAGCGCAGGCGCGGACGTGAATTCAGGAAACAACGTCATTGCGGGCAATGATGTCATCGCTACGGCCGATGTCGTCGCGGGCAATGATGTCAGTGCGACCTTCAATGTCGTCGCCGGCAAGTCGGTGATCTCCAATGACTACATTCAAGCGGCTGCTGACGTCATCGCCGGCACCCAATTGACCGCGCTGGAGCCCGTCAACCCGCCGCTCTTCGTCATCAGCTCGGCCAAGGTCAATTCACTGAACGTGGACCTCCTCGACGGCCTGAGCTCCGAGGACTTCACCCAGCTCGGGCAGAGCATTTCCGGGAGCGAGATCGTGAACGGCACGATCACCATGTCGGACCTGGGGCACAGTTCCGTCAGCGACCTCCAGCTGAATACCGGGGCTGTGACGGAGAGCAAGATCCAGAACGGTGCCGTGACGCAGGACAAGCTGGCCAGCAGCGCTGTCGGGTCCACCCAGATCGCGAATGGCTCGATCGAGTCCCTGCACTTCGCATCTCCGATGACCCGCAACACGGGCAACCCCCTGTTGACGCTCGAGAACTCGAGCTCCGCTACCCAGGGCGATGGACTCCTTGCGACGACCGGTGCCAGCAGCGGGGTCGCGATCGAGGGTCTGGCGACCCACACCGGCAGCGGAGTGTCCTACGGTGTCAAGGGGCTCTCGGCCTCGAGCAACGGCATCGGCGTCTGGGGCCGCACGAACTCGTCGGGCGAAGGGGTGCGTGGCGAGTCCCTGAATGGCTCGGGAATCGCGGTCTATGGTTGGAACCGGGCGACCAGTGGCATTGCCGAAGGCGTGCGGGGCTCGAGTGAGTCCACCAGTGGCCGGGCGGTCTACGGCCGTCACGAGGCGATCTCGGGCTCGGGCCAGGGCGTGCGAGGCTGGACGGCTTCCTCGAGCGGCTACGGGGTCTATTCCTCCGGCGCCTTCGCCAGCACCGGCGTCAAGAACTTCATCAACCCGCACCCCACGGACTCGTCGAAGCAGATCAACTTCGTCTGTCTGGAGGGCAACGAGTCCGGGACGTACTTCCGCGGCACGAGTCGCTTCACGGGCGGCGTGGCCGTGGTCGAGGTCCCCGAGGACTTCCGTCTCGTGTCCGAGGAGGATGGCCTCACGGTCCAGATCACCGTCGTCGGTGCGCCGGCGCAGACCTGGATCGAGACCAAGAACCTCGACGCGATCGTGGTCCGCTCGACGGCCGACGTCGAGTTCGATTACTTCGTGAATGGAGTGCGTCGCGGTTACGACGAGTACCAGACGATCCGCGAGAACATGGCCTTCGTTCCGACGGTCCGGGGCATTCCCTACGGAACCCAGTACCCCGACGACCTGCGCCAGGTCCTCGTGGAGAACGGCACCCTGAACCCGGACTTCACGCCCAACGAGGCGACGGCCGCGAGCCGTGGCTGGGCCCTCCGGGACGCTGAAGGGGACGAAGGTCCCGAGTGAGCCAAGAGCGATAGAAGCAGAGCGCGCGCCCGGTCACCTCCACGGGGGCCGGGCGCGCGCCTCTATCGACGCCATTCCAGGATGGCATTACACTGTAGGCGCCATGGTAGGACGCAATGAACGAGAGCGCTGGCTCACCGTGAGGCGCGTCTTCGAGGAGCTGATCGAGGTCGACAGCGCCGAGCGCGAACGGCGCCTGGCCGAGCTCGAGCCGGGGCTCGCTGCGGAGGTGGCCGGGCTGCTGGCGCGCGACGCGGAGAGCGAGGGGATCGAGCCGCCGCCGGGGATCCTGGGGGCCTTCGGGGAAGACTCCTTGCCGCCGGGGAGCCTGCTCGGCTCCTACCGACTGCTCGAGCCCCTGGGCTCGGGGGGCATGGGCACCGTCTACCGCGCCGAGCGGGCGGACGACGAGTTCAGGAAGTCGGTCGCCATCAAGCTCGTCAAGCGCGGCATGGACAGTGCCGAGGTCATCCGACGCTTTCGCAAGGAGCGCCAGGTGCTCGCCGACCTCGAACACCCGGGCATCGCGCGCCTGCTCGACGGCGGGGTGGCGCCGGACGGCCGGCCCTACCTGGTGATGGAGTTCGTGGAGGGGGAGCTGGTCGATGACTGGTGCCAGCGGTTGCTCCCGACCCTCGGCGCAAGGCTGCGACTGTTCGGCGCGGTCTGCGAGGCGGTGCAGCACGCCCACGACCGAGGGGTCGTGCACCGGGACCTCAAGCCAGGCAACGTGCTGGTCAATACCGAGGGCGTGCCCAAGCTCCTGGACTTCGGCGTGGCCAAGGTCCTCGAGGGGCAGGGGGCCGACGAGACCCAGCTGACCGCCCCGAACGCCTTCCTCGGCACGCCGGGCTACGCCAGTCCCGAGCAGCTCCGAGGGGACGAGATCGACCCGGCCACGGACGTCTACTCCCTGGGCGTGCTGCTCTACCAGCTCCTCTCGGGGACGCGTCCCCACGAGCTGTCCCGCTTCTCACGGGCGGAAGGCATCCGGCGGGTCCTCGAGGTGGACCCCCCGCCCCCCAGCCAGCGCCTGGGTGAGGAGCCGGGCGAGTTCGGGCTGAAGGAGGTCGAGGTCCGAGGGGACCTGGACAACATCACCCTCAAGGCTCTGCGCAAGGAGCCCGAGCGGCGCTACGGCTCACCCCGGGAACTCGCGCAGGACCTGGAGCGCTTCCTCGCCGGGAAGCCCGTGGAGGCCCGACCCAGCACCCTCGGCTACCGGGTCAGGAAGCTGGTCCGGCGCCACCGGACAGCCACCGCCTTCGGCCTGGCGGGGGGCGCTGCCCTGGTCTTCGCCGGCCTGGCCCAGCACGAGGCGCAGGCGCGTGACGAGAGCGGGGCGCGGGCCGTCTCGGAGGCCAGAGAGGAGGCGGGGCAGTCGGAGGCCCGCGCCGCTGCGCGCCTCGAGGGTCTGCGGGAGCAGGTGCGCACGGTGGTGCAGGAGATGGGCGGCGGCCTCGACGCGACGGACGCGACCGTCGCCGTGCGCGAGCGCCTGATGGCCTCGGCCCTCGCCCGGCTCGACGGAGTGGCGGCCGAGGGGGAGGACGACCCGGGCCTGCTCGAGGACCTGGCGATCGGGTACGTCGACCTCGGTCACCTCCAGGCGGGCTTCATCAAGGACGGGACCGGGAACGTCGAGCTGGCCCGCGAGAGCTTCCGCAAGGCCGTGGGCTTCGCCCAGGAGCTGCGGGAGCGGGACCCGGAAGGTGAGAGCTGGCGGCGGCAGATGTCCCGGGCCACCGCCGGACTCGGGAGTCTGGAGCGGTTGGCCGGCCGGCGCTCGGAGGCGCTGGAACTCTACCAGGAGGCCCGGCAGCTCCTCTCGGAGGGAGACCTCGAGCTCGGCCTCTCCGAGCTGAAGCTCCTGGGACGCGAGGCGGCCCTCCTGCTCTCGATCGGTGACGGCGAGGGGGCGCTGGCGCTCCTCGAGCAGAGCCGCGCGCTCACCTCCGGCGGCGTGGACGGGGCCAGCCGGAGGGAGCACGTGCGCCTGACCGGAGTGCTGGCCGAGTTCCTGCTCCGCGAGGGTCGAGCGGAGGAGGCCCTCCAGCACCTCGAGGAAGGCGTCGAGGTCCTGTCCGAGCTGATCGACTCGCCGGGAGTGCGTGGCGAGCTGGCCGCGCGGCTGGGGGACATCTCGGAGCTGCTGCTGCGTCTGGGACGGATGGAAGAGAGCGAGGCCGTGATCCGCGAGGCCATCGAGGTCTTCGAGCCGCTGGCCGGTGCGGACTCGGACGACGGCCCCCTGAACCGGAGTCACGCCAAGCTGCTGCACTTCCTCGGGCGGGCGCAGCTCATCGCCGGAGAGGAGCAGGCGGCCCTGGAGTCCCTCGCGCACTCCTCGGAGCTCCTCGAGGGCATCCTGGAGCGCTCCCCCGACGACGAGGTGACCCGACGGATGCTCGGCAGGGTGCTCGTCATGCGAGGGGTCGCCACCTCTCGCGGGGGCGACCTGCCGGCGGGCCTCGAGCTCCTGGAGTCCGCGCGCCGTCAGTTCCGTGCGGTGATCGAAGAGGCCCCCGAGGAGGCCATGCGCCACCGAGACCTCGCCGGCTGTCTCAACGCCCTCGTGGACACTCACGCCCTCGCCGCGAGGATCGCAGCCGATGCGAGCGTGAGCCGGGGGCACGCCGAGGAAGCTCGGCGCCACGCCGAGGAAGCGGAGCGAGCCTACGAACAGGTCGAGGCCATCCTGGGCAGCCTCCTGCCCGTGGACGAGCAGCAACTCGAGCGGATTCGCGCCGCGGCGGCGGCCACTTCACAGGAAGTGGACTGAGCTTCCTGGCGTCCCTTTCCGCCCCTTCGGGTCCATCTGGGCGGAGGCCCGACGTCGCTGGTCGTTCGGGGCCTGTCCTGACCTTCAACAGGATCGTCCCGGGGGAGTCGTGGGCCCGGCCCGTGTGGACTCAGGCGTCGAGCACGATGTCGGCGCTCGATCCCTCGCCGCCGGGGGCGCCGTCCTGGCCGTAGCTGAACACGCGGGCCTTGTCCGACCCGGAGCCCGGAGGCTCGTAGGCGTACTCGACGCCCCAGGGATCCAACGGGAGCTCCGTTGTTCCGAGGTAGGTCGCGCCGTTCACGTCCGGAGTCACGAGGGGGGTCAGGGAGTCGGGGTAGCTTCCCCCGTTGTTGATCGCGAAGCGATCGAGGGCCTCCTGCAGCTTGCCCATGTCTTCCATGGCGCGTGAAACGGCTGGCTGCAGGTCAGCCGATTCCGGCGCACGCTGGTTCGACTCGGACTGACAGGCGGTGAGGATGGCCCCTCCAAGGAGGAGGAGGGTCAGGGATGTCGTCTTCATGGTCGCTCCTTGTTGCGAGTTGTCTCCAGTCAGAGGACGCGGTCGCCCGCTGGATCTTCCCGGGTTCCTCGTGACCGATCGAGTCGGCCAGGGCGCGGGGGGGGGTGACCCAAACGGAGAGGGTCGACGCTCTCCTGCGCTGATTCGGGCCGACTGGGGGGGGTAAATCAAGATGCCGAGGTCTATAATGGGGGCGTCGAGGGCGTGACCTCGGGCTCACGCTTCGACGTGAACCCACACCCGATCCGGACTCCAGGTCCAAGGCGACGACCCATGAAGGTCTCCGACGTCATGTCTCGCGAGGTGGTCTACACCTCTCCCCAGTGTCCCCTCGACGAGGCGATCCATCTCTTCGAGACCCACCCCTTCCGCCACCTGCCCGTGGTCGACGAGGGTCGCATGGTCGGGATGATCTCGGACCGCGACGTGGCCCTGGCGACAGGCTGGATCCTCTCCAGCTACCGGGACTCCCAGGACGGCCGCGGACCGGAGAGCGTGGGCGAGATCATGCGCGAGGACGTCCGCTGCCTGCCGGATCACGCGACCGTGAACCAGGCCGCCAGCCTGTTCCTGGAGGAGAGGATCAGCGCCCTGCCGTTGATCGCGGACAAGGAGCTCGTCGGCGTCATCACGACCACGGACCTCCTGCGCACTTGCCTCGACGGGGACCCGGGCTTCGACTGGAAGATCCGGGAGGGCTCCACGGTGGACGCCTGGATGAGCGGCGAGGTGCGCACGGTGGATCCGGACATGCCCCTCTTCGACGCCCTCGACGCCTGCAAGGACGAGCACGTGCGGCACCTGCCCGTGGTCGAGGGCGGCAAGCTGGTGGGCATGATCTCCGACCGCGACCTGCGCTCCGGCCTGGGCCAGGAGATCGCCTCCGACCTGGTCGCCCAGGGCGAGGGGCGCCTCGAGCTGGCCCAGACGTCCGTGGCCGCCCTGATGGCCACGGAGGTGGTCACGATCGCCCCCAAGACCTCCCTCAAGCAGGCGGCGGACCTGATGCTCGAGCACGGCTTCAGCGCCCTGCCGGTGGTCGAGGATGGCGTGCTCGCGGGCATCCTGACCCAGACGGACATCCTGCGTAGCTGCTGCTGAAACCGGGATTCCCCCGCAAGAGAGCGGGGTTCCCAGCCGAAGAAAGTAGGTTTGGACCCCGCCCCCGGGGCGGGGCCGGTCGTCACCGTCTCCAACCTCGCACGCCTATACCGCCTCCGATGTCCCTCTTTCGCGTCCCCATCTTCGGCAAGACGCGGGCGGTCGAGATCGCCATCGGCGAGTTCCTCGACGCCCTGAGCGAGGCGGGGATTCTGTTCGGGCAGACGGTGCGGGAGTACGTGGAGCACGGGGTCAACGAGGACTGCATGCGCCATCAGCGGCGGGTGAGGGAGCTCGAACGCCAGGGGGACGACCTCAAGCGCTCGATCGAGACCGTGCTCCTGACCCAGATGCTGATCCCGGACTCGCGCAGCGACGTGATGAAGTTGATCTCCCTGCTGGACGCGCTGCTCGACCGCATCAAGCGCGAGCTGCTGACGATGACCATCGAGCAGCCGCCGATCACGCCGGACCTGAAGGACGACCTGTTCCGCATGGTCGATGCGATCTGCAACGCGCTCGAGTCCACGGTGCTCGCCTCCCGGGCCTTCTTCACGAACCCTCGGGCCGTGCGTGACCACGTGCACAAGATCGGCCTCTACGAGTCGGAGTCGGACGCCATGTCGATCCGCATGAAGCAGCAGATCTTCGATTCGACCCGCGAGCTGGCCTGCAAGACCTTCCTGCGGGACTTCATCGACCGCCTCGACAAGGTGGCGGATCGGGCGGAGGACCTGGGGGACCAGCTCTCGATCTTCAGCCTGCGGCGGACCCTGTAGGGACGGCGGGGGAGACGCGGCCACGGCCATGACAGAGACCCTGATCTTCCTGTCGAGCGGCCTCTTCCTCGGCTGGTCCCTGGGGGCGAACGACGCGGCCAACGTCTTCGGCACCGCGGTCGGCACCAAGATGGTGCGCTTCGGGACCGCGGCGGCCATCGCGAGCGTGTGCGTGATCCTCGGCGCGGTCATCGCGGGGGAGGGGGCCACCGAGGGCCTCGGCAAGCTCGGTCAGGTGGACGCCCTGGCGGGGGCCTTCACGGTGGCCCTGTCGGCGGCGGTGACAGTCTCCTTGATGACGAAGGCCGGGCTGCCGGTCTCGACTTCCCAGGCGATCGTCGGTGCCATCCTCGGCTGGAACCTCTTCAGCGAGCGCTCGACGGACGTGGGGCAGCTCTCGAAGGTCGTCTCGACCTGGGTCGCCGCGCCGGTCCTGGGAGCCGTCTTCGCCTTCACGGTGCACGGGGTGACGCTGCTCGCGATCCGGATCTTCCGGCCCCACATCCTGCTCCTGGACCAGTACACCCGCGTCGCCCTCGTGTTGGCCGGGGCCTTCGGGGCCTTCAGCCTCGGCGCCAACAACATCGGCAACGTGATGGGGGTCTTCGTGCCGGCCACGCCCTTCGCGGACGGGGAGCTCTTCGGACAGCCCTTCAGCGGGGCCCAGAAGCTCTTCCTGATCGGCGGCCTGGCGATCGCGGTGGGAATCGTGTCTTACTCGCGGCGGGTGATGGAGACCGTCGGCGGGGACCTGTTCGTGGTCTCGCCGGTGGGGGCCTTCTCGGTGGTCGTGTCCCAGGGGCTCGTGCTGACGGTCTTCGCCTCGAAGGTGCTGAGCGACTGGGCGGTGTCCCACGGGTTGCCCGCCATTCCGCTGATCCCGGTCTCGAGCTCCCAGGCGGTCGTCGGCGGCGTGATCGGCATCGCCCTGCTGCGCGGGGGGGCGGGGATGCGGCAGGTGCAGTGGCGGCTCCTGGGGGGGATCGCCGGAGGCTGGGTGACGACGCCCCTGATCGCGGGCGTCCTCTGCTACGTGTCGCTCTTCGTGCTGCAGAACGTGTTCGGGCAGCAGGTGCAGGGCTGAGGCCGCGCCGCGCCGATTTCACGGAGTTCGGGGAACACGGATCGGAGGCGGGCCGTTCTCCTGGAGGGGAGGCCTCCTGATGCTCCGAACGATGAGGAATTCCATCGCTCCGTACCTTGCGGGCGTCTTGCTCCCGGCCCTGGCCTGGGCCTCGACGCCCCTCGTGTTGGACGTCGACATCACGAGCCCCGCCGACGGAGCCGTCGTCTCCGGTCTCGTCATCGTCAGCGGCACCTCGACCGATGTGGGCAACGGCCGGGTCTCGGTCTCCATCGACGGGGGACCCTTCCAGCTCGCGACGGGGACGGACGTGTGGAGCTTCGCCTGGAACACGAGCGGCGTCGGCGACGGGCCGCACACGATCACCGCCCGGGCGCGGCAGTTCATCGGCGGCCCGGCGGTCTTCGACACGGCTCAGGTCCAGGTGTCCAACGCCGGCGGCGGCCTCGCGGTGCAGATCACGAGCCCCCCGGACGGCGCTCAGCTCTTCTCGACCTTCGTCATGACCGGCAGCTCGAGCGGCGCCACCGACGTGACGGTCTCGGTGGACGGAGGCCCCGAGCTGCCGACCAACGGCCTCGATCCGTGGGACGCGGTCTTCGAGCAGGGGGCTCTCTCGCCCGGTCCCCACACCTTGCGCGCCCGCGCCACCGACGGTCAGGCCGAGGTCTTCGACCAGGTGGCGATCACCATCGGAGACCCGCCGCCGGGGACTCAGATCTTCACCTACAGCTCGTCCGTGGACGGGGTGCAGATGAACTCGAAGCTGTTCGTGCCGACGGGGCTGGACCTGGGCGGCCCGGCCGTGCCCCTGGTGGTCAACCTGCACGGTGGCGGCGGTCTGGGCAGCATCCCGGAGCCGGCCGAGCTCGACGCCCGCGGCTGGCTCGCCATCGGGCCCGACGGCCGCGAGTGGGGCCTCGCCGACCTCGGCTGCACCTGGCCGACCTCCGCGGCCTACGTGGACAGCCCGGACCCGAACGTGGGCCCCGGCGAGCAGGACATCTTCGACGCCATCGACTGGGCCATCGCCAACCTGCCGGTGGATACGGACCGCATCTACCTGACGGGCTTCTCGATGGGCGGGCGCGGCGCCTACGCCATCGGCCTCAAGAACCCGGACTACTTCGCGGCCATCGCGCCCCGTGCGCCGGCGATCGACATGTTCGAGATCTTCGTGCGGCGACCCGAGCCCTCGGCGTGCAAGGCCGGGATGATGGGCGGCGACCCCGGCACGAGCCCCTTCGTGGACACCATGTACCGCATCACGAGCGGGCGCTTCCTGGTCGAGAACGCCTACAACCTGCCGGTCTTCCACGGCCACGGGCGCTTCGACACGACCGCGAACAACACGCTGACGAACGCGCCCTTCCTGCACGGCTACCACATCACCCACCAGGGGAACTTCAGCGCCTGCCACGACGCACCGGACTTCTGCTTCGGGAACACGCCGACCCTGGCGGAGCTCGCGCAGGCGATGCCGGGCGGCTACGACTGGGCGTTCATGTTCACGGACGTGGCCCACAGCCAGGATTCGCGCTGGTTCCTGGGGACGCCCAACGGTCCCGCCGTCGAGGGCATGCCCGATCCACAGAACCCCGGCAGCCTGCTCGGCGCCTTCGACTTCTTCGCGGCGCGCAGCCTCGTGCACAGCCCGGAGACGGTGGTCTTCAAGACCTACGAGGACCAGCACCGCGGCGCCTTCTGGACCGAGCTCGTCAGCGCCCAGCCCTGGCAGGACGTACCCGCCGCCGTGCGCGCACGGCGCATCGTGGGGGCCAACACCTTCGAGGTGGAGCTGGCGCGGGTGGCGGAGCTGCAGCTCGACGTGGACCGGGCGGGCCTCGCCCTCGGGCCCGAGACGCCCCTCGTGATCCAGCTCGAGCGCCTGGTCGAGCCGGCCTTCGATCCGGCCCTGAACAGCCTCGGCGAGGTCCTCAGCCCGGGGCTCGTGCTCGAGGCGGACCTGGGGCAGGCCGTGGGCGCCACGGTCCTGCTCGACGGGCAGCCGCTCCCGGGCTCGGCGCTGACCTTGCACGTGGACGAGCTGCGGATCGACCCCATCCCGATCACGGGCGTGCACCTGGTCGAGGTGGTGGTCAGTGAGCGAGGCTGCAGCGGTGCGCCCAACTCCTTCGGCCCGGGGGCGGTGATCGCCCACATCGGGTCCACCAGCCTGGCGGCCAACGACCTCGTGCTCCAGGTGGACGGCGCCGTGCCGGGCACCTTCGGGCTGTTCTTCTACGGCCCGGACGAGGCCGAGATCCCCTTCGGGGACGGCAACCTGTGCATCGGCGGGGCGATCCAGCGCTTGCAGCCGGCTCTCCTGGCGGACGCGGGGGGCTCCGCCGAGCGGGTCGTGGACCTGCCGACCTTCCCCACCGGCAGCGGCCCGGGGCAGATCACGGCGGGCTCGGCCTGGAGCTTCCAGTACTGGTACCGGGACACGGCGGCCCAGGGTGCGGGCTTCAACACCTCCGACGCCCTGCGCTGCGGCTTCGTGCCCTGAACGGGTCGCGCGGGGAGCGAGGGGAGTAGAGCGGATAGCGCGCTCCGTTGAGGGCCCGGGCCCAGCGGTCTTGCGTGGTCCGGAGACCACTGCGCTCTCCGCGCGGATATCCTGTTGCGCCAATTCGCGTGACCGCCTATCCCCCCATCGAACCGATGACCCTTCAGGAAACGCCGCCCATGACCTCCACCGCCACCCAGGAGCGCATCACCCGCCGCGCCTTCGCGCACATGGTGAGCATGATCCACCTGGCGAACTACGGCCGCGCGCCGCGGCAGGGGGACCCGAAGGTGGGCGGTCACCCGGCGAGCTGCGCGAGCTCGATGCACATCCTGGCGGCCTTGCACCTGGACGTGCGCGAGCCCCAGGACTACGTCTGCTGCAAGCCCCACGCCTCCCCCGTGGACCACGCGCTGCACCACCAGCTGGGGCTCTTCAAGCACGACGCCAAGGTGGACGCCTTTGCGCCGACCCAGGGCGACGGCTGGTTCACCCCGGAGGAGTCGGAGGTGGCCATGGGAACCCTGCGGGCCTTCCCGACCCCCGAGGCACCCCACGTCTTCCAGAGCTACCACGCCGCCAGCGACGCCGACCACTGGCACTTCCTGCCGAGCGGCACGGTCGGCATCCCTCCGGTCTGCTCGGGTTACCTGGCCCTGGCCCACAAGTACGCGGTGGACCACGACTGGGAGGTGCCGGCGGACCCGCACTTCTGGTCCCTGATCGGCGACTCCGAGTTCCGGGAGGGCTCCCTGCTCGAGGCCATGCCCGACCTGGCGGAGCGCCAGCTGGGCAACGTGACCTGGATCATCGACTACAACCGCCAGAACCTGGACGGCACGCGCATCCCCAACGAGCGCGGCCTCGAGGGCACGGACTGCGACCGGATCGAGCGCACGGCCCTCGCCAACGGCTGGAGGGTGATCCAGCTGCGCCACGGCAGCCTGCGCGAGGAGGTCTTCGCGCGGCCGGGCGGGGACTGCCTGCGGGACGTGCTCTCGGCGGGCATCTCCGACTACGAGTTTCAGATGCTCGTGCTCAAGCGCGACCCCCAGCGCATCCGCGAGCTGTGGCTCGAGCGCTGCCCGGGAATGAACGAGCTGCTCGACGGCCTCAGCGATCAGGAGGTCATCGACGTGATGATGGACCTGGGCGGTCACGACTACGGCAAGGTGGTCGAGGCCCTGAGGGCGTCGAAGGAGGACCCGGACGTGCCCTGCGTGCTCATCGTCCACACCCTCAAGGGCTGGAGCATGGAGTGCGTCGCCCACCCGGCCAACCACTCGACCCTGCCCGCCAAGGCGGAGGTCGAGGCCCTGCTCGAGGCCGAGGGCCTCTCCCTGGAGCGCCCCTTCGCCTGCTTCGACGAGGACAGCGACGAGGGCCTCTTCCTGGCCGCTCGCCGCGACCGCTTCCGGGCCGCCTGGGTGGAGCACTCCGAGCTGCGTGAGCGCAACCGCGCTCGCACGCGCCAGGCTCTCGACGAGACCGGGGGAATCCCGGGCACCTTCGAGATCGATCTCTCCCTCTTTCCCATGGCCCACACCCAGTGGATGTGGGGGCAGATCGCGGCCAAGCTGGCGCGGATCGGCGCACACGGCCGCAACCCGGAGGAGGACGCGAAGAGCTCGCGCCCCTTGACGGACTTCGAGCGCCGCTGGCAGCCGGCGGCGGAGTTCGTGATGACCCTCTC
>CAZQAT010000021.1:37529-48848 GCA_964591315.1 uncultured Planctomycetaceae bacterium
TGACGGACTTCGAGCGCCGCTGGCAGCCGGCGGCGGAGTTCGTGATGACCCTCTCCCCGGACGTGGGCTCCTCGACGAACATCTCGCCCTCCATGGACGCGGCCATCTACGGGCCCGTGGACGAGGAGAAGCTCGACCTGGAGCAGGAGCTCGAGATCAACACGCGCCACCCCGAGCTGTTGGCCCGCACGGACGCCTGGACGCGGCACATCCGCTTCGAGATCGCCGAGGCCAACGCCATGAGCGCCCTGGGCTCCTTCGGGATGATGGGCCAGTTCGTCGGCCTGCCGTTCATCCCGATCATGACGGTCTACGACTTCTTCGTGAAGCGGGCCCTCGACCAGCTCTACTACGACGTGTACTGGGGCGCCGAGTTCATCCTGATGGGCACGCCCTCGGGGGTGACCCTCTCCTCGGAGGGGGCCCAGCACTCCTGGAAGTCCGACATCCAGATGCCGAACCTGATCACCTGGGAGCCGGCCTTCGCGGTCGAGATGGACTGGATCCTCTCTGACGCGATCCAGCGCCAGATGAGCGGGGACAACGCCGGTCGCAGCGCGGTGTTCGTGCGTGGCGTGACCCGCGCCCTGCAGCAGAAGGAGATGCTGACGCGCCTGATGCGCCATGCGGCCCACAAGCAGACGGCGCCGACCGCACCCCTGCGCCCCGCCGGCGACGGCGAGGGCTGGGATCCGAGCGCGGTCGACGAGAGCAGCCTGCTCCACGTGGATGTGACAGAGCTTCTGACCCGCGTGCGCGAGAGCTGCCTGGAAGGCGCCTGGACCCTCGTCGATCACCGCGGCTACGCGGGCTACGAGCCCGGCGAGAACGTGGTCCAGCTGTTCGTGATGGGCGCGCTCGTGCCCGAGGCCCTCGAGGCCAGCGACGCCTTGCTCGAGCTGGGCATCTTCGCCAACGTGCACATGGTCTCCTCGCCGGAGCTCCTGCTCGGGATCCTCGGCGAGAAGGACGGTTACCCCTGGCTGCGCGAGGGCCTCGGGGTGGACGGCAACCTGCACGGCGTCCAGAGTGCCGCCGCCAGCGAGGCGGGGCTCGTCAGCCTGGCGGGCCGGCGCGTCCCCTGCGTCGCGGTCTGTGACGGTGAGGCCGGGCACCTGGACAACATCGGCTCGATCCTCGGCGTCCGCTGCCGCACCCTGGCGGTGCGCAAGTTCAGCAAGTGTGGTCGCCCTGATGAGGTCTACGGCTACCAGCACCTGGACGCCGCGGCGATCCAGGAGGCCTGTGGGCAGGTGCTCTCGGAGACCGCCCTGGAGGACTTCGTCGTGGATCCGGCCCTCCTGGAGCGCTTCGCCGGCCGTCAGGCGGTTCAGAAGCCCAACTGGCGCGAGCTCTGGCGCCCCCAGAGCTGATCCGCGGCCCTGGCGGGGAGGGGGCTCGCGCTGGACCCCGGAGCTGCTACCTTGGACGAGGCCCCTCGGGGCCTCGCTCTCGTTCAGGAGAACTCCGATGCTGCGATTCCAACCCTTCCTCTCCATCGTCGCGGTGGTCGCGGCGACTTCGGTCGCCGGGGCTCAGAACTTCGAGTACACGGACTTCTCGAGCAGCGCCGGTCTGGCTCTCACCGGCAACGCCACCGTGACGAACAACGTCCTGCGGGTGGCGCCCGCCTCCGGCAACCAGACGGGGGCGGCCTACCACGCCACGCCGGTGCGTGTGGAGTACGGCTTCGACACCACCTTCAAGTTCCAGATCACGGCCCTGTCGGGTGGCGGCGCGGACGGGATGACCTTCATCATCCAGAACGACCCGCGCGGGACGGCGGCCATGGGGGACGGCGGCACCGAGCTGGGCTACGGGCAGCTCAGCACCTCGCCCGCGGGCACGGCCATCGCCAACTCCCTGACGGTCGAGATCGACACCTGGTACTCCGGCGGTGCCAACGACCTGTCGGGCAACGAGGTCAGCATCCACACCAACGGCACCGGGGCGAACAACGTCAGCGAGTCCTACTCCCTGGCCAGCATCACGCCCGCCACCGACATGAGCGACGGTACGGTCCACACCATGCGGGTACTGCTCGCGAGTGGGACGCTGAGCGTCTACCTGAACGACCTGTTCAACCCGCTCCTGACCGCGGCCTGGGACATGGGCACCGGCGGCCAGTGGACCGGCGGCGGCACCGTCGGCGGCCTGAGCATGCAGCCCGGCGGCCTCGCCTGGGTCGGCTTCACCGCCGCCACCGGTGGGGCCTGGGAGCACCACGACCTCCTCAGCTGGAGCTTCGCCTCCGGCGGCGGCCCGGGTACGCCCTACTGCTTCGGGGACGCCAGCGGCAACATCTGTCCCTGCGGCAACCTCTCGATCGCCGGCGAGGGCTGCGCGAACTCCCTGGCGATGGGAGGTCTGCTCGGCTCCGAGGGCAGTCCCTCGGTGGCGGCCGCGGACCTGCGCCTCATCGCGAACCAGCTCCCGCCCTTCAAGCCGGGCCTGTTCGTGATGGCCAACGACGTCCAGAGCGGCGGCAGCGGATCGCCCTACGGTGACGGCCTGCGTTGCGTGGGGGCGTCCGAGACCTTCGTGCAGATCGTCTTCTCGGACGGGGCCGGCATCGCCCGGTCCAGCGTGGACCTGATCGCCACCGGGAACATCACCGGGGGCACCTCGAAGGCCTTCCAGTACTGGTACCGGGACCCCTTGGGGCCCTGCTCGGCGGGTTTCAACGCGACGAACGGGCTGCGGGTGAGCTTCGTGCCCTAGCCCGGCCTATTCATGCGTCAAAGCCTCATGAATAGGCCGGGCTAGGGCCGAGCTCCCGAGCCGCGTCGCGCCCCTCAGGCCAGCAAGGCCCGCACCACCTCGCCTTCCACGTCCGTCAGCCGGAAGTCCCGGCCCTGGTGGAAGAAGGTCAGCCGCTCGTGGTCGATCCCGAGCTGGTGCAGGAGGGTCGCGTGGAAGTCGTGGACGGACAGTGGATCCTCGGTGATGTGGTAGCCGAGCTCGTCCGTGGCGCCGTAGGTGATCCCCGGCTTGAAGCCGCCGCCCGCGACCCAGATCGTGAAGGCGTGCGGGTGGTGGTCGCGGCCGAGGAACTTGGAGCCGCCGCGCTCCTCGTTCATCGGCGTGCGCCCGAACTCGCCGCCCCAGATCACGATCGTGTCCTCGAGCAGGCCGCGCTGTTCCAGGTCCTCGATCAGGGCCGCGCAGGCCTGGTCGGTCTCCTGACAGCGCTGCGGCAGGGACGTGATGATGTCGTCGGAAGGCGCCGTGCCGTGGCTGTCCCAGCCCCAGTGGTAGAGCTGCACGAAGCGCACGCCGCGCTCCACCAGCCGCCGCGCCATCAGGGCGTTGTTGGCGAAGCTCCGCTTGCCCGGCTCGACGCCGTAGGCCTCCAGGGTCGCCTTCGACTCGCCCTCGATGTCCACCAGCTCCGGCACGCTGGTCTGCATGCGGTAGGAGAGCTCGTACTGGGCGATGCGCGTGGCGATCTCCGCGTCGCCGGTCTCGGCCAGGCGCTTCTCGTTCAGCTCCTTGAGGGCGTCGAGGGAGCGGCGGCGGGTCGCGTCGCTCACGCCTTCGGGGTTCGAGAGGAAGAGCACCGGGTCGCCCTGGGAACGCAGCCGTACGCCCTGGTGCAGGGTCGGCAGGAAGCCGCTGCCCCAGCAGGACGCGCCGCCGCTCGGGGCGAACTGGCCGGACAGCAGCACGACGAAGGTCGGCAGGTCCTGGTTGCCGCTTCCGAGTCCGTAGGAGAGCCAGGACCCGAAGCTCGGCCGCCCGATCACCGGGCTACCGGTCTGCAGGAAGATCTGGGCCGGGGCGTGGTTGAACTGGTCCGTGTGCATGGACCGGATGAACGTGAGCTTGTCGACGATGCGCGCCGTGTGGGGCAACAGCTCCGAGACGCGCGCGCCGCTCTGGCCGTGGTTCGCGAACTCGTAGGGGGAGGCGAGGACCTTCGGCACGCCCTTGATGAAGGCGAAGCGCTCGTTCTCGATCAGGGACTCGGGGACCTCCTGGCCGTCGAGCTCCTGCAGCTTCGGCTTCTCGTCGAAGAGGTCGAGCTGCGACGGCGAGCCCGCCATGTGCAGGTAGATGACGCGCTTGGCCTTCGGGGCGAAGTGCGGGGCGAGGGCTCCGCCCTCGCCGGAGCCCGCGAGGGCGTCGCGCCCCAGGAGCTGTCCCAGGGCCAGGGCTCCGAGGCCCACGGAGCTGCCGCGCAGGAAGTGGCGGCGGGTCAGGTGCTGGAGGGCGAAGGGGTCCATGCTCAGCCGCGTGTGACGGTCTCGTCGAGGTTGAGGAGCACGTTGGCGACCAGGGTCCAGGCCGCGAGCTCGAGCGGGTCGAGGTCGCCGGTGCCCAGGTCCACACCGCGCTCCAGCAGGGCGCGCGCGGCCTCCGGATCGGCGGCGTAGGTCGCGCGCTCGGCGGTCAGGAGCTGCGAGAGCACGGCGAGCTCGTCCGCGCTCCCTTCCCGCGTGGTGCAGAGCTCGAGGCCGTGGCGCAGGCGCTGCTCGTCCGTGGCCTCCGGTATGCGCAGCATGCGCGCCGCCAGGGCCACAGCGGCCTCCACGAAGACCGGGTCGTTCAGGAGCGCCAGGGCCTGCAGCGGCGTGTTCGAGCCCGGCCGGCGCGTGCAGACCAGCTCGCGGCTCGGCGCGTCGAAGGTCATGAAGGTCGGATAGGGCGACGTGCGGCGCCAGAAGGTGTACAGCCCGCGCCGGAAGCGGTCCTCGTCCTCGTCCGCCTGCCAGCGGTCGCCGCTGTAGGTGGCCATCCAGATGCCCTCGGGTTGCGGGGGCATGACGCTGGGGCCGCCGAGCTTCTCGGTCAGGAGACCGCTGGCCGCCAGGGCCAGGTCGCGCACCATCTCCGCCTCGACCCGGTAGCGCGGGCTGCGGGCGAGCAGGGCGTTCTCGGGGTCGTGCGCGGCGAGCTGCGGGGAGACGTTCGAGCTCTGCCGGTAGGTGGAGGAGGTCACGATGCGCCGCAGGGCCCGCTTGAGGGACCAGCCGTCCTCCTGCAGCTCGAGGGCCAGCCAGTCGAGCAGCTCGGGGTGCGAGGGCCGCGCGCCCTGGGTGCCGAAGTCCTCGAGGGTGTGCACCAGCCCGCGGCCGAAGACCTGGTCCCAGAGCCGGTTGATCGTGACCCGGGCGGTGAGGGGGTTCTGCGGGGAGACGAGCCAGCGGGCGAGCCCCAGGCGGTTGGGGAGCGCGTCCGCCGGGAGCTCCCCGAGCACGGCGGGGACGTCCGGCTCGACGAGGTCGCCCGGGGAGAGGAAGGAGCCGCGGGCGAGCACGTGGGTCTCCCGCGGCACCGCGCGCTCGCGCATGACGAGGGCGGTGGGGGGCTTGGGGCGGGCCCTCAGCTCGGCCAGGCGGTCTCGCTGGGGAGCGAGCGCCGAGGTCCCGGCCAGGAACCACTCGCGCAGCCGCTCGGACTCCTCCTCGGTGAGCTCCTCCGCGCCCGCGGCGAGCCAGCTCTCGACGTCCGGTGCCAGCAGCGGCGCGTCGTCGGGGGTGAGCTGGTCCAGGAGCTCCACGCGGAAGCGGCCGAGGACGTGCTGACTGCCGAAGGTCTGCTGGAGCCGCAGGCGCAGCCGGGCTCCGGCGGGGACCTGCAGGCTCTCCGCGAGGGCGGCCTCGAGCCGGTGGGGCCGACCCTCGCCGCCGCCCACGGCCCAGCCGCTCTGGGGGTCCCCGTCCACCGCGTCTCCGGGGGCCCACACGGGCGAGCCGACCTGGTGGTGGTCGGCCCGTGCCCCGGCGAAGGCCAGCTCGCGCTCGCCGTCCGTGGTCACCAGCTGCGCGCTCAGCTCGTTCAGGACGAAGTTCCCGTGTTCGGTGCGCCCGGGCCCGCGCTCGTCCTCGTTGCCGCCGACGAGCACGTCCAGCTGGACCCCGCGCAGGGTGCGCGCCTCGGTCAGCTCGAGCTCGAGCAGGTAGGTGTCCCGGGCCGGAGCTTCACCGGTGGCGAGGATCGAGCCGTCCTCGAAGACCAGGCTCAGGGTCGAGCCCTCCTCGGCGCTGGCCTCCAGGACGCGGTGGGCGGGGAGGGCGGAGGCGCCGACGTGCTCGTCCCGGAGGCGGGCGAGCTCCTGCTCCAGCTCCGGCGTCCACGCCGAGAGCGCGGCCTCCAGCTCGGAGGTCTCGGCCGCCAGGCGCTCCTCCTCCGCGGCCTGCTCCCGCCTCGGCGCGGGGATCGTCGGCCTCACGCTCGGACCGACGTCCTCGCTGGAGTTGAAGTAGGCGAACAGGCGGTAGTAGTCCCGGTGGCTGAGGGGGTCGTACTTGTGCTCGTGGCACTGGGCGCAGCTCATCGTCGTGGCGAGCCAGACCGTGGCGGTCGTGTTGACCCGGTCGACGACGGCGGCCACGCGGTACTCCTCCTGGTCCACGCCGCCCTCCGCGTTGACCATCGTGTTGCGGTGGAAGCCGGTGGCGATCTGCTGCTCGAGGGTCGGCTCCGGGAGCAGGTCCCCGGCCAGCTGCTCGATAGTGAACTGGTCGAAGGGCATGTCGGCGTTGAAGGCCTCGATGACCCAGTCACGCCAGCGCCACATCGTGCGGCGCGCGTCCGTCTCGTACCCGTTCGTGTCGGCGTAGCGCGCCAGGTCGAGCCAGCGCTGGGCCATGCGCTCGCCGTAGTGCGGGGAGGCGAGGAGGCGGTCCACGAGCCGCTCGTAGGCGCCGGGCTCGGTGTCGGCCAGGAAGGCGTCGAGCTCCTCGGGGCTCGGCGGGAGGCCGACCAGGTCCAGGTGCGCCCGCCGGGCCAGGGTGCGGAGGTCCGCCTCCGGCGACGGAGCCAGGCCATCGGCCTCCAGCCGCGCGAGCACGAAGAGGTCGAGGGCGCCGCGCGCCCACTCCGCCCCGCGCGGCGCGGGCAGCTCGGGACGCACCGGCGGCACGTAGGCCCAGTGCTTCTCCCGGGTCGATTCTTCCGCGGGACCCTGCGCCCCCTCCTCGATCCAGCGCCGCAGGAGATCGATCTGCTCCGCCGTGAGCGGCTCGCCCTTGGGCGGCATGCGCTCGTCCTCGTCGTCGCTGGCGACCAGCTCGAGGAGCAGCGACCCCTCCGGGTCGCCAGGGACGACCACCTGGATCTCTCCGCTGTCGCTCCCGGACAGCACCGCCGAGCGCGAGTCGAGTCGCAGCCCTGCGCGCTGCTTCTCCTCCCCGTGGCAGGAGACGCAGCGCTGCTCGAGGATCGGGACGACGTCGCGCTCGTAGTCGACCTCCTGCGTCGGCGTGGAGCCGCCGAGAGCGGGGGCGACGAGGCCGAGGGCCAGGAGGCCGAGGCCGGTCGCGGGGCGGGAGAGCGGGGGAGTCATGGAGGTCTGGCGGAGCGGGGAGGAACCATGATATCGCCCTCCCTCCGCCCCGGCGCCTCCAGTTCCGCCCGGTATCAGCTCGTGAGCCCCCGCGCCCCGAGCAGGCGGCGAGGGGTGCCCCTCACTCGTTCACGTACTTGCGCACCAGCTCATCCACCAGCGCGGCCCGGCTGATGGCGATGTTCTCGGACTCGAAGACCGCCCCGGGCGCCCCGGGCTCCGGCTCGAGGTCGTAGAGCTCGATCCCGCCGACGTTGCCCGTGATCGGGTCGCTCCAGCCCACGAGGCGGTAGCGCTCCGTGCGTAGGGAGGTGGCGAGCCACTTGCCACGTCGCCAGTAGGAGGTGGCGGCCGGTCGGTGAGCATCTGTCTCGCCGCGCAGCACGGGCGCGAAGCTCTTGCCCGCGAGCTGCGCGGGAGACGCGACGCCACACAGCTCCGCCAGGGTCGGGAAGACGTCGAGGGACTCCACGAGGGCGCGCGTCTGCCCACCCGGCGCCGTGGTTCCCGGCGCGCGGACGATCAGGGTCGAGCGCAGGGAGGCCTCGTAGGGGGTGTGCTTCCCGAACAACCCCAGCTCCCCCAGGTGCCAGCCGTGGTCGCCCCAGACCACGACGATCGTGTCCTCGGCGCGCCCGAGGCGCTCGAGCTCGTCGAGCACCTTGCCCACCTGGGCGTCGACGTAGGTCGTGCAGGCCAGGTAGCTGCGCCGCAGGTGCTCGCGGTCGCTCGTGGACCAGCTGTTGTCCTCGTATCCGAACGCCAGGTAGTTGCGCGTCACCTCGCCGCTCTGGGCCCAGCCGTGGACCTGGGGCAGCTTGTCGGGCATCTCGGGCTGCACGCAGGCGGCGAGGGTGCTCGAGTCGTACTCGCCGTAGAGGTCCCAGTAGGGCCTGGGGGCCGCGAAGGGCAGGTGCGGCTTGAAGAAGCCCACGGCCAGGAAGAAGGGGTCCTCGCCGGCCGACAGCAGGCGCAGCTGCTCGATCGCTTGCTGGGCGAGGATGCCGTCGGGGTACTGTTCGTCGCTGTCGCCGACGAACAGGGAGATCGGGCTCTTGCCACGGGTGCGGGGCTCACCGTCGACGTAGCCGTGCAGGAGGTGGCGCGCCGCCTTCCAGGGACCGGGGTCCGTGGGCAGTTCGTCCCAGGCACCGGGCAGCTCCGACTCGCCGCTGGCGGTACGCCCGTCGTGGGAGTGGCCGATCTTGCCCAGGCAGACGGTGTGGTACCCCGCGGCGCGAAAGGCGCCCGGCAGGGAGCTGGCGGGATCGAAGTCCGGGCCGAGGCTGCCGAAGGCGCCGTTGCCGTAGTGGGCCGGCTGGCTCGGGCGCTGGCCGGTCAGGAAGGAGTGGCGCGACGCGCCGCAGGTCGGGAACTGCACGTAGTGGCGGTCGAAGCGCATGCCGCCCGCCGCCAGGGCGTCGAGGTGCGGACTCCGGACCAGAGGCGCGCCGTAGCAGCCGAGCTCCGGCCGCAGGTCGTCGATGCAGAGCAGCAGGACGTTGGGACGCGGCCCGCTCGGCGCCTCCTCGACCGGCTCGGGGGTCGACCCGCAGGCGGCGGCGAGGAGGGCCAGGGTGAGGAGGGAGCAGTGCCTCATCGCGTGCTGCCCTCCGCCACGAGCTGTCCACAGCCCGCCCGCGCCTCCTGGCCCGCCGAGCGCCGCAGCTTGGCCAGGATGCCCGACCCGTGCAGGCTGCGCGTCAGCGTGTGAGTGCGGTCCGGGTCCGCGCGCTCGAAGTCCGCGTGCTCCACCGGGTTGAGCTCGATGAAGTCCACCACGACGCGGCGCCCGCGGCACCAGGCGGCGAGCCGCTCTAGCTCCTCGTCCGTGTCGTTCAGGCCGGCGAGCAGCGTCCACTGCAGCTGGAGGGGGTGCCCGCTCGCGTCGGCGTAGTCGAGGGCGGCCTCGAGCAGGGCGCGCGGCTCCACCCGCGGGGCCCGGGGCAGGAGGCGCTCACGCAGTCCGGCATCGGTCGTGTGCAGGGAGAGGGCCAGCCCCGGCCGCACCGGAGCCGCCAGCAGCCGCGCGAAGACCTGCGGATCCCCGACCGTCGAGAACACCAGCTCCTTGTGCCCGATCTTGCCGAAGAGCCCGAGCAGGCGAGTGGCCTCCAGGACGCTCTCGAGGTTGTGGGCCGGCTCACCCATGCCCATGAACACGACCCGCCGCACGGAACGCTCGCGCCGCGCGAGCACCACCTGGGCCAGGATCTCCTCCACGGACAGGTTGCGCACCAGCCCCAGGGTCCCCGTGGCGCAGAAGGTGCAGCCCACGGCGCAGCCGACCTGGGTCGAGACGCACAGGCCGTCGCCGGGCAGGAGCACGCTCTCGACCCGGCGGCCGTCGGCCAGCTCCACCAGCAGGCGGCGGGTGCCGTCCTCGGCGTCCGTGGCCTCGGCGATGCGGGCCAGCCGGTCGAGCTCGGCCTCGATCCGGGTCAGGTGCTCGCGCGCGGTCGCCGGCATCGGGCGCCGGTCCGGCTCCGCGTGCGCCGCGAGTCCGCGCCCGTCGAGCCAGGCGCGCAGGGCGTGCTCGAGGTGGACGGGCTTGGCACCCGCCTGCGCCAGCGCCTCGAAGGGCCGGATCATCGCTCGCCCTTCCCGGCCGTGAGCTTGGACACGACCACCAGCGCCAGCACGCTCACGATCACCGCTGGCAGGGCCGCGTCGAGGTAGCTCAGGAACTCGTTCACCCCGCTCCAGCCGGCCTCCTCGGTCCAGGCCGTGAGTCGCGCGCCCAGCCAGAACTGCCACAGGATCGCCGTGCCCAGGCCGGTCAGCATCGAGGTCACCGCCCCCGCGGGTGTCGCTCCCTTCCAGAAGAAGGCGGCCAGCAGCGGCGGCGTGATCGCCGCGCCGTACAGGGTGTAGGCGAAGATCGCCACCTCGAAGAAGGCGTCGGAGGTGAAGGCGAGGCCCAGGGCGACGAGCCCGAGCACGAGCACCAGGCCGCGCCCGGCGACGACGGTGTCGCGGTCGCTGGCCTCGGGCTTCAGGAAGCGCTGGTACACGTCCCGCACCAGGGAGCTCGCCGGCGAGAGCAGGTAGGAGTCGGCCGTCGAGACCACCACGGCCACGACCGTCGCCGAGAGCAGCGCCCCGAGCACCGGGGGCAGGGCCTCGAAGGCCACGTGCACCACCGCGTGGGCGGGGTTCTCCGGCGCGGCCAGCTGTCCCTGGGCGACGAGGGCCACGGCGCACAGGGCGATGGCGATGATCAGCCAGTCGAGCAGCAGCACCCCGCAGAACATGCCCAGCGCCGAGCGGCGGGCGGTGGGCGCGTCCTTCGCCGAGAAGAAGCGCTGGTACATGTTCGCGTCGCCCAGGATCAGGAGGAAGGGCGGCAGGAGGTACGAGATCACCCGCGCCGGGCTGTAGCCCCACATGCTGCGGTTTTCCTCCGGCAGGCTCTCGATGACCTGCTCCACGCCTCCCGCGTCCTCGAGCAGGAGCGGCAGGGCGCAGGCCAGCCCCAGGGTCATCAGGATCCCGTTGGCCACGTCGGTGTAGGCCACCGAGAACATGCCCGCCAGGGCCGTGTAGGCGATCACGAAGGCGGCCACGATCAGCACCGCCTGGGTCTGTGACACGTCCGGCAGCACGTAGCCCAGCACCGCCGAGCCCGCCCGGTACTGGTAGGAGACGATGATCAGGTAGCCGAGCAAGAGCGCGACCGTGCCGACGACCCGCGCCGTGACCCCGAAGCGTTCCTCGAGGATGTCCTGGATCGTGAACTTCTCCATGCGCCGGATGCGCGCCGCGAGCAGGAAGAGCACGAGGATCCCCAGGCCCGAGGAGAGGGGCAGGACCAGGGCCGACATGCCGTCCTGGAAGCTCTTCTGTGCGCTGCCGAAGATGCTGCCCGTGCCGATCCAGGTGGCGAGCAGCGTCCCGGTCAGGACCCAACCCGGAAGCCCGCGCCCGGCCAGGGTGAAGTCCTCCTGGGTCTTCACCTTGCGGGCCTTGAGGGCGCCGACGAGGATCAGCGCGCCCAGGTAGACGAGCAGGAAGGCGGCGTGCACGCT
>CAZQAT010000022.1:0-39530 GCA_964591315.1 uncultured Planctomycetaceae bacterium
CCCTGGCGCCGACGATGGCTCTCCCCCCGCTGATCGAGACCGCGTAGCCGAAGTCGGCCCCGGGGGAGCCATCCGACGGCGTGAGCTTGAAGAGGCTCTCTTGTGCCCCGGCCTGCACGGCCAGGCCGGCGAGCAGGGTGAGGGTGGTGAACTGGTGCCGCATTCGAAGTGAGTCCTCGGTCGTGCTGGGAGGGGCCCCCGCGGTAGTCGCGGAGGGGGAAACCCCAGCATCGTGAGAGGGGGCTCTTGCGGAATGCGCCGAGGCCTCGAACGTGACAGGAAAGCCCGAGTTTGGGCCTGTTCCAGCCGGGCCCTCTCCGCCTCAGGGCTGCTCCTGCGGCCCCGCGAGCGGGGCCAGGTCGGAGTGCGGTCGCGGGCCGCCGATGGGGGCGCCTGGGGGGTCGGGTCATCACAGGCCGCCGGAGGGCGGCCCGGCGCTCCCCCCGGGGCAGCATTCTCGCGCTTTCCTTCAACTGCGCTTCCTCGAGCGGCCGATCCCACCCCGTCGGCGCCCGGTCCCCCTTGGGCTACGCCCAGGGCGCCGCGGCTATGCCCCAATCCGCTGATTCCCTCTATCCGCGCAATACCGGTGTATCCGTCCCCGACGGCACCAGGGAAGCACCCTGGGTCGTCGCGGGGCGACCGGCGGTCGGGACCCTCGCCCGGCGCTTCCTGCGCTGGCCGGGGCTCCTGTGGACCCACCGTGACCTGACCGTCGTCTGCGTCCGGCGCGACCTGGCGGCGCGCTTCCGGGGGACCCTGCTGGGCTTCGCCTGGGTGCTCGCACACCCCCTGCTGCTCTTCGCGGTCTACGCCTTCCTGTTCACCGAGGTGCTCGGCCTGCGCCTGGGGGCCGGGGCGGCACCGGCGGGGACCCTGGGGATCTACATGTTCACCGGGATCCTGGTCTGGAGCGCCCTGAACGACGCCCTGACGCGCTCCACCACCTGCATCCTCGAGCAGCGCCACCTGGTCCAGAAGCTGCGCTTTCCCGCGGAGCTGCTGCCGGTGCATGCCGGCCTCGCCAGCCTGGTGCCCTTCGCCGCGGGGCTCCTGGCCTTCGCGCTCTTCACGACGCTCACGCCGGTCTGGCCCGCGCCGCCGGTGGAGCTCCTCCTGTGGGCTCCGCTGCTGCTCGTGCTGCAGCTCCTGTTCACCAGCGGCCTGGGCCTGGGCCTGGCCGCCTGCCAGGTGGCCCTGCGCGACACGCGCGAGGTGCTGGGGGTGGTCCTGACCGTGGGGATGTTCCTGACGCCGATCTTCTGGGTGCCCTCGCCCGAGCTGCTGCCGGGGGTCGAGCCCTGGCTCGGGCTGGTGGAGCTCAATCCGGCCCACCACCTGGTCTACCTGTGGCGCGAGGTCCTGATGGGCGGCCGCCCCGCGGTGGTCTTCGGCGGCAGCTTCGCCGGCTCCCTGCTGCAGCTCGCCCTGTGGTCCGTGGCCAGCTTCGCCGCGGGCTCCTGGCTCTTCTTCCGCGCCCAGCGCCACTTCGCCGACGAGGTCTGAGACGTGGGAGCTCCGGGGAAAGCGCGCACCGTGATCGAGGCCGAGGGCCTGGGCAAGGCCTACCGCAAGTGGCACGGCGCGGGGGCGCGGGTGCTGGAGGGCCTGACCCTCGGGCGACGCAAGGGCCACGAGCTGGCCTGGGCGCTGCGGGGCGTCGACCTCCAGCTCGCGCGCGGCGCGGCCCTGGGCCTGTGCGGCGCGAACGGCGCCGGCAAGTCGACCCTGCTCAAGGTCCTGGCGGGCACCACCGCGCCGACCGAGGGGCGCTTCCGGGTGCGCGGTCCGGTGGCCAGCCTGCTGGAGCTCGGGACCGGCTTCCACCCGGACTTCACCGGCCGCGAGAACGTGGCCCTCTTCGGCGTCCTCGCCGGACACCCGCGGCGGGAGGTGCGGCGGCGCATGGAGGCCATCCTCGAGTTCTCCGAGCTCGGGGCCGCCGTCGACGATCCCGTGCGCACCTACTCCACGGGCATGGGCATGCGCCTGGGCTTCGCGGCCGCCCTGGGCTTCGAGCCGGAGGTCTTGATCCTCGACGAGGTCTTCGCGGTGGGGGACCTCGCCTTCCAGGAGAAGTGCGTCCAGCGCCTGTTCGACTTCAAGGCCGCCGGGCACACGATCCTGCTCTGCAGCCACAGCCTCTACGACCTGCGCCAGCTGTGCGACGAGGCCCTGTGGCTCGACGGCGGCAGCGTGCGCGCACGGGGCGACTCGACCACGGTCACGAACCGCTACGCCACCTGGCACGGGGGCCGCGAGCGCGAGCTCGTGCCCAGCACATCCGGGCCGGACGCCCCGCAACTCGGCCAGCTCGAGCTCCTGTGCGAGGGCCGCCCGCCGACCGGTGCGCTGCCGAGCGGGGCCGACCTGGAGCTCGACCTGCACTGGCGCGACCCGCGGACCGAGCGCCGACCCTTGCAGCTCGGCGTGGCCTTCTACCGCCAGGACCGCACCCTGGTGGCGGCGGCCACGACCCAGGAGAGCGGCCTGCACCTCGAGGGACCCGAGGGGCGGGCGCGCCTCGTCCTGCCCCGCCTGTCGCTCCTGTCGGGCTCCTACGCGGTGGTGGTCTACCTCCTGGACGAGGCCGGCGTGGTGCGCTTCGAGGAGCGCGCCCTCGATCAGGAGCTGGTGGTCGAGGCCGGCACCCGGGAGCTGGGGCTGGTGCGCCTGGAGCACCGCTGGGTGCTCGACGCGGACGCGTCCATCCCGGGCCCGGGAGCCCTGCGGAGGTCCGCGTGACGGGCGCGACGCGACTCTCGGCCCTGATCGTCAACCACGACTCGGGGGCCTGGGCCCTGCGCTGCGTGGAGAGCCTGCAGGAGGCCTGGCGCCGCGAGGGGCGTGACCCGGAGCTCCTGGAGGTCATCGTGGTCGACAGCGGCTCGAACCCGGCCGAGGCCACCTGGTGGCGCTCCCTGCGCCGCGCGGGGGCGCGGGTGCGGGAGGCACCGGGCAACGTGGGCTACGCGACCGGGCTGAACCTGGCCTACGAGCAGTCCCACGGCGTGCCCAACGACGTGGTCGCGCTCCTGAACCCGGACCTGCACTTCCTGCCCGGCTCGATCGGGCCGCTGCTCGCGCGCCTGGAGGACCCGGCGGTCGGGGCCGTGGCGCCGCGCATCTTCCTCGACGAGGAGCGCCAGCTGCGCCTGCCGCAGAACCTCTTGCCGACCCCGGGCCGAGAACTCGGCGAGCTCTTCGCCTCGCGCTTCAGGCGTCTCGTGCGCCCTTGGGGCCGCTCGCGCACGGCCCGCTCGCACGACTTCTGGACCGCCCGCGAGCCCCACCAGGCCGAGATGCTCTCCGGTGCCTGCATGTTCCTGCGGCGCGGCGTGGTCGAGGAGCTCGGCGGGCCCATGGACGCGCGCTACCCGCTCTACTTCGAGGACGCGGACCTGTGCGTACGCCTCACCCGGAGCCGCTACCGACTCGAGACCGAGCCCGCCGCCGAGGTCCTGCACCACTGGTCGCGCAGCGCGGGCCCCGTCTTCGAGGGTGAGGTGGCCCGGCGCCACGCCCTGGGCCGCGCGCTCTTCCAGGGCACGCACCACCGCGGTCCCCTCGACCGCTGCCTGCGTTGGCTGGCGCCTCGCATTCAGGGTTGGCTGGAGCGCCGAGCGCCCCGGGCCCCGCACGAGGTCGAGGAGCTCGGCAGCCTGGTCGAGAGTCCCGAGCTCGAGTTCCAGGGGCCGGGACCGCACCTGCTCGAGCTCTCGTTGACGCCCTGGTGGGGACTGGCCGCCGGCGTTCTGGTCGAGGGGCAGCACTACCACCTGCCCGCGCGCACCTGGAGCTGGCTCTTCCCGGGCACCTACTACCTGCGGGCCCTCGAGCCCGAGAGCGGCGCGCTGCTCGGGGCCTGGAGCTTCGAGAAGCACGGCCCCGCCCGCTCCTGGCCCCTCGAGGTCGTCGGGCTGGGGGACCTCGCGCCGCGCGTCAGCGTCCCGCGCGCGGGGGAGCGGGTCGGGTGATCGATCCCCGGCGGGTGCTCGTCGTCGCGCCGCACCCCGACGACGAGGTCCTCGGTTGCGGCGGGACCCTGGCCCTCCTCGCGGAGCGCGGGGCCAGCGTGCACGTGCTCGTCGTCTTCGACGGGGCCGCCGGCGATCCGGAGCAGCGCTTCGAGCCCGACACCTACGTGGCCCGGCGTCGCGCCGAGGCCTGCGCGGGGGGCGCGCGGCTGGGGGCCGAGGACTACACCTTCTGGGACCTGCCCGAGGGGCACCTGGTGAGCGAGGCCGAGCTCGCGGCCGGAGCCGCGCGCCTGGCGGCCCTGGTGCGGGAGCTGCGGCCCGACCTGCTGCTGGCGCCCTGGGAGGGGGACGCGCACCGCGACCACCGCACCGTGGCGCGGGCCGTGCAGCGCATGCTGCGTGACCACCCCTTCCGCGGCGAGGCCTGGGGCTTCGAGGTCTGGACGCCCCTCGAGGCGGAGCACCTCGTCGACGTCTCGAGCGTCTGGGATGCGAAGCTGGCGGCCCTCGAGGAGCACGGCACCCAGCTCGCCTACGAAGACCTGATCGAGAAGATGACCGCCCTCGCCACCCGGCACGAGGAGGGGCTGTTGGAGTCGTTCCGGCGTCTGGAGGTCGCGCCGTGAAGCTCGCGCTGATCGGCAACGCCTTCGTCGAGGCCTTCGCCGGGGGGGTCGAGGTCGTGCTGGCCGCCCAGGCCCGGGAGCTCCGGCGGCGCGGGCACCGCGTGCGGCTGATCGTGGGCAGCACGGACCCGGCCCACCGGGACGGGGACCTCGGCCGCGGCGACGACGGCCTCGAGCTCCTGCGCATCGCCCTCGACCCGCAGGAGGAAGGGGTCGAGCGCCGTCCGCGGGTGGCGCGCCTGGTCGAGGAGGGGGTGCGGGGCTTCGACCTGGCGCACGTGCACCACACGGCGCGCCTCTCGGACGACCTGGTGCCGCGTCTGGCGCCGCACCTGCCCGTCGTGCTCGGCCTGCACGACCACCACTCCAGCTGTCCGCGGAGCTTCCGGGCCGCACCGGTCGGGGAGTGCCCGCCCGCGGCTCCGGACGAGCGCTGCACCGCCTGCGTGGCGGCCTGGCTCGGCGCCGCCGCCGACGGGGACCTCGCGGCGCGCTTGCGCGACCGCTGGCGGGCCGCGCGGCGCGGCGTGCAGTGCGCCGCGCGCGTCGTCGTTCCCAGCCGACACCTGCGCGAGAGCCTGGCCCGCGAGCTCGAGCTCGACGGCGCGGCCTGGGAGTGCGTGCCCCACGGTCTGTGCCGCGACCTCGGCAGGCCGGAGCGCGAGGCCGCGCCCGGCGCGCCCCTGACCGTCCTGTCCTTCGGCAACCGCACGGACTCCAAGGGCACCGCCGACCTGGTGCGCGCCCTGGCCGGCCTGCCCGCGGGCAGCGCGCGCCTCCTCCTGGCGGGCGCCGAGGTGCGGCCGGGCTTCGACGCCGAGCTGCGCGCCCTGGCCGGACCCCTCGAGCTCGAGCTGCACGGCGCCTACGACGGACCGGGCCTCGAGGCCCTCGCCGCCCGGGCCGACCTGGCCGCCTTCCCCTCGCGGGCCGCCGAGAGCTACGGCCTGGTGGTGGAGGAGGCCCTGGCCCTCGGCCTCTCGACCTGGGTCTCCGACCGCGGCGCCCTGGGGGAGGTGCTGGAGGAGTGCTGCGCGCCGAACGCCCCCGCCGGACGCGTCCTGCCGGCCGGCGACGTGGAGGCCTGGCACCGGGCCTTCGCGACGCTTGTGGAGGATCCGCGCAGGCTGCAGGATGAGCGCGCGCGCCTGCCCCGGGTGCAGCGCGACGCCTCCCTGGCCGTGGACCGACTGCTCGAGCTCTACTCCGAAGTCCTGCGCGTGCGGGACCCGCGCCTCTCCGCATGAAGGAGGCCTTCCCCCGGCTCGCGCCCCGCGAGGAGCTGCCGCGGCGGGTGCTGTGCGTCGCGCCGCACCCCGACGACGAGCTGCTCGGTTGCGGTGGGCTGCTCGCCTTCCACGCCGAGCGCGGCGACGCGGTGCGCGTGCTGGTCCTCAGCGCCGAGGCCGACCCCGTGCGCGCCCGGGTGCGCGAGGGCGAGGCGCGGGCGGGGCTCGGCCTGCTGGGGATCTCGGAGGTGGCCTTCCTGGGCTTCGAGGACGGCGGCCTGGAGCGGGCGGGGGACCTGCCCGAGCGCCTCGGGCAGGAGCTCGAGGCCTTCGCGCCGGAGCTCGTCTACGCCCCCTCGCCCTTCGAGCGCCACCCGGACCACCGGGCGGCCTTCGCGGCCCTGGCCCGGGCGGGCCGCGACCGCCCCGGGGTGCGCGCCCTGCTGTGGGGCGTGAATGTACCGGCCCCGCGGGACATCCAGTTCGACACGACCCCCTTCGCGGAGCGCAAGGCCCGGGCCCTGGCGACCCACGGCTCCCAGAACGCAGGCGGTCGCCTGGTGGAGCTGGGCCGCGCCCTGGAGCGCGCCGCGACCCTCGACATCGACCTGCCGGAGGTGGACGCGGTGGAGGTATTTGGTGATCGTGAGCTGCCCGAGCTCCTGGCCCTCGGGGCCCACGCCGACCACCTCGTGCCTCCGACCTTGACCGACCTGCCGAAGACCACCGCCGTCCTGACCTCCTTCAACAAGTGCGAGGACGTGCGCGAGAACCTGGAGGCCATCGCCCGCCAGACCCTGCCTTTCGAGAGCGTGATCGTGGTCGACAACGCCTCGAGCGACGGCACGGTGGAGATGATCCGGGAGCACTTCCCGTGGGTCGAGCTGGTCGTCATGCCGAGCTCGGACTACGGCGCCTGCGAGACCTTCAACGTGGGCTTCGCCTCCAGCCGCTCGCCCCTGACCGCGATCCTCGACGACGACATCGTCATGCCGCCGGACTGGCTCGAGAAGACCACCCGGCGCATGCTGGCCGAGCCGGAGACGACCGCGATCGTGTCCACCAAGGTGGTCGAGCCCGGCATGCCCGACAGCCACAGGGACTCCGAGGCGGTCAACGCCGAGCGCTACATGTCCACCTTCCGCGGCTGCGCCTCCCTGGCGCGCACTGAAGCCCTGCGTGAGGCGGGCTACTACGACGAGCGCCTGTTCATCTACGGCAACGAGCGCGACCTGACCTGCCGCCTGCTCAACCGCGGCTACCGGGTGCTGCAGTTTCCGGGGGCGGAGGTGTTCCACAAGACCCCCTTCGGCATCAAGCCCGGGCCCCGCAGCCTCTACTACCACGCCCGCAACGCCTGGATCACCATGCTCAAGTACGCGCCCCTGGAGGACCTCCTGCGCCTGCCCTTCCTGGTCCTGGGCAGGGTCGTGCTACGCGGCTCGGAGGAGGAGGCCTCCGGCGAGGTGACCGACGCGGTGGGCACGATCGGCATCGGCGCCTCCCTGAAGGGCACCCCCGGGGCCGCGGGCATCGTGCTCAAGGCGGCCGGCTCGGTGCTCTGGAACCTGCCCTACTGCCTGAAGCACCGCGAGCCGGTCACGGCCGCCGACTTCGAGCTGCCCCTCTCGTGATGGACCTCTCCTGAAGGGCCCCGTGTCCGTCACGGTCGTCGTCTGCAACTACAACGGGGAGGAGCACCTGCCCGTGTGCCTCGCGGCCCTGGCCCGCATGCGCGGGGAGGTGGCCGAGACTATCGTGGTCGACAACGCCTCCTGCGACGGGAGCCGCGAGCTCGTGGCCCGGGACTTCCCCGAGGTGCGCCTCTTGGCCCTCGACCGCAACGACGGGCCCAGCGCCGCGCGCAACGCGGGGATGCGAGCGGCGAAGACGCGCCTGGTGCTGGCCGTGGACAACGACGCGGTCGTGGCCGAGGACACCCTCGAGAGGCTGCTCGCCGCGCAGCGGGAGACCGGCGCCGTGCTCGTGCAACCGCGCAGTGTGCTCGACGCCGAGCCCACGCGGGT
The DNA here is from genome assembly GCA_964591315.1 of uncultured Planctomycetaceae bacterium. Taxonomy (GTDB): domain Bacteria; phylum Planctomycetota; class UBA1135; order UBA1135; genus JABACD01. Next base: position 7,863 of record CAZQAT010000022.1, read on the forward strand.
GCACTACGACGGGGGCGAGCTGCACTACGCGGGGGTGATCGCCCTGCGCAACTTCTACCGGCCCCTGGCCGAGGCGCAGGGAGAGGGGACCCTCGAGGTGGGCTGCGCCATCGCCCTGTGCCTGCTCGTGGACCGCGAGAAGGTGCTGGCGGCCGGCGGCTACGACGAGCGCTACTTCATCCTCTTCGAGGACAACGACCTGTCCTTCCGCCTGCGCGCGCGCGGGGAGCGGGTGGTGAGCGTGGAGGACGCGGTCGTACGCCACCGGGCGGGGACCGAGGGGCTCAGCTTCCGCGAGGGCCCGCACTACCCGGCGCGGCGCGTCTTCCTGCACGCCCGCAACCGCTGGGTGTTCCTGGCCAAGAACCACCAGGCCGGGACCCTCCTGCTCTCGCTCCCCGGCCTCCTGCTGTACGAGGCCCTGGCCTGCGCCTTCGCGGTCGGCAGCGGCCACCCCGTGGCCTGGCTGCGGGGCAAGTGCGCGGCCCTGGCGCTCCTGCCCGGCCTGCGGGAGGAGCGGCGTGCCTTCCAGAAGGCGCGTGTGGTCGAGGACCGCGAGCTCCTGTGCGGCGGGCCGCTGACCGTCACGCCCGCGGTGCTGGCCTCGCCCCTCAAGGGATGGATCTTGCGGGTGGTGGACGACGCCCTCGAGCTCCTCTGGCGCCTGATGCGGCCCTGGTTGTGAGGGGCTGACCCTCTCTCCGCGGCGTGCCCCGACCGGGGAGAGCTCACGACGGTGCACGGCCCGTGCCGGGGACCTGACTCGCGGGGGCGGACTCCCGGCGTTCGAAGTCCCTTGCACGGAGGGCCTCTCGATTCCCTAGTATCCGGCGATGGCCCCCGTTCACGTGAGCGTCGACCGCCTGGAGGCCTACGTGCAGCTCGGAGCTCCCGCCGAGCTTGCGCAGGTGAGGGACGAGCTCGATGCCCTCGGGGTGACCCACGGGCTGGACGAGGCGGCCCTCGCCGCGGCCTGCGCCCAGGGTACCGCTGACGAGCCGTCTCGCGTCGCGCGCGGCCAGGCGCCGGTCGCGCCCCTGCCTCCGCGCTTCGAGCTGGAGGTCGACCTCGAGGCTCGGGCCGGCGCGGTGGAGGAGGGTTCCGAGCGCATCGACTTCCGCGAGCGGGGGGGCATGTGCTCGGTCTCCGCCGGCGAGCCCCTGGGGGTCCTGCTCCCGGCCGAGGAGGGCCGCGAAGGACTCGGCGTCGACGGGGAGCCGATCCCGGTGCCCTCCTGCGAGGAGCAGGCCGCGTCCATCGGCACCGGCGTGCGCTGCGTGGAGCAGCCCGACGGCCGCTGCATCCTGCACGCTGAGCTGGACGGGGTCGTGCGCATCAGCGCCGACGGGCAGCTGAACGTCAGCGACGCCCTCGAGATCTCGGGGGACGTCGACCTGGAGACGGGCAACCTGGACGTGAAGGGCAGCCTCGTCATCCGCGGCGCGATCCGGGCCGGCTTTCACGTCCGGGCGGGCAAGGACATCCTGGTCGCGGGGGTGATCGAGGACGCCCACGTGGAGGCGGGGGGGGCCCTGCAGGTGGGCGGCGGCATCATCGGCGGGGGCGAGGCGGTCATCCAGGCCGGCGAGGGGATCCACGCCAAGTTCTCCCAGAACGCGATCCTGCGCTGCGACGGTGACGTGCGGCTGGGCTCGGACACCCACAGCCAGGTGGAGTGCCGCGGTGAGCTCGTGGCAGGGGGCGAGCCGGGCTGCCTGCGTGGAGGCACCTACTGGGCCGCGTCCGGACTGCAGGCGCGCGAGCTCGGATCGGAGCACGGGGTCGCGACCAGCGTGCAGGTTGGCGAGGACCCGGGCCTGGCGCGCCAGGCCGCCCGCGCGCGCGCCTCCCTGGACTCGGTCCTCGCTCGCATCCGCAACCTGCAGCGGAAGATCCAGGAGGAGGACGCGCAGCGCGTCGGCCAGACCTTGACCCCGGAGATGGCCCAGGATGTCCGGCGCAGCATGAAGGCCCTGAACGAGGAGAGGAAGCAGGAGGAGCTCATGACCCGGGAGCTGGCCGAGATCGAGGCGCAGCTGGTCGGGGTGGACGACCCCACGATCCGGGTCGAGAGCCTCATGCACGTCGGGGTGGAGCTCCGCATCGGGGGCGTCTCCCTGCGCGTCAAGAGCCAGCGCCCGGGCGGCACCTTCCGCCTCGACCAGGAGACTCGGGAGATCAGCTCGGAGCGTCCCAAGCGGACGTGACGGCCGGAGCTCCTCGCCTCCGCCGGGCCGGGATCCTCTCAGGAGCGCGTCGGGTGGGCTCCTCGGGGGGCCGAATGCGCCCCAGTTTTGCGAGCCGGGGGATCGACCGCACGGCGCCCGTTCACTACCGTACTGCCCTGTCTACGGGCAGCACTGTCCGCTTTGATGGGCCCCCTGAAGCAGCTCTGTCCGCGGAGCGCTCCGCGCCGGGTCCAGACTCCGAATCCCCCCGTCCGACGCCCATGAACGCGCGCACCCAGACCGACTCGCCCCGTAGTTCCGAACAGCCCCTGGAGCTGGGGGTCGAAGGCTTCGAGTGGGCCGACCTGCACCGGGCGGAGCGCCTGGCGGACCTCCACCAGGCCTGGCTGGAGGACTTCCGCGGACGTGACGCGGAGCTGGCCGAGCGCTGGGCGAAGCACTCGGCGGGGGAGCTGGAGCTGACCGACCCCGAGGAGTCGCGCCTGTTGATCGAGGTCGGGCGCCACGTGTCGAGCTTCCTGGGGCGCCTGTTCCGCATCGAGTCGGCGCGAGAGGCGCGCATGGAGGCCCTCGAGCTGCGGGGCCGCGTGCACGAGCTGGCGAACCGCTTCGTCAAGAAGCGCGTCAAGAAGGCGAAGACCGACGGCGCGGAGGCAAGTGAGGTGCGTGCCCAGGCGACGGCCCTGCTCGACAGCCTGCCGGGCATCGCCGGCCTCGACCACGACGCGGAGGAGCGCTTCGCGGGAGTGGTGCTGAACCTGCTGGAGCGCGACGGCGCGGAGCCCGTCGCGGACGGCGACGGCCGCACCGTTGAGGAGGCCCTCGCGCTCCTGGGCCTCGACCTGCGCCTGCGCCGGGACGCGGGCGACCCGGAGGTCGCCCCCTGGATCTTCCTGCAGGAGCTCGAGAAGTTCGACTTCGCCGATGGCCTGGTGGAGGTCTCGCGCCCCGAGTCGGACCTGCCGGAGGCCATGGTCGGTCCCGAGGCCACGCGCCGCAAGCGGGACGGCTTCCACCTGACCGACGATCGCGCCACCACCGAGGAGGTGCTCAAGGAGGTCGACCAGTGTCTCTTCTGTCACGACCGAGAGAAGGACTCCTGCTCGAAGGGCCTGTTCGAGAAGAAGGTCGAGAAGGTCCAGAAGAACCCCCTCGGCATCGAGCTCGGCGGCTGCCCCCTCGACGAGCGCATCTCCGAGATGCACGAGCTCTACGGTGACGGTGATCCGATCGGCGCCCTGGCGATGGTGATGATCGACAACCCGATGGTGCCGGGCACGGGCCACCGGATCTGCAACGACTGCATGAAGTCCTGCATCTACCAGAAGCAGGAGCCGGTCAACATCCCGCAGATCGAGACGCGCGTCCTGACCGACACCCTGGACCTGCCCTACGGTCCGGAGATCTTCTTGCTGCTCACCCGTTGGAACCCGCTCAACGTGCAGCGCCCCCACGTCCTGCCCTACAACGGAATCGACGTGCTGGTGGTGGGCATGGGGCCGGCGGGCTACACCCTGGCCCAGTTCCTGTGCCAGGAGGGCTTCGGCGTGGTGGGCGTGGACGGCCTCAAGGTCGAGCCCCTGCCCGAGTCCCAGACCGGCCGCATCGGGGCCGGCGGCGGCGTGGGGGAGGGCGAGCTCCTGCCGAACGCGATCGAGTCCTACCGCTCGACGACCGACGACCTCGAGGAGCGGATCCTGCTCGGCTTCGGGGGCGTGTCCGAGTACGGCATCACCGTGCGCTGGGACAAGAACTTCCTGTCCCTGCCCTACCTGGCCCTGGAGCGCCGCGAGCACTTCCAGCTCCACGGCGGGATCCGCTTCGGCGGCACCCTCGACATCGAGCAGGCCTGGGAGCTGGGCTTCGACCACATCGCGATCGCCACCGGTGCCGGCAAGCCGACGATCGTGTCGATGAAGAACAACCTGTCCCGGGGCATCCGCAAGGCCTCGGACTTCCTGATGGCCCTGCAGCTGACCGGCGCCTTCAAGAAGGACGCCCTGGCCAACCTCCAGCTGCGCCTGCCGGCGATCGTGATCGGCGGCGGCCTGACCGGCATCGACACCACCACCGAGGCGGTCGCCTACTACCCGGGCCAGGTGGAGAAGATGGCCGGCCGCTACGACGTCCTGTGCGAGGAGTTCGGCGAGGAGACCGTGCGCGGCTTCTTCAGCGACGAGGAGCGTGACGTGCTCGACGAGTTCGTGGACCACGGGCGCCAGGTCGCCGAGGAGCGCCAGCGGGCTCAGGTCGCCGGGGAGGCCCCGGACCTCGTCGGCCTGGTCCAGAAGTGGGGCGGCGTCAGCCTCGTCTACCGCAAGGGGATGGAGGACTCGCCGGCCTACCGCCTCAACCACGAGGAGGTCATCAAGGCCCTCGAGGAGGGCATCGTCTTCATCGAGCACATGTCTCCGACCGAGGCCAAGCTCGACAAGTACGGCGCGGTCGAGGGCATGGTCTTCGAGCGCCAGTTCAAGAACGACGAGGGCAAGTGGCGAGGCACCGGCGAGCTGGTCGAGATGCCCGCCCGCAGCGTGCTCGTGGCGGCGGGCACCAGCCCGAACATCATGTACGAGAAGGAGCGGCCCGGGACCTTCAAGCTCGACAAGTGGGACTGGTTCTTCGAGATCAACCGCAAGGAGGACGCCGGCCTCGTGCCCGTGGAGGGTGGCAACGACGAGGGCGGTGTGGGCTTCTTCACCTCCTACGACGACGGTCAGCACACGATCAGCGTCTACGGTGACAACCACCCGACCTACGCCGGCAACGTGGTCAAGGCCATGGCGTCCGCCAAGAACGGCTACCCGGCCGTCGTCGCGACCTTCGCCGAGCGCCTGGCCCAGCTCGACGGGAGCCCCGAGGCCCTGGCCGAGCGCAAGGCGGCCTGGACCCGGATGACCCGCAAGCTCATCTTCGAGCTCGACGCCAAGGTGCACGAGGTCAACCGCCTGACGCCGACCATCACCGAGGTGGTCGTCCACGCCCCCGCGGCCGCGCGGGGGTTCGAGCCCGGCCAGTTCTACCGCCTGCAGAACTACGAGACCCACTCGCGGCTCGTGGACGGCACGCGCCTGGCCCTCGAGGGCATCGCGCTGACCGGCGCCTGGAAGGACGACGAGAGGGGCCTGCTCGGGATGATCGTGCTCGAGATGGGCGTCTCCTCGCGCCTGTGCGCCACGCTCCAGCCGGGGGAGCCGGTCGTGGTCATGGGCCCGACCGGCGCGCCGACGGAGATCCCCCAGGGCGAGAAGGTCATCCTGGCCGGTGGCGGCCTCGGCAACGCGGTGCTCTTCTCGATCGGCAAGGCCATGCGCGCCGCGGGCAACGAGGTGATCTACTTCGGCGCCTTCAAGCGCGGGGAGGACATCTTCAAGCGCGAGGACATCGAGGCCGCCGCGGACGTGATCATCTGGTCCACGGACGCCGGCGACGAGATCGAGACCAACCGCAAGCGGCCCTTCGACCAGCACTTCCGGGGCAACGTGGTGCAGGCCATGCAGGCCTACGCCGAGGGCGAGCTGGGAGACGTCAAGATCCCCCTGGACGAGTGCGACCGCATCGTCTGCATCGGCTCCGACCGCATGATGAACGCCGTGCGCGAGCAGCGCTTCGGGGTCCTGAAGCCCTACCTCAAGCCGGGGCACGAGGCGATCGGCTCGATCAACTCTCCCATGCAGTGCATGATGAAGGAGATCTGCGCCCAGTGCCTGTGCAAGCACGTGGACCCGGAGACGGGGGAGGAGACGAAGCCGGTGTTCTCCTGCTTCAACCAGGACCAGGCTCTGGACACGGTCGACTTCGACAACCTCAACCAGCGCCTGCGGCAGAACTCGGTGCCCGAGAAGCTGTCCAACCTGTGGCTGGACCACCTGGTGCACGCGGACGACTCGCTGGACCTCTGGACCGTTCTCTGAGGAGGGCGCGAGGCGCTCGGGCGGTCACTCCGGCGTCGGGCCCCGGTTCTGCTTCAAGGCCCGCACCGCCCAACCCGCCACCCCCGCCTCGAGCAGCACGCCGACCGCCACGGCCGGGAAGAAGTAGCGGTCCCACTCCAGGGGCAGCCAGAGGGCCGTGCCGACGAGGGTCACGGCGATCCAGAGCAGCACGACGCGGACCGCGAGCGGCCTCCCCTCGGGGCTGCCGCTCTCCAGCCTGCCCGCCGCCCGCAGCCCGAGCAGCACGAGGCCGGCCAGGAGGAACAGCAGGCCCCCGGGCAGGCCGCTGATCGCCCGCAAGGGCTCGTCCCGACCCACCCAGCGCGAGCCGAGCAGCCCGACCTTCTCCGAGAGGGTGCGCGTCGCCGTGCCTCCGGCCGCCTCCCAGCGCTCCTGCTGGAAGGCCATGTGCTCGGACCAGAAGTCGAGCACCTCGCGCAGGTGCTCGAGCGGCGCGGACCAGAGGTAGGGGAAGAGGGCGAAGAGGGTCGAGGCACTCAGCAGGCCACCGGCCACGGCGCCCGCGACCAGCGGGCCGGGCCGCGGCCGCGCGCCCTGGCCGTCGCGCGTGAGGAGCAAGAGCGGCACGCTGGCCGCCAGGAAGATCCCCGCCAGGGCGCCGTTCAGCTTGGTCGCCGCGCACAGCCCCGCCAGCAGGCCGGCTCCGCACCAGGCGGCGAGCTGCCTCCAGGTCCCGCGCTCGCCGCGCAGGCAGGGCAGCAGGACGAGCACCGAGAGGGGCACCGCCAGGAAGAGCGCCAGCATCCCGAAGTCCGGCCGGGCCTGGTGGGACCAGGTGCGCACCAGGGGGTGCGCCACCCACAGCAGGAGGGCCACCCCGCCCGCCACCTGCCCGCCGAGCCGCCGCGCCAGGAGGTAGAGCAACACCGCGCAGGCCGCGCTGGCCAGGGCCACCACCACCTGGGCCCGCTCGATGGCCGGCACCAGGGGCATCACCGCCCGCTGGTTCCTGGCCGGGTCGCCCTGGTGGTAGCGCAGGAAGACCGCCGGCAGGATGCGCTCCGGCGCCAGGGGCTCGCAGACCAGGCCCCAGACCAGCTTGTGGAAGCCCGGGTTCGGCCAGCCGAAGGTGGTGGCCTGCACCCCCTGGCGCCAGGGGTCCTCGTGCAGGTCGCCGCTCTTCCGGTCCTTGACGGTCCCCGACGGCGCCTTGCCCTCCAGCTGGCGCAGGTGCACCACCGAGATCGTGGCCCACTCCGCCTGGTCGGTCATGTCCAGGGGCGGCCTCTCCAGGAGCTCGGTGGCCCCGAAGGCGAGGCCGAAGAGCACGAGCGGCAGGAGCAGTCCACGCAGGATCTTCATGGGCTCACCTGGGGCCGAGCAGACCCACGCCGAAGGCCGTGCCCGGCTGGAGGGGCTGCTGCCCCCAGTTCCAGTCGTACTGGTAGCGCCGCTGGGCCCAGCGCACGATGCGCTGGCCGTAGTCGATGCCGAAGAGGGGATAGCCGTACTCGCTCGTGTCCTTGTGCACCAGGGCCAGGGCGTCCGGCGGAGCCGCCCGCAGCTCCTTCACGATCTCCTCCTCGCCGAACAGGGCCAGCTCCGGCGGCATGAAGTTGATGTGTCGCGTGGGCGTGTGGCGGCGGGTGAGGTAGTTGACCAGGATCCCCTCGGGCAGCACGAGGACGCTCTGGCCCGGGCGCGTGCGTGCGCCGATCTGCTCGCACAGCTGCCGGACCCCCTCGCCCCGCAGCGGCTCCGCGCGGAAGGCGTCGGGCCCCTCGCCGACGGTCACGGTGAGGGAGTCGATGGTCTCCCCGCTGGTGCGCTCGAAGGCGAAGGCCAGGGCGCCCACGAGGCCGAGGCTCACGGCGCGCAGGACCGCCCCCGGCAGGGGCGGGCCGCCGGACAGGCGCGGCAGCCACTCGAGGGAGACGACCAGGAACAGCAGGCCGCCGAGCAGGGCCAGGGCGAAGCCGTAGTGGCCGACGGTCACCACGAGCAGGATCTTGGCCATCATCACCAGGGCGAACAGCCCGAAGGCCGCCCGCTCGGCCCAGGCCTCCCGCTCGGCGTCGGGCGCCGCCAGGGCGCGCCAGCTCGCGAAGACCCAGGCGCCCAGGGCGACCAGGGGCAGGCAGCGCGTCCAGGTGAACCAGGAGTAGAGGTCCGGCTCCGCCGCCAGGACGACCGCCGCCGCCGCCAGGGCGCAGGCGGCCGCGGCCGCGAGGCGCCGCGGGCCCTTCCAGCCGGAGGTGAGCCGGTCGAGCAAGAGCGCCGGCACGAGGAACAGGAGCAGCCGACCCAGGGAGGTCAGGACCAGCTTCAGGTTCTCGCCCGGAAGGTCCGTGCCCATGGTGCGCTCGTAGAACACGAGCTCCGCGGTCTCGCTGCCGAACAGCCCGGCCCAGGTCCCCGCGGTCCCGACCAGGGCGTCCCCGAGGGGCATCGCCAGGGACAGCAGGGCGCAGGCCAGGACCGGCGGGACGAGGGCCGCCGCCGCGGTGAGGCCCAGGGGCCTCCAGCCGCCGCCCTCCGAGCGCCAGCGCAGCAGGTGCAGCCAGAGCAGCGCGGCGCCGACCCCGAGCAGGACCTCGGCCTTCGTCAGGAACACGAGCCCGAGCAGGAGGCCCGAGCCCAGCGCCCAGCGCGCGCCTCCCGCCCGCGCGCCGCGCAGGGCGCACTCGAAGGCGAGCAGGGCCAGCAGCAGGCCGTGGGTCAGCTCGTGGGAGTAGGGGGCGAGGAAGTTGTAGTTGCCGACCCCGGGGAAGCGCCCGCAGGCGAAGACCACGAAGAAGACCGCCAGCCCCGCCCCGGCCGAGAGGGGTCCGCCGACCGCCCGCAGGCGCCGGTGCAGCAGCCAGCCGGTGAGGGCCGTGACCAGCACGTTCGCGATCGTCAGGCTGCGCAGGCTGACGCCCAGCACCGTGAACACGAGGGCGTTGAGGTAGGCCGAGAGGGGGCCGTTGAAGTAGGCCAGGTCGCGGTAGAGCACGTCGCCCTCGGTGATGCGCCACGGCACGTACAGCTCGCGGCCGTAGTCCACCAGCACGTCGTTCCAGGCGCCCCAGCCGCGCCACAGGAGCCACGGGAAGAGGAGCAGCGCGAGGACCGTGAGGGCCGCGCCGAGGCGTCGCTCGAGGGGGTCGTGCTCGACCTTCACCCGTCGCCGTCCTTGGGCACGTCCTCGTCCCCGCCGGTGTAGCCCAGGTCGTCGAGCACGCGCTGCATGGACGGGCTGAGCTCGATCTGGTTCGGCGGGCGCTTGCCCAGGGCCCCGCGCAGCTCCCGGGCGCGTTGCACGGAGGCCCGCAGCTCCAGCTCACCCTGCTTGCGCTCGGTCTGACCGCGGGGCGAGTGCGGGAAGATCGCCTGGTCCTGGGACTCGATCGGGTTCTCGATCAGGTCGATGAAGATCGCCGGCTGACCGTCGGCCAGGCTCAGGACCTTGCGCCGGTTGCTGCGCAGGGCGCGCTGGCTCTGGCCGTCGATGAAGAGCCCCGACAGGGCGTCGCGCGGCTCCATGCTCCCGCCGGTCAGGAGGGGCGTCAGGTCCTGACCCTGCACCGCCAGGTCGCTGTCCAGGCCCGCGACCCCGGCGAAGGTGGGCATCAGGTCCACCAGCTGCACCTGGTCCTCGACCACCTGCCCCGGGGCGATCTGTCCCTCCCAGCTCACGATCAGGGGGATGCGCAGCACCTCGTCGAAGAGGGTCTTGTTGTGGCCCTTGAGGCCGTGCTCGAAGAACTCCTCCCCGTGGTCGGACGTGATCACCACCAGGGTGTCCTCGAGCATTCCGCGCTCGGTCAGGTCCCCGAGGATCCCCTCCAGCACCGCGTCCGTGAAGCGGATCTCGGCGTCGTACAGGTCGAGCACGTGCTGCAGGTCCCGCTGCTGCATGCCGAGCCGGATGGCGTCGTTCGACATCAAGCGCCCGTCCGCGGGCCCCGCGTAGTCCGGGTCGACGAAGAGCCGCGCGTACTCGGGGGGCGGGATGAAGTCGTAGTGGACGTCCCACAGGTGCAGGAAGAGGAAGTACGGCCGCTGGTCCCCGCCGCGTCCGTCGGCCCAGGCGCGCACCTCCTCGCGGGTGCGTGGACCGGTGACGTCGGCGTGGGAGGGCTGGTCGGGGCGCATCGCCCCCTGGCGCAGCTCCGCGTCCCCGATCGAGTCGGGCGTGGTGGTCATGCAGCTCTCGTAGACCTCGAAGCCCTGGCCCAGCCCGAAGGCCGGGTGCAGGTACGGCCCCCCGAAGAAGCCCGCCGTGGCGTAGCCCCGGTGCCCCAGGAGCTCCGCCAGGGTCAGGTGGTCCGCGCTCAGCGAGAGGCCGTTGTCCACCAGCCCGTGGGTCTCCCCGTACAGCCCCGTGAACATCGAGGCGTGGGAGGGCAGGGTCCAGCTGGTGGTGCTGACGGCGTTCTCGAAGCGCACTCCCGTGGCCGCCAGGCGGTCCATGAAGGGGCTCGTGTCCCGCTCGTAGCCGTAGCAGCCCAGGTGGTCGGCCCGCAGGCTGTCGATCGAGACGAAGACGATGTTCGGCTGCCTGGCGGGGGCCGCGGGCTCCTCGGCCGTGCAGGCCAGGCAGGCCAGCCCCGAGAGCGCGGGGGCGAGGAGGGTCCGGGGGCGGCGCATGGGTGGGGATCGTAGCCGGGGGCGTGTCGGGAGTCAGGTCGGATCTGCCTACGGAAGGGATCCCGCCGTTGGAGAGGCAAGGCCGGAGTTCTCCCCCCGCGACGGGCCCGACCCGGGCCCGCGGCGAGCGTATACTCCCGCCATGCCCCGTCTCCCCGCGCTCTGGCTGCTGGTCGGCCTCGCCCTCCCCGGCTGCAGCTCCGAGCCCGAGGAGCCGCGACCGCGGAACCTGCTCTTCGTCGTCTTCGACACGACCCGCGCCGACCACATCGGTTGCTACGGCTATTCCAGGCGCACCTCGCCGACGGTCGACGCCCTCGCGGCCCGGGGCCTGAAGCTCGAGAACGCCTACGCCTCCTCCTCCCTGACGCCGGTCTCCGCCGGCAGCTTCCTGACCGGCACGATGCCCTACCGCCACGGCGTGCGCAGCCTGTTCGTGGTGGGGGAGGAGCGGCTGTCCGCGGAGGTGCCCTCCCTCTTCGAGGAGCTGCGCGAGGCCGGGCACGCCACGGCGGCCTTCGTCAGCGCGAAGCCGATGGGAGCCCACTACGGCCTCGACCGCGGCTTCGACCTCTACGAGGACGACATGGACGCGGTCCGGGAGCGCCTCGGGCTCGAGCAGTTCGCCGACGCGCCCCAGCGGCCGGGGGAGATGACCGCCGAGCTGGCCGTCGCCTGGCTCGAGGAGCGCGGCGACGAGCCCTTCGCGGCCCTGGTGCACTTCTTCGACGCCCACGACACCTCCTTCGTGCCCCCGCGGCGCTTCCTCGAGCGCACGCTGAGCTTCTCCCTGCCCGAGGGCCTGGGCCGCTTCTGGCCCGTGAGCCCCCTGCAGACCGAGCAGCAGCTGCTGGAGCTCTACGACGCCGAGATCCTGTTCCAGGACCGCCAGCTGCGGAAGCTCCTGGCGGCCCTCGACGGCCAGGGCGTGCTCGAGGATACCCTGGTGGTCTTCCTGGCGGACCACGGGGAGTCCTTCGGCGAGCACGGCTACCACACCCACGGCTGGCTGTCGGAGGAGCAGATCCGCGTGCCCCTGGTGCTGGCCGGTCCGGGGATCGAGCCGGGCTCGCTGCTCGGGTCGCGGGTGCGCACGGTGGACCTGGTGCCGACCCTCTGCGAGCTCTTCGGGCTCGACGTCCCGGCGGGGCTCGACGGCGCCTCCTTCCTCGACCTGGCCCGCGGCGGGGCGGAGGACTACGAGCGCGAGGTCTACGCGGAGGTGCACCACGCGCCGCGGGACCCGCGCCAGCGGGAGGGCGCGATGTTCACGGTGGTGGACGGGCCCTGGAAGTACGTGCACCGACCGGAGAGCAGGGCGCACGAGCTCTACCACCTGGAGCAGGATCCGGGCGAGGCGACCAACCGCTTCGGCGACGAACCGCGCATCGCCGCGCGCCTCCTGGCACGCCTGATCGACCGCGGCGCCCTGGCCGGAGCCGGCGTCAGCATCGACGGCCTGACCCCCGAGCAGGTCCGCGAGCTGCAGGCCCTGGGCTACCTGGGTGAGGTCGACGGGGACTGAGGGCGCACCTCTCACGCTCAGGTGGCTATCGGGCTGGGGGACCTCGCTCTAGTTCGGAGGGCTTGCGCCTCCCGACCCCCCCGCCCGCGAGCTCCATGAGCCAGCACGATCCAGAGCCCCCGACTCCCCGCCTCGACCGTCGCTCGCTGCTCTTCGGGGGCGGCGCCCTGGGAGCCAGCGGGCTGTTCGCCGCCGGCCTCTCGGCGGCCCGCGACATCGACCCGCAGGCCATGGGGCTGCTGTAGGGCTCCTGCACCCTGACCGCCAGCGACGTCCAGGGCCCCTTCTGGCTCGACCTGGGCCTCGTGCGCACCGACATCACCGAGGGCTATCCGGGCGTGCCCCTGCGCACCTACTTCAGGGTCCTGGACGCCTCCTCCTGCGCGCCGATCGAGGGCGCGGCCGTCGACGTCTGGCACTGCGAGGCCCGGGGGGCCTACTCGGGCTTCCAGAGCCGCGGGACCCAGGGCCTGACCTTCCTGCGGGGCATCCAGCTCACGGACGCCAACGGGATCGCCTTCTTCGACACGGTCTACCCGGGCTTCTACGTCGGCCGGACCGCTCACGTGCACGTCGAGATCACGCCCCAGGCGGGCAGTGAGCTCACGACCCAGGTCTACTTCCCCCAGTCGGTCAACGACCGGATCTACGGCCTGCCGCCCTACGACCAGAACACGAACCCCCAGGTCACCAACGGGGCCGACGGCTTCTACGACCCGGCCCGGGAGTTCGACCTGCGGCGGGACCCGAACGGGAACGGCATCCTGGGGGGCTTCACGGTCGTGGTCGCCCAGGCCGCGGCACCCCGGTGGTCCGCGGGGCCGCGCCGGGGTAGGCTCCGCGGGCGTGAAGGTCCTGCTCGTCAGCCACAACTACCCGCCGGCCCACACCGGCGGGACGGAGCTGTACACGGCCCAGCTGGCGCGCGGGCTGGCGGCCCGCGGCCACGGGGTCGAGGTCTTCTGCGCCGAGAAGGACATCGGCCGCGAGCACCTCTCCCTGCACCGCCGGGAGCACGAGGGGGTGCAGGTCCACGAGCTGGTCAACAACCTGCACCACGAGGCCTTCCGCGAGACCTGGGACTTTCCCCCGGCGGAGGCGGCCTTCGAGGGCGTGCTCGACGCCGTGCGGCCCGACCTGGTGCACTTCCAGCACCTGCTCTACCTCTCCGTCGGCTGCGTCGAGGCCGCCGCCCGGCGCGGCCTGCCGGTGGCCTTCACCCTGCACGACTACTGGCTCCAGTGTCCGCGCTTCGGCCAGCGGGTGCACGCGGACGGCTCGATCTGCCACGAGGTGGAGGACGAGCGCTGCGGCACCTGTCTCGGGAGCTTCCGCTACCGGAACTCGCCCCTGGAGCAGCGCGTGGCCGGCTGGATCGCGAGCGTGCGCGAGAGGAGCGGCATCGACCTGGCGCGACCGGCGCGGATGGCCGGCGACTGGCTGCGCTCCAGGGAGTCGGGAGAGGCGCCGGTGCTGCCCCTGGAGGAGGTCCGGGAGCGCCACCGGGAGCTGCGCGCGCGCCTGGCCCCCTGCGTGGGCCGCTTCCTCTCGCCCAGCGCCTTCCTGCGCGAGCGCCTGATCGAGTGGGGCCTCGACCCCGAGCGCATCCAGCACCTGCGCACGGGCACGGAGCTGGCGCGCTTCGCGGGCGGAGCGCGGGAGCCGCGGGACGAGCGCCTGCGGATCGGCTTCCTCGGCAGCCTGATCCCGGTCAAGGGGGCCCACGTGCTGCTCGAGGCCTGGGCCTCCCTCGCGCCAGAGCTGCGGGAGCGGGCCAGCCTCGAGGTCTTCGGTCCCGCCTTCCACGACAGCGAGTACGCCGCGCGCCTCGAGGAGCTGGCTCGCGAGGGCGGCGCCACGCTCGCAGGCGCCCTCGACCGGGACCAGGTGGCCCGGGCCCTGCGGCGCCTGGACCTCCTGGTCGTGCCGAGCCTGTGGTTCGAGAACCAGCCCCTCGTGATCCTCGAGGCCCTGGCGGCGGGCACGCCCCTGTGCGTCTCGGACCTGGGGGGCATGGCCGAGCTGGTGGAGCCGGGCAGGAGCGGCTGGCGCTTCCCGGTGGGGGACGTCGGTGCCCTCGCGGAGCGCCTCGCGGACCTGATCGCCGACCCCACGCCCCTCGACGGGCTCTTCGCGGAGCCCGTGCGCCTGCCGACGGTGGACGACCAGCTCGACGGGCTCGAGGCGGTCTACGCGGAGCTCCTGGCTGAGGGGGCGCGGCCGTGAAGCTGCTCCTCTGCGTGCACGGCTATCCTCCCGAAGAGGTGGGTGGCACCGAGCTCGCCACCCGCCGCCTGGCCCACGGCCTGGCGCGCCGCGGGCACCAGGTGCTGGTGCTGGCGGGAGCCACGGCGCGCGCGGACTCCTCCGAGGCGGACGTGAGCGAGGAGCGCGACGAGCTCGAGGGCTCCAGCGTGCGCGTCCTGCGCTGCAGGCGTCCCGACCTCTTCTTCGACCACTGGCACAAGTCGAAGAGCGCCCGGGTCGCGCGCCGCTTCCGGACCTTGCTCGCGGACGAGCGGCCGGACCTGGTGCACGTGCAGCACTGGCTGCGGCTCACCCGCGACCTCGTGTTCCAGGCGGCCGCGTCGCGGGTGCCCGCGGTCGTCAGCCTGCACGACGCCTTCGTGTCCTGTCCCCTGGTCTTGCGGGTGGAGCCCCGCGAGCGCTCCGCCTGCGCCCTCGAGCCCGCGGCGCCGAGCTGCGTGCCCTGCGCCGGTCGCGTGCCGCCGCGCACGCCCTGGGTGCCGATGGACGGGGGCTTCCTGGCCTTCGCCCAGCGCCAGCAGGACCTCCTGCGGGAGCTGCGGTTGGCCCGGGGGCTCCTGGTGCCGACGCGCGCCTTCGGAGAGCGGCAGCTCGCCTGGCTCGGGGCCTCCGAGCTGGAGTTCGAGGTGCTGCCGCCCGCCGCGGCGCCCCGCTTCAGCGGGCGCTCCGAGCCGCGGCATGGTCCCTTGCGCGTCGCCTCCTGGGGCCGGCTCTCGACCCTCAAGGGCACGGAGCTCCTGTTCGAGGCCCTGGACGGGCTCGAGGTGGAGGCGGAGCTGGCGGGGGAGGAGGAGCGCCCCGGCTTCCTCGACGGCCTGCGGAGGCGTCACCCCGGCGCACGCATCCGCGTCCACGGGGCCTACGAGGCGGAGCGCCTGCACGAGCACCCGGTCGCGGACGCGCAGCTCTCGGTGATCACCTCCCGCGCCCCCGAGAGCTACGGCCTCGTGCTCGACGAGGCCCGCGCCCTCGGCATGCCGGCCCTCGTGCCGGACGGGGGCGCCTTCGCCGCGCGCGGGGGTGAGGAGCGCGGCGCGCCCACCTACGCGGCCGGCGACGCCGCCGACCTGCGTCGCCGGCTGCGGGCGCTCGCGTCCGATCCCGCCGCCCTCGAGGCCCTGCGCCGGGCGGTGCCCGCGCCGCCGACCGAGGCGGAGGTGGTCGACGGTCACCTCGCCTGCTACGAGCGCGCGCGGGCCGCGGGCGCGCCGGAGGTCCCGCTGGGGGAGTGGTACGCGGAGCGCATGACCGACTTCGAGGAGGAGCGCTGGGACGCGAGCCTGGCGGCGGCGGACCCACGTGAGCTGGGGCTGGAGGCGGCTGGAGCCGAGGAGGGGGCGCCTTGAGCCGCGGACTCCGGTGGTCTCCCTTCTTCCTCGTGGCCCTGGCCCTGTGCGGCGGGCCGGGCTGCTCCGCGCCCGAGCAGAGCTCGTTGACCCCCGAGGACCAGCTGCCCGCCGACCACGCCGCCGCCTGGCGCGCCTGGTACGAGCAGGACCCGAGCTGGTCCGAGTGGCGTCCGCGGGTGGCCGAGGACCCGGCCCTGGCGAACTTCTTCGTCGACAACCTGTGGCGGGTGATGGTGCGCCACTACGACCACGCGGAGATCACCCGGGCCAGCGAGCTGCCGGGGCCCTTCGAGCGCGCCCGACGCGAGCTGCTCTTCCTGCATGACCAGAGCGGCCCGGTCTGCGTCGAGCTGCTCGTGGCCGCCGACGGCGTCGTCTCCTTCCTGGCCGGCGACCTCCTGCTGCGCATGGACGAGGGGCGCTGGACCTTGCCCGTGGCCCGCCTGCTGGAGAACGAGCGGGCCGAGGACCGGCGTCGGGCGGCGGAGTGGCTGGGGCGCCTGCCCTTCGCCGGGGACGACGAGGCCCAGGTCTGCGAGCGCCTGGCGAGCGCCGCCGCCGCGGACCCGGAGTGGTTCGTGCGCGCCCAGGCGGTCACCTCCACCGGTGAGCGGGCCCTGGCCACCGGGCGGCTGGGGTCGGCCCGACCGGTGCTGATCCGCTCCCTGGGGGACGGGGACCCGGCCGTGGTGCGGGCTGCCTGCGAGGCCCTGGGGGCCGGGGGCGACCCGCTCTCCGTGCCGGCCCTGATCAACCTGCTCGAGCGCATGGAGCGCGGCGAGCTCTCCGACCTGCGCACTCTCGAGGCGGTGCGCGCCGCCCTCGGTCGGCTCACGGGCGCCCGGGATCCGGTGAGCGTGGCGGAGTGGCGGTCCTGGTGGCTCGAAAACCGGCCCGAGCGGCCTTGATTCGCAGAATCGCGCCCTAAACTCGGGCCCGTCCCCCGCCCCGTTCCCCTCCGACCGCCTCCATGGCCGACTGGAAGATCCGCCGCCGTCACGGCGAGTGCACCCGCTGCGAAGCCGCCTTCGATGAAGGCGACCGCCACGCCTCCGTCCTGCGCATCGACGCCGAGGACCTGGTGCGGGAGGACCTGTGCGACGACTGCTGGGCGGGAGTCAGCACGAGCGACGGTGAGCAGGGCGCTCTGTTGTTCTGGTGGTTCACCCGCTACCACGCGTCCCGCAAGAAGACCCTGCAGCTCGACCTGGCCTCCCTCGAGCGCCTGTTCATGGAGCTCGACGGGCGCGAGGAGGAGAACCTGAGGGAGCTGCGTTATCTGCTCTGTCTGCTCCTGATGCGCAAGCGCAAGCTGAAGCTGCAGAAGGTCAAGCGCGGCAAGCACGGGGAGGAGCTCGTGCTGCGCCGGCCGCGGCGCCAGGAGGAGCTCTCGGTCTGGGTCTACGACTTCACGCCCGATCGCATGGAGGAGCTGCGCAGCCGCCTCCAGGAGGTGCTCGAAGGCGCGGGGCCCGCGGAGGATGAGGCCTCCGAAGCTCCCGAAGCTTCCGAGGCCGAGCAGGTCGCGGAGAGCGAGGCCGGTGCGGAGAGCGAGGCCGGCTTCCCCGGCGACGCCGAGGAAGGCGGCGAGCCCCTCGAGGCCTCCGCCGGCGAGGTCTCGCAGGTCGAAGAGACCGGGGTCTGAAGGGGTCGGTGGGGCACAGTGGGGGAAGCGCCCCCCTGGGCCGGACCCCTCGACGTCCCGGGGCGCCTCCTCGAGGCTCGTCGCGCCGGGCTCGATTCCCACAATTGGCGCGGGATTTTTCCCGTTCAGGGTTTTTGGGCCCTTACCCATCATCTGGGGCCTGAGGCCCTTCACCTGAGCTTCACACACTACATCTTGGGGCCCTTCCGACCGGGCTATCGCCTCCCGGTCAGGCCCCGAGGGCCCCCGGCTCGCATTTAGCCGCCCGTCCCGTTGCCGCAAGCGCGGTGGCACCCAAGAATACCTGGGTGGGGCAAAGTGGAGCAGAGTGGGCCGGGATGGTCCTGGAGGTCAGCCGTCGGCGAGCCGGACGGCGAGGACGCGTGATGCGCTCGACCTCCCTCCACAACGGGATCCTCGAGGTCCCCGGCCCCCGGACGGCGAGGAGGTGTCGGCGTGTTCTTTGACTCCTCCGAGCACCCCCTGGACGCGAAGTCCCGGGTCTTCCTGCCCAAGCGCTTCCAGTCCGCCCTGGGCCGGGACGAGAGCGGGCACCTGGAGGTGATGCTGACCCCCGGCGAGGACGGCTGCCTGTTCCTCTTCAGCGTGGACGGCTTCATCGACTCCCTCGGAGACGTGGACACCCGCGCCTTCACGACCGCGGACGAGCGCGACCGCCAGCGCCGGCTGGCCCACGCCTCCACGCGCGTCACCCTGGACGCTTCCGGTCGGCTGCTGATCACCGAGAAGCTGCGCAACCTGATCGACCTGCGCGAGAACGCCGACGGGCGCGTGATGGTCAAGATGGTCGGATCGATCAACCGGGCCGAGATCTGGCCCTTGCACCGTTGGGAGGAGCTCGAGACCCGCTGGGAGGAGTCGGCCGAGGAGCGCTACGAGATCGTCGGACCGGGTGGGCGCCCGGACGACGGTCGTGGGGATGCGGCGGCCGGAGGGGCCGGCGCCGAGGAAGGGGAACCCGTGCGCGACGACGAGCGGAGCGGTGCCCGGGAACGCGGACCGGGGGGCCGCGCACCCGGGCGCTGAGCCCGCGGTGGAGGGGACCGATGGAGGCGGAGGCGATTCCGGTGAAGAAGGGCGAACACGAGCAGGGACCCGAGTCGGTCCACACGTCGGTCTTGCCCGACGAGGTGCTCGAAGCCCTCCTCGCGGGGCGCGACCCGGAGACCCTCGAGGGCTGGTTCGTCGACGGCACCCTCGGGGCCGGCGGGCACGCGGAGAAGCTGCTCGCGACCTGTCCGCGCGTGCACCTCCTCGCCATCGATCAGGACCCGGAGGCCTTGCTGCTGGCCGCCACACGCCTCGAGTCCTTCGGCGAGCGCGTGCGGCTGCGCCGCGCCCGTCACACCGAGCTCTGCCGCCTGGTGCGCAAGGAGCGCATCGGCCGCCTGCAGGGCGTGCTGTTCGACCTCGGGGTCTGCTCCCTGCACCTGGACCGTCCCCGGCGGGGCTTCTCCTTCCTGGACGACGGGCCCCTCGACATGCGCATGGACCCCGACCGGGAGCGCAGCGCGGCGGACATCGTCAACCACTGGGACGAGAGCGACCTGGCGGACCTCATCTACTACGAGGGCGACGAGACCCGGGCGCGCAAGATCGCCAAGGCCGTCGTCGAGTCCCGCCGGCGGGCGCCCTTCCTGCGCACGGCGGCCCTGGCGGAGGTGATCTCCGCGGCCCTGGGACGCCCGGGGGGCAAGATCCACCCGGCCACCAAGACCTTCCAGGCCCTGCGGCGCGCCGTGAACGAGGAGGGCGAGGAGCTGCTGGCCGGCCTGCAGGCGGCGGAGCACTGGCTCGACGCGGGCGGCAGCCTGGCGGTGATCTCCTTCCACTCCGGGGAGGACCGGGTCGTCAAGCGCTTCTTCCAGGCGGGCAGCAAGGAGGGGCGCTGGGAGCTCGACTCCAAGAAGCCCCGCACGGCGAGCGAGGCCGAGGTGCGAGCCAACCGACGCGCGCGCTCGGCGCGCCTGCGCTCGGCGCGACGCCTGCGTGGCGGGGGAGGGGAGGTCCGTTGACCCGCGCGCTCCTGTCCCTCGCGATCAGCGTGCTGTGCCTCGGTATGGGGCTGGCCTCGGCCCACGTGCAGGCCGAGAACCACGCCCGCGCCGCGCGGCTGGACGCCCTCAAGCAGCGCTGCGACCTGCTCGAGGCGGGCAACGAGCGGCTGCATTTCGGGATCCAGCTGCGCCTGGCGGAGATCGAGCGCGCCGAGCGCCTCGGCGAGCCCCAGCCCGAGGAGGTGCCGGAGCGATGAAGAAGCCCAGCTTCGAGTCGGCCTCGGGCCTGCGTCCGGCGAGCGCCTACCTGATGATCGGGCTGGCCCTCGTGGTGGTCTGCGGCAAGTCCTGGACCCTGACCCACGACAAGGAACACACACAGCCGCAGGGCACCGAGCGCGAGGACGTGCTACCGGCGCCGGACTACGACATCGTCGATCGCGGCGGCAAGGCCCTGGCGCTCTCGGTGCAGCGCATGGACCTGCGCCTCTCCCCGCGGGCCATGTGGCAGGCCCACACCCCCGACGAGTTCACGGCGCGCGTGGTCGAGGTGCTGGCGGGCGCCTACGAAGAACAGGAGCTGCTCGAGCGCTTCTTCCCCTGGGCCGAGGACGGCGTGCTGGCTGTCGAAGGTCGCGGGTGGGAGCTCGACTACGAGTCGGCGCGCCGGGTGGGCGACTGGGCGCACCGCATGGGTATCGAGGAGCACCTGTGGCTCGTGCGCGACGAGTCGCACCCGGTCTGGCGCATCTCGTGGCGCCCGGTGGAGCTCCTGGCACGTGAGGTGCGCCGGGCTCACACGCCCGCCGACGAGCGGAACGCGATCGCTCCGATCACCTGGTCGCGCATGCTGGCCGACGGCCTGGCACGCGCCCGGGGCTGGACCTTCGAGGGTCAGGAGCGCGCCCCGACCTTCAAGCAGAAGGAAGAGCGTCGCTCCCGGGTCTGGCGAGGGCTCCTGCCCTGCGCGGACACGGTGGCGATCCGGGGGCTCCCGCCGGAGTCGGTCGTGAGCCTGATCCAGCTCCTGGACGGAGAGTTCGTCCAGCCGCACCAGATGTCGATCGAGTTCGAGCACGAGCGGGTGTACCCCCCGCGCACGGACGGCAGCGGCGCGGGCACCCTCCTGTCCTCCGCCTTCCGGGTGCTGGGCAAGTGGCGCTACCTGAGCGAGGAGGCGGCCCGGGCGCGGGCCGAGGCCGAGGGCGTCCCGGAGGAGGAGGTCGAGCGCCGCACGCGCGAGCTGCTCGCCCGCAAGCACCCGCACCGGGGCCTCGAGGGGGTCGCCGCGCGCCTCCTGCAGCGCGAGGACTTCTCCTTCATCGACCCCCGACCGGGGATCTACCGCTATCGAAAGAGCCTGGCCGTGCACCAGCCCGCGCGCCGCTACTACTTCGGCGACGAGGCCGAGGAGGCCACGCCGAGGGTGTTCGCGACCCTCGACAGCGAGCTGCAGGCCTTCCTGCACGGCACCCTGATCGAGACCGTCGAGGAGCACGACGCGGCGCTCGCGATGGCCATGGTGGTGGAGGTGGAGACCGGTGACGTGCTCGCCATGGACGGCTACAGCTCCTACGAGGTGGCCGAGTTCCTGCCCACCTGGCACCTGTTCACCCCGGGCTCGACCTTCAAGGCGGTGGTCATGGCCACCGCCCTCGAGGCCGGCGTGGTGCACCCCGAGGACGAGTTCGAGACCTACAACGGCAGCTTCCGCGTCCCCGGCTCCAGGCGCACCATCGGTGAGGCGCGCAACGCGCCCACCGGCCCCATCAAGGCCTGGGAGGCCATCTCGCGCTCGAGCAACGCGGTCATGGTGCAGGTCGGCATGCGCGTCGACGACGGGTTCTTCTACCGCACGCTGTGCGGCCTGGGATACCGCGAGAGGCCCGGGAGCGGGGTCGGTCGCGAGAGCCTGCGCCCCTTTGCGGAGACTCCCTGGAGCCCGGCCTACACCCACGCCTCGATCAGCTTCGGCCACGAGATCTCCATCAGCCTGTGGCAGCACACACAGGCCCTGGCGACCATCCTGCGCGGCGGGCGCGCGTTGCCCCTGCGCACGATCTCGGGGGTCGAGTGGGGGGACGAGTACTACCGTTTGCTGCTCGAAGAGGGTGACCAGGTCTACTCCGAGGACACCTGCCGCGCGGTGCGCAGCATGCTCGAGGAGGGCGCCCTGACCGGTACCGGCCGGCGCCTCACCGCCCGCGAGGCGAAGCTGGGCACGCCCATCGAGCTGCTCTCGAAGACGGGCACCACGGAGAAGGAAGCGGGCGTCGCCTGCTTGCACCTCGAGCTCGACCGCAACGAGCGCAACGCGGGCCTCGAGGGGGGCTCCGCCCACCCGGACTTCGTGCCCTTCAGCTCCCTGCGCGGGGTGCCGGTCCCGCACGGCGGCTCCTGCTACACATCTTCGATCTGCCTGGCGGGCCGCGTGCCCGGGAGCGAGCGGGAGGTGATGGTGCTGATGGTCGTCGACGAGCCGCGCGCGCGGAAGAAGTTCGGCTCCGACGTGGCGGGTCCGCCGGCGATCCGGGTCCTGAAGGAGGCCCTGGGGTTGACCATGGGCGGGGTGCCCTTGCACGAGCGAGTCGCCTTCGTCCAGGACTACGGCTACGGCCGCGAGGGCGAGGGAAGTGATCACCCCTGGGTGCTCCACGACGGCGGCGTCGTGGAGGAGGAGCGCAGCTGGTGATGCTGGTGGAGCTCGTCGAACGCCTGGGGGGCCGCTGCGGACTGGAAGGGACCGGTCCCGACGTCCGCGGCGTGCAGTTGGACAGCCGTCGGGTGGGGCCTGGGGACCTCTTCGTCGCCCTGCGAGGGGAGTCTCAGGACGGACGGGAGTACATCTCCCAGGCCCTGGCCGCCGGCGCCTGCGCAGTCTTGCTGGAGGGGGAGCCGCCGCCCGCGGCGGAGGGGGCTCCGACCTGGGTGCACCCGGAGGCACGCGCCGTGGCCGGCCGCGCCGCCTCGCTCCTGCACGGGCGTCCATCGAAGGCCCTGGACGTCTTCGCGGTGACCGGGACGAACGGCAAGACGACGACCGCGCACCTGGTGGGTGAGCTGCTCGCGGGTCTCGGCCGCACGCCGGCCGTGCTCGGTACCGCGGGTCACAGGCTGGCCGGCGGCGAGGCGCTCTCCGCGACGCACACGACTCCCGACGCGCCCACCTTGCAGGCGTTGCTCGCTCGCCACCGCGAGCAGGGCGGAGATGCAGTGGTGCTCGAGGTCAGCTCGCACGCGCTCCTTCAAGAGCGCACCGCGGGACTCGAAATCGACTACGCGCTGTACACGAATCTGTCGCACGATCACCTGGACTATCACGGGGACATGCAGCACTATGCCGAGGCAAAGTCGCTCATGTTCTCCAGCCTCGACTCCAGCGCCATCGCGATCGTCAACGCGGACGACGACTACTCGACGATGATGGCCGAGGCGGCAAGAGCGAATGGAGCAACCGTCGTGACCTACGGCGGACTGAAGAACGGCACCGATGCGCAGTGCGATCTGCGCGCTTCACAACTAGAACTCGACTCCGGCGTCACGTACCTAACCCTGAGTGGGATGGGGATTTCACAAGCCAGGCTACGGATACCACTGTCGGGTCGGTTCAACGTTGCGAACGCGCTGGCCGCGAGCGCCGCGGTGCTCATGTCGGGTGCGAGTCCCTCCGCTGTCGTGGAGGGCCTCGCATCCGTCTCCTCTCCACCGGGACGGCTCGAGCCGGTCCCGGCACCCCCGGGCGTCCAGGCGCCGGGCCTGACGGTCCTGGTCGACTACGCCCACACCCCCGACGCCCTGGCGTCCGTGCTGGACGCCCTGCGAGAGACCCTCGAGCCGGGCCGGAAGTTGATCTGTGTCTTCGGCTGCGGGGGAGAGCGGGACACGGGCAAGCGGGGCCCCATGGGACGTGCCGCCGCCGAGCGGGCGGACCTCGTGGTGCTGACCAGCGACAACCCCAGGGGCGAGGATCCCGGGCAGATCCTGTCCCAGATCAGGGCAGGCACTCACGGCGGTGCGGTGGTCGAGGAGCAACCCGACCGGCGCCTGGCGATCCGCCAGGCCCTGGCCGCCGGGCGCGACGGCGACGTGCTGCTGATCGCGGGCAAGGGCCACGAGACGGTCCAGCTCGTCGGTGGGCAGGCGGTCGACTTCGACGATCGTCGCGTCGCGGGGGAGGAGTGGCGTTGATCCGCTGCACCCTGGCTGACGTTGTCCAGGCTACCGGCGCGGAGCTCCTGCGCGGTGCCTCGCAGCTGGAGCTCACCGGCGTGAGCACCGACACACGCACCCTGGAGCGGGGCGCGCTCTTCGTGGCCCTGTCAGGGCCGAACTTCGACGGCAACCAGTTCGCGGCGGCAGCCGCCGAGCGGGGCGCGGGCGCGCTCTTCTTGGCCGGCGGCGCGGAGGGAACTGCGGAGGTGGCGCGCAGCCTGCCGGCGGACGTGCCCTTGCTCGCCCACCCGGATCCGCGTCGCGCCCTCTCGGACCTGGCGGCCTGGCACCGCTCGCGACTGGGCATCCCGGTGATCGGGATCACGGGCTCCTGCGGCAAGACGACCACCAAGAACATCCTGATCGAGCTGCTCTCCTCGATCGCCCGTGCGGTGGGCTCGCCGTCCTCGTTCAACAACGACATCGGCGTACCGCACACCCTCTTCCTGGCTGACGAAGAGACCGAGTACCTCGTCGTCGAGATGGGGACCAACAGCCCGGGGGAGATCTCGGCACTCTGTCGCACCGCGAGGCCCAACGGTGCGATCTTGACCAACATCGGCGCGTCCCACCTCGAGGGGCTGCGCAGTATCGAGGGCGTCGCCCGGGAGAAGGGGGACCTGATCGCCTGCCTGCCCGAGGACGGCTTCTGCGTGCTCAACGCCGACTGTTCCTTCACCCCGCATCTGCGCTCCCTGACCGGCGCGCGGGTGTCGACCTTCAGCGTGGAGGGCGACGGGGACCTCAATGCCACGGACGTGTGGTTCCACGCGGCGGGCACGAGCTTCCGCCTCGACGGGCGCGAGGTGACCTTCCCCCTGCTCGGCCTGCACAACCTGCAGAACCTGCTCGCCGCCCTGGCCGCCTGCCGCGGCGCCGGTGTCGAGCTGGAGCGCGTCCTGCCGCGGGTCTCGACCCTCTCCGGCGGCCGCCGGCGCATGGAGCGCAAGGAGATCGGGGGCCTGACCCTCTTCGACGACACCTACAACGCCAACCCGGAGTCCACCGAGGCCAGCGTGCGCGTGCTCGCCGGCATCCACGGTCACAGGCGGCGGGCCCTGGTGCTCGGGGACATGCTCGAGCTGGGCGACCTGGCGGCGGAGCTGCACCACGCCGTGGGCGTGCACGCCGCAGAGAGCGGGCTCGACCTGGTGGTCCTGGTGGGGGAGCTGACCCGGGCCACCGCCGCAGGCGCCCTCGAGGGTGGGCTGCCCGCGGAGCGCATCGTTCACTTCGAGGGCCTGGACGAGGCCCTGGTGGATCTGCCGAGCCTGTTCGAGGAGGGTGACCTGGTGCTGGTCAAGGGCAGTCGCCGCATGGGGCTCGAGCGCGTCGTGAGCGCGCTGGAGGAGGCGGCTGAGCCGACCCTGCACGGCGGCGGAGGTCTGCGATGATCCCGGGCGTCCTCGACGATTACCTCGGACTGCAGCTGTTCGGCTACATCACCTTTCGCGGGGCCATGGCGGCCCTGACCGCATTCGTGCTGGCCCTGTGGTGGGGCGGCTGGACCATCCGCTGGCTGCAGCGGCACCGCGTCGTCGAGGACCTCACGAAGACCGACCTCGTGCCGGTGGAGCTCGCCAAGGGCGCGGTCGACAAGCGCGACACGCCGACGATGGGGGGCAGCTTCCTGATCGCGGCCCTGCTCGCGTCTGTGGTCCTCTGGGGACGGCTCGACAACGTGCACGTGATCCTGGCCGTGCTGCTCACCGCAGGCATGGGCGCGGTGGGTTTCGTGGACGACTTCAAGAAGCTGACCCAACCCAGGTCCAAGGGCCTGACGCCGAAGGCCAAGATGGTGGGCCTGACGGTGGTCGTGCTCGGCGTGCTGCTGGCTCTGGCCTACTACGCGCACTCCACCGGGCGCGACACCCTGCTCAACCTCTACCCGCCCTTCTTCAAGAAGCTGGTGATCCCCCTCGGCGCCTCCCTGGCGGGGGTCGGGGTCTTCCTGGTCTTCCAGTGGTTCGTCGTGGTGGGGACCGCCAACGCCGCCAACATCAGTGACGGCATGGACGGGCTGGCCGCGGGCTGCATGATCATCTCGGGCCTGACCCTGTCCATCTTCTGCTACATCAGCGGGCGCTGGGACTGGACCCGCTACCTGTTCCTGCCCCACGTTCCGGCTGCCTCGGAGATGGCCGTCGTGGGCGGCGCTCTGTGCGGGGCCTGCATGGGCTTCCTGTGGTTCAACGCCTTCCCCGCCAAGGTCTTCATGGGAGACTCCGGCTCCCTGCCCCTGGGCGGCCTGCTCGCCTGGCTGGCCCTGGTCGCCAAGCAGGAGCTCGTCCTGCCGCTGATCGCCGTGGTGTTCTTCGGCAACATGGGGAGCTCCTGGCTGCAGACCTTCTGGTACCGGCGGAGCGGAGGGAAGCGCGTCTTCACCTGTGCTCCGATTCACCACGGCCTCGAGCGCACCGGCGGCGTGTTCAGTGCGGGCGTCGCCCCCTGGCACGAGGTCACCGTCGTCGTCCGCTTCTGGATCATCGCCGCCGTCGGCGCGATGGCCAGCCTGGCCCTGCTAAAGGTGCGCTGATGGCACGCTTCCGCAGGCGTGGCGGCCAGTCCGCCCTGGTGCTCGAGCACCAGACGACGATCTTCGAGCGGCTGAACTCGTTCACGCGCCGGGCGGAGGCCCCGCACCCCGGGCGGCCGGCGGTCAAGCTGTTCTGCGTCGTGCTGGCCATGATGGGCCTGGGCCTCTTGCTGCAGGCGAGCCACGCCGCCACTGCCCTGGTGCGCACCGCGGAGTTCCGGGAGGAGGTCTCCCAGCAGGCGACGTTCCGCCTGATCGCCCTGGGCGTGCTCCTGCTCGGCTATCGCCTGGGCCCGGCCCTGCTGCGGCCGCTCTTGCCCCTGCTGGTGCTCCTCTCGGCCTTCATGCTGATCGCCTGTTGGATCCCCGGCATCGAGGCATCGGAGAACGGGTCGCACCGCTGGATCAAGGTGGTCGGCACGAACCTGACGTTGCAGCCCAGCGAGATCGCGCGGGTCTTCCTGGTCTTGTGGGTGGCCGACCGCTGCACGCGTCTGGGGCCGCACCTGGTCGACCTGCGCCGAGGCGTGGCGCCGATCCTGGCCGTCGGGCTCTTCTTCGTGGCCCTGATCGGGCTCGAGACGGACCTGGGCGGTGCGCTGGTGTTCCTGTTCGTGTTCCTCTTCACCTGGTTCGTCGGGGGCGCGAGCTTCGCCCACTTCACGGGCTCCATCGCCAGCATCGGCGGGGCGGCGCTCCTGGTGGCCATCAGCAGCGTGGAGTACATCCGCGGCCGCATCGACGTCTGGCTGGGGCACGCCACGAACGACCAGGTCAGCTCCTCGATCTCCGCGCTGGGTAGCGGCGGCCTGTTCGGCAACGGCCTGGGCCAGGGGCTGTGGCGCAACAACGCCATGCCCTACCAGGACTCGGACTACGTCTTCGCCCTGGTGGGTGAGGAGTTCGGCTTCTTCGGCATGGCCCTGTGCGTGTCGTTGATCCTGGCCTTCGTCTGGTTCTCCCTGCGGCTCGTGCTCTCGATCCGCGACCGCTACGCGGCCCTGGCGGCCTTCGGTCTGCTGCTCTCGGTCGGCCTGCAGGCCATGATCCACATGCAGGTGGTGACCGGTCTCGCGCCGCCCAAGGGCATGACCCTCCCGTTCATGAGCGATGGGGGCACCTCCCTCGTCGTCTCCTCCCTCGCGGTGGGGCTGGCCCTCGGCGCCGCGCGCGTCGAGGTCGGCCGCAGCGCCTCGACTCCCCCTCCCGATTCCACACCCTAGTTCCCTGAGGCCCGGTCTGAGCCGGGAGCCTCTCGACACCTGCCTGGAGCCTGTCGCCATGCAACGCATCGAACGCTACGGAGTGATCGCCCTGGTCCTCCTCCTGGTGACCATCGCCGCCGTGTCCTTCTGGGACGACGGAGAGCGCCCCACCTCGAAGTCCGGAGACACCCCGAGCGCGGAGCTCGCGGACCTGCGCAAACGGAACACCACCCAGGCCGCCCGGAGGCCGGGTGCCGGACCCAGCTCCGCCGCAGCGAAGAAGAACGCGGCGGGAGCGAACGGCCCGCGTGTGCAGCGCCCCAAGCGGCGCTCCTCCGTGGCGTCGCGCAACACGCCGCCCGTCCAGTCCCAGGAGAGGCCCCGGACCCAGGCAGGGCCCGCCCAGAAGCCGGCCTTCGAGACGCTGCCCGCCAACATCGTGCAGGGCGGCGCCGCGCCGGCGCGAGGCCAGGCGCAGAGGGGGAAGGCCATGCCGCAGACTCCCGCGGAGAGCCGAGGAATCGAGTTCCCCGTCCTGCCTCCCAAGGAGGAGCGCGAGAGGTCGCTCCAAGAGCGGGGGATTCGCTCGACGCCCTTCCAGCCCGCCAAGGACTCGCGCCGCTCCGGCACGACTCCGAGCGTGGCGAGCACCTACAAGGTGAAGTCCGGTGACACCCTGAGCCAGATCGCCCAGGACCAGCTGGGCTCGAGTCGGCGCTGGGCCGAGATCCAGACCCTCAACGGCGGCCTCGACCCGTCCGCCCTGCGGGTCGGCATGACCCTGAAGATGCCCACGGGCGTCGCGCCCGCGGCCTCGAGCCTGACGCGCGTCACCACGCCCGAGTCCAAGGAGATCCCGCCCCGCTCGACGGACGGCACCTACTACACCGTGCGCCGCGGCGACGTCCTGTCGCAGATCGCCCAGGACCACCTGGGTGGCGCCTCGCGCTGGCCAGAGATCGTGGCGCTCAACCCCGGGCTCAACCCGGACGTGTTGATCGAGGGTCGCCGACTGCGCCTGCCCACGAAGGGCATCGCCGATCGCGCCGTGGCCCAGGCCGACATCGGCGGCAGCCGCCGCACGGACGCGGGCCGCGCCACGAAGAAGGGGAAGGTCCGTTGAGTCGGCCTCTGTACTGGTCGCTCCTGTCCGCCTGCGGACTCCTGAGCGCCCTCTACTGCGGCCCCGCCTGGCAGGTGGTCGACGCCGCGGGCGTGCCGCAGGGGTCGCGGGCAGGGAGCGCACCGTTCGCGGGCGCCGCCCTGGTTGGAGAGCTCCCGCTGACGCCTCCGGCCGAGGTCGCGGAGGAGCCCGTGGCCCAGGCCGGTCGGCATCCCTAGTCGCGCCGCGGATCGGCGGAGCGAGAAGGAGGGAAGCTTGCGCCTGGCCCTGGCGGGGGGAGGCACGGGGGGCCACCTGGTCCCCGGCCTGCACCTGGTGGAGCGCGCCGCGGACGAGGCGGCGGGCGGTCCGCGCCTGGAGGACCTGCTCTGGTTCACGAGCGGGCGTGCGATCGAGGACCGCGTGCTGGCGGGCTTCGAGCCGCCCTGTCCCTACGAGCGCGTGACCCTCGCGCTCGAGCCCCCGGGCGGTGGGGCGCCGAGCTCCCTGCGCCTGGTACGCGGGACCCCCGGGGCCGTGCTGCGCGCCCGCAGCGCCCTGCGGGCCCACCGCTGTGACGTCCTGCTGGGCCTCGGGGGCTTCACCAGCTGGCCCGCCGCCCTGGCGGCCCGCAGCCTCGGGATCCCCGTGGCCCTGCTCGAGATCAACGCCGCCAGCGGTCGTGCGACGCGCTGGGTGGCGCCCCTGGCCAAGCGCATCTTCCACGCCTGGAGCGGCACCCTGCCCCCGGGCGGTGGCGGGACGCGCCACCGCAAGCTGGGCGCCCCGGTGCCTCGGGCCCTGACCGCCGTCGCGGCGGGGGAGGTGAATCCGGGTCTGGCCCGTTCGGAGCTGGGCTTCGAGGCGGGGCGGCCCCTGCTCGTGATCCTGGGGGGGAGTCAGGGGGCCGGCAGCCTGAACGCCTTCGCGGCCGAGTACGCCGCGACCTGGACCGCGGCAGGGCTGCAGGTCTTGCACCAGTGTGGGCCTGGCCGGCGCGCCGAGGGGCCCGCCGACGGACCGGGCCTGCGGGTGGAGGAGTACCTGACGCCGGTGTCCGACGCCCTGGCTGGGGCGACGCTCGTGCTCTGCCGGGGGGGCGCCTCGACCCTGGCCGAGGTGGCCGCGGCCCGGCGCCCGGCCGTGGTGGTGCCCTACCCGCACCACGCGGACCGCCATCAGGAGCACAACGCGCGGGAGCTGGGGGAGGGGGTGCTCCTGGCCCACGACGAGGAGCTGGACGCGGCACTCGCGGCGCGTCTCGTGGAGCTCTGCGGCCCCACGGGCGAGGAGGAGCTGGCCGGCATGCGCGCGGCCCTCGAGCGAGCGGGCCCGGCGGACGCCGCCGGTGCCCTGCTGATGGAGCTCGAGCTCCTGAGCGCGGGGCGCTGACGGTGAAGAAGACGTGAAAGGAGGGAAAGGAAGACCCAAACCCGCATTGAACGTGATCCCCGTTGCGCTACGTTACCCACGCTTCACCAGATCGATCATGGAACCAGAGCCTGCACACCCCCTCCCCGAGCACATCCACTTCGTCGGCATCGGCGGCGCCGGCCAGAGCGGCTGCGCCCGGATTCTGGCCCAGCGCGGCCACCGGGTCAGCGGCTTCGACCGGGAGGCCTCCAGCTTCCTGCGGGGTCTGCGGGAGGTCGGGATCGACCTGCGCGTGGGCGCCGCCGACCGGAAGCCCCTGCCCGAGCGGGTGGGCCTGGTGGTGCGCTCCGCCGCCGTGCCCGAGGACGACCCGGACTGCGTGGAGGCGCATCGGAGGGGGATCCCCGTCCGGAAGTACGCGAACCTGCTCCAGGAGCTGGCGCCGGTCGCGCGCACCCTGGCCGTGGCGGGCACACACGGCAAGACCAGCACCTCCTGGCTGCTGGCCTACGCCCTGCGCGGCCTCGAGCACGCGCGACGTGGGGCACCGCGGCGCGGCTTCTTGATCGGCGGCTCCTGCGCGACCCTGGGGGTCAACTCGGCCCAGCCCCAGGAGGGCGGCTGGTTCGCCCTCGAGGCCTGCGAGTACGACCGCAGCTTCCTGCAGTTCGAGTCGAGCGGGGCGATCGTCACCAACGTCGAGGAGGACCACCTCGACTACTACGGCAGCCTGGCCGCCATCGAGGAGGCCTTTGCGCGCTTCGCGGACCGGGTACACCCCGACGGTCTGCTGGTGGTCGGCGAGGAGGTGTCCGAGCGCGTCTTCGACGCGGCGCGGGCTCCGGTCTGGCGCCTGGGACGTGAGTTCAGCGTGCGCCTCTCGGGAGAGGATCGCGGCCGCTTCCGCTTCCGGGTCGAGGGGCCGGGGTGGGCCACGCCCGAGCTGCGCCTGGACCTGCCCGGACGCTTTCAGGTGGACAACGCGGCCCTGGCCATCGCCCTGGCCGTGGGCCGGGTCGGCGCCGCATGGGGGCTGGATCCGAACGAGGCTGCGGGCCACGCCGCGCGCTCCGTGGAGCGCTTCACGGGTGCCGCGCGCCGCTTCGAGTCCTGGGGCACCCGCGGCGAGCTGGAGGTCGTGCACGACTACGCCCACCACCCCACGGAGGTGCGCGTGACCCTCGACGCCGCGCGCCGCGCCTTCCCGGGCCGCGAGCTGCACGTGCTCTTCCAGCCCCACCAGCACAGCCGCACGGCACGCTTCCTCGACGAGTTCGTGGAGAGCCTGCGGGGCGTCGACCGCGTGGTCGTGGCCGACGTCTACGGGGCCCGGACCCACATCGACGAGGTCGGGGCCGGCTCGGAGGAGCTGGCGACGCGCCTCGTGCGGGCGGGCCTCGACGCCGTCCATGGCGGCGACCTGGACCAGAGCCTGGCGACTACCCTCGACGGGTTGCCCGAGGAGGCGGCCCTGCTGGTCCTGGGGGCCGGTGACATCGACACGATCCGTGATGACCTCTTCCGTGAGCTGGCCCTGCGCGGCGCTGCCTCGAGCGGAGCTCGCGCCTAGGACCACCATGCGCGTCGGCGGGCGGGCCGAGTGGCTGCTCGAACCCGCTGACCCCGACGAGCTGCACCGGGCCTACGTGGCGGCGCGTGAGGCGGGGCTGCGGGTACGCCTGCTGGGCGCCGGGGCGGACCTGATCGTGGGCGATGG
>CAZQAT010000022.1:39630-48448 GCA_964591315.1 uncultured Planctomycetaceae bacterium
AAGATGGGCGGCGCCGTGGTGACCAACGCCGGCGGCCGCTGGGGCGACGTCTGGGACGTGATCGAGACCGTGCGGGTCCTGACCCCGGATGGCGAGGTGCTCGACCTGCAGCGCGGGGACTGCGACCCGGTCTACCGGGACGGGCGTCTGGGGGATCGTATCGTCGTCGGGGTGGTGCTGCGCCTGCGGCCGGCTCCCAAGGGTGAGGTCCAGGAGCGGGCGCGGGTCTTCCTGCTGGAGAAGAACAGCGTCCAGCCGGTGACCGAGGCCTGCGCCGGCTGCATCTTCAAGAACCCCGACCCCGAGCGCTCGGACGGGCGCTCCGCCGGCCAGCTGATCCACCAGCTCGGCCTGCGGGGCCTCGAGCGCGGGGCGGCCATCGTCTCGCCCGTGCACGGGAACTTCATCGTGAACCGGGGCGGCGCCCGGGCGGCGGACGTCTTCTCGCTGATCGAGGAGCTGCGCTCCCGCGTGGCCGAGGCCACCGGGATCGAACTGGAGTGCGAGGTCCGGACCTGGCCTGCCGAGGAGGAGGGCTCGTCCGGCGGGGATTGAGCCCTTCCCGGGTAGGAATCCCGCGGGACCGGCATTACCCTCGTCGCGCGCTCTCACGGGAGGAGCGCGGCCTCCGCGGTCCAGGTCGGGTCGTGGCGGATCCCTTCCCGCAGGAGAACATTCCATGTCAGAGCTCGAGCAGGCTCCGCAGGTGGTGGAGCCGTACCCGCTCTCGACCCTGCGCCACTCTGTTGCGCACCTGATGGCCTCGGCCGTCGGCAAGCTCTTCCCCGGCGTCAAGTACGGCTTCGGTCCCTCGATCGAGCACGGCTTCTACTACGACTTCGAGCTCGAGGAGCCCCTGACCGACAAGGACCTCAAGCGCATCGAGAAGGAGATGCGCCGCATCGCCAAGAAGAGCCCGGAGCTGGTCTGTCACGAGGTGGACCGGGCCGAGGCGGGCGAGCGACTCGACGGGCAGACCTTCAAGCTCGAGGCCCTGGACCTGATCCCCGAGGGCGAGAAGCTGACCTTCTACCAGCACGGCGATTGGCAGGACCTCTGCGAGGGACCCCACATCGACCGGCTGGACCGGGGCTACCACTTCAAGCTGCTCAACATCGCCGGGGCCTACTGGCGCGGGGACGAGAACAACCCCATGCTCCAGCGCATCTACGGCACCGCCTTCTGGAGCGCGGAGCAGCTCGCGGAGCACCTCGAGTGGCTCGAGGAGGTCAAGAAGCGGGACCACCGCAAGCTCGGCACGGAGCTCGACCTGTTCAGCAACCACGGCGAGGCTGGGGCGGGCTTCGTGTTCTGGCACCCGAACCTGGGCGTCGTCCGCCGGGAGATCGAGGACTTCTGGTGGGAGCTGCACACCAAGGGCGGCTACAAGCCGGTCTACACGCCCCACGTCTCCCGCGAGGCCCTCTTCGCCGTCTCCGGTCACCTCGACAACTACGGGGACATGATGTACGCCGA
The DNA here is from genome assembly GCA_964591315.1 of uncultured Planctomycetaceae bacterium. Lineage (GTDB taxonomy): Bacteria > Planctomycetota > UBA1135 > UBA1135 > JABACD01. The sequence continues at coordinate 41,107 of CAZQAT010000022.1, forward strand.
GATGGACATCGACGCGCAGCCCTACCGGGTCAAGCCGATGAACTGTCCCGGCCACATCCTGATCTACAAGAACCGCGGGCGTTCCTACCGCGAGCTGCCCCTGCGCTGGGCGGAGCTCGGGACTGTCTACCGCTACGAGCGCTCCGGCGTGCTGCACGGCATGCTGCGCGTGCGGGGCTTCACCCAGGACGACGCCCACGTCTTCTGCACCCCGGACCAGCTGGCGGACGAGATTGCCCGCGTCTGTGGCCTGGTGGACACGATCCTGAAGACCTTCGGCTTCGAGTACACCGCCTACCTGGCCACGCGCCCGCCGGACAAGACGATCGGGGAGGACGAGGTCTGGGAGCGCGCCACGCAGGCCCTGCGGGACGCGGCCGAGAAGCAGGGCCTCGAGCTCGTCCTGGACGAGGGCGGGGGCGCCTTCTACGGCCCCAAGATCGACTACAAGATCCGTGATGCGATCGGCAAGGAGTGGCAGAACTCGACCATCCAGTGCGACTTCAACCTGCCGGAGCGCTTCGACCTGACCTACACGGACTCCGATGGGGAGCAGAAGCGGCCGATCATGGTGCACCGCGCCATCCTCGGCAGCCTGGAGCGCTTCGTGGGCGGCCTGATCGAGCACTACGCGGGCAAGTTCCCGCTCTGGCTGGCCCCCACCCAGGTGGCGGTCATCCCGATCCGCGAGGAGCAGTCCGAGCACTGCCTCGGTCTCGAGCAGCGCCTGCTCGAGGCCGGGCTGCGGGCTGACTGCATGGTGGCCCCGGGCCACATGAACAAGAAGATCAAGGAGGCCCAGCAGCGCCAGGTGCCCTTCATGCTGGTCGTGGGCCAGCGCGAGGTGGAGGAGGGGACCGTCGCCCTGCGGCGCCGCGGCACCCGCGAGCAGGAGGTGATGGCCTTCGACGACTTCCTGGCCCTGGCCGTCCGGCTGCGCGACGAGCGCTCGGGAGAGCTGGCCTAGCCGGGCGCGACGCATCGGAACGGCCCCCGCATCGAGAGCCTCGATGCGGGGGCCGTCCCTCGTTCCGGGCGAGCTGGCCTCAGCTCGGCTCGTCCTCGATGGGGGGGATGTCCGAGTCCTTGCGCCAGGCGCTGGGGTCGAAGTTGCCGTCCGACGGCGGACCCTCCTCCGGGGCCGGCGAGGGCTGGCGCGGCTCGGGTGTGGGGGTCTGGACCACCGGCCTGGCGGGGACCTCCCGCGGCGCACCTTCGGTCGCTCCAGGGCCGGCGCCGCCGGGTGCCGCGTCCGGCCCGGGCCCACCGACCCTCTGGTTGTTGATCCACCAGCCGTTCAGGTCCTCGCGGGTGGCCTGCACGTAGGCCTCGGTCCACATCACGTGGCCGATGATCGAGGCCGGGATGACGCCGACCAAGCAGGCGCACAGACCCAGGATGGTGATCGCCACGTGGAGCAACACCATCAGGAAGAGCTGGATGCGGATCCCGCTGGCCAGGGACCAGGACCGCTGGAGCGAGTCCACCGGTCCGGTGCCGTCCAGGCAGGCCGCGTAGGTCATCAGCGAGTAGCCGAGCCCCAGGTAGAAGAAGACCGGCAGGTAGAACAGGCACACCAGGCCCACGGTGGCAGCGATCTCCCCCTCTCTGAGATCGAGGCTGCTCCCGATGGCGACCGCCATGGCGATGAGGAGCAGGAAGGGGACCGCGGTCACGAGAAAGAGGAACAGCTGGAAGAGGTGAACCAGGAACACGCTGAGCCAGCGGCCGTGGGTCTTGAACAGCTGCTCGAACTCGTGGTCGCCATTCTTCATGACCCCCTCGATACCCAGGTAGTAGCCGGTCTTGAGCCACGAGGTGACCGCCACGACAGCGATGGCGAAGAGCATGCCGATGCCCATGATCGGCACGAGGATCCACAGGATGTGCTCCACGTCCTCGATGTTGTTCGGCTGGAAGTTTCCCCCGCCACTGCCGGAACCGAGGGACTCGACCACCACCAGGATCAGACCGCCGACCCACATGGGCAGGGGAGCCTTCATCAGGATCTCCCAGGCGCTCTGCAGTGCACGGATCGGTTGGAAGGCTTGGGTCTTGTGCATGCTCAGGGTCGGTGAGGGTAGGAACGGGGATCGCAGGCTGCCCCAGCTTAGTTCGATCGGAGACCGGACTCCAACGGACGCCTGAGGAGGTCACGGGGGTGTTCGTGCGTCCTGCCCGGGTATTGCGCGGAACCGGTGCTACCCCTGGAAGCACGGCGCCGCCCCTCCGCAGGCGGAGGAGCGGCGCGAAGGCGCTCAGGCCGGCCCGAGGGCCGCTCTCAGTCCGTGCCTTCGGAGTTCAGGACGAAGGCGCCCGTCGGGCGGGGCGCGGCGCTGGGGCGGATGAAGTGGTACTGGAGGGAGCGGGGCTCGTCCCCCTCGGCGACCCAGATCAGCGCGTCCAGGCCGGGGTTCTCGGCCAGGTAGAGCTCGAGGCGCTGGAGGGCGTCGGGGTCGCTCTGGTCGGCGACGCCGATGGCGGTGCGGGCGCCGGCCTCGTAGAGGATGTCGCGCTCGTCGCCGATCCCGTCCTCGGGGTGGCCGAAGACCTGGAAGTCCCGGGCGTGGAGCTCATTCTGGAGGCCGTCCAGGAAGTGGCGGCTGGTCTCCGGGGCCAGGTCGTCGAGGAGCAGGATCGTTCCGGTCTGCACGCGCTCGCCGAGCTCGTCGGCCTTGCGGCCGATGGCCTCGGCGTGGAGCCGCACCTCCTCACCCAGCCGCTCGAGCTCGGGCTCCAGTCGGTCGGACCACTGCTCGCGGATCTCCTCCAGACCGCGCTCGGCCTTGCGGGCCAGCTCCTCCGCGTCGACCTGGGTCAGCCCGGCCTTGCTCAGCTCCTCGAAGGACACCTCGCCCGGGTTGAACTCGTGCTCGTTCTCCACGCACCACTCGGCGGGGTTCGTGTGAAAGTCGATGCGTGAGGAGGAGGGGCGGGATGCCACGGTGGATCCCTCGGACCGCTGGAGTGTTCCATCGCCGGCGGCCATCAGGCCCACGCCCAGGAGCCCGGCCAGGAAGAGGATGCCGATGAAGGCAGCCGCCAGGCTCCGGCCGGTGGAGCGCCGGGCCTCCTTGATGGCCGTGGCCGTGTGGGCCACCGGGCGCAGGCGCCGCGCGCGCCCCTTGCCGCGGGGAGTCTCGGTGGCGGGGGCAGCGTGCTCGCCCTTGCGAGCCGCGAGACCGGCGCCCAGGTTCGAGCGCGGGACCTTCCAGTCCTGGCGGCCGTGGACCGAGGGCAGGTCCGCGGGGCGCACGGCGAAGGGGTCGCGGGCGGCGAGGACCGTGCGGATGTCCGCCAGCATCTCCTGAGCGCAGCCGTAGCGGCCGTCCATGTCCGCCATGGCGCGGCGCACGATCCAGTTGATCGCCTCCGGCGAGCGGCGGGTGAACCGCGACAGGCTGCCGTGGGCCGGGAAGGAGTTCTCGATCAGGGAGTACAGCACCGCCCCGGCGCTGTAGATGTCGAACTTGACGCCGTTGACATCGTGCACCTTCACCCCGCGCAGGGCCTGGCGCACCATCTCGGGGTCCCTGTAGTACTCGGTCCCGTGGGTGGTCAGGGTCATCGCCGAGGCGAGCGGCGTGACCAGGCCCAGGTCGACCAGGTGCGCGCGCCCGTCGGACACGATCACGTTGCTGGGCTTGATGTCCTTGTGCCACAGGCCGCCGTGGTGGAAGGCGTCCAGGGTGTAGAGCAGGTCGCCCACGTACCCCAAGGCCACCCGCAGCTGGCGGTCGGAGAGGCCCTGTTCGCCGGCCTTGTCGTGCATCTTCCCGATCACCTCGTCGAGGCCGTGGCCGGGAACGTACGGCATCACGTAGTGGAAGCTCTTCTCGGTCAGCTCGTGCTCCAGGACGAGGCCGAGGCGGCGGGCCGACTCGAGGGCGCGGGACTCGCGCACGATCTGGGGCAGGGTCGAGCCGGTGCTCAGGCTGAAGGCCTTGATGACCACCTGGCCGGGGTCCGGGTGGCCGGCGGCCACGATCTCGGCGAGCTTCTGGGGGCGGGGCTTGGCCAGGAAGAGCCGCGCGCCGGAGCCCCCCGCGGGCAGCACGCCGGTGACCTTGTAGCCGTCGAACTTGCCGTCCCTGACGCTGGCCTTGGGGCTGCGCGGGGCGCGGGCGACGACCTCGGGCAGGCGGCGCTCGAAGCCGTCCGTGATCATGCCGAGGCCGATGAAGTGCAGGGGATTGCCCAGGGCCAGGCGGTAGATGCCCAGGCCGAAGCTGATCAGCTCGTCCTCGAGGGCCCGCATGTAGTGCTTGCAGGTCTGCCAGCGGAAGAACAGCAGGTTGAGCAGGGCGAGGGGGATCAGGACGCAGGCGGTCAGCAGGGCGCCGATGCTGCGCAGGGTGTCCGTGATCATGTTGCGGATGAACGTGAACACGTGCGCGACCAGGAACGCGATCCCCTTGCCGAACTTGCCCAGGCTCCAGATCAGGCCCTGGGTGCCCTTGATCAGGAACCACACCGCGAGCACCGCCCCGGCCACGATGGCGGCGGCGGCGATGACGACCTTGAGGAAGACTGCGGCTCCGGCCATTGGATCTCCTAGTGCTGCTCGGGGGTGTGCGAGGTGTCGGGGTGCGAGGCGCCGTGCTCCCGCTGGCTCAGCCGGTGGTAGATCTCCGCCACGGCCTCGTCGAAGCGCGTCTCGTCTTCCTTAGTGGGATTGAGCTCCAGCCCGTTTCGCTCCAGCTCACCCATTTCCTCGGCGGTGAAGGAGTACTTCGAGAACACCTCGAAGAGCCGCTCACGCAGCCGCTTGCGCACCGTGGCCAGGCGCCTGCTGACGGTGGGCGGGCTGACCCCCAGGTCCTCGGCCACCTGACGCCCCGTGCGGCCGTCCAGCACCCGCATGCGGTAGACGGACCACTCCATGAAGTCGCAGTCGCGCTCGACGCTGCGCAGGGCGGCGCCGACCTTGGCCTCGAAGACCTCCCGCTCGTAGGCCTGTCCGGGGCCCTCCTCGGGGCTGGCGGCCCGAAACTCGTCCTCCAGGGAGCGGGGCTTGAGGCCGCCCCCGCGCTTCTGGGCATTGCGCCGGTCCATCTCGTCCCCGAGCGTGTAGCGGGCGATGGCCAGCAGCCAGGTCGAGAAGCGCGCGCCCCGGGAGGGGTCGTGGCGGTCGATGGCGGTCGTGAGCGCGGTCAGCGTCTCCTGGGAGAGGTCCTGGACCGTCTCCAGCCCGATGCGGCCGCGGCCCCAGCGCGCCAGCTGGGCGCGCAGGACGGGGCCGAAGGTCTCCCAGAGCTCGAACCAGGCCGCCGGGTCCCGGGCCCGGAGGCGCTTCACGAAGGAGGTGGTCAGGTGGTTCAAGGCAGAGAGGCAGGCTGCTCGCGATTGTAGCCCCTGGAGAGGGGGACTCCGGCTGGGGGCGGGAGGTGCCCTTGTAACGGCGCCGAGCCCGATTATTCGGTCTGGGGGACCAATTCCGACCGATTGCGCCGGTGCCTGAAATTCGCCGAGCCGCCTTCCCACAAACCTGCTGACCCAAGCAAGCAGGGCCTGACCCGAATCGGGCTCAGGAGCCCGATATTCAACCCGGTGACCCGGCCCCCCCGGGCAAGGAGCCTAATCCACATGTTCAAATCCTTCTTCAAGATCGGTACTGGAGTCGTCGTCCTGACCGGCGCTGCCCTCGGCGGCGCCCTCCTGATCGCCGGCCCCCAGCGCACCCACGCCGTCATCGACCAGGTCCACGGGGACCTGCTCGACAAGATCGACGCCAACGTCGACGACCCCGCCGCCCTGCGCTCCCAGCTCAAGAGCCTGGAAGCGGAGTACCCCCAACGTATCGGGCAGGTCCGCGGTGACCTCGCGGAGCTCCGACAGCAGATCCGGCAGCTGGCGAAGGACCAGGCCATCTGCGAGCGGGTCGTCGAGATGGCGCAGGCCGACTTCCAGAGCCTGGAGCCCGTCGTGAACGAGGCCGCCGCCATGCGGCAGGCCAAGGGCGTGACCAGCGTGGCCGTGGTGGCCTGGGACGACAAGGTCTACACCTACGACCGCGCCGCCTCGCAGCTGACCCAGGTGCGCCAGACCATCAATGCGTACACGAACCGCGCCGCGGACGCCATGCACGACCTGGGCTATCTGCGCCAGCAGGAGGTCCGCCTCGAGGAGCTGCTCGTGACCCTCGAGACCGAGCGGGCCCAGTTCCAGTCCCAGATCATGCAGCTCAACCGCCAGGTGGACGCCATCGCCCGCAACGAGCGCCTGATCGACCTGCTCGAGGAGCGCAACAAGACGATCGAGGAGTGCAGCAAGTACGACGCCGTCAGCCTCGATCACCTGACCGACAAGCTGGCCCAGGTGCGCGCCCGGCAGGTCGCCGAGCTCGACGTCCTCTCCGGCACCCAGGACCAGCTGGACTACGAGGACCAGGCCCGCACGGAGGTCAACCGCATGGGCTACATGGCCACCGAGATCGCGGAACCCCTGCCCCTGCCCCAGGTGAGCGCCTCCGTCGAGTAGGCCTCCTCACCCCACGGCGCGTCGAGTGACGCAGCTCGCCGGAGCGCCCCGCCGCAGGTCCTGCGGTGGGGCGCTCCTTCCACTCCTGAAAGGCGGGGCCCCGCCCTTCCTCAAACCACAGGGTCAGGACTTGTCTCGCGGGAATGGAGGTGGCGTGCTGACGCAGGAGACCCCATGCAGCCCCCGAGCGAACCGCCCTTCCGCCACCTGCGAGCCTGCCCGATCTGCGGCCTGGTGCAGCGCGTGCCCGCGCTGGGCCCCGCGGACCGCACCCGCTGCGAACGCTTTAGTGCCCTGGTGCTCTGTGGCCGGCGCCTGCGACGGGGGAACAGCGGCGCCCTGTCCGCCGCCGTGGCTGCGCACTTCCTGTACCCCCTGGCGGTCAGCCTGCCGATCATGCGCCTGGAGCGCTTCGGCCACGCCACCGAGGCCAGCGTCTTGAGCGGGAGCGTGTGGCTGTTGAGGGACGGGGAGCTCTTCGTCGGCGGACTGGTGCTCCTGTGTTCGGTCGTCCTGCCCCTGCTCAAGCTCGGGCTGCTCGTCTTCCTGTGCACCTCCCAGCGCTTCTCCTCCAGGCACCGGGCCGGCTTCTACCGCGGGCTAGCCCGGAAAATCCATGAACACGCACACCAGACTTCGCAACCGACCGTCTTCGACGGCCTCTCGGCCCCTGGCGGCGCTCTTCGGAACCTGGCTTCCTCGACGACCCTTCAGGGTCGCCTGCGTCGGCAGAACCCGCAAAGCACCACCAGGAACCGAGTTGCTGTGTCTGGTGCACGTCTTCATGAACAATCCGGGCTAGCCCGTCCTATTCATGAGGCTTTGACGCATTGGGACCCAACTCCGTTCCTGGCGGTACTTT
>CAZQAT010000023.1:0-3314 GCA_964591315.1 uncultured Planctomycetaceae bacterium
AGGAACGCAGTTGGGTCCCAATGCGTCAAAGCCTCATGAATAGGCCGGGCTAGCACCCGTTTCTTACCCCCAAAATGGGGGAGGGCGCGGCCAGGAACTTCCGTGCGCGGTAGGCTGGGAAGCCGCCGGCGCCCAACCAGCGCAGGCGCCCTCACCCGCCCCCGGACCTCTCCAGCTCCCTCCCCCGACCCTTCTGCTGCCGTGGCCCGCGTCGCCTTTGTCGTCACCACCGATCACGAGTTCGAGGGCATCAAGGTCCTCTCGGCCATGCTCAAGCAGGCCGGCCACGAGGCGGACTGCTTCATCACGGCCGAGGAGGCGAACTTCGAGCAGGCGGTCCAGGACTACCAGCCGGACGTGGTCGGCATCTACGCCTCCACCGGCCAGGAGACCTGGGCCCTCGAGAACGTGCGCAACTGGCGCAAGGCCCTGCCGCACCTGAAGGTCTGCATGGGTGGACCGCACCCCTCCTTCGACGCGGAGATCCTGCGCGAGGACGGCTACGTGGACGCCATCGTCAAGGCCGAGGCGGAGTACGCGATCCTCGACCTGGTCCACGCCTGGGAGGCGGACAGGCCGATCGACCTGATCCCGAACATCGGCTTCCTGGACGCCGGGGAGCCTGTCCAGAACCTCATCCGCCCGGCGGTGCAGGACCTCGACAGCCTGCCCTTCCCGGACGTGGACGTGTTCTACAAGTACCCCTTCCTGCGAGACAAGCGGGTCATGCAGGTGCACGCCAGCCGCGGCTGCCAGAACTCCTGCACCTACTGCTCGGTGGGGCTGATGAAGGAGGAGTGGGTCAGCGGCAAGGGCGACAAGTTCAACCGGGTGAAGTCGGTCGACTACCTGTGCGAGGAGATGAACGACATCCTCGCCCGCTATCCCGGCTTCCGCATGGTCAACTTCGGCGACGCCGCCCTGAACATGCAGCGCGGCTGGCTCGAGGAGTTCGCCCGGAAGTGGCCTGAGCGGGTGGGGCTACCCTTCGCCTGCAACGTGAACATCAACTTCCTCAACGAGGAAGACATCATCAACATGAAACGCGCCGGCTGCGTCTCCGTGCAGTTCGGCCTCGAGTCCGGCAACGAGGACGTGCGCCTGCGGGTCTACAAGAAGGGCTACACGGACAAGATCGTCCACTCGATCCCGCAGCTCCTGCGCAAGCACAACATCACCTTCCGCACCAACAACATCATGGGCTCGCCGGCGGAGACGCTGGACGACATGTACGAGACCGTGAAGCAGAACCGGGCCATCGGTCCCCAGGGCTGCACGGTGCTGATCTACCGGCCCTTCCGCTCGAGCGCCCTCGGCCGCGAGGACTTCGAGATGGAGCGCGTGACCCTCGGCAAGGACATCGGCCCCTCGATCCACTCGGACTCGCAGATGAAGCGCGATGACCTGGACGAGGTGGTGAACCTGCAGCGCCTGTTCAACATCGCGGTCTTCCTGCCCGGCGGGCTGCCGCTGGTCAGGCAGCTCGTGAAGCTGCCCCGCAACAAGATCTTCGACACCGTCGGCCTGGGCTTCCTCTGGTACCAGCACTCGGTCGTCTCGGGCTTTGGGATGATCGACGACTTCAAGCTGGGCCTGAAGAACCTGCCCCAGATCTTCGGTCGCAAGATCGGCGGCACTCACCAGTACGGCAAGACCCGCCTGGTGGACACGATGGACATCGGGACGGACGCGACGATCTAGGCTGCGGCGAATCTCGATCGGAGGCGGTAGGCTGGGCGTCCCGCCGCGACCCCTTCCGGAGACAGAGTCTTGGGGCTCCCGTTGACGCGCCGCGCCCTGTTCGGGCTCGGCCTCGCCTGCACGGCCTTTCTGGCCGCCGCCCTCACGCCCGTCGAGGCGCCCGCGCGCCTGCACGTGGTGCTGCTGCACACCAACGACCTGCACGGCCAGGTTCAGGCGCGCCCGGCGGTCTGGCTCGACCGCGAGGACCCGCCGCCGATCGGTGGGCTGCCGCGGCTGGCGGCCTGCGTGCGGCGCGTGCGCCGCGAGGCGGAGGAGTCGGGCAGCCACGTGCTGCTCGTGGACGGTGGCGACTGGTTCCAAGGCACCCCCGAGGGCAGCGTGGAGGACGGGCGCACATTCGTCGAGGCTCTTACGAAGGTCGGTCACGACGCCCTCGTCGTGGGAAACCACGAGCTCGATCACGGCGTGGAGGCTCTGGCGGACATGATCGCGACCTACGAAGTGCCGGCGCTGGTGGCCAACGTCTTCGAGCGCGCGGGCGGGCCGCGGGTCTCCTGGGCGAAGCCCTACGAGGTCGTGGAGCTCGGCCCCCTGCGCGTGGCCGTGGTGGGATTCATCACGCCGGTGACTCCAAGCATCACCCATCCCGACGCCTCGAGGCTCCACTTCCAGGCGCCCGCCGATGCCCTGACGGACCTCTTGCCCCGCCTGCGCGAGGAGGCTGACTGGATCCTGCCGATCACGCATCTCGGCGTGGTGGGGGACCGCCGCCTGGCCAAGGCTCACCCGGAGCTCGAGGTGATCGTCGGCGGACACAGCCACACGTACCTGAAGGAGGGCCTGACCCAGGGGGAGACCTTCCTCGTGCAGGCCGGCTCCAAGGCCAGCGCCGTCGGGCGCCTCGACCTGTGGTTCGACGGGGAGACGAAGGAGCTCCTCGAGCGCCGCTACCGCATCCTCGACCTGCTCGAGGAGCCGGAGGAGGCGGACCGAGACACCGCCGTGGACGAGATCTGCGCCGCCCTGGTCGAGCGCAGCGAGCGGGAGATGAACGCCGAGGTGGGGCGCCTGGCGGAGCCCCTCGAGCGCACCTTCCGACGTGTGCACTCCTCCCCGGCGGGCAACCTGATCACCGACGTGCTGCGCGAGGCCCTCAGCGGGGACGTCGCGATCCAGAACCGCGGCGGCATTCGCTGCGACCTGCCCGCGGGGCCCGTGACGCGGCGCTCGCTCTTCGAGCTCCTGCCCTTCGGCAACCACCTCGTGCTGCTCGAGCTCACGGGCCAGGAGCTCTTCGACTGCGTCCGCGCCAGCGTCGAGGGCACGGCCCACACGGGGCTCGAGGTGAGCGGGATGACGGTCGTCTACCGGCTGGAGGGGAAGGACCCGGTCCTGGTCGATCTGGAGGTCGGCGGGAGGTCCCTGCCCCGCGACTCGACCGTGCGCCTGGTGACGAACAACTTCCTGGCCGGTGGCGGCGACGGCTACACGACCCTGAAGCAGGCGAAGCGGCTCCAGGAGGACCCGCGTCTCCTGCGGGAGGTGCTCGAGGCGCGCTTCCGGCGCGAGGGAACCGTCGCTCTGCCCCGGGACGAGCGCTACCGTGAGGC
>CAZQAT010000023.1:3414-13197 GCA_964591315.1 uncultured Planctomycetaceae bacterium
CTCCTCGGCGCTCTCCTCGGCGCCGTCCTGCTGGCCTCGACGGGCCTCGGCCAGGACCTCGACGCCCTCGCCAGGCAACTGCGGGACAGCGACCGCTACGAGCGCGCCAAGGCCGTCGAGCCCCTGGCGGAGCTCGGCAGCGACGAGGCCTGGGAGCTCGTGCTCGGCGCCCTCGCGGACCCCTACGGCCGCGTGGCGGACCGGGCGCAGCTGGCGCTGGCGAAGCTGCCGGGGGCCCTGGTGCCCGAGCTCTTCGGCAAGCCCGGCCTGAAGTCGCGGAGGGAGCTGGTGGCCCTACGCGTCGCCGAGCTGCTCGGACGCCTCGAGGCTCCCCTCGAAGAGGACCGCTGGCTCGAGGCCTTGAAGCACAAGGACCCCGAGGTGCGGCGCAGCCTGCTCTGGAGTATCGAGCGCCAGGCGCGTGCCGAGCGCCTCGACGCCCGGGCGGAAGAGCTGGTCGAGGCCGTCTCGAAGCTGGCCGCACGGGACAGGTCCGAGCTGGTGAAGGCCCAGGCCCTCGTGACACTCGGGACTCTCGCGCCGGCGGCGGCCGGCTCCTTCCTGGCTGAGTTCGCCCAGGCCAAGGCGGTCCCGATGCGTGCTGCGGCGGCGGAGCTCTCGGGCCGACTCGAGGCTGACGCGGCCGAGCAGGCCCTCTTGCGGGCCCTGGCGGACCGCGCCCTCGTGGTGCGCCTGCGGGCCTACGAGGGGCTCGCGGCGCGGGGCGACCGCGAGGCGCTGCTGCACCTGATCAGCGCTCTCGGGTCGGAGCAGGTCCTGCGCCCTCGCTGGCGGCTGGTCGCTCTCTTGCGCGAGCTCTCGGGCATGAAGTACGGCCTCGATCCGCGCTCCTGGGACAGGTGGGCGGCTGAGCTGCCCGAGGACTGGACCCGCGCCGACCGGCGCGAGTCCGAGGCCCTGGGCGGCGACGTGACCGCCTCCTTCGTCGGGGTGCCCGTGCTCTCCGAGCGCCTGGCCTTCCTGATCGACTTCTCCGGCTCCATGTTCGAGGAGCGAGACGGCGTGACCCGCAAGCAGCGCGTGGACGTCGAGCTGCGCAAGGCTCTCGAGTCCCTCGACCCGGCGGTGGCCTTCAACCTGCACGCCTACCACCGCGAGGTCCTGCGCTGGCAGAAGCAGCTGACCGAGGCCAGGCCGCGCAACGTGAAGAAGGCCCTGGCCTACTTCGAGGGCCTGAAGGACAGCGGCACCGGCGACTTCTGGCGGGCGGCCCTCGAGGCCATGCAGGACCCGGAGGTGGACACCCTGATGGTCCTGACCGACGGCGCCCCGAGCGGCGGCGCGCGCTGGTCCCTCGAGCTGATGCGCGAGCTCTTCCAGCACGAGAACCGCTTCCGGGGCGTGGTCGTCGACGCCCTGCTCATCGATGCCTCCAAGGGGCTCGCCTTCCACTGGCAGGACCTCTGCGGCCGCACCGGCGGCCGGGCCCAGACCGTCGAGCTCTGATCCCCATGCAAGTCGTCCAGCTCAGCCGCCACGGCGGCCCCGAGGTGCTCGAGGTCGTCGAGCGCCCGCGCCCCGAGCCCGGCCCCGGCGAGGTGCTCGTGCGCACCCTGGCCGTGTCCGTCAACCACCTCGACCTGTGGGCCCGGCGCGGCATGCCCGGCCTGCCGGTGCCGCTGCCCTTCGTGCCGGGCTCGGACGGTACGGCGGAGGTCGTCGAGTGCGGCGAGGGTGTCGAGGGCCTCACGGCGGGCGACCGCGTGCTCGTCCTGCCCGGTGTCAGCTCCGGGACCTCGCCCGCGGACGCGACCGGCGACGACTGGCACGCCCCCGACTACCGGGTGCGCGGTGAGCACGTGGACGGCGTGGACCAGGAGTATCTCTGCCTGGAGGCGCGCTACTTCCTGAAGCTCCCCGCCGAGCTCGACCCGATCTCCCTGGCCGCCGTGCCGCTCGTGTTCCTGACCGCCTGGGGCGCGCTCGTCGAGCGAGCGGCCCTGAGGGGCGGCGAGACCTGCCTGGTGCTGGCGGGTGCGAGCGGCGTGGGCTCCGCGGGCATCCAGATCGCGAAGGACCTGGGCGCGCGGGTGCTGACCACCGCCGGCAGCGAGGAGAAGTGCGCCTTTGCCGCGGACCTGGGCGCGGACGAGGTGCTCGACCACCACGACCCCGACTGGCCGAAGCGGGTCAAGGCCCTGACCGACGGGCGTGGGGTGGACGTGGTCTTCGAGCACGTGGGCCCCGCCACCTGGACCGGCTCCATGCGCTGCCTGGCGCGCCTCGGGCGGCTCGTGACCTGCGGCGGCACCACCGGCCCGGAGGTCTCCCTGCTCCTGCCGCACCTGTTCATGAAGAACCTCTCGGTGCTCGGCTCGACCATGGGCCCGGTGCGGGCCTTCCCGACCATCGTCGAGAAGGTCGCCAGCGGCGCCTACCGCTCGACCCTCAGCCGCGTCATGCCCCTGTCGGAGGTGGCCGAGGCCCACCGCCTGCTCGAGGCGGGGGAGGTCCTGGGGAAGATCGTGCTCACGCCGGGCTCCTGACTTCCCGTGTGCTGAGGCCGGTACCGCGCCATCCAAAGTTGGGATAGGGCACGAAATCCCATCCGGCTTGAATCGCAAAGCGCGCGGCTGGTAGAACCCCGTCCAGCCCCCGTCGCGGCCCGCCTCCCCCCGGGCGCCGGCGACCGACCCAGCTACCCCAGACCCTCAGAGGATCCATGTCCGAACAAGAAGAGTGGGCCGAAGAACCCGTCGTTCCCCCCAAGAAGGGCGGCCTCCCCGGCTGGCTCCTGTTCTGCGGCGGCGGCTGCCTGATCGCGGTCATCCTGGGGGCCATCGGCGCCTTCTTCGCGGTCAAGGAGGTCCAGAAGATGATGGACCCCGAGGTCCAATGGGAGAGTCTCGAGGAGAGCTTCGAGCTCGACGAGCGGCCGCCGGAGCTGACGATGATCTTCGGCTCCCACATCGGCATCGACCTCTGGATGATCCAGGACAACCGGGGCTACATCGCCGCCATCTACGACTTCGGTGAGGCGGAGGCCCAGGACCGCGACGAGCTCTTCAGCGAGGACTTCCAGGGCGGCGGCGTGCCCGGGCTCTCGAAGATCGAGGACCCCGAGGTGGGCGAGGTCGCGGTCCAGGGCCGCACCCTGCCGATCGTGCGCTTCCTCAACCAGGGTGGATTCAACCCCGGTGGCCAGGAGGAGGTGGCCGGCCAGGGAGGCGCCTGCTTCGTGGATCTGACCGCCGAAGGCACTCCGGGCTTCCAGATGCTGTTCCTGATGCGCATGGACGGCAAGAAGGACCCCATCTCCGACGAGGCCGTGCAGCAGTTCCTCGAGCCCTTCGTGATCGGCCCCGAGCGCCAGCTCTACAGCGCGCCCGTGGACGCGGATGGCGGTGCGCAGGGGAGCGACGAAGGCGAGGGCGCCGAGGGCGACGGCCAGTAGCCCTGACCGCGCCGTGACCACAGAAGCCGCGGACGTGCAGCTCGCCGAGGGCGGCGGCGGGGGCCTGGGCCAGGCCCTCGTCGTCGCCCTCGGTCTCGCGGCCGTGGCCGTCTGCGTTCTGGTGCCCTTCTTCTACGGCTCGCGCACCTTGGCCGCGGGACCGGCCCTGGCGCAGAGCTACGCGCTCGGGAAGCTGCCCCACGACTTCGAGCTGGGGCCCGAGGCCTTCCTGCTGCCCGGGGGCGAGCGGGTGTTCGTCTTCGGGCCGGGGCTGGCTGGGGCCCCCTCGGAGGGTTCACCCGGGCCGATCCTGGCCGCGGCGGGCCTCGAGCGCGAAGCGGGGGAGGGGGCCGAAGCACAGTCCGGCACGCCCGGCTTCACCGACTGGGCCTCCCTGAGCCCTGTCTCCACCGGTACGCCGCCTGAGCGCCTGTTCCTCGTGAAGTACCCGACCGGGCGCGCTTCGTCCGTCATCAACGAGCAGTTCCGAAGCATCGAGTGGAAGGACCTGCGGGACATCGAGGCCGACGGAGGCCGCACGGCGGTCGACGGGGGGAAGCTGGAGTGGGCCGAGTACGCCGCCGACTTCGTCCAGGAGCGCACCTTCGTGCGCGGCGGCACATTCCGCGACAGCTTGCGGGTGAACCTGAGCCTGGGGCGCGAGTGCTGGATCGCCTACGCGGTCTGGCCGGAGCTGGACGCGGGCTCGAAGGAGGTGGTGAGGGAGCTGCTCACCGCCCTGCGGCCGACTCAGGAAGTGGACTGAGGGTCACTGGAGCGGGCTCGCTCCAGCACCTCCGCCACGTGCAGCACCTCCACGTCGAGGCCCGCGGCGCGCACGCCGCTCTCCCACTGCAGCTGGCAGCCGGGGTTGGCGGTCACGAGGGTCCGCGCGCCGCTCTTCTTCAGGGCCTCGAGGCGTAGCCCGAAGATCTCCTTGCTGTCGTCCGGGCGTAGGGTGGAGTAGAGCCCCGCGGAGCCGCAGCAGCTCTCGCTCTCGTCGAGCTCGACCCGCTCGAGGCCGGTGGCGTCGAGCAGGGTACGGGGTTGGGACCGCACTCCCTGCCCGTGGCACAGGTGGCAGGGGTCGTCGAAGGCGATCGGCGTCGCCACGGAAGCGGGCGCGCCGAGCCGGGGCTCGAGCCGGTCCAGGTCTTCGTCCGCCAGGAACTCGCTGAGGTCCCGCACCCGCGCCGAGAAGGCGGCAGCGCGCTCGCGCCACTGGGGGTCGTCCTCGAAGAGCTGGCCGTACTCCTTCATCTGGGCCGCGCAGCCCGCGCTGTTGACCACCACGGGCGCCGGGCCGCCGTCCACCTCGCGCACCCCCTCGAAGTCCTCGATCGTGCGGCGGGCCAGGCTGCGCGCCCCGTCGAGGTCGCCGTTGTGGGCGTGCAGGGCGCCGCAGCAGGTGCTGTCCCGGGGCACACGCACATCACGACCGGCGGCGCGCAGGGCGTCGACGGTGGCGCGGTTGACGCGCCCGAAGAAGGCGGGCATGACGCAGCCCTCGAGCACCGCCACGGTGCCCCGGCGGGGTGCCTCGGCGGGGCTGAAGGCGGGCAGGCGGCGGCGTTCCGCGCGGGGCGGCACGGTCGGCAGGGACTTCAAGGCCCGGCCGAGGGGCCCGAGCCAGCGCCCCGCGAGGGCCAGCAGGCCGCTGCGCTGGGCCGCGCGCAGCAAGAGGGCCTGCAGCTCGATCAGGAGCGGGCTCGGGAGCACGAGCCGCAGGCCCGAGGCGAGCAGCACCCGCGAGAGCCACGAACGCCGCGGGTCCGACGCGGTGGCGTCCCGCGTGTGGGCGAGCAGGTGCGCGTACTCGACCCCCGAGGGACACACGCTCTCGCAGTTGCGGCACATCAGGCAGTAGTCGAGCTCGTCGATCAGCGAGTCGTCGACGGTCGCGGTGCCCTCGGCCACCGCACGCATCAGGTGGATGCGGCCGCGGGGGCTCGAGGACTCACGGCCCGATACCTGGTAGGTCGGACAGGTGCGCAGGCAGAGCCCGCAGTGCACGCAGTCCAGGCTCTTGGCGTAGTCGACGAGCTCGGCGGCGTTCATCGCAGGCCTCCAGCTGGGGGCAGGGTGCAGAGGAGTCCGTCAGGGTCGAAGGTGGCGCGCAGGCGCTCCTCGAGCCGGCGACGAAGGGGGTCGACCCCGCCCGCGGCCTCGAGCGGGAGGGGGCCGGCGGCACGCAGGCGTAGCTGGGCTCCGAGGGGGCCGATGGCGCTGCGCAGGCGGCCCAGAAGGTCGAGCTGCTCCTCCTCGGAGCCCAGCTCGTGGGCGATTTCGACGCGGGCGATCGCCGGTTGGATGAGGAGGCGCGCGCCGGCGTGTGGCCCGAGCGCGTCGAGGAGCTCGCCCAGGGCCGGCCGCAGGCGCGAGGGAGTGACGCCCAGCTCGAGCACCGGCCGCGACAGGCCGTCGGGCTCCAGGTCCCGCAGGCGGTCGCGCAGGGCCTCGGCTTCGGCGTCGCGTGTCAGCCGCGGGTCGTCGAGGACCTGGCCCAGCCGTTCGAGCTCGAGCTCCAGGTGCTCCGCCAGGCCGGCGAGAACCACGTGCAGGGCGAAGCCCGTGCCGCTGCCGCCGGTCTCCACGGTCACGGCGCGCGGGCCGACGCCTGCGCCACCGACCGCGGAGGCTCGCTCGAGGGCGGTCTCGAGGTCGTCCGCATCGACGCTGGCGACGGCGGTCGCGGCCGGGTTGGGGAACAGGCGCAGGGAGAGCTCGGTGAGCAGGACAAGGCTCCCGCAGGAGCCCGTGAACAGCCGGTGCAAGTCGTAGCCCGTGACGTTCTTGACCAGCTTTCCGCCGCTCCGGATCTCCGCGCCGTCCAGCTTGAGGGCCCGCACCCCGAGCAGGTGACGGCGGGCGGGTCCGTACCGCAGGCGGTCCGCGCCGCTGACCCCGGCGGCGAAGGTGCCGCCGAGGGTCGCGGTCTCCGGGCGCGCCACGTCCGGCGTGACGCTGAGCCCTGCCTCGCGGGCGACGCGCTGCAGCTCCTCCATGGGCGTCCCGGCCAGGGCGGTCAGGGTGCCGTCCCCGGGCACGAAGTCGGTCACCCCCGACAGCTCGCGGGTCGAGAGCGCGAAGTCGGGCGGGGCCGCGGCGCGGCAGCGGCCGAGCTTGCTGCCGAAGCCGAGCAGCGAGAGGCGCGCCCGGTCCCGGCGGGCCAGGGCGAAGAGCTCTCGGCACTGCTCCAGGTCCCGGGGCCGCGCCACCGGGACACCGGGGAGTGCCCTGTGCTCGCCGAGCTGGGAGGCGTCGACGACTTGATCCAGCGGCGCGCCCTTCATCCCAGTGGCGTGGGACGCAGGGGCTTGTGCTCGCTGCAGGCACGCAGGGGCAGCATCTTGCCTGGGTTCATCCGCTGGTCCGGATCCCAGGCTTCGCGCACCGCGTTCATGGTCGCCAGGTCGGCCTCGGAGAAGTACATGGCCATCTGGTCGCGCTTCTCGAGGCCGATGCCGTGCTCGCCGGAGAGGGTGCCGCCGGCCTCGATGACCACCTCCATGACCTCGTCCGCGGCCTCGAGCACGCGGCGCACCTCGTCCTCGTCGCGCCGGTCGTAGGAGATGTTCGGGTGCAGGTTGCCGTCGCCGGCGTGGAAGACGTTCGTGATCTTGAGGCCGTGGCGCTTCGCGATCTCGGTGCTCTTTCGCACCAACTCCTGCAGGCGCGTGCGGGGAACGACCACATCGCTCACGAAGAGATCCGGTGCCAGGCGCCCCATGGCCCCGTAGGCACCCTTGCGCCCCGCCCAGAGCTTGGCGCGCTCCTTCTCGGTCTGGGCGTGGCGCAGCTCGATCACCCGGTTGCGTCGTAGGATCGCCTCGATCCCGGCGGATGTGGCGGCGCACTCGGGCGCACTGCCCTCGATCTCGATCAGCAGCACGGCGTCCGCCTCGGGCGGATAGCCCGCGGCGAAGACGCTGGCCTCGACCGCCTGGATGGTCAGGTTGTCGAGGATCTCGAGGGCCGACGGCTCCCAGTGCTCGGCGATGATCTCGCTCACGGACTGGCAGGCGTCGTCCAGGTCGGGAAAGACGGCGAGCACGGTCTCCACCTGCTCAGGGGTGGGCACGAGCAGGACCGTGATCTCGGTCACCAGACCGAACATGCCCTCGCTGCCGACGAACAGCCCTACGAGGTCGTAGCCCTCCGGGTCCGTCTCGGGGCGGGAGAGGTCGAGCACGTCCCCCTCGGGCGTGACCACCTTCATCCCCAGCACGTGGCGTGTGGTGTTGCCGTACTTGAAGCAGTGGGGCCCGCCCGAGTTGTTGGCCACGTTGCCGCCGATGGTGCACGCGGCCTGGCTCGAGGGATCCGGGGCGTACTGCAGGTCGTGCTCGGTGCAGGCGCGCGAGAGATCCAGGTTGACGAGGCCGGCCTCGACGCGGGCGAAGCGGTCGGCCACGTTGACCTCGAGCACGCGCCGCATGCGGGCCATGCCGAAGACGACGCCTCCCTCCACCGGCGTCGCGCCGCCGGTCAGGCCCGTGCCCGCGCCGCGTGGGACGACGGGCACGCCGGCCTCGTGAATGAGCCGCATGCAGGCGGCGGCCTCCTCGGTGCTCGCGGGGAGCACCACGAGCCCGGGCATCTGGCGCTCAAAGGCCAGGCCGTCGCACTCGTAGGGGATCCGGCGGCTCTTGTCCGCCACGAGCCCCGCGTCACCGACGATGGCGCGCAGGGCTCGGACGAGAGAGGGATCCATCAGAAGTCGATTCTTCGCAGGCGTAGCCAGGCGAGGCCCAGCATAGCGGCGATGAACGCGAGGGAGCTCCCGATGGAGAAGAAGATGTTGTACTTCCAGACCGCGTCCCAGTCGAAGACCTTGGCGAACCAGACGTCGGGGGACATGCCAGCGACCTGACCCAGCACGATGTTGCCATGCTGGAGGAAGTCGCGGCGTAGCGCCCGCATCTCCTCTTCGCTGGAGCCGTCGCTCGGGGCCAGGTGCTCGACCTCGTAGAGGTAGTCGCCGTAGTGGAAGAAGACGCGCTCGCCGAGGACGCCCAGCCCGGGGTCCTGCCAGCTGATGCTGATGGCGCGGATGCCGCTCAGGCGGATGTTGTCGGAGTCAGGATCCACCTCGCGCGCCTCGAGCTCCTCCTCGAAGGCGTCGGAGGCGTCCTTGGCGTTCATCGGCAGGTGCTTGGTGCGCGAGCCGATCTTCTTCTCGATGACCTCGCGCTCGTAGCGGCGCATGGAGACCGTGCCGTGGAAGCCCTCCTCGTCCGTGTCGGCCTTCCACTCCACGCCAGTGGTCTCGAGTGCGTCGGCCGTGTCGTCGACGCGCACGTAGCCGGAAGGCTCCAGCTTCACCACCAGGTCCCCGTCGTCGGTTTCGACCTGGGGCGCCTTCTCGGTCACGGCGCGCTGGAGCTTCGTCGTGATCATGTCCGCCTCGGAGGTCTTGGGGAGGACGAAGTGCAGGGTCTTGAGGGTGCCCACCAGGACCTGGACCGCGGCACTCTCGTCCGCCTCCCCGTCAACCTCCTCCTCGTCGAAGTTCTCCGAGCGGAGCTGGTTCACGAATTCCTGCTCCTGGAAGTACTCGTAGGTGACCCAGCCGCCGTGCACGCCGCCGCAGATCATGAACAGGAAGATCGTCAACAGGATGGCCGCCGTGCTGCTGCGCGTGAAGACCGCCACCCCGATCGAGAAGGCGTGCATCATCGCGTACAGGTACACGAGAGTCAGGGCTCCCCACAGGAAACCCGGGTCGTTGTAGCCCGAGGTGATCCAGAAGCCGAGGTACATCCCGAGCACCAGCACGGACGAGATGAAGGCCACGAACAGGATCCCTGCAAAGTAGCGCGACATGAGGATCGTCATGCGCGACACGGGCTTCGAGAAGAGCGTGTCGGCGGCGCCCTTCTCCAGGATTCGCGGGGCGAAGAATGCGGTCGCGGCGATGCACAGCATCATCCCGAACATGCCCACGAAGACGAGCAGGATCAGGTTCTGGATGCCCTGGATGAACATCACGTTCAGTTCCTCGGTGCCGGGGTTGCCGCCGCCGAAGTTGCTGATGATCTCCTGGTAGGTGATCTCCTTCCAGCCCCACAAGAGGCTGATCGACTCCTCGTGGAACCCGATCAGGAAGGTGACCAGGATCGGGAGGGCCGTCAGGATGATCAGGAGCCGGAAGACCTTGTTGTCGAGGACCTGCTGTCGGGAGTCCTCGAAGAGCGCGCGCAGGATGGTGCCGTTCACTTGCGGTCCTCCTTGACGAGGTCGATGAAGGAGTCCTCGAGGGTCAGGCGCCGCTGGGAGATGCCCGCGATCGTGTGACCGGCTGCCCGCAGCCGGTCGACGGCCGCGTCGAGCTCCTCGTCGGTGAGGGAGACCTCGACCAGGCGGCC
>CAZQAT010000023.1:13297-46603 GCA_964591315.1 uncultured Planctomycetaceae bacterium
CGGCAGTCCTGCAGCATCCCGACCTGCTCGAGGATCACGGCCGCGCGCTTCTCGACCTCCTTTCTGGGGTGGCCGGCGAGCATCCCGAAGAGGATCATCACCTGCCAGCCCGTCAGGTAGTTCGGCATGCGGTGGGCCTCGGGCAGGTAGCCCACGCGCCGTCGCGTCGACGGATGCGAGGGGGGCTCGCCGAAGATCCGGGCCTCGCCGCGGTAGCCGCGCACCAGGTCGAGCAGGATCTTGACCATCGTGGTCTTGCCCGCACCGTTGGGGCCGAGCAGGCCGAAGACCTGGCCGCGGCCCACCTCGAGGTCGATGCCCTTGAGCGCCTGGAAGCCCTTGCGGCCGAAGAGCCCGCCCTTGAAGGTCTTCTCGAGGCCTCGGACGCTGAGGATCGTTTCGTCTCCACCCATGGTTGGCAGCATAACGGGGGGATCGGGGATTATTCTGCGGCGCTGCTCAGGAGCTGGCGCCAAAGGCCAGCCGGGCCGCGCCGATCCAGCCGGCGTCGGCCCCGAGCTCCGCGGGCAGGACGTGGAAGGAGTCTGCTTCCCGCCCGTAGGTGCGCTCCACGAGCCCGGCGCGGACGCCGGGCAGGAGCTGGTCGAGGCCGGCCCCGAAGCCGCCGCCGATCAGGAAGCAGTCCAGGTCCAGCAGCATGACCGCCTGGGCGAGGCCTCGACCGAGGTCGCGACCCACCTCGGAGAGCAGCTCACGGGCGGCCGTGTCCCCGTCTCGGGACGCCTCGCACAGGGCCCGCAGGTCGTCGGTCAGGCCTCGCTCCCGCGCCCGTCGCGCCGTGCTCGTGGCCGAGGCCAGGGCCTCCATGCAGCCACGGTTGCCGCAGCCGCAGACGGGGCCCGCGGGATCGACGCACAGGTGGCCGATCTCCGCCGCCAGGCCGTGGGTGCCGGTGAAGAGCGCGCCGCCGAGCACCAGTCCGCCGCCGATTCCCGTGCCGAGGGTCACCATCAGCACGTTGTCGCGCCCGCGCGCACCGCCCAGCCAGTGCTCGCCGAGGGCCGCGACGTTGGCGTCGTTCTCCAGGTGCACGCCCTCGGGCGCGATGCCCAGTCTGCTGGCCAGCTCCTCTCGCAGGGGATAGCCCTGCATGGGGGCCAGGTTCGGGCTGTGGGTCACGAGGCCCCGCCCGCGGTCCACCAGGCCCGGCACGCCGATGCCGACCGAACCGCCGAATCCGAGTTCTCGGACGAGCTGCGCGATGCGCTCGCACACGTGCTCCGGTCCGCGATCGACTTCCGCCGCGACTTCCTCGCGCCGGCGTCCGCTTCCGTCGGCGGTGATGCACCCGGCCTTGATCGCGGTCCCGCCCAGATCGACGCCGACCAGAACCTCGGGCGTGCTCACCCCTCGGCGTCGCGCTGGGCGCGGACCCTGCGGGTGACGCGCCGGTAGGCCTTGAGATACTCCGTTCCGCAGCGGGACCAGGAGAAGTCCTCGGCCATGCAGCGCAGGGTGAGGTCGGCCCAGGTGGCTGCGCTCTTGTAGACCGTGCGGGCCTCGTCCACGGCGCTGATCAGGCCCTCGCCGTTGTGGGTCTTGAAGGTGAAGGCCGTGCCGCGTTTCTCGTCCTCGGCGAGGCTGAGGATGATGTCGTCCGCCCCTGCGTGCTCGTAGAGGATCGGTACGGCGCCGTAGCGCATGCCGATCGCGCACAGGGACATGCTCGGGAGGAAGTGGGAAGGCAGCAACAGCATGTCCGAGCCGGCCAGCGCCTGGTGGGCGGTCTCGGCCTGATAGCCCTCGATCATGCGGCAGCGACCGCCGAAGGTGCCCTCGACGGTGCGGACACGCTCGATGATGTTCTCCTGCCCCTGACCCATCATCACCACCTCGAAGTTGCGCTCGAGCAAGTGTGTGAGGATCTCCGCCACGATGTCGAACCCGCTCTCGGAGTCGAAGCGCCCGATGACGCTGATGACGGGCGTGCGAGGCCCCTTGTCCAGGCGGAACGACTCCTGAAGCGCGGCCTTGCACTTCTTCTTGCCCGCCAGAGACTTGGCGGATTCGCCGGAGTAGGTGGCCGCGATCAGGCTGTCCGTGGAGGGGTCCCAGGCGGAGTAGTCGATGCCGTTCGTGATCCCCACCAGCTCCTTCTTGCGGCGGGTGAAGGTGTCCTCGAGGCCGTAGCCGCGGTCGAGGTGCTGGATGCGGTTGGCCAGGGTCTCCGAGTGCGTGCCGATGATGGTGGCGAACTCGGCGCCGGCCTTCAGAAAGTTGACCCGCCCGTCGAGGGACACTCCATGAACATGCTGGAAGAGCTCCGTGGGAATCCCGACCTTGGTCAGGATCTCGCGTTCGAAGGCTCCCTGCATGGCCAGGTTGTGGATCGCGAAGTAGACGCCGGCCTTGGAGGCGGGGTGCTTGGGCTTCTGGGTGCGGTACTCCAGCTCCCGAAAGAGGGGCACCAGGCCGGTGGTCCAGTCGAAGCAGTGCAGGATGTCCGGGTTGAACCTCAGCTCCTCGAGGGCCTCCAGCACGGCCCTGGCGAAGACCCCATAGCGGCGCCAGTTGTCCGGGTAGGGGCCCTGCTCGTCGCCGTAGGGGAAGCGTTCCCCGAAGATGCTCGGGTGCTCGAAGAGGACCACCCGCAGGTCTCCGAGGCGCCCCTCGCGCAGGCCCACGCGTGTCTCGCCCGTGGGGTCCTTCACCAGCACCTCGCCGGCCTCCACGAGATCCTCCAGGGCCTCGAGGCGCATCTCCCTGCAGTGGGGTAGGAAGACGCGCGCGTCGTGCCCCTCGGAGGCCAGGGTGCTCGGGAGGGCCTCCGAGATCACCGCCAGGTTCGTGCGGCGCACGAGAGACTGGAGCTCGGGTGTGACGAATGCGATCTTCAACGGTTGTCCGGCTGGGGGTGCGCCCTGGTGGGGTGTCGGAGACGGCCCTGCTGACCCTCTCCTCCGGCTCTCCACATTCATTCCGAGGCCGGGCGGCTGGACGTTGCCGATAGGGCCGGACAACCTAGCGGATTCGGCCCCCAATTCCCGGGGGTGGGAGGGCGCTCATCCCCCTAAGTCAATGAGGGGGATGCGCTTGCGTCGGTCAAGTCCCTACGGCTTTCCTGCGCGGGCCGCCTCGTAGAGTGGCAGGGCTGCCGGAATGGCGGCCCTCAGCTGGTCGATCCGGCGCTGGTTGGAGGGGTGCGTCGAGAGGAACTCCTCGATCGAGCTGGCGGCCAGGATGGCGCTCCCGGAGTCGCCGCCGGCGGCGACTCCGCCGCTGGCCACCGCGGCCATGCGCTCCCAGAAGACCGGAGCCTCGTGGGGGTCGTAGCCGGCGTTGGCCATGATCATCAGGCCCTCGTGGTCCGCCTCCAGCTCGTCGGTCCTGCCCCAGGGCATGCCGATGCCCAGGTTGGCGAGGACTGCCGCGTAGGCCTGTTGGTCCTCGTCATCCAGGAGCGCGATGGCCGTGCCCAGGAGCCCGTTGCGTGACAGGCGCTCGGTGCCGTGGCGCTCGGTGGCGTGGGCGATCTCGTGGCCCATGACGACCGCCAGGCCCGCGTCGCTCTGGGCCACGGGCAGGATGCCCGTGTAGACCGCCATCTTGCCGCCGGGCAAGCAGAAGGCGTTGACCGTCTGGGGGTTGTCGATCACGACCACCTCCCACTCGAAGAGCGGCGCGACGTGCGGTTTGAGCTCCAGGGCGGAGGCCACAAGACGGTCCGTGACGCGCTGGACCTGGTCGAACTGGGGGCCGCTGGTGACCAGGGGCTCACTGCCCGTCACATCCACGAAGGCCTGCTGGCCGAGCTGGACGTCGTCCTCGAGGGTGTAGGCGTTGTAATTGCACGACGAGAGTCCCACTCCCAGGGCCAGCGCAACCGGGGCGATGGAGCGGCTGAGGGTGGTCCGGATCGTTGCGAGGCTCATCTTCTCTTGTTCTCCTGCACTTTCCCTGCCGGCGTCGGAGACCGGGCTTATCCTGCGGGCCCACCAGTATGGCCTCTCGCGCGATGGCGCGTCCACGGGAGCTCTCCGCCTTGAAGAAACGCCCTCTGCTCTTGATCGTCCTGGACGGTTGGGGGACCCGCCGCGAGGCGGAGTCCAACGCCATCCTCCAGGAGGCCGGCTACTTCCACGAGCTGCTCGGCCTCTACCCGAACACACTCCTGTCCGCCTCCGGCAAGGAGGTCGGGTTGCCGCTGGGGCTGATGGGCAACAGCGAGGTGGGTCACCTGAACCTGGGCGCCGGGCGCACGGTCTACCAGGACGTGACGCGCATCGACGCGTCGATCGCCTCCGGTGAGTTCGCCCGGATCGGGGCCTTCCAGCGCCTGTTCGATCGGCTCCAGAAGGAGGGCAAGGCCCTGCACCTGATGGGGCTGGTCTCGGACGGAGGGGTGCACTCCAGCGACCATCACCTACGAGAGCTCTTGAAGCTCGCGGCCGCCCAGGGCTTCGATGCCGAGCGGGTCTTCGTGCACGCCATCCTCGACGGCCGCGACACGCCTCCGCGCTCGGGTGACAGGTACCTGGCCCAGCTCGAGGCGGACATCGAGGCCGCGGGGGTGGGACGGATCGCGTCCGTGGTGGGGCGATACCACGCCATGGACCGGGACAAGCGCTGGGAGCGGGTGGAGAGGGCCTTTGACCTCTTCACTTCGGGCATCGGTGGCCGGGCCGCGAGCGCGGCGGAGGCCATCGATGCGAGCTACGCCGCGGACGTGGGGGACGAGTTCGTCGAGCCGGTCGTGATCGGCGCCCCGGACAAGGGGCGCATGGAGTCCGGAGACGGGGTGCTGTGCTTCAACTACCGGGCGGACCGCATGCGCGAGATCTGCTCGGCCCTGGGTCTCGAGGACTTCGACGGCTTCGAGCGCAAGGCCATGCCGCGTCTCGAGCTGGTGACCATGACCCAGTACCAGGACGACTTCCCCTTCGCGGTGGCCTACCCGCCCGTGCAGCTGCACGGCGTCTTCTCGGAGGTCGTGGCCCGCGCCGGCCTGACCCAGAAGCGCATCGCCGAGACCGAGAAGTACGCCCACGTGACCTACTTCTTCTCCGGCGGGGAGGAGACGCCCGTGGAGGGAGAGCAGCGCATCCTCGTGCCCAGCCCCAAGGTGGCCACCTACGACCTGCAGCCGCAGATGTCCGCGCCCCAGGTGGCGGCGGAGATCCTGGAGTCGATCGAGGCGGACGAGACCGACGTCTACGTCATCAACTTCGCCAACGCCGACATGGTCGGCCACACGGGCATCTGGGAGGCAGCCTGCAGCGCCGTACGCACGGTGGACGGTCTCCTGGCGCAGATCGTCCCCGCCGTCACCCAGCGCGGCGGTCTGGTGGCGATCACCGCCGACCACGGCAACTCCGAGCAGCTCTGGGACCCGACCACGGACCAGCCCCACACGGCCCACACGACCAACCCCGTGCCGATCGTGCTGTGCGACGAGGATCTCGTGGGGGCCAAGCTGCGCGAGATGGGCGTCCTCGGCGACGTGGCCCCGACCTTGCTCGAGCTCGCGGGAATCGAGAAGCCGGCGGAGATGACCGGCGTCTCCCTCTTCGCAACCTGAGCGACCGATTCCTCCGGGCGCCTCGGCCCGCTCAGCCTCAACCGCGCGCCTTCGCTACTCCGCCAGAGCCATCAGGGCGAAGGCCGTCGCTGCCCGGCTGATGTAGTGTTTCCCGTCGCGCCGTGGCGAACGCGTGAACCAGTCTCCGCCCGCGCGCTGGTTGGCACGCAGCCAGGAGAGCCCGGAGGCCACCGCCTCGTCCGACCGCTCGGCACCTGTCCTGAGCAAGACGTAGACCGCGAAGCCGGTGGGGTAGGCCTCGCTCGTGACGGTCTGGGGTTCGCCGCCGTCGCGCTTCCAGGCGGGCCCCGAGAGCGAGGCCATCGACCAGCCGCCGTCCTCCGCCTGGGCCGCCAGGAGTTCCTTACGCCAGGCCCGCCGGTCCCTGGCCGAGGCCGCCTTGGGCCAGTGCTTCGCCGCCCAGAGTCTCATCGCTCTGGCGTGCAGGCTGGCCGGTTCCTGGTCGGTCAGGTAGTCGGTGAGTCGCTTCGCCGCCCGGCGGTCGGCCGCCGTGATCTTCGCCGCTTCCTTGAGCTCCCCGAGGGCGACGAGCATGAGCGTTGGCCCGTACTCCGCGTCCGACTCGAAGGGGGGCCAGTTGCACTGCAGCCAGGACTCCCAGGTCCCGCTGCGGTCGAGCAGCTCCCAGGCATGGTCCAGGCCGACGCGGGTGGCCTCATGGACCTGGTCCCCGGTCCGGGCGTCACTCAGGGCGAGGAAGGCCGCGGTGGCCACCTTGCCCTCGACGCTCCCGTGCTGCCCGCGGGGCTCGGCCTCTCCGCGGATGTGGTCCAGCAGGTAGCTCTGGGCGAACGCACGCCCGGCGGCGACCTCCTCCGAGGCGGGCGCGATGACGGGTTGGGCCGCCAGCGCCCAGCCGTTGGTGTGGCAGGTCACGCAGCCGCGCGCCTCACGCCAGTCTCGCGAGGCCTCCACCAGGGAGGCGACCCCCCGCTCGAAGGAGAAGCTCTCGGGGACAGCGGGCTCCGGCGGCTCCGGATCCTCGGGGGCGGGTGATGCCCCGGCCAGGAGAGCTGCGAGGCTCAACGAGATGACCCAACCCATGGTCTCAGAATAACGCGAGGAGCGAGTCTGAGCTGAACCTGTGTGCATTGTCCCACCTGGGACAGCCCACCCGGGCTGGGGCCGGCTCAGACGTCTCTCAGGTTCTTGCCCGACAGCGCGGTCTTGGCCACGTTGTCCATCAGGAGCGCGGCCAGGGGCATGGTCGCGTGCTCGAGGCGGTCGCGGATGCCCTGGAGCTCCTTGCCGTCGCGTTCGGTGGCGTCGATGGCGGCCTTGGCGGCGGCGAGGGCCTCGCGGATGTCGGCCAGCTGCTCGGGGTCGAGGTGGGCCTCGACGTCCGGCAGGGTCTTCTCGCTGGCGCGCACCATGGTGCCGAGCTCGGTCACGAGGCCGGCGTTGCGGCCAGCCTCGAAGTCGGCGCGGGCGTTCACCAGGGAGTCCTCGAGCATCTGCTCGACCTGACCGTCGGTCAGGCCGTGCTTGGGCTTGACCTCGATCGAGGCCTTGACGCCGGTGGACTCCTCGCGGGCGCTGACCGTCAGGAGACCATCCGCGTCCACGTGGAAGCGGACGGCCACGCGGGCCAGGCCGGCGGGCATGGGCGGGATGCCGCTCAGCTTGAACTTGCCGAGGCTGCGGCAGTCCTGAGCCAGCTCGCGCTCGCCCTGGAGGATGTTGAAGTCGATCCCGGTCTGGTTGTCCGCGTAGGTGGTGAAGCCCTCGGTGGCCTGGCAGGGGATGGTCGAGTTGCGGGCGATGATCTTGGAGACGCCGCCGCCGACCGTCTCGAGGCCGAGGGAGAGGGGCGTCACGTCCATCAGCAAGAGGTCGCGGCTGCCGCCGGCCAGGATGTGGGCCTGGATCGCGGCGCCCAGGGCGACCACCTCGTCCGGGTTGAGCTCCGTGTGGGGCAGGCGCCCGAAGAAGTCCTCCACGGCGGCGCGGATGACCGGCATGCGGGTCGAGCCGCCGACCAGGACCACCTCGTCCACGTCGCCGGCCTCGAGGCTCGCGTCCGAGAGGGCCGCGCGGCAGGAGTCGAGGGTGCGCGCCACCAGGGGCTCGACCAGGGCCTCGAACTCCTCGCGGGTCACGTTGCGGCGCACGTTGATGCCGCTGTCGGGCAGGATCAGGTGCAGCTCGGCCTCGGGGTGCTGGGTCAGCTCGACCTTGCACTTCTCCGCCGCCAGGCGGGCGGCCTGCTGGAGCGCGGGGTCACCCAGCTCGGCGCCGTCGACCTGCTCGGAGACCGTCTCGAGGATCAGGCTGGCGAGGGCGCGGTCGAAGTCGTCACCACCCAGGTGAGTGTCGCCGTTCGTCGACTGGACGTGGAAGACACCCTCCTCGATCGAGAGGATCGAGATGTCGAAGGTGCCGCCCCCCAGGTCGTAGACGGCCACGTTGCCGCCCGAGCGCTGGTCGAGTCCGTAGGCCAGGCTGGCGGCGGTGGGCTCGTTGATGATGCGCATCACGTCGATCCCAGCCAGTCGAGCTGCGTCGCGGGTCGCCTGGCGCTGGGTGTCGTCGAAGTAGGCCGGGACCGTGATCACGGCCCGGCCGATCTCCTCGCCACCCATCACGCGGCAGGCCACGTCGTGGACACGCATCAGGATCATGGACGAGAGTTCCTGGGGCGTGAACTCCTTGCCGTGGACGTCGATCATCAAGAGCCCGTTCTCGTCCTCCTGGATCGGAAAGGGGAAGCTCGCGAGGTCGTCACCGACGTCCGCAAGACCGCGGCCCATCAGGCGCTTGATCGAGAAGATCGTGTGGCGCGGATCGACCGTTGCCTGGTCGAGCGCCTTGCGCCCCACCACGACCGCGCCGTCATCCGCCAGGTGGATGACCGAGGGGATCGAGCCGCTGCCGCCCTCGGGCTTGATCACCACCGGGCGACCGTCCTTCAGGGTCGCGGCCAGCGAGTTGGTCGTGCCCAGGTCGATCCCCATGGCCAGGGGAGACTCGGCGTTGTTGAGGACGTTGAGTTCGATGTACCCCATGGGGTCTCGGCGATTGAGGCGATGTGTGGGGAGTTCAGGCGCGGTCCCGGAGGGCGGCGCCCAGGCGCACGCTCTCGAGCTCGGCCCGGGTGCGGTCGATGTAGCGCACCACGTTCAGCTCGCGGCGGGCGTCGGTCAGGGTGGCTGCTCCGGCCTCGGGCAGGGGGGTGAGCAGCTCGGTGAGAGCGGCGAAGCGCGCCTCTCGTTCAGCAGCGAGCTGCACTCCCAGCTCCAGGGCAGCATTCGCCTCGGGGGACCCCGCGGCGGCGGAGCGCGCTTCTTCGAGGGTCTCGTTCCAGTCCAAGACCTGTATCAAGAAGGCCTCGGGCATCTGGCGCTCCTCGGCGTCCGTCGGTCCGCCCTGGGCGCGGACCAGCCAATCCGCGCGGGCGAAGTCGTCCGAGAGCACCTCGTAGGCCTCGTTGAGAGCGGCGCTGGCGCGCTCGGCGCGCTGGCGTACCTCGTCCTCGGCGGTTGCGTGGAAGTCCGGGTGCACGTGGCGCGAGAGGCGCAGCAGGGCGCGCTTCAGCTCCTTGCGGTCCACCTCCCAGGCCGGGTTGCGGCCGAAGAGCGCGAAGGGCGTCACGTCTCCGGCCAAGTCCAGCACGTTCCCACAGCTCGTGCACGCCAGCGGAGTCTCCAGCGTGGCTTCGCAGTACGGGCAGAGCGTCATCGGGAGCGGGCGAGGCTCAGACGGAGAAGGACTCGCCGCAGCCGCAGCTGTTGGAGGCGTTCGGGTTCCCGAACTTGAAGCCGCGGCCCATCAGACTCTCCTCGAAGTCGATCTGGGTGCCGTTCAGGTAGAGGAAGCTCTTGGGGTCGCAGACCACGCGCACATCGTCGACCTCGTTGATCTGATCCATGTCGTTGATCTGGTCGTCGAAGCCGAGGGTGTAGGAGAAGCCGGAGCAGCCCCCGCCCTTGACGCCGACCCGAAGGGCGGTGCCTTCGGCCAGGTTCTGCTCGTCAATGATGCGCCGGACCTCCGTCACGGCGCGCTCGGTCAGGGTGATCACGTCTCAGGCCTCCTTGGTCTTTGCGGTCGTCTCCGCATCCTCGGCCGAGTCCTGCTTGGCCTTGAAGTCTGCGACGGCGGACTTGATGGCGTCCTCCGCCAGGACCGAACAGTGGATCTTCACGGGGGGCAGGGAGAGCTCCTCGACGATCTCGGTGTTCTGGATCTTCATCGCCTCGTCGAGGGTCTTGCCCTTGACCCACTCGGTGGCGAGGGAGGAGCTGGCGATGGCGGAGCCACAGCCGAAGGTCTTGAACTTGGCGTCCACGATGGTGTCGCCCGCGACCTCGATCTGGAGCTTCATCACGTCACCACACTCGGGGGCGCCGACGACGCCTGTGCCGACGCTGGCCGATTTCTTGTCCAGAGAGCCGACGTTGCGCGGCTTGTTGTAGTGGTCGAGGACCTTGTCGGAGTATGCCATGGCTGGATAGCTGGTATGCGAGTGGGGGGGGTGACTGGGCGTCTTCGTTGAGTGGTGTTCCGGGGGCGTGGATCAGTGTCCGCCCCAGTCGATCGAGCTGATGTCGATGCCCTCTTGGGCCATCTCGTACAGCGGTGAGAGTTCGCGCAGGCGCTCGACGGCGGCGATCACCTGCTCGGCGGCGAAGTCGACTTCGGCCTCCGTGGTCGTACGGCCGACGCTGAAGCGGATCGAGGAGTGGGCGAGCTCGTCGCCCACCTCGCAGGCCCGCAGCACGTGGCTGGGCTCGAGGCTGGCGGAGGTGCAGGCGGAGCCGGAGGAGACCGCCAGGTCCTTCATGCCCATGATCAGCGACTCCCCCTCGACGTAGGCGAAGGAGATGTTGGTGGCGTGGGGCAGGCGGTGGTCCTTGTTGCCGTTGAGGTAGACGTAGTCGAGCCTGTCGAAGATCTGCTTCTCGAAGCGGTCGCGCAGCTCGGTCATGCGCGCCAGGTCCTTGTCGAAGTCGGTCTCGCAGAGCTCACAGGCGGCGCCGAGGCCGACGATGCCCGGCACGTTGAGGGTCCCCGAGCGCATGCCGCGCTCGTGGCCGCCGCCGTCCACCTGGGCCGTCAGGCGCACCCGCGGGTTCTTGCGGCGCACGTAGAGGCAGCCGATGCCCTTCGGGCCGTAGATCTTGTGGCCGGAGAGGCACAGGAGGTCGATGTTGTCGGCCTCCACGTCCACGGGCACCTTGCCGACCGCCTGGGTGGCGTCCGTGAAGAAGAGCACCTTCTTCTCGTGGCACAGGGCGCCGATCTCGCGGATCGGGTTGAGGGTCCCGATCTCGTTGTTGGCCCAGATCAAGGCCACGATCAGGGTGTCGGGGCGCATCGCCTGCTCGACCTGCTCGACGGTGACCCGGCCGCTCTTGTCGGGCTTGAGGTAGGTGACCTCGCAGCCCTCGCTCTCGAGGTGCTTGCACACGTCGAGGACGGCCTTGTGCTCCACCAGGCTGGTGATGATGTGCTTGCCCCGCGTGGGGTACATCTCGACCGCGCCCTTGAGCACCAGGTTGATGGCCTCGGTCGAGCCGGAGGTGAAGATGATCTCCTTGGGGGTGGCGCCGATGACGCTGGCGATCTGCTTGCGCGCCTTGGTCACGGCCTCCTCCGCCGTCCAGCCGAACTGGTGGCTACGGCTGGCCGCATTGCCGTAGACCTCCGAGAAGAACGGCAGCATCGCGTCCAGGACGCGGGGGTCGACCGGCGTCGTCGCCTGGTAGTCGAGGTAGATCGGCAGTCTCATGGTGGTGCGGTGGAGGCTGTGCGGTGCCTCACGCGTCGTCGCGGACGGTGGTGGTCTGGGGGGAGGGGGCCGGGCTCGTGCCGAGTAGGGTGGCGGGGATCGGGACCGGGTCGACGAGGGAGCGCAGGGAGGTGTGCTCCATCTGGCGCCAGATCCCCTCGCGGATGCGGTGCAGGGGTGAGCGGATCGGGCAGACCGGCTCGACGTCGCAGGTGCGGTCGTGGCCCTCGTCGGTCTCGCAACCGGCCAGGGTCGGCGCTCCCTCGAGGGCGCTCACCACGGCACCGACCGTGATCGCCTCCGCCGGGCGCGCCAGGGCGTACCCGCCGTTGGCGCCGCGCTGGGAGTCCACCAGGCCGTTGCGCGAGAGGTCCTTGAGGACCTCGGCCAGGAGCCGGCGCGGGATCGAGTAGACATCGGCGACCTCGCGCGCACTGACGAACTCACCGCCCCGGTCCACCATGTGGACGAGGGCGATCAGGCCGTACTCGGTGCGCTTGGTCAGCTGCAGCATCGTTATCGGAGGCTTGGCTCTGTTTTGTATGTAGCACCAATTCGGTGCTAATTGAATCGAAGAGAAAAGGCCGCGAACGCGACCCGGTGGCCGGGACCCACGGGGACCCCTGCTACGCCACAGAATAGGCCCTGGGGGTCTCCACGGCCAGCCTGGCGGGGGGAAATCTATCGTGAACGTGAGACTCTATCCGGGGCTATCGGCAGCCCGGGGAGGCCTGCTGGAGGCTCTTCCGGGTGCCCGTGGGGCCGCCAATTCAAGGCCCCCCCGCGGAAGGGCCGAAGAAGGGGTCATGAGCGAGCCCCGAGACACGGTCTGCTTCACCTGCGGCCAGCCCACAGGGGGCTTCCCGCGGCTGAACTGCCTGCCGGGGGGCCAGGCCTGCCCCACCTGCCGCGATCGCCTGCTGGAGAGCCTGCCGCCCTGCCTGCCCTTCGAGGGGGAGGAGTCGGAAGCGGCCGGGGAGGCCACGCCGCTGACGCTCCTGGAAGGGGAGCCGGAGGGCGCCGAGGAGCCCGATGAAGGGGCTCCCCAGGGCCGCAAGGGCCCCCGGGAGGTCCTCCACGGCCAGGGGCCCGACCAGCCCGCCTGAGGATCCGGCTGCGCCGGGTCCGCTTCAGCCTCGAGCGGTCTCCAGGAGAGGCTCGAGGACCGCCCGCAGCTCATCCGGGAGGGGCACCACCTGCCGCTCCGCGCCGAGGGTCGTGCAGGCCAGCTCCACGGCGCCGGTCACGATCAGCTCGCCGTCCCGCCGGCGGGTGATGGCGTAGGCGAAGGTCACCGAGGCGGCGCGCAGGGCCTGGACCCTGGTCTCCACCACGAGATCGTCCTCGTAGTACGCGGGCGCCCGGTAGCGCAGGTCGAGGCGGCGCACCGGAAGGCCGATACCGCGCTGCTCGAGGCCGCCGTAGGAGCAGCCCAGGTCGTCCATCATGCGCGTGCGGCCCTCCTCGAAGTAGGCCAGGTAGTTGGCATGGTGCACGACCCCCATCTGGTCGGTCTCGCCGTAGCGGACCCGCAGCTCGAGGCGGTGGGGGGTGGGGCTCATCCGCAGAGTGTATCGGGCGCCATCGGACCGCCCGCCGGGGTTTCGGCCCGAGATCTCGAGGCGCTCCGGGCTTCGTGCGGGCCGGACGCCGTGCGCGTCCGGTGCCGACGAATTCCGGAATCCGGCCAGGGGCGCCCCTGCGAAGACCTGTGTGGGGCAAGTACACTCTGGCCCCCATGAACGGCTCTCCCCGTCGCAAGTCCCCTGGTACCCCCAGTGGCGACCCCACGGTCGCCACCCTCCTGACCTGGTTCATCCCGGGGGCGGGGCACCTGTACCTGGGGCGCGCGGGCTTCGGGATCCTGGCCTTCGTGCTCGTCGAGGGCCTCTACCTCCTGGGACTCAAGCTCTCCGGCGGGATGGGCTTCGAGTTCCTGCAAGCGGAGCTGCGCGGGACCTTCGCACCGGTGCTGGCCCCGGAGGCTGGCAACGTCGGGGCGCTCTTCTACCACATCCGTAGCTTCGGCTTTGGGCCCGGCTTCCCGCGCCCGTTCCCGGACCATGTTGTGCTCGGCACGACCATGACCGCGATCTCCGGGGTGCTCAACATCTGCCTGATGGCCCACGCGCACTTCGAGGCTCGCCTGCCCAAGGGGGTCGGCGCCGGCCGCCGTTCTCCGGCCGTGGCGGTGCTCCTGACCTGGTTGGTGCCCGGCCTCGGCCACCTCTGGCAGGGCCGGCGCCTGCGAGCCGCGCTGGTGTTCGTCAGCTTGGTGGGGCTGGTCCTGTTGGGGACCATCCTGGCCGAGTCCTCGAACCTCAGCCGCGAACGTCACTACTACTACTGGGGCGGCCAGCTCATGGCCGGTCTGCCCGCGCTCCTGCTGCAGGCCCTGTGGGGGGCGCGCACGGTGGCCTCTCACATTCCCTACGCCGAGGGCGGCCTCGTGATCGCCAGCGTGGGGGGCATGCTCAACATCCTGGCCATGCTGGACGTGTTCGGCTGGAGCGAGCGGCGCTGGTTTGGCGAGGGCGAGGGCGCGGCGGAGGCCGAGTCCACGGCGCCGGCCGCCGGGGAGGTGGGCCCGTGAACGACGTCTGGGTGCACCTGCTCCTGTTCGTGATCCTCTCGGCGGTGATCGTGCTGATGAGCGCCTTCTTCTCCGAGCCCGAGGACGGCCCGGCCCTGCGCAGCTTTCCACGGCGCCTGGTGGTGTTCCTGCTCGGATGCGGTCTCCTGGCGGGGCTTCTGCTGATCTTCGAGCACACGCTGGCTTCCGTCAGCTGAGTCGCGGTCAGGCGAGGCGGTAGAGGCCCCCTGGCGCCCGCACCACGCGCCCCTCCAGCTCGAGGCGAACGAGCTCCACCAGCACCTCCTCCACCGGCCGTCCCGCCCGCTGGGCCAGGGCGTCGGCGTCCAGGGTCTCGCCCAGGAGGCTCGCCTCGAGGTCCCCCCTGGGGCGGGGGTCGTCACGTGCCGCGCGGGGACCCGACTCCCCGTACAGGCATTGCAGGAGCTCCTCGGGGCTCTCCACCAGGCCCGCGCCCTCCCGGAGCAGGCGGTGGCAGCCGGAGGCCATGGGCTGGTCGACGCGCCCCGGCAGGGCGAAGACCTCCCGGCCCTGGTCCGCCGCCCAGCGGGCCGTGATCAGCGAGCCCGAGGCGCCGGCGGCCTCGATCACGAGCAGGCCGTCCACCAGGCCCGAGATGAGGCGATTGCGCAGGGGGAAGTGGTGGGGGCGAGGGCCCCGGTCGGGCTCGAACTCCGACAGCAGGAGCCCGTGGCGAGCGATCTCGTCCACCAGGGGCACCCGCGGCCAGGGGCGGTCCAGGCCGCTACCGAGGACGGCCACCGTGCCGCCGCCCACCTCGAGGGCGCCCTGGTGGGCCGCCTGGTCGATGCCCTGGGCCAGCCCGCTGACCACCACCACGCCTGCCCGGCCCAGGGCGCGCCCGAAGCGCATGGCCTGGGCGACGCCGTAGGGCGTCGGCGCGCGGGTGCCCACCAGGGCCACCTTGGGCGACGGGTCCCGGGCCAGTGCGAGGCGGCCCCGGGCCCAGAGGCGCTCGGGCGGGCCATCGATGTGCTCCAGGGGAGGCGGGAAGGAGGGGCTGCCGCGTTCGAGGCACAGGCAGTCGACGGTGTCGGTCACACCCCATCGACGACCGGCGCCGCGGTCGGTCACGCCCCCCGCGGCGAATCTCCGCCAGGGGCTACTCCGTGTCCTTCGTTCTGCCGGGCCAGCCGCTGGAGTGGGGGGTGGGGCGCGAGCGCTTGTCGCCCATGTCCAGGGGCAGCTCGCTGGGGCCCTGCCCCTTCGGCGGCTGGGCCTCGTTCTTCTTCGCCGCCGCCGGTTGCGCGCGGGCCACCTGCCGCTTGCGCTCCGCCGCCGGATCGACCTGCCAGTAGCCGTACCAGTCGACCGTCATCAGCTCCGGCAGCTTCGGGTCGAAGGGGTTGATCTGCATCTTGCTGCCGAACTGGTGGAACCACTGCGACCAGGCGGTTGCGTCCAGTCCCCGGTCCGTGCCCGTGAGCACGACCAGGGAGGTGCGGATGTCGGACATGTAGAGGCAGCGGTTGGAGGGCTCGAGGCCCTCCATGAAGCTGATCAGCGCCGCGAGGGCTCCGCGGTGACGCAGACGTCCGAGACCGCGCACGTAAGCCCGGGTCAGCTCGCGCTTCCTGGGGTCGATGCGCAGCTTGTTGAGCAGGACCAAGGTCGCTGGGTCCGCCTTCTGGCACAGGGCGCGGACCAGGGCCGCCTGGGTCCGGCCGTCGGGGTCCGGGAACTTCCCTTTCTCGAGGGTCATGCGGAGCACGCGCGTGGCGAGTGGGTGGGAATTGAAGCGCAGGCCTTCGGCGGACGCGAGGCGCACCTCGGCCACCGGGTCCTTGAGGGCCTGGGCACTGAGTTCCAGCACCTCCTGGACCGGGACGCGCCCCGCTCGCCCGAGCGCCGCCACCCGCACGGAGGCGTTGCCCGCCTCGAAGGCCGCCTTCAGCTGGTCGACGACGAGCTGTTCCCTGGAAGCGGTCGCTTCCGCAGGTGTGCCCTGGTTCCTTGAAGGTCCTGCCTCGCCTGTCTGAGGGGCTTGGGGTCCTTGAAGCGCGGGCAGCAGAGCGAAGAGCAAGGGGAGCATGGTGGAGGGTCGCGGAGGGCTAGCCTCCGCGCTGGAGAGGTCTCGATGGGAGCGACCGCATCATAGCTCCAGCCCATCGGTTCAGCTGCGGGGGCGAGTTCCGTGTCCCCGATCCGAATTGGGCATTCGATGTTGATGGGGGAGTGGAGGCGGGCCTGCCTCGGACGATCCGGTGCGTCGATGAGCGAGGCCGTCCCCTCGGCCTCGCGCTCCTCGAGTTGCGGGTGGCTGCGATGCCCGGCGCCGCTGGCTTCGTCCCCAGGTCTTCGGGCCCGGGCGCCAGGCCCGACGACTTTGTGGGGCAGGGAGGCGGATCTACAATGCGCGGGCGCTCGGCGAGTGCAGTTCCGCCAACAAGCAGGGTGCGGGCGACGATCGCCGTCCCCTCGGTGCACTGACCCGCACGATCCCGACCCGCGACGGCCACGAGCTCCTTCTCCGGGAGGAGCTCGTGCCACGCCCTGCCGCGACCTTGGCGATCCTGCACGGCTACGCGGAGCACAGCGGGCGCTACCGGCACGTGATGAGCGGTCTGGGCGAGCGCGGCATCTCGACCGTGGCCGTGGACCTGCGGGGTCACGGCCGTTCGCCGGGGTTGCGCGGTCACGTGGAGCGTTTCGAGGACTACCACCTGGATCTCGAAGCCCTGCTCGACGCGGCCCGCGAGCGCAGCGAGGGCTCGCCGGTCGCCCTGCTCGGCCACTCGAACGGGGGGCTGATCATCGCGCACTGGCGGCTGAGTCGTGGGGAGGGGGAGGCGCCGCCGACGGTCATGACCTCGCCCTACATGGGCCTGGCCTTGCCGGTACCCGCGCCGAAGCTCTGGGTGGGGCGCGCCCTGGCGCGCTGGATGCCGCGGCTGAACATGCCCAGCAGCCTCACCGGCGCCGACGTGTGCACCGACCCGGCGGTGCAGCGAGCCTACGAAGAAGACGAGCTCGTGCTGTCCACGGCGAACGTGCGCTGGTTCGTCGAGGCCGAGCGGGCCCAGGGGGAGGTGCTCGCGGGGGCGGTGGGCTTGCGGGGACCGTGGCTCGTGCTCTACGCCGGCGACGACCGGGTCGCGGACCCGGTCTGCACCGCGGATCTCCTCGACCGCATGACCGGCGCTGAGCTCGAGGCCGAGCGCCTCGACGGCCTCGGCCACGAGGTGCTCAACGAGCCCGGCCACGAGGCCCTGCTCGACCGCATCACCGCCTGGGTCTTGGCGCGCGCGGGGACGGCCTGAGCCTCAGGCCGCCTGGGGCGCGGCGTCGTCTCGCTCCTTCTGGGGGATGGCGAACAGGATCGGCACCGAGAGCAGCATCGAGACTCCCATGACCAGGAAGATCGGGCCGTAGCGCTCCTCTCCGATGAACCCCACGGCCATGGCTGCGACCACCCGCGAGAGGTTCGAGATCGCCATGTAGAGGGTGAACTGGGTGCCCGCGACCACCTTGGCGCAGAGGCGCATGAACATCGAGAAGGAGGCCACGGACTGCAGGGAGACCAGGAACAGCCCCAGCAGCAAGTAGATCGAGCAGAAGGCCTCCGATGCTCGCAGAGCCTCGGACAGCCCGAGGCCCGCGGCCAGGCCGACCAGGATCGCCGCGCTGGCGCTGTAGATCAGGCGTACGCCGAGGCGGTCCACCAGCAGGCCGCCGACCAGGGCGCCCGCAACGCCGGCGATGGCGCCCAGCCCGCCCGTGAAGCCGCTGTACTTCACCTGGGTCCACTCGAGCACCTTCACGAAGTAGGCCGGGTTGACCACCACCATCACGCCGATCATGAAGTTCGCGGCGAAGGAGAACAGCAGCCCGATCGCGGCGGCGCGGTTCTGGAAGGCGCCCCAGAGGTTGCGGATCAGCTCCAGGAAGCTCTCCGTGGACTCCTCGCCCTCCTCCATGCGCGCCTCGCCCGCGGTCCAGGGCAGGAGCTTCTCCCCTTGCCGCTCGCGGATGAGCAGGGGGAAGAGGACGATCGCGAAGAGCACGCTGATCTGCAGGGTGAACGCGGCCTGCAGGCCGTAGAGGCCGAGCACCGCGCCCATGCCCGCGCCGCCGATGGCGCTGCCCAGGTTGTTGGAGGCCCACATCAGCCCGTTCACGCGACCGCGCTCGTCCGGCAGGAGCACCTCCACCGCCAGGGCGTCGGAGGCCACGTCCTGCAGGGAGACGAAGCAGTTGTGGAGGAAGACCATCCAGGCCAGGGTCTCGACCTCCGCCGAGAGGTCGTCGATCAGGATCATCGCCATCAGCGAGGTCCCGATGCCGAGCTGGGCCAGGAGCAACCAGGGCCGGCGGCGGCCCATGGAGCGCAGGGTGAAGCGGTCGATCACCACCCCCCAGACGACCTTGAAGGACCAGGGCAGCGTGGCCATCGCCACGATCTTGCCGGACTCCTCGATGCCGACGCCCTGCTCGTTCACGTAGGCCACGAGCGTGATCGCCACGAAGCCCCAGGGCATGCCCTGGGCGCAGTACAGGGCACACAGGGTCAGGGTGCGCCAGAGGCGGCTCCCGGTGAGGGTCGGCATGGTGTGGAGGAGCTCAGTCGCGCTCGGGCAGGTAGGCGTCCTTCTGGGAGCCGGCGTACTCCCGCCAGCGCTCCTCGACCACGGTGAACATCTCCGCCGGTGAGACCTCGAGCAAGGACGCCGAGCTCTCGCGCCACGGGTTCACGAAGCCGGGCCACTTGAGCTGCGACTGCTTGCAGCCGTCGCGCAACCAGAGCTGCCCGCGCTTGCCCTCCACCCGCGCCACGTAGTCGAAGAAGCTCCAGGCCTTGGCCAGGTCCGAGCCCTTCATGGAGAAGATCGTCATGGGCGCGAGGCGCTCGAACTTGCGGCCCTCGTCCAGGGCCAGGCGGTGGTAGAAGAAGCGCTCCCCGAGCAGGAGCTCCCCGGCGCCGGTCACGTCGGTGGTCTTCGCGCCGCCGCCGTACTTCTCCTCCTCCTTGAAGGCGTAGCAGGTCTCGTCGTTGCGACCGAAGTACTCCAGGGAGACGTGGTAGGCCACCGCCTCGCCCAGCCAGTCGTGCTTCATCTTCGGCTGGTTGGCGTTGAAGTGCAGGTCCGCCAGCACGTGGCCGATGCGGTGGGCGACGACGCCCATCAGGTTGTGGTCCTCGCGCTTGCCGTAGTCGAGGAACTCGGGCGGGTCGTCGCGCCGCTCGGTCTGGCCGCGGACCGCCAGGCGGGCCTCCTTGTTCTGGCCCCACCGGAGCTCGTAGTACTCGGTGTAGAACCTGTCGTGCCAGCCCTTGTCGTCGGGGCCGATCCAGAACTCCACGAACAGGCGGTCGGGGATGTGGTCGGGAAAGTCCGCGTCCAGGTAGGGGTCGACGAAGTCGCGCCGGAAGCCGTCGATGGCCTTCTCGGCGAAGCGCAGGAGCTTCTCGACCTGGGCCTCGGTGACGCCCTTGCGGTCGTAGACGATGCGCACGTGCTCGCTCTCGCTCAGGCCGAACTCGACCTTGCCGCCGGTGATGCTCTCGGACGCCTCGACCAGCTTCTCGGGCACGGGCAGCGCCTTGATCGAGCCCAGGGCGCGCTCGAGGCGCGCGTCCGTGGCCTCGGCCTTGCTGCGCTTGCGGACCTTCGCGATCTCCTTCACCAGGTCCTCGCTGGCCTCGGTGTAGGCCGTGCCCGCCAGCCAGGAGCGCAGGCGCTCGTAGGCGTCGAGCATGCGCAGGTTGACCCGCATCCACTCCGCGCCGCCCTTGGGCAGCTCGTCCCGCTCCCCGCGCAGGTCCTCCACCAGGGCCCGGCGCCGGCCGTACTCCTTCGAGAGCCCGAACAGGCTCTGGTGGGGCATCAGGACCTGGATCTTGGAGATGTACTTGCCCTGGATCGTGAGGGTGCCCTTCTTGCCGTTCGGCTTGCGGCGGCCGGCCTCCAGCAGGACGTAGGGGACCCACTCCGGGTCCCCGGCGTCGGCGACGAAGACCTCGTTGCGCTCCTGGGAGTAGTTGATCTGCCCCTTGTCGCGGTCGAAGCGAATGCCCTTGCCGGCCCGCGGCTCACAGACGATGACGAGGTCGGTACCGACCTGGGTCAGGTGCTTCTTGTACTTCTTCTCCGCCTTGGTGTCGGAGAGCCAGATGCCGAAGACCTGGGCGGGAGCGGCGGGCGTCAGGAACGCCAGGGCCGCGAGCCCGAGGGCGGCGCGCAGGAGGGGCCTCGAACTCGTCATGGGGGCCAGTAGACACCCGCGGCGGAGCGGCGTGCAAGGAAACCCGCCGCAGGCGGGGCGCGCGGGCCTGGCGTGCCTGACCGCGCCGGTCACGCGCTTCCCGGTTCAGCTCCCGGTCCCGTCGGGGGGTCCCTTCGTCACGGCCCCCGTGCTCTCCGTCGTCCTCTGGCCCTGATCGTCGCCGTCGAGCTCGAGGCGTGGTGCTGCGAGAGCAGGTGGGTCTGCAGAGAGGGCGACGGGGACGGGCGAAGAGGGCATCATGCGCGCCCGGCCGCGCCCGGCCCTTCCGAACCCCTCCAAGCCCGCCATGAAGAGCCTCTCGCGTCACTTCACGCGCACCCTGATCTCAGGCACCGTCGCGCTCCTGCCCATCGTCGGCCTCGTCCTCGGCGCCGTCTGGGCCGAGGGCACCGTGGCCGAGTCGTGGCTCGCGGACCAGCAGTTCTACTTCCCAGGCATGGGGATCGTGGGGGTGCTGGTGATCACCTACCTGGTCGGCCTGGGTGTGACGACCTTCGTGGGTCGGGCCCTCTGGCGCATCTTCGACAGCTTGATCGACAGCCTGCCGGCCCTCGGGATGCTCTACCGCACCCTGAAGCAGATCCTCGGCTACGGGGAAGGCAAGGACGCCCTCTTCGAGCGCGTGGTGCTCGTGGAGGGGCGCGAGGGCTGTGGTAGCGAGCTCGGGCTCGTCACGCGAAGTCTGCCGGCGAGCGTGGATGCCGGGCCGCGGCTGGTGGTGTTCCTGCCCGCCTCGCCGACGCCCACCTCGGGCCGTGTGGTCCTCGTCGAGGAGGAGCGCACGGAGCCGATACCCATGAGCGTTCACGAGGCGCTGCGCTTCCTGGTGGCCGCCGGCAAGCTGGAGCCCGACGAGGCGCGGGCCGCGGGCTGGGCCTGACCGGGGCGACCACGGCACCGAAGGTGGGCCCGGCTCAGTGGCTGGTCTCGCGCAGCGCCAGCCTCAGGGCGCGTGCTGTCATCCTCTGCCCGAGGCCGCGCGGCGCTGCCAGGTCCATGCGAGCGAGCTCCTCGCGGGCCTCCGGGGCGGACGCCACGAGGGCCTTCGCGAGCATCGACAGCCTCGACCAGCGTCCGCCGGCTCGCTCCTTCATCCAGCCCAGGGCCCGCACCAGCCTCTGTTCCACGGGCGTGAAGTCGCAGCCGTGGGGGTAGTCGGGCAGCAGCCCCGAGCGGCGCGCCGCGCCCAGCCGCTCGGCCAGGGCCTCGGGGGTGTTCGGTGTGCGGTCGGGGGCGACCCGCGCGTCGGGAGGTAGCTTGCGGCTGGCCTTCGCCCGCGTCAGCAGCTCCTCCTGGAAGCGCAGGTCGGCGATCGAGATCATGGCCCGCACGCAGTCCTCGTCGCTCTGGTAGCGCAGGTCCGCCACGCCGTACTCGGTGATCGCCAGGTCGCGCAGGTGGCGGGGGATCGAGAGGTTGCCGTAGGTCCAGCGGACGTTCGAGCTCGGATGCTGCGCGCCACCGTGGGTCGCGCGGCACATCAGCACCGAGCGCGCGTCCTCGAGCTCGTGCCCCATGGCCACGAAGTTGTACTGACCGCCGATGCCCGAGACCACGCGGCCGTCTTCCAGCGTGTCCGAGGCGGCGCCGCCCAGGGCGGTCATCAGCATGCAGGTGTTGAAGAAGCGCGCGTCCCGCCGCTGGGCGCGCTCGAGGCGCTCCTGTCCGCCGTAGAGGTGGTTGATGTGGCTGACGCGCGTCATGCCGATGCGCCGGGCCTCCTCCGCGGGCAGCTCGCGCAGCCAGCGGTAGAGGTCCACCGAGCCCAGGTAGAAGGCCCCGTCCAGGTAGCGCCCCTCGCGCTCGAGCAGCGCTGCGTCCGCGGGGGTGCCCCGGCCGGCGGCCAGGCGCTCCATGACCTCCGCGTCGTCCACCACGCAGCGTGTCAGCACGCCCGCCTCGCGCAGCACGCGGAAGGCGTCGTTGACCATCTCGCTGGCGCCGAAGAGGCCCTGCTCGAAGGGCCCCACGCCGCCCTCCTCCTGGACCAGGGCACTCTCCGCGTAGCCGGGCTCCAGAGCCTCGAGCAGGTCGCGGTAGGCGTCGTTCTCCAGGTGGCGCAGCACCAGGGCGTGGGCCAGGGCGTCCGAGAGGGCGCCGATCCCGATCTGCAGGGTCCCGCCGTCCGGCACCAGGGCGCTGGCGTAGAGCCCGATGGCGTGGTCCGCGTCGTCGATGGGTCTGCGCGGTAGGGCGAAGAGCCGTGGCGCCGAGCTCGGCAGCTCCAGCACCACATCGAAGTAGGAGGCCTCCACGGCCGCCGTGCCCCCGAGCCAGGGCAGGTGCGGGTCCACCTCGGCCACCAGGAGCGGCCGCTGCTCCCCACGCCGCGCGATCTCGTCCACGAGGTCGAGGGTCAGGTCCGGGTTGCAGGACAGGCTCAGGCGCTCGCCGCCGGGCTCCCGCGCGACCTTCTGCACCAGGGCGTGGATGCCCTCGTGGGCGACGGCTCGCGCCACGTGGGTGTAGTTGAGGTTCGTGCAGGATTGCTGGGCCTGCGCCGAGCCGAGCAGCGTGCCCGACTGCATGTAGAACTCCTGCACGTGGACGTTGGGGGGCAGCGTGCCCCTGCGCATGTGGCGCACGTAGTCCAGGCCCTCGTGGTCGGCGCCGAAGAAGCGCTCGGCGAATGGACCGAGGAAGCGCTGCTGGAGGTCGCTCGCCGCGTCGGGGGGCGTCAGCGAGAGGGCGGTCAGGAGCTTCAGGCGGCGCTCGGGCTCGGCCGCGATGCGCCGCGTCAGGGCATTCAGGAGTCGGTGTGGCTTGCCGAGCCCCAGGGGGGCCGCGACCACCAGGTGTCCGCCGCCGGAGGCCTGGAGGAGCCGCTCGACGGCTGCGTCGAGGGCGGGGTCGAGGCCGGGCTGGGCGGGGGGCGTGGGCACGGTCGCAGTATGGTCGCTGGCTGAGCCCGCACCAACCCGAGGAGGGGGGCCGCACCCAGGGTCTGGGCCCGGCTGGGGCCCTGGGGAGAGGCCCGGGAGTGGGTGAATCGGGCGGGATCCTCGGGCCATCCGCCCGACCGGCGGCCGGCACTCCGCCCCGGGGGGCGGGGTCGCTCCCTCGACCGCTCCCAGAAGCGAAAAAGGAGGCCGGAGGTCTCGCCCGACCCCTCCAGTCTCGGGGGCCAACGGGCCGATTCCACGCTACCCGGTACCCTCTAGGTCTCGGGCGAGGCCCGAGGTCGGGGCCTCCGACCCGGAGACTCCCCCCCACAAAGGCAACGGCATGATCGAATCAGGACGTCTGGAGATCCGCGGGCAACTGTCCAGGGAGTACGCCGACGTGTACACCCCGGAGGCCATGGCGGCCCTCGAGGCGCT
Source organism: uncultured Planctomycetaceae bacterium (assembly GCA_964591315.1). Taxonomy (GTDB): domain Bacteria; phylum Planctomycetota; class UBA1135; order UBA1135; genus JABACD01. Next base: position 36,748 of record CAZQAT010000023.1, read on the forward strand.
GGCGCCCTTCAACCGCGAGCGACTCGAGCTGATGGGGAAGCGCATCCAGCGCCGGAAGGCCCGGATCGAGGGCGGCGAGCCCCTGACCTTCCTCGACCCGAGTAGCACGATCGGCCGCACGGACATCAGCGTCGCCGACGCCCGCGCCGGCCGCTTCCACGGCAGCGCGATCCCCGCCGACCTGCAGCGCCAGTGGATCCAGGGCACCGGCCCCGGCGCACGCCTCGGCGTGCCCCTGGAGAAGAGCCTGCGCAACGTGGCCTACGCCCTCCTGTCAGGCGCGGACGGCTGGATGTTCGACGGGGAGGACGCCCTCGGGCAGGTCTCGACCATGTCCCTCGACAACCAGCGCAACCTGCGCCTGGCCTTCGCGAACGACCCGACCTTCCTCGGCGTTGCAGAAGGGGTCGCGGCCGAGATGAACGCCTGGTCCCAGGGCTTCCTGGGGCGCGAGATCATCGCCGACTGGCGCGAGCAGCTGCGCTTCACGACGCGCATCTACCGCGCCCGCGGCCTGCACCTGGATGACCGCCACCTGCGCGAGAGCGACGGCACGGGCTTCTCCGCCTCCATCGCTGACATGGCCCTCTACGTGGCGGCCAACCACCTGAGCCTGCGCTCCCAGGTCTCCACGGTCTGCCTCTACCTGCCCAAGATCCAGACCGCCGAGGAGGCGGCCCTCTGGAACGACATGCTCACGGCCCTGGAGCAGCACTTCGAGCTGCCCGTGGGGACGATCAAGGTCTACGTGCTCGTGGAGCAGATCGAGGCCTGTTACCAGCTGATGGAGATCCGCGCCGCCCTCGGGAAGCACTTCGTGGGCTTCAACACCGGCCGCTGGGACTACATCAACAGCGTGGCGGACGCTCTCGCCGGTGACCCGGAGTTCATCAACCCGAACATCGACGCGATCCCGATGACCTACGGGTACATGCGTCACTACGAGGATCGCGTACGGCGAGCCGTCAACACCCCCGACCTGGACGGCAACTGCGCCCTGTGGCAGGGCGGCATGGAGCCCAACATCCCCGTCGGGTCGCCCGAGGGCGTCTCTTCCGGCATGGCCAAGGCCGTGGCGGGGGGGCAGCGCGAGCAGCGCGAGGGCGCCAGCGGAAAGTGGGTGGCCCACTGGAAGATGGTCCACATCGTGCGTCCGGTCTGGGAGGAAGTCGGTGAGGACAATCAGCTCGGTCGGAGCTTCGAGCCCCTCGGCTACTCCGACGCAGACGGAGCGGGCCTGACCCTGCTCGAGCCCGCGCCGCTCACGGTCGACGGCGCGCGAGACCTGATCAGCGTCGCCGTGCAGTACGGCAACGCCTTCGGCCAGGGCATGCAGGCTGCTGCCCTCAAGCCCGCCGATCACTTCGGCAACGACGACGTTCTCTACCTGATGGAGGACATGGCGACGGGTGAGATCCGCGTCAGCATCCTCTGGGAGTGGCTGCACAAGGGCGCGCGTTTCACTGCCGAGGACGAGGGTGCCGGCGTGAGCGCGGGAGACCTCTTCACGGAGGAGCTCTTCGGTCGCCTGCTCGAGGAGGAGTACCAGAAGCTCCTCGCCGCCTCAGACCGAGACGTCCACGACGACTCGAAGGGCACCACTCTGCCCATCGCACGGGAGGTCGTCGACCGCTACGTGCGCTGCGGCACGAAGCTGCCCTGGTACATCGACCTGCTCAACCTGAACATCGAGAACCACGACCTCGAGCGCGCCAAGGAGCGCATCTCGACCTTCGTTTCAGCATTCCAACATGACGGCCAACGCATCACACAAAACGTCGACTTCTGAGAGTCTCGACCCCGCCACCGCCGTCGGCGCCTTCGACCGTGAGGTCGAGGAGACGAAGGCCTGGTTCGAGGGCTCCCGTTTCGAGGGCATCACGCGCCTGTACGGCCCCCGTCAGGTGGTGGAGCAGCGCGGGACGATCCGCAACGACTACACCGTGGCCCGGGTGGCCGCGGAGGGATTCCACGCCCGCTTGCGGGAGCTCTTCACGGCTCGCGAGAGCATCACGACCTTCGGTCCTTACTCCCCGGGCCAGGCCGTGGCGATGAAGCGCCTGGGGATCGAGGGCATCTACCTGGGCGGCTGGGCCACCTCCGCCAAGGGCTCGGTCAGTGAGGACCCCGGCCCCGACCTCGCGAGCTACCCGCTGAGCCAGGTGCCGGAGGAAGCCGCTGTGATCGTGCGCGCGCTCCTGACCGCAGACCGCAATCAGCAGTACCTGCGCTCGCGCATGGACGAGGAGGAGCGCAGTCGGACGCAGGGTTACGACTACCGGCCCTTCATCATCGCCGACGCCGACACGGGCCACGGCGGTGACCCCCACGTGCGCAACCTGGTCCGCCGCTTCGTGGAGGTGGGAGTTCCCGGCTACCACATCGAGGACCAGCGCCCCGGCACCAAGAAGTGCGGACACCAGGGGGGCAAGGTGCTCGTCAGCTCTGACGAGCAGATCAAGCGTCTCAATGCCGCGCGCTTCCAGCTCGACATCATGGGTGTAGGCGGGCTCATCGTCGCCCGCACGGACGCCGAGGCCGCGACCCTGCTCGACGGGCGGGGCGACGAGCGCGACCACCCCTTCATCCTGGGCGCCACGAACCTGCGTCTGCCGAAGTACAAGACCTGCTACCTGGCGGTGCTCAAGAGCTTCTACGAGCACGGCGTGACGGAGCTCAACGGCCACCAGCTGTACGCGATCTCCGAGCGTGAGTACGAGGAGGCCAACGCCTGGCTCGAGTCCGGCCGCCTTCTCTCGCAGGTCGAGGAGAACGCCAAGGGCTACCTGGCGGGCGATCGGACCCTCGAGACGGCCCTCGGCAACGTCTCGTCGAACCTGGTCGAGCACTGGGAGGCCGAGGCAGGCCTCAAGACCTACGGCGAGGCCGTGGCCGAGATCCTCGAGTTCCGCGCCGGCGAGGGCGAGGAGATCGAGATCAGCATCGAGGACTGGCTGGCCTTCGCCCGCGAGGCGTCCCTGACCACCGCCAAGGCTCGCGCCAAGGAGCTCGGGGTCAACGTCATCTGGAACTGCGAGCTGCCCAAGACTCCGGAGGGCTACTACCAGGTGCGCGGCGGCATCGACTACGCCATCGCCAAGTCCCTGGCGGCGGCGCCCTTCGCGGACCTCCTCTGGATGGAGACCAAGACCGCCGACCTGGAGGATGCTCGGCGCTTCCAGGAGGCGATCCACGCCCGCTTCCCCGACAAGATGCTGGCCTACAACCTGTCGCCCTCCTTCAACTGGGATTCGACGGGCATGAGCGATGACGAGATGCGCGAGTTCCCGCGGGAGCTCGGCAAGATGGGCTTCGTGTTCAACTTCATCACCTACGGCGGTCACCAGATCGACGGCCTCGTGGGCGAGGAGTTCTCCGCCGCCCTCAGACAGGACGGCATGCTGGCCCTGGCGCGCCTACAGCGGAAGTTCCGTCTGGTGGAGTCGCCCTACAAGACGCCCCAGACCCTGGTCGGCGGCCCGCGCCTCGACGGGGCGCTGGTGGCCTCCTCGGGCCGCACGGCGACCACCCAGGCCATGGGGCGCGGCTCGACTCAGCATCAGCACCTGATCCAGACCGAGGTGCCCACGCGCCTGCTCGAGGAGTGGCTCGAGCCCTGGTGTGAGCACCACGAGATGACCGAGCGCCTGCGTGTCACCCTCAGGCCGCACCGGGCAGGCTCCGAGCTGCTCGAGCTGCGGGTCCTGAAGGGCAGCAACGAGGTCGTGGCCAACATCATCTTCAGCAGCTTCCGGGACCGTCACGACCAGGCGATCCTGTCCATGCGGGACCAGAACACCTTCGACGAGGCCTACCGCACGAAGCGCCTGCAGACCCTGATGCACCTCTACCTGGTCCACCGCTACAAGGCGAACACGGTGCACTACGTCAGCCCGACCGAGGACAACCGCTACCAGACCTCGAAGATGAAGGACCATGGCATCTTCGTGAACGTGGCCGAGGAGATCGGGCAGATCATCGTGGCTGACGTGGACAGTGAGCGCGCCGCCGAGCTGCTCGCGGAGGACGGCGAAGCCCTGCAGCGGCTGATCATGAGGCAGGACTGAGGTCCGGACTCTCAGGGCGCGGGGGAGGGAGCGGCGACGCTCTCTCCCCCGCGCGCTTCATTGACGGCCTTCCGTGCCGCCAACTATCCTCCGGCGATGCCCCGCTCCCGAAACCGCCTCCTCGCCGCGCTGGCTCTCACTCTGGCGGCCTGCGCGAAGGGGGAGGCGGACTGGCGCGCGGAGCTCGACGACCCGGACCCCTACGTGCGGGGGCTGGCGGCCATCGGCCTGAGCCTGGAGGCTCCCGAGGCCTCGGCGCCCGCGCTGCCGGTGCTCTTCGAGAGCATTGACCGCAGCGGGGGGGGTCTCGAGCGAGCGTCCGCCCACGCCCTGCAGCTCGTCGGCCCCCTGCACGTGGAGGTCCTGCTCCAGGAGCTCGTGGAGGAGGAGCTGATGAGCGAGGACCGTCGCGGCGCGATCATGAACGCCCTGGTCGGTGCGGGCGCCTCCGCCGCCGGACCCATCGTGCGCAGTCTCCAAGGGCCGGGCCGTGGGCGTGCCGGGGACCTGGGCGACCTGCTGCTCGCGATCGGCGAGCCAGCCGTCCCGGCGCTGGTGGAGCTGCTCGAGACGTCGGAGGACCACGCCCTCCAGAACTTCGCGGCCTTCTTGCTCGGCAAGTTCGGACCCCGGGCGCGCGCCGCGGTCCCGGCCCTCGAGCGCGCCTCGCGTTCGCCGGACGCCGGCGTGCGGGAGGTGGCGCGCAAGGCCCTGGGCTCCATCGCCGGCGGCGTCCCCGCGAGGACGCGCTGAGGTGGAGGCTCCCCGACGATCACCGCGCCCCGGCTGGCGGCGCGCCCTCCTCCTGGCCGCGCTGCTCGTGGCCTGCGGCCTGGCCCTGCGAGGCCTGGGGCTGGCCCTGACGTACCGCGTGCCGATGGGTTTCGTGCACGGCGCGAGCTTCCAGGCCGCGGCCCTGGCCCTCGCCGTCGTCGCGGGCCTGGCTCTGCTCGCCCTCTGGCTCGAGTGGCGCTCCCCGAGCCTCGACGACGCCGACCTCGGCCCGGCCCTCCTGCGCTGGGCTCTGGTGGTGTGCGTCATGACCTGGGTGCTCTTCCTCCTGTTCGCGCAGCCCTTCCAGCGACTGCACTTCGACCTGGCCCTGGGGTTGGGCGCGGGGGCCTGGGCGGGGAGCCTCCTGGCCCTGCGACGCCTTCGAGCGGTCGCCCCAGGGACGATGCGGGGGGTGGAGCTCGTGGCCTTCAGCCTGTGTACAGCCCTCTTGGGCCTCGAGCTCGGGCTGCGGGCCTACGCGGGCTTGAGTCCCTCGCCCCTGACGGCCCGTGTGGGCGTCGGCCCGCGTGAGCTGGTGCAGCGCTTCCGCTGCGAGCCTGGTGAGGTGCGCTTCGGCTTCCCTTGCAACAGCCGCGGCTTCTACGACACGGAGTTCTTCCGCGACGCGGAAGCCGAAGGAGAGCTCATCGTCTCCATCGGAGACTCCTTCAGCGTCGGCGCCGTGCCCCACGCGTGGCACTACTCGACGATCCTGGAGGAGCTCACCGGCCGACGGGTCTACAGCATGGGGGTGGCGGGCATCGGCCCGCCGGAATACGCCTACCTCCTCGCGGAGGAGGCGATGCCCCTGAACCCGGACCAGATCCTGGTGGCCGTCTTCGTGGGAAACGATCTCATGGTGGACGAGGCTCTGCACGAGCTGCCGGACTCAGGTCTGCGCTCCTGGTTCCAGCGGGACCAGGTGCTCGCTTGGGTCATCCCCGACCGCATGGCACGCCTGCGGGCGGAGGTGGCGCGGGGGGCGGACATTCACGCCATGCAGGGTGAGCGAATGGAGGCTGAGGCGGGTGTCGCCACCCGCGAAGAGGCCGCCGCCGCCTTCCCCTGGGTGCTCGACCCCTCCCTCGAGGATGGAACTCTCTCGGAGGAGGTCTTCCTCGAGCTCGAGGCGGAGCGAGCGCTCACCATGTGCGGCCAGGACCCCCCGGCGATGGACATCGCCTACCGCTCTCTTCTCGCCGCCCGCGACGCCGCGGGCGGCGTGCCCCTGCGGGTGCTCCTCATCCCCGACGAGTTCCAGGTGGAGGACGGCCTCTGGGCACAGGTCCAGGAGCTGGCCAAGGAGCCTCTCGAGAGGGACCGGCCCCAGCGCCTGCTGCGCGCCTGGCTCGAGCGCGAGGGCTTCGAGTACCTGGACCTCTTGCCGGCCCTGCGCGCGGCCGAGCCCCTCGAGGACGGACGTCGGCACCTGTACCACCACCTCGACACCCACTTCAACGCCCGCGGCAACGAGCTCACTGCCCGCGCCCTGGCTGATTTCCTGACCTTCGACAGATGAAGCGCTTCAACCTGCAGGTCTCCACCCCCGGCCGCGGCACGATCGACATCACGAGGGAGATCGCGCGAGAGGTCAGCGCGGCCACCGACGGGGACGGCCTCTGTCACCTCTTCGTCCAGCACACCAGCGCCTCCCTGATCATCTGCGAGAACGCCGATCCCGATGTGCGACGCGACCTCGAGGCGTGGCTCTCACGAGCCGTACCCGACGGGGACCCGCTCTTCGTACACACCGCCGAGGGCCCGGACGACATGCCGGCCCACGTGCGCGCGACCCTGACGGCGACGTCCTTGACGGTGCCTGTGGAGGGCGGTCGCCTGCAGCTCGGCACATGGCAGGGGATCTATCTCTACGAGCATCGCTCCCACCCTCACCGGCGACGCGTCACGGGAACAGTCGTGGGCTGAGCGCCGGGCGGCGACGCTCAATTCGCCCAGGTGATCTCCAGGCCGTTCGAGAGGTTGAAGCCGCCCGAGCAGGCGCCCGGCGCTGGGTCGCGGTGCCAGTACTGGTAGTAGCGGGTCTCGCCGCCCTGGGTGCCATCCGTGGCGGCGGCGCCGACAGTGCTGGTGGCCGCGCCGCTACCGTCGGCGGGCACGATCTCGAGCCGCACGATCTGCCCCCCGGCGCACAGCAGGCCGTCGCCGTAGGCGAGGCCGTTGCCTGCGCCAAGGGTCGCGGTCCCGCTCAGGAACAGCCCCGGCACTCCGGCCGGGGCTCCCGTTGCGCTGAAGACAACCGTGTCGGCGGAGACACTCGCATCTCCGCTCGCGGCCAGCACCGCGCCAGAGCCCGTCGAGTTGCTGCAGCCCTCGCCCGCTGACCCGGTGTTCCCGCAAGGGCAGGCGGCGGCTGAGCCGTCACCGGCGCAGAAGACCGTGCCCACCCCGTCGTCTCCGGTGGAGACGAAGCTACGAGAGGCGGACTGGCCGTTGTTGCCGTACTCGTCCTCGGAGTTGAACCAGTACTCGACCGTTCCCGAGAGGTCGCCAGGGATCTCAGCTCGGAAGATCTGGCCGCCGGAGCTCTGCGCCGGGACCGTCCCGCCGCCTGATCCGTTGACCGTGTACGTGAGCGTGGTGGGGTTGTACCAGGTGATGTAGTAGGGCGCGTTGTCGTAGACCTGGGCCCGAACAACCGTCGGATTGGGACCCGCATCGCGATCTGGGGCCTGCTCGACGTTGGGGATGTAGGGTGCGTGGATGTCGTTGGCGGAGGTCAGATTCTCGAAGTACCTGTTCGCGGCGTTGTTGTCGTTGGCGACGAACAGGTCGTAGTCCCCGTCACCGTCCACGTCGCAGGCATCCGCATCCAGAGCCGTCAGGCTCGAGCTGGGGAAGCTCACCTGCGTGAAGCTGAAGCCCGCGCCGCCGTTGTTGTTGTTGCGGTACAGCTTGTCCTGGCCGGAGAAGTTGGCCACGAACAGGTCCAGGTCACCGTCGTTGTCGTAGTCGAAGAAGTCGCCCTCGTTGTCGTCCGAGCTGGATCCGGCGAGGGTCGTGAGGTTGGTGAAGATCCCGTTACCGCTGTTGCGCAGGGTGCAGTCGTTGAAGCCGAAGCTGGCGAGCCAGTTCAGTCCGTAGATGTCCAGGTCGCCGTCGCCATCCAGGTCGCCCATCTCCTGCTCGTAGTGGCCGTTGCCGGTGCTCCAGCCAGAGGGGAAGGCCGCGTTGGTCACGTCCCGGAAGCCCAGCGTCCCGCCGTTCTCCTCGAGCCGGTTCTCGAAGAGGCGCGGCACCTCCTGGCGGGCCCCGTGCAGGATGTCCAGATCGAAGTCGCCGTCGATGTCACCCAGGTCGATGTCCAGGGCGCTCGAGGCGATGTCGCAGTTGCTGCCGTTCGTGTTGCCCGTGTTGGCTTGCTGGTTGCCTTCGCACCACAGACCCGGGTGTCCGTTGGCGATGGTCTGGCCGGAGAGCTTGAAGCCCGAGGGATTGAACTCCTCGAAGAAGCCGTTTCCGTCGTTCAGGAAGATCCGAGACGGAATCTGGCCGCCGAACACCCCACCGTAACTGGAGTGAAAGAGGTCCATGTCACCGTCGTTGTCCAGATCGCCGAAGTCACAGTCGCAGGAGAAGTCGATGAAGGTGCCGTTGCCCAGGATCTGCGAGGGGGCGATCGAGGAGTTGGGACCGTTCAGGTTCACCCAGCGGGCGCCGGTCTCGTCGGTGTAGTTGCCGCTACCGACGCCGGTGTTGTGCCACCAGCGATTGCCCTGGGCCACGACGGCCGCGGTGTTCGAGCTGTAGATGTCCAGGTCACCGTCGTTGTCGAAGTCGACGAACTCGATGTCCCGGGACTGGTCGTTGACCGAGGGGAAGCGGGCGTTGGTCTCGTCCTGGAATTTGCCCAGGTTCGCGCCAGGACCGCGGTTGATCCAGATGCGGTTCTGGTCCTGAGCCAGGTCGCCGCCGTCAGCGAAGATCGCGTCCCAGTCGCCATCGAGGTCCACGTCGCCGAAGTCGACGTTCTCCGTCCGCGAGCTGTTCGCGCTGCCACCGGTCGGGATGTCAGACGTGTTGTTCGTGAACTGGGCCTGGGCCAGACCGCCGACGAGGAAGAGCCCCGCGGCCTCGCCGGCGAGGGTCCGGAGCGAACGATGCGGAGTCATGTCTCGGTCCTCGGGCAGTCGCCAGGGGAGAGCGCCGGTGACGGGGGGCGCGAGTCAGGGCGTGAAGGTGATGATCTGACCGCTGGAGAGGTTGAAACCGGAGAGGCAAGGGCCTCCAGCGGTGTCACGGAACCAGACCTGGAAGTAGTTGGTCTCGCCGGGCTGCCAGCCCTCCTGGGCGATGTAGCCCGACGGCCAACCGGCATTGCCGGCGCCACCGGGAACCACAACGTCGAGGCGCTGGATCTGGCCGCCGACGCAGCGCAGGCCGTCGCCTAGCGGGACGCCGAGGCCGCCGTTCACCCACGCGTTGCCGTAGAAGAGCATCGCGGACTGGCCGGGAATCAAGCCCGAGGCAGCGAAGTTCAGGTTGTTGTCGAAGACGCTATTGGACCCGTTCACGAAGAGCTCTGCTCCGGCACCGGCGGAGTTCGCGCAGCCCTTGCCGCTCGACCCGTTGTTGTTGCAGGGACACTGGGCGCCCGTGCCGTCGCCGTAGCAGAAGGGTACGGCGAGCTGGCACTCGTCAGGCTGCCCGTTGCCGTCGAGGTCCTGGCTCGTGCCCTGGGAGATGTCGCACTCGTCCGGGATCTGGTTGCTGTTGCAGTCGGAGAAGAGCTCGCACTCGTCCGGCAGCCCGGTTGCATCGCAATCAGGGTCGCACTCGTCCGGGATTCCGTTGACGTTGCAGTCGTTGCCGCTGAGTTCGCACTCGTCGGGAACGGAGTTCGAGTTGCAATCGGCAATGGTCTCGCAGTCGTCGGGTGTGCCGTTGGAGTTGCAGTCCGTGTCACAGTCGTCCGGGATACCGTTGATGTTGCAGTCGTTGCCGCCCAGTTCGCACTCGTCGGGCACCGAGTTGCTGTTGCAGTCGGTGATGACCTC
>CAZQAT010000024.1:0-46572 GCA_964591315.1 uncultured Planctomycetaceae bacterium
GGATCCCGGTTGGGTGCTAATGCGTTGAAGGCTCATGAATAGGCCGGGCTAGCCGCGCTTGCGCTTCTTCTGCTTCCGCGAGCCCGTCGCCCCCGTGCGGCGCTTCTGCTCCTGCTCGAGACGCCGCTGCTGCTCCTTCTGCAGCTCGGCCATCTTCTGCATGAAGCGTCCGGGCTTCTTCGGCGCCTGCTCGGTGTCGTCGATCGGCCAGGCCTTCTTGATCACCAGGGACTCGAAGATCGCGATCGACGAGCTGGTGATCATGTAGAGCGCCAGACCCGAGGCGTAGTTGTAGAACAGGAAGGCGAAGAACACCTGCATCCCGATCATCATCTTGCGCATCTGCGCCTGCTTCGGGTCGGTGCTCTCGGGCTGGGGCATCACCTTGTGCTGGGTGATCCACAGGCCGATCATGAGCAGCGGCAGGATGTTCAGGTACTCGATCACGCCGATGAAGGGCAGGTGCGTGTCGAGGTTCAGGACCATCAGCTGGTCCGGCGCCGAGAGGTCCTTCATCCACAGCACGAAGGGCTGGTGGCGCAGGTCGTAGTGCACCCGCAGGGCCTGGAAGAGGCCGATGAAGACCGGGATCTGCAGGAACATCGGCAGGCAGCCGCCGAGGGGCGGGAAGGCGCCCTCGCGCTGCATGATCTTGGCCTGCTCCTCGCGCTGCTTCTTGGGATCGTCGGCGTACTTCTCCTTGTTGGCGTCCAGCATCGGCTGCACGCGCTTCATCTTCTTGGCGAAGCGTGCCATGGCCGTCTGGGCCCGGCGGTTGAGGGGGAACAGGAGCGCCCGCACCGTGACCGTCATCAGGATGATCGCGAAGCCCCAGTTGCCCACCAGGCCGTGGTACAGGCTGAGCAGGGCGGTGATCAGCTTGGCGATGCTCTTGAACCACCCGATGTCCTCGTCGAGCATCTCCCCGAAGGCGGGGTTCGCCGCCTCGAGGGTCTGCCGCTGCTTGGGACCGGCGTAGACGTCGAAGCTCACCTCGGACTTGCCGCCCACCTCGGGGATCGCGACCTGCAGGGCCAGGTCGTTGACCACGTAGCGCCAGGCGTCATCCGCGTCCTCGCCGGGGTTGTCCCGCAGCCAGGCCTCGTCGCGGATGCGGCGCCAGCTCGCACCGCGCACCGACCGCGCGTTCTCGTCGCCCGCCGGGACGACGAGCAGCGCGTAGAACTTGTTGTGGGTCCCCGAGAAGGCCAGGGGGTTGCCCCCGCCGCCCGGCAGGGAGCCGGTCACGGCGCCGCTGCCCTCACGGATCTTGACCTCGGTCTCGTACTCCCCGTGCCCCTCGTCCCAGACGGCGATGGCCTGGGGCTCCACGTAGAAGGCCTCCTCCCCGTGGGACGGGACCACCTCCGCGGGGGTGAAACGGAACTGCTTGAGACCGGCCGCACCCTCGGCGGCCATGTTCTCCACCTCGAAGGTGAAGCCGAGACCGTAGCTCGAGCCGTGCGGCACGAGGCGCTTCTTGAACAGCAGCCCGGTGCCCGGCGCATAGCTGAACTCGATGCCCCCGCCCTCCAGCTCGCGGTGGTTCCAGAGGGCCTCCTCGAGGGGCTCGGTCAGGAGCTCCTTGGCGGACTCGCTGGCGGCGATGGTGAAGGAGCCGCTGTGGCCGGCCTCCGTCTCGGCCGAGGCGAGCAGCTCGACCCAGGTGGAGCTGTCGGGACTGTCCGAGCCCTCGTCCGCCAGCCTCGTGTACTGGTCCCCGATGCGCAGGGAGAGCAGGCGCGCGCCGCGGTTGGTGAAGCGCAGCTCGTAGGAGCCCGGCTGGCCGGGGGTCCCCAGGCGCAGGGTGATCTCGCGCTCCTCCGCGGCGGCCTGACGCTGGGCGTCGGCGGGGGCCTCGGCGTAGCCGTCGCGGCGGTCGTCCGGCTGCTCCTGGACCACACCTCCACCGGCTTCCTCCGGCGGCTGCGGGGGCGGAGGCGAGAAGATCCCCCACGCCATGAGGACGAGGAAGGAGAGGAACAGGGCCAGGGGGAGTCGCTTTTCCAAGCCGATCTGCTGCGCCGCTGGGGCGTCGGGATTCTGAGGGGGGGGGCTGCTACCGGCCCACGGCCAGTCGCTCGGCCAGGTAGTCCGGCAGCTCGGGCACGCCCCGGATCAGGCGCGCGGCGGCGTCGATGTCGTACTCGAGGCGCACGAACTGAATCGTGTCCCCGTCGAAGATGGCGTAGGAGAGGCGCGGGTCACCGTCCCGCGGCTGGCCGACGGAGCCGACGTTCACGATGGCGCGCCGGCCCGGGCCGGTGCCGAGGCCGTAGGGCCCCTCCGTGTCGGTCGGAGTGTAGAGGCTGCCGTCCTCGTAGTAGACCGCGGCGACGTGGCTGTGGCCCACGAAACAGACGTCCCGGTCCATGGCGGCGAAGTTCGCCTTCATCTTGGCCCGGTCGTGGATGTCGCGCGGCAGCATGTACTCGCGCACCGGCTCCCGCGGGCTGCCGTGGGCGAACATCGCCCGCTCGTCGGAGCAGGAGGCGGAGAGCCCGCCGAGGTAGTCCCAGTAGCGCAGGCCCGCCTCGCGGCCGCCTCCGTTCGAGATCTCCTGGTGGGTCCACTCGATGGCGGCGCGCGCCTTGGGGTTGAAGTCCTCGGCCGTGGTGAGGAGCGCGTCCTCGTGGTTGCCCTTGAGGCACAGGCCGCCCTCGAGGGGCTCGCCGTCCTCGAAGGTGGCGCTCTCGCCGCACATACGCATGACGAGCTCGAGGGCCTCCCGGGGCTGGGCGCCGTAGCCGACCACGTCCCCGCAACACACGAAACGGCGCACCCCTCGCTCCCGGGCGTCCGCAATGGCGACGTCCAGGGCCGGGATGTTCCCGTGCAGATCCGAGATGATAGCGGTCTTGAAGTACGTCAAGGCGGAGGGACGCGCGGCGTCGGGACCGATCACGTCGACCGTCCCCGCCTTCTGCGAGCGAAAGATTATCCAGTCGCCACTCTCCGGGGGCAAGGCGCGGCGGGCGGGAGTTGTGTGCCGTGCGAGCACCCCCCCCGGGGCGCCGGAGAACCCCGATTACGGCCCCTCGACACCCCGCGTGGCGAAGCAGGCCAGGGCGAAGAGCGCCGTGGTCCCGGCGGCCCCCGACGGGCTCGGCCAGAGGACGAAGGGCACGGAGATCGCGACCAGCACCCCCACCACCGCGAGGGGCCCCAGCCCGCGCCGCTGCAACCGGTGGGCCAGGTGTCGCCGGTCCCCCACCCAGGGGGCCTGCCCCGCCAGAGGGCGCGCCACGCACAGGCGACCGAGGTCGAGCAGGGGCAGCAGGAGGGCCGGCCAGGCGGCGGGGGTCACGAGCACGGCGACGCCGATCAGCTGGCTGCCCCCGTCCCCCAGGTAGGCCCAGGGATCGCGCGTACCGCTCCGCCCCGAGGCCGGCCGACGCAGGAGGAGGTTCGGCACGAGGAACAGGAGCACGGCCGGTGCGAGGGGCGAGGCCGCCGCCAGGAGCCCCGTGCCCGCCACCCCGCAGACGGCGCCGTCCGCGTTGTCGAAGGTGTTGACCGCGTTGACCACGACCAGCGCGAGGCACGCGGCCACGGCGGCCCAGGTCCAGGTGCCGGGCAACGTGAGGGTCCTCACCGCCTCGCCGCCGCCCCCCAGCTCGATGACGACGTCCTGGGCGGGGTGGAAGTAGAAGCTGGCCAGGACCCCGACCAGCAGCTGTCCGGCGAGCTGGACGCGGGGAGGCAGGCCGCCGCGCCGCAGGTCGTCCCAGACGCCGGCGGCCAGGCCCGAGAGGAGCGCCAGGGCGATCCAGCCGACCCCGAGCCGCGGCAGGCCGGGGGCCGTGCTCCCCTCGATCCACCAGCGCGAGGGGGCGCGGGAGAGCAGGGGGGCGAGGCCGTAGTCCCCGTCTGCTCCTCGACAGAGGGCCATCACGCCCCAGCCGACGGCGATCGCCAGCCCCCCCACCGCGGGCACCGCCGCGGCCTGGAGCTTGCGCCCGCCCGCGGTCCCCGTGGGCGCGTCGCCCCAGCCGCGGACTCGCCACAGGGACGCCAGGGCGAGGGCCGTCGCCAGCGCGGCGCCGCCCCCGATCCAGGCCCCGATCACGACTCGGCCTCGCCGGCGTCGTAGATGCCGTGCTCGCGGATGTACTGCTCCAGCTCGGGCGGCAGGGTCGGCCCGGCGCGCCGCGCGGGATCGTCGCGCAGCTCCGTGGAAGAGGCGTCGAAGATGGCGTCGGTCACGAGTCCGCTCCGCAGCCGCTGGAGGGCCGCGTCGCTGAGCCGTCCGACGAGGGACGCCAGGGGATCTTCCCCGGCCCCCTCCCGCAGCACCACGATCGGCCGCACCAGCTCGAGCAGGGCCTCCACCTCGCGCCACTCCGGCAGGCCCTCGAGGTTGTCCGTGCCGAGCACCAGGTAGAGCTCCGCGCCGGGCTCCTCACCGGCGATCTCCCGCAGGGTGTCCACGGAGAAGGAGGGTCCCTCCCGCTCGAGCTCCCGGGGATCCACCTCCAGCCGCTCCTCGCCGGCGATCAGCAGCTGGAGCAGCGCGACCCGGTGACGGCCCTCCGCCAGCCGCCGTCCGGGCTTGTGGGGCGGCCGGGCGGCGGGCACCAGGCGCAGCTCGTCGAGCCCGAAGGCCTCCAGGGCCGCCCTGGCGGCGAACAGATGGCCCCGGTGGGGCGGGTCGAAGGACCCCCCGAAGATCCCCAGGCGCCGCGCGCTCACCGGACGGCCTCCCGAAGCGGCTCACGGCCCGGGAATGCCCACGCGAGAGAGTGACCCCCTCCCCCGAGGGGGTAGGGTGCCCTGTCGGCCCTTCCCGGGCCCTCCACCGCTCTCACGAGGCGCTCCACCGCCCCGGATCCTAACCCCGTTCCCAGCAGCGGGCACGCTTCGTTGACCCTCCCTGGGGGGCCCACTAGACTCTGTCGCTCACTCGGGGTCCGCCTCGCCGCGGATCCGCCCAGGGCCCCCGCGAGGGGCACCCCCCTCCCCCAGGCCCCGGACCCCACACGGTCCCCTCCTGACCTCCATGAAGACTCCCGCCCTGCTCTCCGCCGCCGCGGCCGCGCTCCTGTTCTCGAGCTGTGTCTCGAGCCCCAGCAAGATCAACGACCACTGGAGCAACGAGTCCATCGCCCCGCGCGTCGCGCGCGTGATGCTCGGCTACGACGCCGACAAGTACGAGTCCTACCGGGACTACCAGTGGGAGAACAAGCTCCACATCGCCAAGACGGCCCAGCGTCACCTCCTGAACTGGAACCCGGACAACCCCTTCCAGCCGGACGACGCGGACTACTACGCCCCGCGGCCGAACCACAGCCCCCTGCCGAACCCGCTGACGTACTTCCACCTCGAGTCGGTGGTCTTCGGGGCCATCATTGGATTCCCGATCCCGGTCGACTCCCTGATCGGCACCCTCGAGCCCGGCGGCGAGGAGGAGTTCGTGGCGGGTCTCTCGACCACCTTCCGCCCGGTGCGGCAGCTCACCGTCTCCTTCCTGGACGACGCCCTCAACCTGCCCCCGGCGGGCGGCGAGACGAACGCGCACGTGAGCGCGCACCCGATCCCGCACGAGTAGGCGAGCGCGAGCTCAGCACACACGAGAGGACGGCCGTTCGCCCTGGCGAGCGGCCGTCCTCTCGTTGACGGCGGGTCTCACCAGCCGAGGTGCCGGCGGGCCGCCGCGAGCTGCTGCTCCAGCTCACCGCCGACCCACTCGATCTCCGGGAACTTGCGGTACCAGGTGCGCTGCTTGCGCGCGAACTGGCGCGTGCGCAGGGCGACGGCCTCGACACAGGCAGCGCGGGTGAGCTCTCCATCCACGAGCCTCAAGACCTCCGCGTAGCCCAGGGCCTGCACCGCCGTCGGGCCGAAGCCGCAGCCCGCGCGGATGCGCACCGCCTCCTCGGGCCAGCCCGCGTCGAGCATCCGCTCCGTGCGCGCCCTGATGCGCCGGTCCAGCTGCTCCACCTCGTGCCCGACGCCCACCAGGAGCCGCGGGCGCCCCGTCTGTCCCTCGCCCTGGTCGTCGCGCCACTCACGCTGCCACTCCGAGAGTCTCCGGCCGGTCTGCTCGAGCACCTCGAGGGCGCGCACGACGCGCTTCTCGTCGTTGGGGTGCAGGCGCGCGGCGCTGTCCGGGTCGAGCTCGACCAGGCGCGCGTGCAGGGCCGGAGAGCCGAGCTCGTGGGCCTCCGCCTCCAGGCGGGCCCGCAGCGCCCGGTCGGTGGGCGGGCCCTCGAACAGGCCGTGGGTCAGTGCTTTCAAGTAGAAGGCCGTGCCTCCCACGAAGAGCGCCCGGGCTCCACGGGCCGCGAGGTCCGCGCGCACCGGCCCGAGATCCGCCAGGAAGCGCTGCACATCGTAGCGCTCGTCCGGATCCACCAGGTCGAGCATGTGATGCCGCACTCGCCCGCGCTCCTCGGCGCTCGGCTTGGCGGTGCCCACGTCCATGCCGCGGTAGACCTGCATGGAGTCCAGGGAGACGAGCTCCGCGCCGCAGCGCTCCGCCAGGGCCATCGCCAGGGCACTCTTGCCGGCGGCGGTGGGCCCCACCAGGACCCGCAACTCGCCCGGGAGACTCGAGGAGGATTTCGCGCTCACGGGGCGGGAGAATACCCGAGCCGCACGTAACACGGGAGCCGCCCCGGCGTTGGTGTCGGGGAGGCGGCCCTCCCTGGCCAGGAGCGCCGCCACGCCGTACGCTCGCCAGGCCCTGAACCCGGAGCCTCCCGTGACCCAACCGCATCTCTGCGCCCTGCTCCTCCTCGCCTCCGCCCTGGGCGGCCAGGACGTCCAGCAACCGACCGACCAGGAAGAGCAGAAGGAGTCCCGCGAGGACGTCCTGGAGCGCCTCCGCAGCCGCCGCGGCGCCGGGCCCGAGATTCCCGAGTTCCGCCGCGCGGACGGCAGCGTGGTGCTGCCCGGGGAGGTCCCGGCCGCGGCCTCGGTGGAGGCCAAGGCCATGTGGCGGGGCCTGCTGAAGACCCTGGACCAGGCCAAGCCCATGCAGGCCTTCCAGCTGGCCTTCTTCCTGCGGCAGCAGGCCCCGGACCCGCAGGTGAACAAGACCAACGACCTGGACCTGAACTTCAGCTACCTGGCGCCGCGCTTCGTACGCGCCGAGCTCGAGTCCGGCCGCACCCACCTGCGGGGTCCCTCCGGTGACTTCCTGCTCGACAAGCAGGAGGTCTTCCGCCTGGTGGGTCGGGACTTCAAGCAGGACATCGAGCAGCTCGACCAGATGGGCGCCATCGCGAGCAACTTCGTGGCCCTCACCCAGCCGGTGGCGACGCTGCGCCTGGCGCAGCTCGAGCTGGCGAAGGAGCCGCCCCGGGAGCTGCACCCCAAGCTGCGCAAGGAGGCCGACGCCCTCGTCTGGCTCTCGGTCACCAGCCCCGACCTCTTCCTGCGCATGAACAGCGCCAGGCCCACCGGCGACGGCCTGCCCCTCTACCGGGCCCAGCTCGGCATCGACCCCGAGAGCGCCACCGTGCACCTGGCGGTGATCCACGAGCAGCGCGGCGACAGCCACGCTCCGGGCACGGCCATGTGCGTGCGCATGGCGGACCACAGGCGCCGCGCAAAGCTCCAGATCCCCCACCACATCCAGGTCTTCAGCATCGACCCGAGCACGCGACCGGAGCGCTTCTACGAGACCCCCGGCACCACCCTGTGGCTCAACGGCGAGCGCGGCCGGCTGCGGGCAGCGCTGTCGCCGGAGGACTTCCTGCCGCCGGAGTAGGCCCCGTCCGGAGCCTACTTGCGGTGGAAGGCTCGCTCCAGGTCCGCCAGGGTGAAGCGCACCCGCGTCGGGCGTGAGTGCGGGCAGGTCTGGTCGCTCTCGAGCTCCTGACCGCGGCGCAGGAGGGTGCGGATCTCGTCCTCGCCGAGGGCGTCCCCGGCCATGACCGAGGAGCGGCAGGCGGCGCTGTGGAGCACCTCCTCGATGACGTCGGCGGCGGTGGGGCTCTTGCCGGTGGTGGCCAGGATCTCGGCCACGTCGCGCACGAGCCCCTCGGGATCGGGGTGGCGCAGGCGGGCGGGCAGGCCCTGGACGGCGACGGCCGTCTCCCCGAAGGCGTCGAGCTCGATGCCGATGCTGGCCAGGGCCTCGCGGTGCTCGTTCAGCAGCGCGACCTCGGCCCGGGAGACCTCGACCACCTCGGGCACCAGCAGGCGCTGCACCTCGACGCTGCCGTCGCGCATCTCGCACAGCAGGCCCTCGTAGGTGATGCGCTCGTGCAGGGCGTGCTGGTCGACCACCTCGAAGCCGTCCGGCAGGGCGCGCACCAGGTAGGTCTTGTCGACCTGCAGGAAGGGGCCGGGCAGGGTGTCCCGCGGGGCGTCGGTCAGGGCCTCGGGCTCCGAGGGCTCGGGCACGGCCGCCGTCGCGGGCAGGTCCTCGATCGGCGGGCGCTCGGGCGCGACGAAGGGCGCGCCGGGCACCTCGCGCGCGACGAAGGGCTCCGGGGCCGGGCGCGGGCGCCCGAGGCCGCCGGGGTCCGCCAGGGCCCCCTGGCCCGAGTGCAGCTCGCGGCCCTCGCGGCCCAGGGCGCGGCGCAGCAGCCCCTCCCCCGGGGTCGCCATGTCCGTGCGCGCGACCGCGGGGCGCAGGGCGTTGACCAGGAAGCCGAACAGGCGCCGGTCCTCCCGGAAGCGCACCTCGGCCTTGGCCGGGTGCACGTTCACGTCGACGAGCGCCGGGTCCATGGACAGGTGCAGGAAGGCCACCGGCTGCTTGCCGGGCTCGAGGAAGCCCCGGTAGGCCTCCTTCAGCACCCGCACCAGCACCCGGTCCTTGACCGTGCGGCCGTTGAGGAACCACATCTGGCGCGCGCTGTCCCGGCGCGCGAAGCGCGGGGGAGCCACGTAGCCGAACAGGCGGAAGGTGCCGTCGTCCGCCTCCACCTGCTCGAGCTCCTCGGCCAGCTCGGCACCGAAGGTGCGCCGGATGCGGGCGTGCAGGTCCATGCCGGACTCCACGTCGTAGCTGCGCCGGCCCCCGTGGGTGGCGACGAAGCCCACGCCGAGGTGACCGAGGGCCATGCGCTGGACCACCTCGAGGCAGCGCGAGAGCTCGGTCGAGGGGCGCTTGAGGAAGCGCCGCCGGGCCGGGGTGTTGTAGAACAGGTCGCGCACCTCGAGGGAGGTCCCGCGCGGTCCGCCGGCCTCCAGGGGCTGCCCGCGCCGGCCGCCCTCGTTCTCCAGGCGTAGGCCGGTCTCGGCCTCCCGCTGGCGCGAGAAGAGGGTGCAGCGGGCCACCGAGCCGATCGACGCCAGGGCCTCGCCCCGGAAGCCGAGGCTGGCGATGTGCTCGAGGTCCGAGGCGTCCCGCAGCTTGCTGGTGGCGTGAGGCTCGAAGGCCAGCGCGAGGTCCGCCGCGTTCATGCCGACCCCGTCGTCGGTCACTCGCACGAGCTTGGCGCCGCCCTCCTCGAGGTCCACCTGAACGCGGGTGGCCCCGGCGTCGAGGGCGTTCTCCACCAGCTCCTTGACGATCGAGGCCGGGCGCTCGATCACCTCGCCGGCGGCGATCTGGTTGCGCACCACCTCCGGCAGGGGGGCGATCACGCCCGCTTCCAGCTCCCTCCCGCTCACCGGCGACCTCCCACCGCGCCGCGCCGTGCGGGGGCCACGCGCCAGCGCAGGGCCAGGCGGAAGAAGTGGTCCGGGCCGAGGGAGGTCCCCGTGCGGCTCTGGCGCTCCGTGTCGAGCAGCTCGCGCCAGACCCGCTCCCAGCCGGCCACGTCCCGCAGGCGCAGGAGCTGGCCGAAGGCGGCCCGGGCGGTCTTCTGCTTGCCGACCCCGGCGGCCTCCGCGGCCTGCTCGGGGTTCGCGCCGCGGGCCTGGGCGCGGCTGCCGCGCAGGGCCTGGCGCACCTTGTTGCGGGCGGTGCCGAGCAGGATCGCCGAGAGGGCCGCCGGGTCGGTCTCGGTCTTGCCGTCCCGGTCCGAGTGGAAGCCGGCCTTGAAGAGCGCCTCGAGGCTGGAGAAGGCGCGCCCCAGGTCGCCGCCCACGAGGTCGTCCGCCGCCTTCCAGGGGGTGCCGCCGCTCTGCCAGCCCACGAGCTCACGCAGGGAGCCGCGCCCCCCGCGGCGCACCTTCTCGAGCTGGGTGTCGATGGCCGCCAGGTCGTTGCCGGTGGCCAGGGCCAGGTAGGCGCAGTCGTCGGCGGAGAGGCGCAGCCCGAGCTCCGCGGAGCGGGCGGCGACCCACTGGGCCAGCTCCGACCGCCGCGGGTCGGGGTCCCAGGGGGGCGGCGAGTCCCACAGCTTGCGGCAGGAGAGCAGCGGCAGGCCGAGCTTCCCGATCGCCTTGGCCAGGGCGTGGTCGGCGCGGATCGAGCGGCCGGCGAGGACCAGGCTGCCCGGCTTGTCGGACTCGAGGAAGGCCAGGGCGGCGCGGGTGAAGCTCGAGTGCTTGGTGCCCTGCTTCTTCAGGATCGAGTCGCCCCGCCGCGCGGCGTCCGCGTTGCGCACGAGCACGCAGCGGGCCGAGGCGAACATCGGCGTCGCCCCCAGGTCGTCGAGCAGCCGCGACAGGTCGAACTCCGGGTCCGCCACGTCGTGGCGGCAGACCTCGAGGCCCGCCTCCCGCGCCTGCGCCAGGCACAGCTCGATCCCGCGCTCGAGGAAGTAGCGCTCCTCCCCGCGCAGGAGGGCCCCGCGCGGCGCACCCTCCTGCTCCAGGCGTCGCGCAAGGGCGCGCAGCTGGCTCGGCGGGTCGGGTTCACGGGTGCGCGCCATGGGACGATTGTAGGGCCGCGGGCACCCCTAGCCCACTTGCAGGTCCACGGCCACGCCCAGAAACAGCCCCACCCCCACCCAGCCGTTGAGGGTGAAGAAGGCCACGTCCACCCGCGAGAGGTCCGTGGGCGAGACGATCGAGTGCTCCCACCACAGCAGGACCGCCGCCAGGGCCAGGGCGATCCAGTAGGCGAGCCCCAGCCCGGCCCAGTGTCCCTGGAGCCCGAAGGCCAGCACGCTGACCACGTGCAGGGCGCTCGAGAGCCGCAGAGAGCCCGCGATCCCCAGGCGCGCGGGGATCGAGTGCAGCCCGGCCTCTGCGTCGTGCTCCGCGTCCTGGCAGGCGTAGATCAGGTCGAAGCCCGCCACCCAGGTCAGGACGCCCAGGGCCAGGACCAGGACCGGCCGCAGGTCGCCCGCGAAGTCCCCCCGCACCGCGAGCCAGGCCCCCAGGGGCGCGATCGCCAGGGCCAGGCCAAGGACGAAGTGGGCCGCCGCGGAGAAGCGCTTGAAGGCGCTGTAGCCGAAGAGCACCGCCAGCACGACCGGCGAGAGGGCCGCGCAGAGGGGATTGAGCGCCCAGGCCCCCGCGACGAAGACGAGCGCCGAGCCCACCACCAGGGTCAGGGCCCCCGCCGGTGAGACGACCCCCGCCGGCAGCTCGCGGCCCGCCGTCCGCGGATTGCGCGCGTCGAGCTCCCGATCGAGCCAGCGGTTGAAGCCCATGGCCGCCGTGCGGGCCGCCACGGCGCAGACCACGATCCAGACCAGGTCGGACCCGTTCGGGATCCCGCTGCTCGCGAGCCAGGCCCCCTGCAGGGCGAAGGGCAGGGCGAAGATCGAGTGGCTGAACTTGACCAGGGAGAGGTAGTCCCCCAGGCGCCTCGTCGCGGCGCTCACCGCGGCGGCTCCACGCCCGGGTCCTGGTCACCCTCCGGCATCCCGTCCCAGCGGGCGCCGACGCGGTGCTCCACGCCCAGGGTGTCGAGCACCTTGCCCAGCACCTGGTCCACCGCCTCCTCGAGGGTCCGCGGCAGGTGGTAGAAGCCCGGCATGGCCGGCAGCACCACGGCACCCAGGCGACGCAGGCGCAGCATGTTCTCCAGGTGCACCTCGGACAGGGGCGTCTCGCGCGGCACGAGCACCAGCTCACGGCGCTCCTTGAGGGCCACGTCAGCCGCGCGCTCCACGAGGTTCGAGGAGAAGCCCGCCGCCACCCGGGCCAGGGTGCCCATGCTGCAAGGGCACAGGATCACCGCGGCGATGCCCGAGGTGCCCGAGCTGGCCGGGGCCTCGACCTCGTCCGGAGCGAAGCAGCGCATGTGGCTCGCGCACTCATCCCCCAGCCAGCCGACGAGATGATCGGCGAGGTCGCTCCCGCCCGGAGCGAGGGGCACGCCCCGCTCGTGGGGCAGGACCTTGGCCGCCGCGGGCGAGAGGGCCAGGTCGACCTCGTGGCCGCAGCGCACGAGGGCCTGGATCAGACGCTCGCCGTAGATCTGCCCGCTGGCCCCGGTCAGGCCGACGAAGTAGCGACTCACAGGAGCACCTCCGGCCCGGCGCCGATCAGGAGCGCCAGGTTGAACAGGCCGTGGCTCCAGGCCGCCACCCCCGGGCCGCGCCAGCGGAACAGGAGCGCCAGCAGGACACCCGCCAGGAAGCGCCAGGTGAAGATGGCCGGGTCGAAGGCCTCTCCCTCGGGCCCGAGCCAGGTCGTGAAGACGGCCAGGTGGATGGCCGCGAAGCCGAGGGAGGACAGGACCAGGGCCAGGCCTTCGGCGAGCAGTCCGGAGACCCGCTCACGGGCCCCGAAGAAGGCCGCCACCCGCCGGGCCAGCAGGAACACGATGCCGTACAGGGCCACGCGGAACAGGAGCTCCTCGAAGGCCGCCGCCCCCACCACGCGGCCCGCCACGGGCAGGCTGGTGTCCACCGCCAGGGGTGCCACCTCGTTCTCGAAGCCCCCGAACAGGCGCATGCCGTAGGCCAGGGCCGGGCCCAGGGCCACGGCCCCCAGGACGCCCTCCAGGAAGACCCGCAGGAGGCTCGGACCGAGGGCCACCCGCCGGCGGTAGCAGACCACCAGGGCGCCCACCACGGCTCCAAGGAGGATCCCCTGGCGCAACCAGGTCTCGGCGGCGGTGGGGAACAGGGACAGGAGGCGGAAAAGGACCTGCTCGGACTGGCTGCGGGGCAGGTCCGGGTCCTGGGCCAGCCCCAGCTCGTAGGCCAGGAAGAGGGGCGCCATGGCCAGCAGCCCGAGGGCCAGGGAGGCGTGCACGCGCCCCTCGGCCCGGGAGGCCGGCGACCAGATCGGTTCGGCGGCGTCTCCCGCACCCGTGGACTCCTCGTCTTCCTCCCACTCCTCGTCCCACTCCAAGGTCTCCTCCATGGCTCAGGCCTCCTCGGGCAACCGCCCCCAGTGCAGGCAGGAGATGCCGCCCGTGTACAGCTCGAAGCCGCAGTCCTCGAAGCCCTGGGCCTCGATCTCGGTCCGCAGGTCCGGAGGCGAGGGCCAGGCCATCACGGTGCGCGCCAGATAGGCGTAGGCGTCGTCGTCCCGGGAGACGAGGTTGCCCACCCGCGGCAGGAGCTGGGTGAAGTAGAAGCGGTAGAGGGAGCCGAACACCGGGCCGGGCGGCTGGCTGAACTCGAGCACGAAGAGCTGTCCGCCGGGCCGCAGGACCCGCCGCAGCTCCGCCAGGGCCGCGGTGCGGTCCGCCACGTTTCGGATGCCGAAGGCCACGCAGGCCACGTCCGCACAGTCGTCACGCGCCGGCAGGTGCAGGGCATCCCCGTGGGCGAAGAGGGGCGTCACTCCCAGGTCGCGCCGCTTGGGCAGGGCGCGCTCCAGCATCTCGGGAGTGAAGTCCACCCCCAGGACGCGGGCCCCTTGCCGGGCGAACTCGAGGCCCAGGTCCCCGGTGCCGCAGCAGGCGTCGACCACCACCCCGCCAGCCCCTGCTCCGGCCCGCTCCACCACCCGCCGCCGCCAGCGGCGGTCGATCCCCGCCGAGAGGGCGTGGTTGAGGAAGTCGTAGCTACCCGCGATGCGGGCGAACATGGAGCGGACCTGGGTGGCTTCGGGCATCGGCGGCCTCTGGCGGGGAGCATAGCCTACGAATCGCTCGCGCCGGACCCCCCACCTGACCGTTGTCGCCGCAACGCGCGGAGGGCCGACCCGCGCTCGGCGGATCGGCCCTCCTCGATGCCGGGGAGACCTTCGGGCTACTGCCGGAAGTAGTCCATCAGGGTCACCGTGCCCAGGGCGTCGATCGACTGGACCCCGGGCTCGAAGGCGTTCGTGTCGAAGCGATGGAAGCCGGCATCCATGTAGAGGACGTCGACCCCGCCCAGCCCGAGGATGGGGTTCGGCACCGCGGCGAAGAGGTAGCGCGCCAGGTTCGCGGGCGCGGCGGCGCCGACCTGCCGGATGATGGCCTTGCCGTTCAGCGGGACCGGGGAGCCGGCGCTGAAGTTCGTCACCCAGTTCACGACCCCCCCCAGGTTGGAGAGGTTGTCGAAGGCGATGTCCACGGGCACGCCGGTCAGGCGGTCCTCACCGACCGAGACTTGCACCGAGTAGGTGATGTCCCGGAACTGCGGGATGAGCAGCGACTGGAAGTTCAGAGGCAGCTGGCCCGGGATCCCGGTCTCCGCCGCGACCAAGGTGAGCGCGCCCTCGTCCGGGGCGCCGTCCAGGAGGTTGTCGCCCTCGCTGAGGGGCCCCTCGTGGACCACCCAGAAGGCCGAGCGGAGGTCGATCGGGTCGGGCTGGATCGTCTTCGGGTTGCGGAACTCCATCTGGAGGGCCCCGATGATGTCGTCATAGCCCCAACCGTTGACCGAGTTGGGACCGGACTCGTAGACCGAGACCGAGCCGTTGCGACCGAGGATGTAGGCGAAGTAGACGTTCCGCAAGAGGCCGAAGTTCGCCTGCCGGGGGGTGATGCAGACCTCGAAGGGGCGGTCCAGTCCGGAGATCGCGACCTTGCGCACGCTCAGCGAGAAGGCCGAGATGACCGAGATGCTGTTGGAGCCCTCGTTGCAGACGAAGATGTCCTCGTTGCCCGGCTCCCAGGCGATGCCGCGCGGGGCGTTGCCCACCTGGACGGTCTTCACCACCTGGTGAAAGCTGGAGGAGGCCGGGTCGATGTCGATGAAGGTGACCGAGTCCGTGGACTGGCTCGAGACGGCCAGGAGGTCCACGTTGCTGGCGACCGCCAGGCTGGTCGGGTCCGGCACCACGATGCGGTCGATGACCGTCATGCGGTTGGAGTTGAGCACGAGGATCTCGTTCCGCGCCCGGTCGACCACGTACAGGAACTGGCCGATCTGCTGGCGCAGGCCGTAGTTCGAGCAGGCGTTGACGTTCTGGGCGGGCAGGGACGGTCCCTGGAAGAACACGTTCGCGTTGGCCGTCAGCAGGCCGGACGGCGGGGTGCCCGTGGCCGGGTCACCGAAGGGATCACCGGGCACCAGCAGGTTGATCGCCGGGGTGTCCACCGAGGTCGGCTCCTGACCCCCGATGTAGGGCGAGACGCAGATCGGCGGGTAGACCAGCGGCGGCGGGTTGGGGTGAGGGCCCCAGTTCACCATGTTCGGGCCGCCGTCGATCAGGATCTGGGTGTTGCCCTGGTTCAGGGTCGCCGGGCTCAGGGTCGCCCCGTCGATCACGGTGACGATCTGCTTGAAGCCGTCCGCGGCGCACAGGTTGCCTCCCTGGCCCTGACAACCGAAGGGCGCCGGGGCGTTGTTGAAGGTGATGTCCAGGGAGTAACCCAGGGCCATGTCACCGATCGACTGGACGATCGGGGCACGCACCACCCGATCCTCGAGGGAGGAGTCGAGGGCCAGGGTGAAGACGCCCGGGGACCCCCCGTCGACGGTGCAGGAACCCGCCGCCAGGGGCGGCCGCATGGCCGTGCCCTGCAGCTTGACGTTGAGGTTGTTGGGGTAGTTCGAGTTCCCCTGCTCGATCGGGTCCGCCGGATCGTAGGTCGGGTTCCCCGTGCCCTGTCCGAAGCCGTTCAGGTCGAGCACCGAGATGCCCGGCTGTCCCGAGGCACGGCCGAGGTAGATCGCGTCCGGTGTGACCGGCACGTTGACCAGGCCCGGGCCCTCGCCGGTCACGAAGAAGGTCGTGCTCGGCAGCGCGCTCCCGTTGCCGGTCAGATCGATGACGTTGCCCGCGCGGATCTCCACGTCGACCCGGCTGAACACCCCGCACTCCCCGACGTCGGGACCGGTGCCGGGGAAGTTGAAGGCCGGCAGGAGCTCCCAGCGTGACAGGTCGAAGACGCTGAAGGGGCGCACGTGGAAGGGCACTTCGACCCGGCTGGTGTTCGGCCCGAAGCTGACACCGATCGCGGCGCTCAGGTTGGGCACCGCGACCGAGAGCAGGTCACCGACCGTGTCAGGTTGAAGGGGTTCGGAGAACTCGACCGAGATCGTCGTCAGGGGGTCGACGTCGAGCTCGCCACCGCCCGGGGTGACCAGCGGTTGCGAGGTGGGCGGCGGAGTCGAGAGCACCTCGGGCAGGACGCTATCGGGCCCCACGGTGGTGCTGGCGAGAGCGGAGGACTTCAGCGGCCGCAGGGCCGTGTCCAGGACGCCGTTCTTGATGTCCATCCGGATCTGGACGTCGCTCGGGAAGACCTCGTGGGTCGACAGATCAGCGTCGGAGTCCACGACGAACACCACGGTGTTCGGGGACAGAAGCAGATTCTGACCGGGGAAGGCCGACTCCGTACCCGGAAAGCCGAAGCCGGGATCCAGAGCGTTGACCTCGCCGTCCTCGTTGAAGTCGACGGCCGTACCGTCCTCGTTGATCCAGCGTTCCCGGGGCAAGGCAGCCGGAGACCCGACCGCTGTGTCTCCGTAGGTCTCGCCGTTGATGAACACGCGGCCTCGGATGACCTTGGACTCCCCCGTCGTCGGGTTCAAGGAGGAGACGAGGATCGTCCCGGCCAGGCTATTGCTCTCCAGCAGGCCCGGCGAGGACGACATCACACTCTCCCAGTACAGGGGCGAGTTGAAGGTCGCGTAGATGAAGTGGTTGCCCGGCAGGCCGCTGGGCAGGACCGCCTGCTCCGGATAGACGGGGGTCGGGTGGATCAGGTTGCCCGAGATCACGTTTTCCAGGAGGTCGTCCTCCGTGCGAATCGAGATGATCTGCGGCGCGCCGGGGCCGTTCAGGCTCTCGAAGCGAAAGGTCTTGTGGGGCAGGAGCTCGGCAAAGCCGTTGCCCACGTTCATGAGCTCGTGGTTGGGCCCGGCCGAGGCGCCCGTCTCGGCGCTGCCACCGCCACAGCCGAAGAGGAACAGGGCGCCGATGCCACAGGTCGTGAGGGTGCGCGCACCGCGGAGGAGGTTTGTGTCCATCATGATTCGCTTCACAGAGATGCCTGCTCCGGCCTACTGGCGCCAGTAGTCCATGAGGTTCGCGGCGTTGGTGCACTCGATTGACTGGGTCCCGGGGACGAAGGCGTTCACGTCCTTGCGGTTGTAGCCTCCGGCGATGTCCACCACGTCGACCACCCCGTCCGAGCCGAAGGACGGGTTGGGCACGGCGACGAACATGAACTGGGGCTCGCAGGTGTTGCTGGTCTGCGTCAGCTGCCGCACCAGGCTCTTGCCGTTCTGCGGGATCGGGAAGCCCGCGCTGGCGTAGGTGAAGAAGTTGGCCAGGCCGCCGTAGTTTCGCTGGTTGTCGAAGGCCACGTCCACGGGCACACCGGAGATCACGTCCGGCCCCAGGGAGACCGCGACCGCCAGGGACAGGTCACGGAACTGCGGGATGAGCAGGGAGTTCACGTTCAGCGGTAGCTGCCCGAAGATCCCGCTCTCGATCTTGAGGTTCGAGACAGCCGGCACGCCGGCCGCGCCCTCCGAGCCCGAGGTCGGGTCGATCGGCCCCTCGTGGACCACCCAGACGGCAGAGCTGATGTTGATCAGGTCCGGCTGGATCGACTTGGGGTTCTTGAACTCCATCGGGGCGGCACCGATCACGTCGTCGTAGCCCCAGCCGTTCACGCCGTTGGGGCCGGACTCGTACATGGCCAGGGTCCCGGTGCGGTTCAGGATGTAGGCGAAGTAGACGCCGCGGATGAAGCCGTAGTTGATCTGGCGACCCGTGATGGCCACGTCGAAGGGCTGGTTCAGCTGCGAGATGAGCGTCTTGCGCGTCTCGAGCGAGAAGGCCGAGAGGATCGAGACCGTGCTGTCACCCTCGTTGCAGACGAGGACGTCCTCGTTGCCCGGCTCCCAGGCGATCCCGCGCGGGGCGTTGCCCACCACCGTGTTCTGGACCACCTCGTGGAAGGTCGAGGACTGGGGATTGATGTCCAAGAAGGTCACCAGGTCCACCGACTGGTTGGTCACCGCCAGGTAGTCCAGGTTGGGCGATATGGCGAGCGAGGTCGGATCGGGCATGGTCACCCGGTCGATGACCCGCATCGAGTTCGAGTTGAAGATCACGAGCTCGTTGCGCGCTCGGTCGACCACGTACATGAAGTGCCCGAGCTGCTGCCGCATCATGTAGGGCAGGCAGGCGCCGATCACCTGCTGGGGCGCGTGGGGCCCCTGCATCCAGGCGTTCTGCTCGGGGGTCAGCAGGCCGTCCGGCGGGACGCCGTTGAGGGGGTCGCCGAAGGGGTTGCCGGGCACCAGGAGGTTCTGCAGGCCGAGGCCGTTCGGCGGGGGCGCCGGGGGCGGCGGCAGGACCGTGAAGATCGAGGTGGGCTCCTGACCGCCGATGTAGGGCGACACGCATAGCGGCGGGAACTGCAGCGGCGGCGGGTTGGGGTGCGGGGCCCAGGAGATCGAGTTCTCGCCCGCCACCGTCGAGTTCAGGATCGGGTTGTTGAGGATCAGCGGCAGGTTGGGGATCAGGGTGTTGGGCCCCCCCTGCATGACGGTGATCGTCTTCTGCCCGTCCAGGGCGCAGAGGTTGCCGCCGCCGGACTGGCAGCCAAAGGGCGCCGGGGCGTTGTTGAAGTTCGTGTCGAGGGCGTGCCCGAGCATCATGTCCCCGGCCTTCAGCACCACCGGCGTGCGGACCAGGAGATCGTTCAAGGACGAGTCACGGGTCAAGGTGAAGACCCCCGAGGATCCCCCGTCCACCGTGCAGGAGCCGACCGTCAGTGCCGGACGAATCTGGGAGCCCTGCAGCTTGACGTTCGGGTTGTTGGGGAAGTTGCTCCAGCCCTCCTGGAAGATCTCGAAGCCCGGATCGAAGATCGGGTTGCCGGTGCTCTGCCCGAAACCGTTCAGGTCGATGACCGAGACACCGGGCTCTGCGCCGCCGCGAGCCACGTAGACCGCGTCCGGGGCGACCGGAGCGTTGACCAGGCCCGGCCCCTCACCGGTCAGGAACCAGGTGGTGGCGGGCAGGCCGTTCCTGTTCGAGTTGAAGTCCCTGACCTGGTCCGAGGCGACGGACACGTCGATGCGGTTGAACTCACCGCAAGAGGCGAGGTCCGGCCCCTCCCCCGGGAAGTTGTAGGCCATCGTCAGGACGTAGGAGCTCAGGTCCAGGGCGCTGACGGGAAGGACGCTGAAGGGCACCGAGACGCGCTGGGTCTCCGGGCCGAACTCCACCAGGATGGCGGAGGAGATGGTCGGGGTCGGGTTGATCGGCAGGTCCCCCACGCTCCAGGGCTCCACCGGCTCGGAGAGGCTGACGCGGATGTCCGTCAGGGGGTCGACGTTGTCCTGGCCGCTGCCCGGGACGATGGCGGGGCTGCTGATCGGCGGCAGGGAGATGACGACCTCCGGGTCGATGACGTCGTCACCCACCGTGGTCGAGCCGAGGGCCTTGCGGGCCGTGTTGCGCCCGAAGACGTTCAGGACCCCGGTCTCCACGCGCACGTTGATCGTCACGCCCGTGGGGAAGGTCTCGTGGGTGGCCAGGTCGCCGTCCGCGTCCGGGATGAAGACCATCGTGCGGGCGTTGGTCAGCTGGTCCATGCCCTGGAAGGGAGTCTCGGTGCCCGGATAGCCCCAGCCCAGGTCGGCGGCGTCCACGTTGCCGTCTTCGTTCGTGTCGACCGCGCTGCCGTCCTCGTTGATCCACTGCTCGTAGGGCAGCTGGGGCGGCGAGCCCGAGGCGATGGTGCCGTAGGTGAAGCCGTTGATGAAGGCGCGCCCCGGAATCAGCGTGTTGGCGCCCGTCAGAGGATCGACCTGCTCGACCAGGACGGTCCCCGCGAAGCTGTTGTTGTCGATCTGACCCGGCGCGGCGGTCAGCACGCTCTCCACCATGAGGTCCTGGGTGAACTCCACCATCAGGAACTGGTTGCCCGGGTCTCCGTTGGGCAGGATCGCCGTCTCCGGCAGGGTCGGGGTCGGGTGGACAGGGTTGCCGACCCGGACGTTGTCCAGCAGGTCGTCCATCGTGCGGATGGACATGACCGTCGCCGTGGGGTTGTCGTCCTCACCGAGGACGAAGGTCTTGTGGGGCAGGACCTGCCCGAATCCGTGCGAGACCTGGACCAGGTCCATGCTGCCCGCGCCCCCGCCGGGGCCGGCGCTCCCCCCGGTGCACGACGAGAGGAACAAGGCGGCCAGACCGAGGAAGCCTGCGGAGGTTCGAATCGTGGTCATGTTCGATGAGGTGCGCCGCGGACCGCGGGGGTCCGGAGCCGAGAGGATGACGTCAGGGAAAGGGGGCACGAGGACGGGCCTCGACGGAGTCGATCGGTGGGGTACGGTCAACGAGCCTTGGGACGCGCCCGCCTCGAGGGCTCTCCGAGCTCGGAGGCCCCGATGCGGGCAAGCCGCTCCCCGACGCGGGGGGACGCGCTGGATGCTTCCATTAAGGATGCCGCGACCGACCCGCCCTGAAAAGAAGACCCAGGGAAAACTCGGCGGCCACGGGGGGCCGGGCGGGCTTCTCCGGGAGCAAGGCCCCCGGAGGGGACCACGAGAGAGGTGGCGAGGAGGGGCTGCCCACCCCCCGAGGGGGCCTCACCGAATCCGGACAGGGGCCTACTCTCATCGGCAGACGAGGTTTCCCCGGCAGGACGCCAGGACGGCCCCCCACGAGACTCGGCCGCCGCCTCCCCGGTCCCCCGCGAGCGAGAGGGGGCGCATCCCCCCGACGCGGGGCATCCGGGACCCCCCAGGAGGAGGGGTCAGGGACGCCCAGGACCCCGTCGAGCTCCCCCGCAGGAGCTCGTGAGGTTCCCTGGCGCAAGCGAGGAGGGACGGGAAAGGGCGGAGTCATCTCGAGGGGTGCCATCACCGGAGTGAGTCCACGGGTCGTGGACGCGAGGGGGATTCCAAGTGCCATGCCGTGCGGAGCCAGCGGCACGCCCAAGGGCCAAAACAAGAGGCAAGGCACTGCTAACAAAAGACTTATGCTGTCATGTGTCGCTGAGAAGGTGATCTCCTCGGGCCCTCCGTCGGCGACCCTGGTGGCCCTGCCGCGCACTCGAGTGCACGGCCCGCGAGCGTTCTCGCAACCCCCCCGGTCTCGCCCGGAACGGGACCAGGGTTCGCGGGCCCTGACCTCCCGGCCGGGCCCGAGGGGCCCGAATGAGGCGGGATCTCGGGCCCTTCCATGGCTAGACTGCCGCACATGTCGAGCACCGAGCACGTCTTCGACCCCGACGCCTTCTCGGACCTGCCCGACGCAGGCCCTGGGGTGGCCTCGGGAGGCCCCCCGGGGGAGCGCGAGCTGGAGCTGGCCCTGCGGCCCCGGGACCTGAGCGAGTTCGTCGGTCAGGAGGCCCTGCTCGACAACCTGCGCATCGCCCTGGGGGCCGCCGCCCAGCGGGAGGAGACCCTCGACCACGTCCTGCTCTCGGGCCCCCCGGGCCTGGGCAAGACCAGCCTGGCCCGCATCCTGGCCCGGGAGCTGGGAAGCCAGCTCCACGGGGTGACCGGGCCGGCCCTGGAGCGGCCCCGGGACCTGGTGGGGATCCTGACCCAGCTCAAGCGCGGTGACGTCTTCTTCATCGACGAGATCCACCGCATCCCGGCCCAGGTGGAGGAGTACCTCTACACGGCCATGGAGGACTTTCGGGTCGAGGTCACCCTCGACCAGGGTCCCCACGCGCGGGTCCTGCCCATCAACCTCGAGCGCTTCACCCTGGTCGGCGCCACCACCCGCGAGGGGCTCCTGTCGGCTCCCTTCCGGGCGCGCTTCGGCCTCTTCGAGCGCCTGTCCCCCTACCCCACCGCGGAGCTGGTGCGCATCCTCGAGCGCTCGGCGGTCCTGATGCAGATCGAGCTCGACCACGAAGCCGCGGAGCTGCTCGGCTCGCGCAGCCGCGGCACGCCGCGCATCGCCAACCGCTTCCTGCGCCGGGCCCGAGACGTGGCCCAGGTCCGCGGCGGCGCGACCGTCGACGGGGCCGTGGCGCGCGAGGCCCTCGAGCGCCTCGGAGTGGACGAGCACGGCCTGGAGGAGATGGACCGGCGCGTCCTGCGCTGTCTGGCCCAGACGCCGAGCCAGCCCGTGGGGATCAAGACCATCGCCGCCTCCATCGGCGAGACCGAGGGCACCATCGAGGAGGTCTTCGAGCCGCACCTGTTGCGCTGCGGCTTCCTGCAGCGCACCTCCCGCGGACGCCTGATCACGCCCGCCGGCTGCGCCGTGATCGGGGTCGACCACGAGGGCGGCGGAAGCGCGGAGCCGCAGCTCTTCGCCTGAGGTGATGGCGCACTCGCGTCGTTGGGCCGCCCTGGGCCTCGCGCTTGCCTCCGCTTGCCAGGCACCGCCCCCGCCCCTGCTGGCGGCGTCGCCGGAGCCCGCTCCCGTGCCCGCGCCCGCGACCCCGGAGCGCACCTCGGGCGAGATCCGCCGCCCGTCCCTGGCGCCGGGCACCCTGCGCGTGCGCCTGACGGAGCTCGCCGGCGTGCTCTCCTTCGAGGTCGGCGGTAGCGACCGGGGCGCCCTGCGCCTGAGCCGGCGGGGCGACCTCGTCGAGACCTCCGCCGGTGAGAGCGCGCCCCACGTACGCCTCCTCCCCGCCCGCGGCGCGAAGGGCCTGACGGTCGGCGAGCGCGCCTACCCCGGGGAGCTCTGGATCGAGGTGGACGAACACGGCGGTCTGGTGGTCGAGAACGTGGTCGACCTCGAGGACTACGTGGCCGGCGTGGTGCCCACCGAGCTGATCCTGTGGTCCGCGAAGGAGGCCGAGATCGAGGCCCAGGCCATCTGCGCCCGCTCCTACGCCCTGCGCTCCCTCGAGCGGCGCGGGCTGTTCGAGCGCAACGCCTTCCTGTGGGACGACACCCGCGACCAGGTCTACGGCGGGCGTTTTCGGCTCGGCGACTCGAAGGGCGAGCGCGCCGTGGAGGCGCGCCTGGCGCGCGCCCTCGAACGCTCCCGCGGGCAGGTGCTCGTGGACGACCGAGGCGCCCCCTACGACGTGCGCTTCCACGCCTCCTGCGGCGGCACCACGACCTCCCCCGCCGGGGCCTTCCCCCTGGAGAGCGACTGGCACCACGCGCCCGTGCCCTGCGCCCCCTGTCGGGAGATCGGGGCCGAGGAGCGCCGCTGGCCGCGGGACGACCCGCGCCGACGGCGGGTGCACTGGCGCTGGACCGTGCCGGCCGAGGAGCTGGCGCGCCTGGCCCGCACCCTCGGCCTCGGGGAGCGCCTGAGCTCCCTGGACGAGCCGCGCGCGGACGCCCACGGCCGCTGGCAGAGCGTGCGCCTCGACGGCCCGCGGGGCACGACGCGCCTCTCCGTCGAGCGCCTGCGGGGCGAGCTCGGCGCGGGCGACCTGAAGAGCGGCCGGGTGCTCGACACCTGGCCCGGCCTGGGCGCCCCCCTCACCGGCGGGATGCACTTCGAAGGCCTCGGCCGCGGCCACGGGGCGGGCCTGTGCCAGGTGGGCTCCCACGAGCTGGCGGTCGCCGGCTGGAGCGCCCGACAGATCCTGGCCCACTACCTGCCGCGCTCGCGCGTCGTCCTGCTGGAGGGACGCCCTTGAGCGCTCCCTTCGGCTTCGAGGTCGAGACCTCCTGCCCGACGACCCGCGCACGCTGCGGGCTGTTGCGGACGCCCCACGGGACCGTGCGCACGCCGGCCTTCATGCCCGTCGGCACGCGCGCCACGGTCAAGGGCGTGCTGCCCAGGGACCTGCGCGCCGTGGGCTCTCAGATCCTGCTGGCCAACACCTACCACCTGCACCTGCGGCCCGGCGAGGAGGTGGTGCGCGAGCTCGGCGGCCTGCACGCGATGATGGCCTGGGACGGCCCGCTCCTGACGGACTCGGGGGGCTTCCAGGTCTTCAGCATGGACGACCTGTGCCGCATCGACGAGGGGGGGGTGTCCTTCAAGTCGATCGTCGACGGGGGCCAGGTGCGCTTCACCCCCGAGCGCGTGGTCGACATCCAGCGCGCCCTGGGGCCGGACATCGCCATGGCCTTCGACCAGTGTCCGGCGAAGCCCACGGACCGCGCTGGCGTCGCCGAGGCCACCGAGCGCACGGCCCGCTGGCTCGAGCGCTGCGTGCGCCGGCACCGTGAGCTGGGGGGCGAGGACTCCGGGCAGGCCCTCTTCGGCATCGTCCAGGGGGGCGCCTTCGAGGACCTGCGGCGGGCCTCGGTGGACGCCACCTGCGCCCACGACCTGGCCGGCTACGCCATCGGCGGGGTGTCCGTGGGCGAGGAGCCCGAGCTGATCCGCGAGGCGGTCGAGCTGACCGCGCCGCTCTTGCCACTGGACAGGCCCCGCTACCTGATGGGCGTCGGCACCCCCAGGGACTTCTTCGACGCCGTGGCCGCCGGCATCGACATGTTCGACTGCGTCACCCCCACCCGCAACGCCCGCAACCACACGGTCTTCACCAGCCGCGGACGCCTCAACGTTCGAAACCGGGGCTTCCAGCGCGAGCGGCGGCCCCTGGACCCGGCCTGCGACTGTCCCACCTGCGCGCAGTACGGCATCGGGACGCTGCGGCACCTGTGCACCGCGAACGAGATGCTGGGCGGCACCCTGCTCTCGATCCACAACCTGCGCTTCTTCCACCGCCTGCTGGAGCGCATCCGGGAGGCGATCGCCGAGGGCACCCTCGCAGCCCTGCGGGAGGAGGTCGTGGAGCCCAGCTCGCGGCGCGTGGGGCCCGAGGACCTTGACGCCTAGGCCGAGCTCACTTCGCCTTGTAGTCCGGACAGACCCGGGCGTTGGGCCGCTCGCGGCGGGTGCAGGTGTTGGGGTGGTTGTACTTGCAGCGGTCGCACAGGAACTCTCCGCCCTCCAGGGCGAAGAGCTTGCGGAAGAACAGCCTCAGCCGCTGGAGGAAGCCCACGTCCCGCTGCGCTGGGACAGGATCCGATCAGCGTCCGCGCAGGCGCACGCTGAGGACCTCGATGCGGTCGATGTCGATCAGCGGGTAGCTGCCGGAGGTGGCCTCCGCCGCGCGGATCGCGGACCCCTGCACGCCGATCTCGACGCCGTCGAAGAGGTCCAGGTCGTAGCGACCGCTGGAGCACTGCACACGGGCCAGGACATCCGAGCCCCAGCGCACGAGGTAGTGCTTCTCCCCCGCCTTCTCCTGGAGCTCGAGCCAGCCGCGGGCCTGGAAGCGACCCCAGAGGGGGTCGTGGCTGCGCTTCTGCTGGTCGACGATCTCCTGGCGCCTGGCCAGCTCGGCCTTGCGGGCCTGATCCTGGGCCGCCACCTCGGCCTTGATCTGGTCGAGCTCGCGCCGCAGCTCGAGCCGCTCGAGGCGCTCGTCGATCAGCCGGCGGGTGGGTGCGTCGGGGTTCATGGCGAGCACGGCCTCGTAGAAGGCCAGCACGGAGGCGTAGTCCGGCTTCTCCTGCTGGAGCTCCCGGTCCATGACGGCGTTGGCCTCCGCCAGGCTCGCGAAGAGGCCCGGGGCGCTCGGGGTGTCGGCCTGCGCCGCGCCCGCCTTCCCGGACTGGGCCCCCGACGGCTGCTGTCCTGTCTTGCCGGCGGCGGGCACGGGCACGTTCGGCTGGCCGTTCAGGGCGGAGCTCACAGCCTCGTCCCAGAGCTTCTTGGCGTTGGCCCCCGCCGGCAGGGCGCGGGTCTCGGCGGCCAGCACGTAGGCCTTGGTGTCCGGCGGCGACCAGACCTGGACCCAGTCCTCGATCATGGGCTTCGAGGGGTCCCGGCGCTGGATGAAGCGCAGGCGGTCGCCGCGGTCGAGCTGCCCCATGGGGTAGGAGTTGGCGCTGCGCGGGCGCGGCCGCATGTTCACGTAGCTGCCGGTGACCTCGACCCAGCCGGGCCGCGCGGACTCGGTCAGGTACTTGCCAAAGACCCAGACCTTGACGCCCCCGGGCACGGTCACCTTCAGGTAGCCGACGCCCTCGCGGTAGGGGTGCACGGCCAGGGGCGTGTCGCCCTCCACCCGCAGGACGTCGTGACCCTTGTCGTTCGGCAGGTTGAGCAGGGTCGCTCCCGTGGAGCCCGAGAGCACGTGCTTCTCGGTCGCCTGGGTCGCCTGGGTCGCCTCCTGGGGCAGGAGCCCGAGGGCGACGGCCGGCGTGTGGGCGGCGGCGACGCCCCCCACCAGCCCCAGCGCCAGACCCGCGAGCCCCAGCCGCGCGCCGAGGGCACTGCCCGTGCTCGCGCCGTACTTCGAAGTCGTCACCACTGCACCTCGCCCGTCGCGGGCCAGCCCCTGACTGCCTTGCTCCATCCCGTGCTCCCGGCCCTCTTCGGGCCTCGCTCGTTGCGCTCGGTCGCGGGGCCTCCTCACTCATCGGAAGGCCCCAGACGACGGCGATCCTAGCCCTTGGGGAAGGCCCGATCCACGGTCGGGTCGGAGCTCCGGAGCGCCTTTTTTCGGCGCCGCCTGCGCGGGGGAATTCGCGCGGCGCCCCCGACCGGCGGCAGTAGACTCCGGACTCCCCCGTCCCTCCTCAGCGCGCCCCGCCCGATGACCCGCCGGCTGCACTTCCCGTACATGTTCTGGGCCCACCACGAGGGCTTCCAGTCCCCCTGGTGCCTGTCCCAGTCCGGCATGCCGGCGCCGGAGGCCTCCTTCCTCGACGGGCTCGGGGTCGACATCGCCCACCCCTGCGTCGAGGCCCAGCCGGCCCTCGAGGCGCAGCTCGCGGAGCTCTTCGACGTCCCGGTCGAGCGGGTGCGGGTGACGGTCGGAGCCTCCTCGGCCATGCAGTTCGCGGCCATGCGCTGGTTCCGGCCGGGGTCGCGGGTGGCCGCCGAGACCCCCTCCTACGAGCCCCTGCGGCGCCTGCCGGAGTTCTACGGGGCGGACGTGCGGCTCCTGGAGCGGCGGGCCGAGGACGCCTGGCTGCTGGAGCCGGGCCAGGCGCGGGCGGCCCTCTCCGGCGGCTCCGGCCCCGGCCACGTCTTCCTGACCAACCTGCACAACCCGACGGGAGCCTTCCTGGAGCGGGAGCGCATGCAGGCCCTGGCGGCGGAGGCCGAGCGCGAGGGCGGCCTGCTCGTCGCCTGCGAGGTCTACATGGAGTTCGTCCCCAACGAGCGCCGGGTGCACGCCTTCGAGCTGGCCCCCAACGGGGTCTCGATCGGCGGCCTGACCAAGGCCTACGGCCTGGGGGGCCTGCGCATCGGCTGGATGATCCTGGGCGAGGCGGTGGCGGAGCAGGCCCTCGAGCTGACGGACATGGCCTACCTGGCCTACGTGGACCCCCCCACCCCCTCGGTCCAGGCGGCGCGACGGACCCTGGAGAACCTGGAGCTCCTGCGGCGCAACATCAGCCGCGTCGAGGTCGAGAGCCGGCCCCTGTGGGAGAGCTGGCTGCGGGACACCCCCGGCATCGAGTGCGACGTCCCGGAGTACGGCCTGATCGCCTTCCCGCGCCTGACGGGCATCGACGACACGGCCGACTTCGTGACCTACCTGCAGGCGGAGCACCAGGTCGACGTGGTCCCGGGAGAGTACTTCGGCCGGGCCGGGCACGTGCGCGTCGGGAACGGGGTCCCGCCGGAGACCCTGCGCGAGGGGCTGCAGCGGCTCGGCCGGGGTGTGGAGGCCTACCGCGCCCGGCGCGGCTGAGATGGCGGCCTCCGGCCACGGGCGCCCGACGGTGCTCCACGTGCGCATCGCCGCCGGCGCCGGCGGCGGACCGGAGAAGACCATCATCAACTCGCCGCGGCACCTGGAGCGGCTCGGGTACCGCGGTCTGGTCGCCTACCTGCACCCGCCCGAGGACCCCGGCTTCGAGGTCATCCGCGCGCGCGCCGCCGCCAGGGACTGCCCCCTGGTGGACTTCCCCGAGAGCCTGCCGATCGACCCGCGCGTGCTGTGGAGGCTGCGCGCCCTCTGCAAGCGCGAGGGGGTCTCGATCTGGCACGGCCACGACTACAAGTCGAACCTCTACGGGGTCCTCCTGCGGCCCTTCTGCCGCTTCCGGCTGGTCACGACGGTGCACGGCTGGGTCAAGCACACGAGGAAGACGCCCCTCTACTACGGCATCGACCGCTGGAGCTTGCCGCGGCACGACCAGGTGATCGCGGTCTCCAGCGACCTGCACGACGCCTGCACCCTGGCCGGCGTGCGCGCGGAGCGCCTGACCCTGATCGAGAACGCCATCGACACCGAGGAGTTCCAGCGCGACCGCGCGCGCGAGTCCGGTGCGCGGCTCGTGATCGGCGCCGTGGGGCGCCTCTCGGACGAGAAGGGCTTCGACCTCCTGATCCGGGCCGTGGAGCGCCTGCTGGACGAGGGCCTCGAGCTCGAGCTGCGCATCGCGGGCGAGGGCGACCAGGAGGACGAGCTGCGGGCCCAGATCGCCGCCTCGCCCCACGCCGCGCACCTGAGGCTGCTCGGCTTCCAGGCGGACACCCGGGCGCTCTTCGACGGCTTCGACCTCTTCTGCCTCTCGAGCCTGCGGGAGGGCCTGCCCAACGTGGTGCTCGAGGCCATGTCGATGGGCCTCCCGGTGGTGGCCACGCGCTCCGGAGGCATGGAGAGCTTCGCCGTGGACGGGGAGGACGCGCTGCTGGTCGACCCGGGCTCGGCGGACGAGCTGGCGGACGGCCTGCGCCGGGTGCTCGGCGACCGCGCCCTGCGCGACCGCCTGGCCGCCGCCGCACGCTCGCGCGTGGAGCGGGACTGCTCCTTCGCGCGGCGGATGGAGCGGGTGGTCGAGGTCTACGGCCGGCTCTGAGGCGGCCGTAGCTTTGAGGCTCGCCGCGGGGCCCGCCGAGCGCCCTAGGCCTTGCCCTCGTCCGAGCGGCAGCGCTCGAGCACGCGCCGCTCCGCCTCGCGCAGGGTCCAGCCGGTGACGGCGCACAGGCGCGCCAGGTCGTCGTGCTCGGGGGAGAGGTCCCGCTCCCCGAAGGGCGAACGGCCGGGGTAGTCAGGCCGATGGCGGACCTTGACCCGCACGCGCTGGCCCTCGAGCTCGACCTCGCGCAGCTCACGTTCGCACTCGGTGCGCTCGACCCGGGTCCAGCGCAGGCCGAGGGTCTGGGTGCGCTCGAACAGCACCGCCTCGAGGCCCTGGCGCTCGTCGGCGCGGCAGAGGGCCGAGAGCTGCACCCCGGGGCGGCCCTTCTTCATCTGCACCGGAGTCGTCCAGGCGTCGAGGGCCCCCGCCTCGCGCAGGGCGGCCAGGCACCAGGCCAGCTCCTCGCCGGTGACGTCGTCGAGCTGCACGTCGAGCAGCCAGGCCTCGCGACGCGCGCCCGGCTGCGCCGTCGAGGCGCAGAGCTGGACGCGGGCCAGGTTCGGCGGACCCTGCTCTGGATCCCGGGTCCCGGCCCCGTAGCCCACGGCCTCGCTGCGCAGGGTGGCGTCGGCGCAGAACTCGTCCACCAGCTCCGCCAGGAGGGCGGCGGCGGTGGGCGTCAGGCGCTCCCCCTCACCCCCGTGGCGGAGCGGCCGGCCGCGCATCAGCTCCGCCACCGCGGGGACCGGCACGGGCATCTCGCCATGGGCGCAGCGCACGCTGCCCGAACCCGCCAGGGGCGGCGTGGCCAGGACGCGCTCGACCCCCAGGAGCTCCAGGGCGAGCACCACGCCGCAGACGTCCACGAGGGTGTCGACCGCGCCCACCTCGTGGAAGTGCACCTCCTCCACCGGGATGCCGTGCACACGGGCCTCGGCCTCGGCCAGGCGCCGCAGGACGGCCTCGGCCCGCTGGCGCGGCCGCTCCGGGAGGTCCGCGCCCTCGAGCAGGGCGAGCAGGTCTGCGAGGTGCCGGTGCGGCGGCTGGACCGTCTCCGGGGTGGCGACCTCCAGGTGCGCCGCCTCGAAGGCCCCGCGGCGCGCGCGCCGGAGCTCCAGGCTGCACTCGCCGGGCACCAGCCGTTGCGCGAGACCCCGCAGCTCGTCGAGGCCGAAGCGCGGATCCTCCAGGTCGAGCAGGGCGGCCAGGAACATGTCTCCGGCCAGGCCGCCGAAGGGCTCCACGAGGAGGAGGGTCATGGTCGGGCTCAGTCGACGTCGAGTTGCAGCTGGGAGTCCTCACCGGCGACGACGCGCACCTCGACCCATTGGCTGGTGGAGCCGTCGTGGGCCGCGTTCACCCGGTAGCGTCCGGGGGCCAGGAGTCCGATGGAGACGGTCCCCTCCTCGCTCGCGCGGAACCGGCGGCCGCGCACGTCTCCCCCGTCGAGGGTCTCGACCTTGATCGACGCGCTCACGGGTCCACCGCCCGGGCCGGTCACTTCGACCTGGATCGTGCCCTCCATCTCCAGGTCGAAGTCCACGTTCTCGAGGGCCCCCTGCTCGGGGACCACCAGCCCCTCCCTCAGCTCGGTGCCGTTCTTCTTCAGGCCGCGCCGGCGCCAGGAGCGGCGGCTGCGGTCCTCGGCCCGCAGGCGATAGGTGCCCGCGGCGACGGCGTCGAACTCGTAGCGGCCTTCCTCGCCGGTGCTGACCGTGCGGGGGCTCGGGCGCTTGGCCTTCTCGTCGGCCAGCTCCACGGCCATCAGGGTCATGCGGACACCCTCGAAGAGCTCTCCGTCCTTGTCGCGTACCTGGCCCGAGATCCGCCCCACGGACAGGTGGAAGTCCAGGCCCGGGTTGTCGCCCGCCTGGAGGTCGTGGCGGCTGGAGAGCATCCCCCGCTCGGGGTTGCCGACCTTGAAGTTGTACGTGCCGGACCCCCGCAGGGTCAGCGCGTAGCGCCCGTCCCCGTCCGTGCGTGTGGCGTCGTTGTCCAGCTCCCCTTCCTCGCTCGCGCGAGCCTTGACGACCACGCCCACCGCGGGCCCTCCGCCACTGAGAACGCGGCCGCTCACGGTGGTCGGGTTCGGAGGCGGAGCGCCCATCAGGACGGTCCGGGTCTCGCCGTCGTCGACGCTGACGACCTCGACGACATCTCGCTCCAGGTAGCCCTCGGGCGGATCGTCGGGCGCCTGCAAGGTCAGCCTGTAGCTGCCCGCGTCGAGCTCATCGAGCTCGAAGGCCCCGCCGTCGTCCGTGGTCGAGTTGCCCCAGTAGCGCCCCCCACCGTCGACCCGCACCTGGATCCTGCGGTCGGCCTGGGGCGTGATGGAGGCGTGCAGCTGGCCACGGATGCGGGCCGGGCGACGCAGCTGCAGGGAGACGCCCTCCAGGGTCGCCCCGGGGTCCAGCCGCAGCTCGCGGCCCAGGCTGGAGGCGAAGCCCTCCGCGTGGGCCCCGATCCGCAGCCGGCCGGGGGCCACGTCCCGGGCGCGGAAGGCGCCGTTCTGATCGGTGGTCGCTTCCTCCCCCCAGGAGGGGCGCACCTCCTGCAGCTCGAAGGCCTCGTCCTCGTCGAGGTGGTCGATGAAGATCCGCGCGCCGGAGACGGGCTCCCCGCCCGGGTCGCGCACGACGCCGAGCACCTCGGAGAAGCGGTTCGAGACCAGCTCGATCTCCGCGGAGCCCGGCACCGTGATCGCGACCTCGTTCGAGATCTCGTGGTCCTTGGACTTGGCGCGGATCTTCCAGTCCCCGTCCTGCAGGCCGTCCACGGTGAAGCTGCCGTCGAGGCTGATGCACATGCGGCTGATGGCGTCCTCATCTTCGAGGCCGACGCCGGTACCCTCCACCGGCTCGGCGGTGACCAGGAAGCGCCCCAGGCCCTCCCCCAGGTCGTCCAGGGCGCGGCCGCTGATGCTGCTGCCCTCGCCGAGGACGAGGACCAGCCCCGTGGTCCCGGGCTGGACGTCGTCCACGCGCACCTTGTACACCGGACCGCGCGCGCGGAGCTTGTACTCGCGTCCCTCGGCGGCGCGCTGCTTGGCCTTCTCGAGCTCCTTGGGGCGGAAGGACTTGGCCGCCGCCCGTACCTGGCAGATGGATGGCTCCAGCCCGGAGATGGCGAAGCGGCCCTCCCCGTCGGTCTTCTCCGTGACGGCGTTGTTCCAGTTGAACATGAGCCCGTCGGTCTCCCGGTCCTGGGAGATGCTGACCGTGGCGTTGGTCGCCGGAGAGCCGTCGGGCCAACGCACGACGCCCTCGATCGAGTCCCCATCGGCGATCCGCAGCACGATGCCCTCGCGCCGCGAGCCCCCGGCCACGCGACCCAGCTCCTGCTCGACGGGCAGGCTCTCGTCGCGGACCGCCTTGAGGGTCACGTCTCCATCCTTGACGCCCCGGAAGACGAAGCTGCCGTCCTTCTCGGTCATCAGCTGGTCGCGCATCCAGCTGCCGTCCGTGGGCTCCCCGGAGAGCTCCACCGGCACCCCGCCCAGGCCCACCTCGTTGCGGTCCACGACCCGCCCCGCGATGGTGCTGCCCTGCTCGATCTCGAGGTCGAGGTCGGTCACCTCGCCGGACTTGACGGCCACGTCCCTCTGGTACGTGTCGCACCACAGGGGAAGCTCGACGCGCACCATGTAAGAGCCGCGCGGCGGCAGGCCGGAGAGCTCGAAGCGACCCTCCTCGTCGATCCGCGAGGAGCGCGACACACTGCGCCCACCGCCCCACGCGTTGATCCGGACGTGGGCCCCGTCCCGGGCCGCCTCCGTCCACTTCAGCCCCCGGGGAGCCCGCACGACCCCGCTCACGATGCCCCCCAGGCTGGGCTCCAGGACGAGCTCGTCGGGCAGCTCCTCCATGTCGAGCCGCACCCGGTCATCCAGGTACAGGTAGCGACCCCTGAGGTCGACCCAGGCCTTGCGGGACTCCTTGGAGATGGCGACCCGGAAGCTCCCGTCGCGTTCCACGTCCACGGAGTGCTCCCGGCGGGAGCTCTTCTCGCTGAAGCGACGTCCGCGGGCCGTGACCGTCGCCTCGCCCGCGTCGTTGGGCATCTGCTCGGGGAAGACGACGCGTCCGGGCAGCCAGACCGCGTTGCCCACGGGCTTTCTGCGCGCGACGACCTCACGGTCCTCCTCCTCCGGGGCCGCCTCGACCTCCTCGCGCTCGGCGCCCTCCGCAACGGGAGCCTGCACCTCGGGCAGGACCGAGGTCGGGCCGCCGGCGACCAGGCTCTCTCCCGGATCCAGACCCGCGGGGGGTGCCGCCGGTTCGGCGGCCGGTCCCTGGCCCATCCACCAGAGCAGCGAGACGGCGCCGGCGAGCAGGACGAGGAGCGGGAGGAGCAGCTTGTTCTTCATGGGGGCGCGAGCGTGTCCGCGGGGGTGTGCAGGCAGTTGCAAGGGACCGCGGGATCGGGGGGCACGTATTAGAGGGGGCTACGGCCCGTCCGTGCAGCATTTCTCGACCGGCTTCAGGGCATCCCCCGCCCCGCGGCGCGGGCCAGGGCCAGCACCCCCACCCAGGCGGCGCCAGCCCGCCGCAGGACCCGGGCGCACTCCGAGGCCGTCGCCCCGGAGGTCAGCACGTCGTCCACGAGCCACAGGGCACGTCCGGCCACGCGGGCTCGCGGGTGTGCCGCGAAGACCCCGTCCACGTTGGCCCTCCGGGAAGCGGCCCCCGGGGCTCCCTGGACCGGGGTCCAGCGCCGGCGCCTGAGGGCCGGCAGGAGCGGGAGCTCGGCCTCCCTCGACGCCGACCGGGCCAGGAGGGCCGCCTGGTCGTAGCCCCGCTCGAGGCGCCGCCAGGGATGCAGGGGGACCGGGACCAGGGCCACTCCAGGCGGGGCATCAGCCAGCCCGCGCCGCGCCAGGGCCCGCCCCAGGGGACCCGCGAGGTCGGCTCGACCGCCGTGCTTGAGGGCCAGCACCCAGTCCCTCAGGACCGAACCGCGCTCGTAGTCACCGAGCACCCGCGTCGCGCTGAAGGCGGGCGGGCCGCGACGGCAGCGGTCACAGTGCTGTCCGTCCGCCAGGCACTCCGCAAGGCGCGCAGCGCAGCGGCCGCAGCGCGGTCCCACGTCCTCCGCCGGCAGGCTGTGCCGTGCGCAGGGCCCGGGCTGCTCGACTCCCGCGGCGCAGAGGGGACAGCGCTCGGGAAAGAGCGCCCGCAGGAAGCCCTCGATCAGTCCGCCACCATCCATGGCGCTGAAGAGGACGAAGCGACCCGCGCGCGGTCACGC
This sequence comes from uncultured Planctomycetaceae bacterium, assembly GCA_964591315.1. Lineage (GTDB taxonomy): Bacteria > Planctomycetota > UBA1135 > UBA1135 > JABACD01. Next base: position 34,059 of record CAZQAT010000024.1, read on the forward strand.
CCGGGCCTGGAGATTCGTGTCGACGCGTGGGGCCGCCCTCAGGCGATGCCCTCTTCGAGCTCCGGCTCGTCGGTCTCCACCTCGGAGCGCATCGGGTGGTCGAACCTCTCTTCGCAGACGAGCAGGCGCAGGCGCGCCACGTAGGACTCCACCGTGTCGTCGGCGTGGGAGTCCAGGCCGAAGAGCTCGCCCACCTCGCGGGCCAGGCCGAGATCGGCCTCGAAGTCCGCGGGGTTGGTGCGGAAGTACTCGCGCACGTAGCGCCGGAAGGCGAGCAGGGACCACCACCAGCTCGCGAGCAGCAGCAGCACCGCCAGGACGACCACGATGCCGATCCACAGGGCCGGGAACTCCTTCTCGAACCCGGCCGGGAGCGGGCTGTAGTGGCCGTAGAGCTGCAGGCCGAAGCCCGTCAGCAGGAAGCCGAAGCCCACGTTGACCTGCACGCGGTGGAAGATGTACTCGCGGATGTTGCGGAGCTGGGGCACCTCGCGCCCGAAGCGCTCCATCACGAGCTGCCGCGGGTGACGGAACAGGATCGAGTTCGCGAGCAGGAAGGAGCCCACGATCGCGAGGACGAGCCCGATCCCCATCCAGTCGGGATGGGCGAGAACGGTCTCGTCCAGGGGAGATCCTTGGCGGAGGAGCGACAGCATCGTATGGGGACAGTAGTTTCGGGGCCGCCATCGTGCAAGAGGGCACGGCCAGCGGGTTTCGGGGCCCCCACAGAGCCGGGAAAATCGGGCCCCGACCCCCCCGGAGGGGGCCCTACGCAGCGTTGGCCCGGTCCGCTCCGGGTCGTAGAATCCGCCGAATCTCCACCGCCGGAGCCCGCCGGCGAGCAGCCCTGCCCCTCCGCCCCATGCCCCCCTGCCCCCCGACCGAAGGCCCGGACGACCGGCTCGCGCTCCTGCGCCGCACGGCCGACCTGGCGCGCCTCGAGCTGACGGACGCGGAGGCCGCGCGCCTCGCTCCCCAGTTCGACGCCATCCTGGGCCACTTCCAGGTCCTCGCCTCCGTGGACGTGGAGGGAGTCCCGCCGACCCTGGGGGCCACCGAGCTGGTGGACGTCAGGCGCGCCGACGAGCCGCGCCCCTCGGGCCCCACCGAGGCCCTGCTCGAGGAGGCCCCGGACCGCCGCGACGGACACTACGGCGTACCCAAGACCATCGGCGAGGTCGGATGAGCGGCCCGACCGGCGACGCGCCGCTGCACGAGCGCGGCGCCTGGGAGCTGCGCCAGGGCATGCTCGACGGCGTACTCGAGGCCGAGGCGGTCCTCGAGCACTTCCTGGAGCGCGCCGCCTCCGCCAACCCGGAGCTGCATGCCTTCCAGGCCATCGACGCCGACGGCGCCCGCGCGCGCCTGGCCGACCTGTTGAAGGCTCGCGACGCGGGCCAGGCACCCGGCCCGCTCTTCGGCGTACCGGTGGCCCTCAAGGCCAACATGTGCCTGGCGGGTACGGAGACGAACTGCGGCAGCCGCATCCTCGCGGGCTACCGTCCGCCCTACACGGCCACCTTCGTCGAGCGCCTGCTCGCGGCCGGGGCGGTGCCGATCGGCATGACGGAGATGGACGAGTTCGCCATGGGCTCCTCGGGCGAGAACTCCGCCTACGGCTGCACCCGCAACCCCTGGGACACCGGACGCACGGCGGGCGGCTCCTCCAGCGGCAGCGCGGCCGCCGTGGCGGCGGGCATGGTGCCGCTCGCCCTGGGCTCGGACACGGGCGGCTCCGTGCGCCAGCCCGCGGCCCTGTGCGGCGTCTACGGCCTGAAGCCCACCTACGGCCGCGTGTCGCGCTACGGCCTGGTGGCCTTCGGCTCCTCCCTCGACCAGGTCAGCCCCTTCGCCCGCTGCGTGCGGGACCTGGAGCTGTCCCTCGAGGCCGTCTCGGGCCACGACCCGCGGGACGCCACCAGCCTGCCCCTGGAGGCCTTCGAGCCGGAGCGACCGGCGGAGCCGCGGCGCCTGGTGGGTCTGCGCGTCGGCGTCGCGCGCCAGTACATGGAGGGCGCGGTGGAGCCGGGCGTGCAGGCCGCCTGCCGGGACGCCCTGGCCAGGATCGAAGAGCTGGGAGCCGAGCTGGTGGAGATCGACCTGCCCCACACCGAGTTCGCCATCCCCACCTACTACGTGGTGGCCACCGCCGAGGCCTCGAGCAACCTGGGGCGCTACGACGGCAGCCTCTTCGGGCAGCGCGTCGAGGGGGACGGCAGCCTGCAGGGCATGTTCGCCGCCACCCGCGAGGCGGGCTTCGGAGAGGAGGTCAAGCGCCGCATCCTGCTGGGCACCTACGTCCTCTCGGCGGGCTACTTCGACGCCTGGTACGGCCAGGCCCAGAAGGTGCGCACCCTCCTGCGCCGGGACTTCGAGCAGGCCTTCGAGGAGGTCGACCTGGTGGCGGGGCCCACCTCCCCCAGCGCGCCCTTCCGGCTCGGCGAGAAGAGCCAGGACGCCCTGGCCATGTACCAGTCCGACGCCTGCACCGTGCCCGCCTCCCTGGCGGGGCTGCCGGCCTTGAGCCTGCCGGCGGGCTTCGTCGAGGAGGAAGGCCGGCGGCTTCCGGTGGGCCTGCAGCTCGTGGGGCCGGCCCTCTCCGAGAGCCGCCTGCTGCGGGTGGCCGGAGCCCACGAGCTGGCCACGGACCACCACCGGCAGCGCCCGGAACTCGCGGGCACGGGAGGTACGCGATGAGCCCCCCGAAGATCGCCGGCTTCGAGCGCCAGGGGGCCGAGTGGGTCTCCGAGGCCACCGGCACGCGCTGGATCCCGGTCATCGGGCTCGAGGTCCACGCCCAGCTGCGCACGCGCACCAAGCTCTTCTGCGGCTGCGCCGTGGAGTTCGGCGCCGCGGCCAACAGCCTGGTCTGCCCGGTCTGCAGCGGCCAGCCCGGCGTCCTGCCGGTGCTCAATGCCGAGGCCTTCGAGCTCGCCCTGCGGGCCGCCCTGGCCCTGGGCTGCGAGGTGGCCGCGCGCAGCAAGTTCGACCGCAAGAACTACTTCTACTGCGACGTCCCCAAGAACTACCAGATCACCCAGTACGACGAGCCCTACTGCAGGGGCGGCTCGATCAGCCTGCCCTCGGGCCGCACCGTGCGCCTGAACCGCATCCACATCGAGGAGGACGCGGGCAAGTCGATCCACGACGTGGGCGACGCGACCCTGGTGGACCTCAACCGGGCCGGGGTCCCCCTGATCGAGTCGGTCACCGAGGCGGACCTGGACAACGCCGAGGACGCCGGGGCCTACCTCTCAGCCCTGCGCGAGATCCTGGTCTACGTGGGCGCCTCGAACGCGGACATGGAGAAGGGCGAGATGCGCTGCGACGTCAACATCTCGGTCCACCCCGTGGGAGAGGACTGGCGCACGAAGGTGGAGATCAAGAACCTGAACTCCATCTCCAACGTGGTGGCCGCCATCGAGCACGAGGTACCGCGCCAGATCGAGGCCTGGGAGTCCGGCGACCCCGACCGCCAGCCGACCCAGGAGACGCGCCTGTTCGACGTGACCAGCGGCACCACGCGCACCATGCGCACGAAGGAGGGAGAGGCGGACTACCGCTACTTCCCGGACCCGGACCTGCCCCCGGTGACCGCCAGCGAGGCCTTCGTGGAGGAGCAGCGCGGCTACCTGCCCGAGCTCCCGGCCGCCCGCCGCGAGCGCTACCAGGCCCAGCTGGGCCTCTCCGCCTACGACGCCGGGGTCCTGACGGCCTCGCGGGACGTGGCGGACTTCTTCGAGGCAACGACGCGTCTCTCGAAGGAGCCCAAGGAGGCGGCCAACTGGATCTCCAACGAGATCCTGCGCGCCCTCGCCGGAGACGAGGTCGAGGCCGAGGTCATCGACGAGCTGCCGATCAAGCCCTTCGACCTGGCGGAGCTGATCGAGCTGGTGGGCGGGGGCACCCTGAACTCCTCGGGCGCCCGCACGGTGCTGCGGGAGATGCTGAAGACCGGCAAGGCCGCCGGAGCGCTGGTGAAGGAGCTCGGGCTGGAGCAGGTCCAGGACGACGGCCAGCTCGAGGCCTGGTGCCGAGAGGCCCTGGACGCCAGGCCCGAGGCGGCCCAGCAGGTGCGCGAGGGCAAGGACAAGGCCATCGGAGCCCTGATGGGCGCCGTGATGCAGGCCTCGGCGGGCAAGGCCAACCCCCAGAAGGTGCGCGAGATCCTGCTGCGGCTGATCGGCTCCTGACGAACGAGAAGGACCCGGCGCTGGCCGGGTCCTCCGTCGGATTCGGGCTCCCGGAGTCGCTCCGGGAAGGGGGCGGGCTACTCGTCGTCGCCGCCCGTGGTGGTCATCTCCCAGCTGGCCTCGCCGGAGACCTCAGCGGACATCTCCATCGAGTGGGACTCGCCCATGGCGTCCACGTCGCCCTCCACGTCGGCGCTGAGGGTGATGTCACCGCTCATGTCGAAGCCGTGGGCGTGGCCGGCCCTGAGGTTCCAGAGCAGGGTGCCCTCGCCCTCGAACTCGAAGCCGATGGTGGCGCTGATGTCCGCCTCGACGCCGGCGTCGCCGGCCTGCATGTCGATCACTTCCTGGATCATGTCGGAGAGGTCGAGGCTGGTGTCGCCCTCGAACTCGAAGGTGATCACACCGACGGTCACGCCGTCTTCGTCGCGGGTGCCCTCGTAGGTGCAGTTGAGCGCGAACTCGCTGAAGGCCTCGGTCATCTGAGCCTCCATCTCCTCCTGGAAGAGCTCGGCCATCTCCTCGGCCTCCTCATCGTCGGCGGTCGGGTTGGCGGGGACTCCACCGGGGAAGAACACGGCTCCCAGACGCTCACCGGAAGCCTCCCACGTATCGCCCTCGGAGACCTCTCCGTCGGGGAGCAGGACCATGAAGTCCATGTCCGGGTCCAGGTTCTCCAGCAGAGCCTCGTCTCCATCGCTCTCGTGGAAGGCCTTGACGTAGTCGTCCTCCTCATCGTCCCAGCGGAAGGAGACGGTCGTGTCCTCGAGCTCGGCGAACTCGTCGACGATCTCGGCCTCGCTCTCGACGCCCGCCTCGAGGGTCAGCTCGTCGAAGCTGCGCAGGAGGCTGAGCACCTTGCCCTCGCGGGAGGCCACGTACTCGTCGGTGACGGCGATGGTGGCCTCGAGCAGGAGACCCTCGTCCATGGCCCCGCCCATCATCTCGGCCGGCAGCTCGTTGCCGTCCATGGCGATGCGCATGTCGTCCAGATAGAAGGTCGAGGAGAAGCTCAGCTCCTTGGAGGTGCTGGCGCCCTCGGAGGGCTCGAAGGTCACCTTGTCCGCCCGGCCCACGAAGGCGAGCAGGGGCAGAGCGGCGAGCGGCAGGACGGCGGGCAGGGTCTTGGTGAGGTTCATCGGTATGGCAGGGGGTGGTGAGGGCTGGTGCGGAGGTCGGGGCTCACGCGCGCGTCATGGTATCCACAGGCTCCCGGTGGGCACCAGTGCCCATTCGCGGCGCCCGCGGGGCCATTTCCGGGTCGATCGGGCGAATTTTGGGGCCGGAGAGGCCCTCCGGACCCGGTCCGGCGGGCTCACTCCCACTCGATGGTGGAGGGCGGCTTGGAGCTGATGTCCAGGACGACCCGGTTGATGCCGCGCACCTCGTTGATGATGCGGCTGGAGATGCGCTGCAGGAGGTCCTGGGGCAGGTAGGCCCAGTCGGCCGTCATGCCGTCGGTGGACTCCACCACCCGCAGGGCGCAGGCGTTCTCGTAGGTGCGCTTGTCCCCCATGACCCCCACGGACTGGACCGGCAGGAGCACGGCGAAGTACTGCCAGAGCCCCTTCTCGGCTCCGGCCGCCTCGATCTCGGCGGTGCAGATGGCGTCCGCCTCCTGGAGCAGGCGCACGTTCTCGGGGGTGATCTCCCCCACGATGCGCACCGCGAGGCCGGGGCCGGGGAAGGGCTGGCGCTGGACGATGGCGTCGTCCAGGCCCAGGTAGCGCCCGATCACCCGCACCTCGTCCTTGAAGAGCTCCCGCAGGGGCTCGACGAGATCCATGTCCAGGTCCTCCGGCAGCCCGCCCACGTTGTGGTGGCTCTTGATGACCGCCGTGTTGCCCCCGTGGACGTTGACCGACTCGATCACGTCCGGATAGAGGGTGCCCTGGCCCAGGAACCGGGCGTGGGTGAAGGTCTTGGCCTGCTCGCGGAAGACGTCCACGAACTCGTAGCCGATGATCTTGCGCTTGCGCTCGGGGTCCGTGACCCCGGCCAGCTTGGAGAGGAAGCGCTCGCGGGCGTCCACGACCCGCAGGTCCATGCCCATGTGCTCGGCGAACTCACGCTCCACGGCCTCGCGCTCGCCCTTCCGCAGGAGGCCGTTGTCCACGAAGATGCAGTGCAGGCGGTGGCCGATGGCCTGGTGCAGGATGGCGGCCGCCACGGAGGAGTCGACCCCGCCGGAGAGGCCCATCACGATCTCGCCCTCTTCGCCGACCTGCTCGCGCACCTTCGTCACCTCGCGGTCGACGATGGAGTCGGCCTTCCAGTCCCCCGGGAACTCACAGATGCGCGCAAGGAAGTTGTCGAGCATCTCCCGGCCGCGCACGGAGTGGTGGACCTCCGGGTGGAACTGCACGCCGTAGTAGCCGCGAGCGGGGTCCGCCACGGCGGCGTAGGGACAGTCGTCGGACTCGGCGTAGACCTCGAAGCCCGTGGGCAGCTTGGAGACCGAGTCCCCGTGGCTCATCCAGACCACCGTGTGCCCGCCGATCTCGGCGAACATGGCCTCCGAGCGCAGGACGCGGATCGAGGTGCGGCCGTACTCGCGCTTGTCGAAGGGCACCACCTCGCCGCCCAGGCCGCGGCACATCCACTGCATGCCGTAGCAGATTCCGAGCACCGGGACGTCGAGCTCGAGCAGGCCCTGGGGGACGACCGGGGCGTCGTCGTCGTAGACCGAAGAGGGCCCGCCGGAGAGGATCAGGCCGCCCAGGTTCATGCCCGCGGCGGTCTCGAGGGCCTTCTCGGGGATCGTGATCTGGCACCAGGTGCCAGCCTCGCGCACACGGCGCGCGATGAGCTGTGTGTACTGGGTGCCGAGATCGACGATCAGCACCCCACGGGGATCGGTGGTCATTCTTGGTGGAAGTAGTTGGGCGCTTCCTTGGTGATCGTCACGTCGTGGGGGTGGGCCTCCTTGACGCCGGCGGAGGTGACGCGGATGAACTCCGCGCGCTCCCAGAGGTCCGGCACGGTGGCCGCACCGCAGTAGCCCATACCGGCCCGCACGCCGCCCACGAGCTGGTGCACGAAGCTGGAGAGGGGCCCCTTGGAGGGCACCATGCCCTCGATGCCCTCGGGCACGAGCTTGTCGGTCTCGGACACGTCGCCCTGGCGGTAGCGCTCCTTCGAGCCCCGCTGCATGGCGCCGATCGAGCCCATGCCCCGCACGGCCTTGAAGGAGCGGCCCTTGTAGAGGATCTGCTCCCCCGGGCTCTCGTCGAGGCCCGCGAAGAGGCTGCCGAGCATGACGCAGGAGGCGCCGGCGGCCAGGGCCTTGACGATGTCGCCGCTGAAGCGCACGCCCCCGTCGGCGATGACCGGCACGTCGGGCCAGGGCTCGAGGGCCTCGACCACGTCCGTGACGGCGGTCAGCTGGGGCACGCCGATCCCGGCCACGATGCGGGTGGTGCAGATCGAGCCCGGACCGATGCCGACCTTGACGCCGTCGACGCCGGCCTCCGCCAGGTCCCTGGCGGCCTGGCCGGTGGCGACGTTGCCGGCGATCACGTCCACGTCCAGGCGCTGCTTGAGGTCGCGCACGGTCTCGATCACGTTCGAGCTGTGCCCGTGGGCGGTGTCGACCACCAGCACGTCGACGCCGGCATCCACCAGGCCCTCGGCGCGCTCGTAGTCCCGCACGCCGATGGCCGCCCCGACTCGCAGCCGGCCGCGCTCGTCCGTGGCGGAGTCCGGGAAGCGGGCCAGCATGTTCAGGTCCTTCATCGTGATCAGGCCCTGCAGGCGCATCCGATCGTCGACGATGATCAGCTTCTCGACCTTGTGGCGGAACAGGAGCGAGCGCGCCTCGTCCAGGGAGGTGCCGGGGGGCGCGGTGACGAGGTTCTCGTGGGTCATGATCTCCCCCACGGGCGTCCCGTCCTCCATCTCGAAGCGGCAGTCGCGGCTGGTCAGGATCCCGACCACCTTCTCCTGGTCCACGATCGGCAGGCCGGAGATGTTCTGGGCCGCCATGATCGAGCGCGCCTCGCCGATGGTCGCCCGAGGCGAGAGGGTCACCGGGTCGAGGATCACGCCGTTGGCGGAGCGCTTCACCTTGTCCACCTCGGCGATCTGACCCTCGAGGCCCAGGTTGCGGTGGATCACGCCCAGGCCGCCCTCGCGGGCGAGGGCCACGGCCAGCTCCCACTCGGTCACCGTGTCCATGGCGGCCGAGATCAGGGGGCGATTGACGCGCACGTTGCGGGAGACGCGACTGCGCAGGTCGACGTCCGACGGCAGCACGTCGGAGTGGCACGGAACCAGGAGGACGTCGTCGAACGTCAGCCCTTCTTTGAGCTCCATGGAGCGGTATCTCCTCAGGGGACGCCGCCGGGGGACCCTCGCGGGAGACCTCGTCGGCCGGGGTGGAAAGGGCCGATCTTATCGAGCCTCGAGCCGGCCTTCCATGGCCTGGGGGCCCTTCCGCAGCACTTCGCCTCGGAAAGGAGCCCAGGGCAAAAAAAGAGGGGCCAACCCCGCCGCCGAAGCGTCGAGATGGGCCCCAAGAAGGAGGAGATGACCTCCTTGTCGGCCGCGATGCCCTGACACCTGAGTTCTCCTCCCGGAAACTTCGCGGGAGTTTCGATCCTCGGCCTGCAGGTCTCCCCTCAAATGCCCGATGGGCGGGTATGGAGCCCTTCCCGGCGCTAGGATGCCGCCCATGACGCCCGAGACCGTCGAACCGCCCGTCCCCCCCTCCGCGACCTCCAGACCGACCGAAGACGACGTGGATTCGCCCTCCAGCCCCCCCCAGAGCGCAGCGCGAGGCCTCCGGGCAGGCGGACCGACCCGGGTGGCCCTGGTGGGCGCGGGCTACATCGCCGACTTCCACCTGGAAATCCTTTCCGCCACGGAGGGCGTCGAGGTCGTGGCCGTGGTCGACCCGGCCCTGGAGCGGGCCCGGGGCCTGGCGGACAGGTGGGGCGTGCCCGAGGCCCTGAGCGCCGTCGCCGAGCTGGCGGAGCGGGAGGTGGACGTCGCCCACCTGCTGGCGCCCCCGGACCTGCACCTGGCCCTGACCCGCGAGCTGCTGGAGCTCGGCCTCGACGTCTACGTGGAGAAGCCCCTGGCCCTCTCGGCCGCGGACGCCCGGGAGCTGTGCGAGCTGGCCGAGGAGCGCGGCCGGCGGCTCGGGGTCAACCACAACCACCTCTTCCAGCCGGCCTTCACGCGCCTGGTGGACAGGCTCGAGGCGGGCGAGATCGGCGCCTTGGAGCACGTGCAGATCACCTGGAGCGTGCCCCTCATGCAGCTCGACGCGGAGCAGTACTCCCACTGGATGTTCCGCTCCCCGCGCAACATCGTCTTCGAGCAGGGCCCCCACCCCCTGAGCCAGCTGCACCGGCTGATCGGCAGGCTCGAGTCCTGCGAGACGCGCATCCTCGGGACCCGCGAGCTCCTGCCGGGGCAGACCTTCAACGACCGCTGGCTGGTCTCCGCCCGCGGCGAGCGCGGCACGGCCGAGGTCTACCTGGCCTTCGGCCAGGGCTTCACCCGCAACGCGATCACGGTCCTCGGCAGCGACGGCTGCCTCGAGGCGGACTTCACCCACGACACCCTGGCCCAGGAGCGCAAGGGCCCCTGGCTCTGGTTCTGGAACTCCTTCCTGGCCGGCTGGCGGCGCGGCGGGCAGCTGCGCCGGGACGCGCGGCGGGTGCTCAAGCAGTACCTCCTCGCGACCCTGGGCATCGCCGAGCGCCAGGACGCCTTCTTCGTGGGCATGCGCCAGTCCCTGCGGGCCTTCCACGAGGCCCTGCGGGCCGGCGCCGCCCTGCCGGTCAGCGGGCGCGAGGCCAGCGAGGTGCTCGAGTGGTGCGACGCCGTGTCGGGTGTGGCCGAGGACGCCCAGGCCCCGCGCCTCGAGCTGTCGACGGAGCCGCCGCGCCCCGGCGAGGTGGTCGTGCTGGGCGGCACCGGCTTCATCGGCAAGCGCGTGGTCGAGCGCCTGCTCGCCGCGGAGCGCCCGCTGACCTGCGTCGTGCGCCGCACCCACAGCCTGCCCACCGCCGTCGAGGAAGGAGCGCGCGCCGGCAAGGTGCGCCTCGTGCGCGGCAGCCTCGAGAACGCGGCCGAGATGGCCGGCCTGTTCGAGGGCGCCGCGGCGGTCGTGCACCTGGCCACCGGCGGCGGCGACACCTGGGACGAGGTCCAGCGCACCATGGTCGGGGGCTCCCTCGAGGTCGCCCGAGCCTGCGAGCGGGCGGGCGTGGGGCGCCTGGTCTACATCTCGTCCGTCGCGTCCCTGTACACCGGCGACGAGGGCGGCGCGGCCCTCAAGGACTCGCCCCTGACCGACCCCCAGCCCGAGGTGCGCTCGGTCTACGCGCGCGGCAAGGCGGCCACGGAGCGGGCTCTCTTCCAGCACTGCAGCGCCTCGAAGCTCGAGCTGGTGGTGCTGCGCCCCGGCGTCGTGGTCGGCGAGGGCACGCCCATGCAGCACTCCGGCTACGGCCTGTGGGCCCGGGACAACCACTGCGTGGGCTGGGGCCTCGGTGAGCACCCCCTGCCGCTGGTGTGGGTCGAGGACGTGGCCGAGGCCGTCGTGCGCGCGGCCCTGCACGCGGGCAAGGAGCTCGACGGCAAGGCGCTCAACCTCTGCGCGAAGGTCCCCCTGTGCGCCCGGGAGGTGGTCGAGGAGCTGCGGCGCGTGACCGGCCGCGACCTGCACTTCCACCCCCGCGGCCTGGGGCTCAGCCAGACCATGGAGATCGGCAAGTGGCTGGTGAAGCTGGTCGGCGGCCGGCCGGGGCTCGAGTTCCCCTCCTACCGGGACCTGCGAGCCCGGGGCCTGTTCACGGTCTTCGAGTGCGACCTGGCGCGGGGTGTCCTGGGCTGGGAGCCCCTCGAGGAGCGCGAGGCCTTCCTCGACGCAGCGGTGCGCATCTACGGCCCGCGCACCAACACCAGAGACAACGACTAGCGTGAACGACGTCGCGGGCCCCCCCCACCTCCTGCACGTCTTCTCGACCTTCGTGCCCGCCGGGCCCGAGATGCGCACGGTGCGCATGATCAACGCCTTCGGGGACCGCTACCGCCACTCGATCCTGGCCATCGACGGGCGCACGGACGCGGCGGCCGAGCTCGAGCCCGGCGTGGACGCGCGCGTCTTGCCCAGCCTGCCGCGAGCGGGCACGCCGAGGACCGTGCGCAAGCTGCGGGCCCTGATCCGGGCCGAGGAGCCCGACCTGGTCCTCTCCTACAACTGGGGCGCCTTCGACAGCGTGATCGCCTCGCGCACCCTGGGGCGCGGAGACCGGCACCTGCACCACGAGGACGGCTTCAACGCCGACGAGGCCCAGGCCTTCAAGGGCCGCCGCATCTGGGCCCGCAAGTGGCTGCTGCCGGGCGTTGCGCGAGTCGTGGTTCCCTCCAACGTCCTGGGCGGCATCGCCCTGGAGCGCTGGAGGCTGGCGGAGGAGCAGGTCGCCCTCTTCCCCAACGGCATCGACCTCGGCGCCTTCGCGGTCCGGGACGGGAACCCGGAGCTGCGGCGCGAGCTCGAGATCCCCGAGGGCGCGCCGGTGGTCGGCTTCGTCGGACACCTGCGGCCGGTCAAGAACCCCGTGCGCCTGGTGCGGGCCTTCGCGCGCCTCGAGCACGAGCCGGCGCCGGTCCTGGTGATGCTCGGCGAGGGCGAGGAGCGCGCGGCGGTCGAGCGGGCCGCGGAGGAGGCGGGTGTCAGCTCGCGGGTGCGCCTGGTCGGCCACCGCCCCGATACGCCCCCCTGGTACCGCCTGATGGACGTCTTCGCGATCTCCTCGGACAGCGAGCAGATGCCCGTGGCCCTGCTCGAGGCCATGGCCAGCTCCCTGCCCGTCGTCTCCACGGACGTGGGCGACGTGGGGGTCATGCTCGCCGAGGGCCACGAGGACCTGGTAGTTCCCACGAGTCCCGAGCCCTACCAGGCCCTCGAGCGCGCGATGCAGACCTTGATCGACGATCCCGCCCGCCGCGACCGGCTCGGTGCCGCCAACCGCCGGCGCGCCGCGGAGCGCTACTCCTTCGAGTCCATGCTCTCCAGCTACCGCGACCTCTACGACTCCACCCTGGCCCAGGCCCGCCCGCGATGAGCGCCGACGTCCCCGCCGACCCGCCCCCCTTCCCGCCCTTCGAGACGGCGCGCTCGGAGCAGATCTACGACTCCGCCTGGTGCGGCCTGCGGCGGGACGAGGTGGTGCTGCCGAACGGCGACCTGCAGGAGTACCACGTGTTCGAGATCTCGAACGCGGTGACCGTCGTACCCGTGCGCGCAGACGGCTCGATCGTGATGGTCGGCCAGTACCGCTACCCCCACGGCGGCACCCACTGGG
>CAZQAT010000025.1:0-46415 GCA_964591315.1 uncultured Planctomycetaceae bacterium
ACGCCGGGCGGCTCGCGGACGCCTTCACGGCGCTGCCGCTGCTGTACTACCTGCGCGGTGAGTTCGCGAGCTGAAGGCCTTCAGCGCGACAGGGCCTCCAGGAAGGCCACCAGGTGCGCCACGTCCTCGTCCGTGAGCTCGAGGGGCTTCATGTGCTCGGAGAGGTCGGCGTTGGGGCGGCCGCCCTCGCGGTAGAACTCGACCACCTCCTCGAGGGTGGCGAGGCTGCCGTCGTGCATGTAGGGCGCGGTCTGGGTCAGGAGGCGCAGGCCCGGCGTGCGAAACCTGCCGCGGTCGGCGGCGTCGCCGGTCACCTCCTCGCGGCCGGCCTCGGTGCGCCCGTCGACGGCGCCGACGCCCGTGTTGTGGAAGTCCTCGTCGCTGAAGTTCGGACCGTTGTGGCAGCGCCAGCAGCCGCCGCGGCCCTCGTAGAGCCAGAGGCCCGCGCGCTCGGCCTCGTCCAGGGCGCTGAAGTCCCCGGCGCGGAAGCGGTCGACCGGCGAGTCCGCCACCATCAGGGCGCGCAGGAAGTCGGCCAGGGCCTGGCCCAGCCGTGCGCGGGTGGGCGGGCCCTCGAAGGCGGCCTGGAACTCCGCGGCGTAGGCCTCGTCGGCGGCCAGGCGCTCGAGGGCCGCCCCGACCCCGAGCCCCAGCTCGTCGGGGTCGTCGATCGGCAGCAGGGCCTGGGCCTCGAGGGTCGCCGCGCTGCCGTCCCACATCACGTCCGTCGAGAGCCCCTTGTTCCACAGGCTCGGGGCGTTGCGCTTCGTGCGCGCGCCGTCGTGCCCGATCGAGAGGGCGACGTCGTCCGCCAGTCCCAGCTCCGGCCGGTGGCAGGAGGCGCAGGCGAAGTCGCGCTTCGCCGAGAGGACCGGGTCGAAGAAGAGCCGCCGCCCGAGGGCCACGCGGGCGGGCGAGGCGCCCAGCCCCTGCCCCAGCTCCTCGGCACCCAGGGGCGCCTCGGCGGAGAGAGGCCGCGGCAGGCTGTCATGCGGGACGCGCGGCCGCTCCCGGACACCCTGTTCAGAAAGGCTCTGCGCACCGACCGCGAGAGCCAGTGCGCAGAGCAGGATCGTCGTCAGCCCGGGGCGGGGCATCGCGGGTCGCCTACTCGGCGCCCTTCTTCTTCATCTTCTCGAGCAGGTCGGCGATCACCGGGTCACAGGCATTCCCGGAGTGACCGCGGTGCACGACCTTGCCCTCGGCGTCGATGACGAGGTACGTCGGGTAACCCGCCACGGCGTACTTGTCGGCGATCGGCGTGCTGTCGCCCTGGTAGGCGCTGAGCCAGGTGACGCCGAACTTCTCGAGGCCCTCGCGGTAGGCCTCCTCACCGTCACCGGTGTTCACGCCGATCAAGACGAAGGGGTCGTCCTTGTGGAGCTTCACGAGCTCCTGCAGGTGGGGCATCCCTGCGCGGCAGGGGCTTCACCAGAAGCCGTAGAAGTCCAAGAGGACCACCTTGCCGCGGTAGTCGCTCAGCTTGAACTCGAAACCGTCGATCGTGCGGCCCTCGAAGTCCGGCGCGGTGCCGCCCACCTGGGACTGCTCGCGCTCCTTGATGCTCCGAAGGAGCTCGGCCCAGCTCGTCTCGGCGTACTTGCTCTCGATCCGGGCGCGCATCTCGGCCGCGCGTTTCTGGTCCTCCTCGGAGTCCGAGGCCTGCAGCACCCCCGAGGCGTGGAAGAGGGCCGCGGCCTGGTTCTCGTCGGTCTTGGCCTTGGCCAGCACAGCGTCGCAGTAACGAAGCTGGTAGCCGTCGCTCAACAGACGCGCGTCCTTCTCGAGCTGCTCGAAGACCTCCCCGAGCCACTCCGCGTCGGCGTGCTGGGCGGCCAGGCGGTCGTAGAGGGGCTCCAGGACCGGCCCGCGCTGCTTGCGCTTGACGCCCTTGTCCTTCACGTGCTGGATCATCCACAGGAGCGCGCGGCCCTCGCCCTGCTCGGCCAGGGTCTCGAAGCTCGGCCACATCAGGATCGCCGGGTGGCTCTTGCGCACCTTCTTGCGCTCCTTGAGGCCCTTGGCCTCGCGCAGCTTCGTGCGCCACTCCTCGAGGGAGGTCTCGTAGGCCTCAGTCAGGGAATCGAAGTCGCCGATCCCCGCCGCGCCCAGGTTCACGGGGCCGATGAGGGCCGCGGAGAGGTGGGAGGCCTGGGTGGTGACCGCCGCACCGCCCAGGAGCAGCGCGGAGAACAGAACGGTCGTCGCCTTCATGACATCAGGGGGTTCGTGTGGGACGGGCTCGGAGCCGGGGCTCGTGACCCAAGCTACCCCCTGGGCCCGCCGGGCCCAGGGAGGGTGGGGCATTTTGCGGAAGTCTTGTGCTCTGCTGCTCCGGACTGCCCTAGCCGAGCCTGGCCAGCTCTTCCTGGATCAGCTCGTGGCCGCGCTGGCGCAGCTCCGCGACGTCCAGCTCGCCGGCGTCGACCCGGGCCAGGACGGCCCGCTGCGCGCGGTAGTCCGGGTTCTCCACCGCCGCGCGGCTCTGCAGCACGCGCCAGGCCTTGCGGCGCTCGACGCAGAAGAGCACGAGCTGCCGCGAGAGCGCCAGGACCCGGAAGCCTCCCTTCCCGTCCGGCACCTCGATGGTCACGCCGAAGTCGGGGATGTAGGAGCGATGGCCCGGGTCCAGGAAGCGCCGGTGGACGGAGTCGTCCTGGGTGATGCAGGCCAGCATGTCGTCCAGGACCATCCAGGGGCCGTCGCCCTTGGCGGGCTTGAGGTGGCGGCGGAAGCGGGCCTCGGTGGCCGCCCAGTGGGCGGTGGTGTAGCGGCGCTTCTCCTTGGTGCCGGGCACCTTGACCTCGGCCCAGTCCCGCGAGGGACTCGGGTTGCCCTTCAGGTCGAACATCTCCCCGTAGGTCTCCCCTAGCGAGGGATCGCAGACGTACTCGGGCATCGAGCGCGAGTCCCGCACCCGACTCGCCTGCTTGGTCGACTGGTCGTCAGCCACGCCGTGCTCCGGCTGGCAGGTGGTGAAGCACTGGTAGAAGGCCGTGCCGCGGTACGCGATGCCGTCGAGCAGGGCCTTGAAGAACTTCGGCGCGTTGGCGAGGGACACCTGCGCCACGAAGGGCGAGCCGTGGCCGCCGAGGAAGGACTCGGAGACGTTTTTCTTCTCGGTCAGCTTGCCCTGGCTGAAGGCCCCGAAGGAGTTCATGTCGCCGCCGCCGGGCATGGGCGTGGAGTCCGAGTTCTGGCCACCCGTATTGGAGTAGACCTGGGTGTCCAGCATCAGCACCTTCACGTTGGGCCGGTTCTGGAGCACGACCTTCGACACGTTCTGGTAGCCGATGTCCCCCATGCCTCCGTCACCGCCGATGGCCCAGACCTTGGGCAGCTCGCTCACCTCCTGGTCGGTCATGGCCGTGTCGGACATGTGGCTGAAGGTGTAGTACTCCGCCTCGGTGATGACCTCCGACTCACGGTCCAGGAGGGCATCCACCAGGCGCTCGGGAATCACCGAGCGGCGGGCGTGGTCCATGATGAAGGACTCACCGAACAACCACGAGATGGTCGTGCCGTCCTGGAAGAGCGAGTTCATCCAGGGGTAGGGGTGGGGGTTGGACGGCGGCGTCGAGCCGAAGACCGTACTGCAGCCGGTGTGGGTCCCCATGGCCATCACGCTCATGCCGTTGGCCAGGCGACCGTCGACGGTCTGCAGGTCCCGGTGGACGAAGGCGTCGTGGGTCATCACGGCCGAGAGGGCCTCGACCAGCTCCACGTCGGAGACCTCCCCGGCGGCTGCCAGGCGCGTGTCCGTGTCCGCGGCGTCCTCGCCCCCCTGCCCCATCAAGAGGTGACGCACGGCGCGCTGGAAGAGGGCGTACTCCGCCGGAGCGCGCCCGGCGAGCTGCTCGAGGCGCATCGCCCCGTGCTCACGAACCCGGGCCGCCTTGCCGAGCAGGCGCTCGGCCTTGGCGTGGTAGAGCGGGCGCATGTAGGCCTCGGTCATCGTCGCCAGACCGCGCAGGACGGACTTCTCTCCGCAGCCCGCACAGGCGCCGTCGCCAGAGACCAGGGCCTCGTACTTGCTGCGCTGCATCAGGTGGTTGCGCAGCACGTTCTGGTGGGAGTCGTGCAGGTTGTCGGGGTCGAAGCGGCCCAGGAACTTCTGGGGCGTGTCGGGCAAGAGGTCGAGGAAGGCCGTACCGGTCTGGTGCTCCGCGTTGAGCTCCGCCGTGTCGGGCTTCATGACCAGCGCCTCGTTGTCGCCGCACTCGGTGACGCACTCGCCGCAGCCCTTGCACAGGTCCGAGACCATGATCTGGAACACGCCCCCGGCGCCGGCGTTCTTCTTCTCGAGGGAGGCGAAGATCAGGGGCACCTTCTGGAAGGCCACGGGCACCTCGTCGAAGACCCTCTGGAACTCCGCGCGGGTGTCGGCGTCGAGGTCGGTCCGGCTGGCGAGAGCCTCGGCCACGAGGCTGTCGAAGGTCTCGGAGCCCTTGGCGGCCACGACCTCCTTCATGCGCTCGCGCACCTGGGTCTCGATCGCGTCGAGGGCACCGAGCAGGGCCTGGCGGCCGCCCTGGTCATCGATGTAGCCCTGGACCGCCGTGCGCAAGAGGGTGCCCACGTCCTGGGCGGAGTTGGGCAGGGCCGTGTCCGGGCAGGAGACGATGCACTCCATGCACTGGGTGCAGTTCTCCGGGATCCACAGGGGCGTCTCGCGCCGGGCCACGTACTTGGACTGGGTCGCGCCCGTGGCGGCGGCCATCACCCCCACCGACGACAGGGTCGAGGCCGGCTGGTGGTAGCCGAGGCCCGCGCGGAACTCCCGGTCGAAGGTCTCCGTACGCGCCACCGGCACCCGCTCGGGCTGCTCGGGCCTGGGCTCGCACTCCTCGCCGCGACCGCAGTCGTCGCAGGGCAGCATCGGGGGCAGGCGCATGGAGGAGCTGTCCTCCGCGTCGAGCGGCCCGTGGGGCACGGGGCTGACGCGGGCGAAGCCCTCGGTCATGACGGTCATGTTCGACTCGACCACGGCCTCGCCGAAGCGACCGAACTTCTTCTGGTACTGGGCGCGCACCACCTCGTGGAAGCGCTCGCGCTCGATGCCGAACTCCTCCAGGAAGGGCGAGATGGCGAAGAAGGCCCCCAGGAAGGCGTTGCCCTGCATGCGCAGCTGCAGGTCCTCGCGGTCGGTCGCCTTGCGGGCGATGTCGAAGCCCGGGAGGGTGTAGAGCTTGATCTCCTTGTCGAGGATCTCCTGGCGCAGCTCCTGCGGAATCCGCTGCCAGGCGAGCTCCGGCGGCTCCTCCGACTCCCACACGAAGGTCCCGCCGGGGGCCAGGCCCTCGAGGGGGTTCGAGTGGGTGAAGGCCCGCGGGTCGCAGCACAGGACCACGTTCACGTGGCGCAGGTCGCAGTTGACCCGCACCCGGTCGGGGGCCACCACCAGGAAGTAGGAGGTCGGGGCGCCCTTCTTCTCCGAGCCGTACTTCGGGTTGGCGCTGACGTGGATCTGCTCCTTGAGACGGCCGAAGTCGTCGTGCTCGTCCTTGCGCACCGCCAGGTCGTCCCCGAAGGCGCCGACGATCTCGCCCAGGTTCTTGCCGGTGGTGATCATGCCCCAGCCCCCGATCGAGTGCAGGCGCACGGCGATCGCGTGCTCCGGCAGGAGCGAGGGCGTCTCCGCGGACTCGACGGCGTAGGGGTGGTCGATGCCCAGGCAGAAGTAGCTCTCGCCGTCCGCGGCCCCGCGGCCGTCCTGGCGAGTGGCCTGCCCCTCGACGAACTCGTAGGCACCGAGGATGCCCTCGGGCCGAAAGTCCCGGGAGCCGAGGCCGTAGGCGCCGTTGAAGACCCGCGGCTTCTCGTCCGCGGTGATCATCGGCATGTGGTCGTGGCAGAGCTCCTTGGAGTTCTCCACCGCCTTGCCCAGGGCCACGCAGGTCTCCCGCGCCAGGGGCAGGGCGCCGGCCATGCCCTCGTCCGTGCGCTCGAGGATGATCACGTTCTTCTTGCCCCGCAGAGCCTCCGCCAGGGCCGCCTCGGGGAAGGGCCGCAGGACGTTCAGGTGGATCGAGCCCACCTTCGCCCCACGGGTGGCGCGCATGTGGTCCACGGCGGCCTCGATGTTCTCCGCCGCCGACCCCATGGACAGGAAGACCGTCTCCGCGTCCTCGCACTGGTACTCGCTCAGGAGCCCGTAGTACCGCCCGGTCAGCTCGCCGAAGATCCGGTAGGACTCGAGCAGCATCTCGAGGATCGGCTCGTTGAAGTTGTTGCGGCGCGCCACCACGCCGTTCATGTAGTGCTCCTGGTTCTGCACCGGACCGAGGAGCATCGGATTCTCCAGGTCCATCATCTTCGGCACCCGCCGCCGGGTCGGCCCGAAGAGGGTGCGCTGCGCCTCGGTCGGGCACTCGATCTCATCGTCCGCACGCCCCAGGTACTCGCGGATCAGCTCGGCCTCGTGCTTGTAGAAGGTGCGCTCGAGGTGCGAGGTCAGGAAGCCGTCCTGGACGTTGATACCCGGGTTCAGGGCCAGCTCGTTGGTGCGACGCAGGATCAGCGCCTGGTCCGCGGCCTGCTGGGAGTCCTTGGCGAACAGGACCGTCCAGCCCGTATCCAGGGCGGCGTAGACGTCGTCGTGACCGCAGTGCACGTTCAGGGCGTGCTTGGTGAGGGCCCGCGCCGCCACCTCGAGCACCATCGTCGAGAGCTTGCCCGGCGCGTGGTAGTACTGCTCGAGGCCGTAGACCAGGCCCTGGCCCGAGGTGAAGTTCACCACTCGCTTGCCGGTCAGGGAGAGGGCGATGGCGCCCCCCTGGGCCGAGTGCTCGCCCTCGGTCTCGATGGCGATCTTGGAGTCTCCGAAGACGGTCAGGTTGCCCTCGGCGTAGGAGAGCTGGAAGTTCTCCCCCATCTCGGTCGAGGGGGTGATCGGGTAGAAGACGCCGCCGTCGGCCAGACGCCCCTCCGTGTGGTAGGCGACGATCTGATTGCCGTTGGTGGTGATGCGGATTCCCGGATACTTGACGGGGGAGGCGGCGTTGCCCATGGGGAGTAGAGCGTCTTGAATTCGTTTCATTCCGCCCACCCCAACTACGGGGCCGGGTCGGGCTACATCGAGCCCCCATCCTAGGGGAACCACACCTCCCTTTCACAGCCGAGGGCCATCCGATGTCGGTCGCGACCTGTGAGGCGCGACCCTCGTCAGGGCAGCTCGTACAACCCCATCCAGGGACCGGGGCGCTCGAGGCGCCAGAGGGAGGTCAGGGGGAACTCGAGTTCCATGGGCAGGCGCACCTCCACCCCCCCGCCAGCCGCGGGGTCGATCACGCGCTGCGGCTCCCGGCCCGCCACCAGAGGTGCGAGCAGGTTCTCCTCGGACCCCGACCGCAGGCGATTCACCAGCAAGAGGTGCGTCAGCCCCAGACGCCTCAGGGCCTGCCCCGGGGTCTCCCCCAGGTCCTCGAGGCCCACCCGTAGGCGCACGGTGGACGCGCGCTCGTCCATCTCGAAGAGGTCGTGGACGTAGAACACCCGATGACCCGGCTCGACTCCCAGGCCCAAACGCAGAGCCTGGTAGCGCCGCGCCTCGCGGGTGTAGAGACTCGAGCCGGTCATGTCGCGCAGGGAGGCGAGCAGCTCCAGGCTCGTCTCGTTCTGATCGGTGAGCGGGCCGTAGCGGTCGATGGCCACGAAGGCCCCAGGCGGCATCTCCGCCAGGAGCGCCTCCCCCTCGACCCGGGTGTCGTCCCTGGAGAGCAGCGTGCCCAGGCGCCAGGTCTGCACCAGGGGCACGAGGGCCAGGAGGCCCAGGACGATGCGCGCCGCCGGACCCCGGCGCCAGAGGGTCTCGGCGCACAGTCCCGCCGGCAGGGCCAGCAGCACCGCCAGAGGCAGGAGGTAGCGCACGTGGTCGCTGGAGTGGGTCATGAAGAAGGCCCCCCAGCCCAGGGCGTAGATCCCCGCCGGCAGGGCCGCCCTCCTGCGCAGGAAGGGCACCAGCCCCGCCAACCCCAGCAGCAGGATCACCGGCTCGTAGCCGAAGAGCGCCAGGGCCAGCCGCGGGAAGCTCTCCCAGCGCCGACCGAAGTTGATCGACTGCCCTCCGACGGAGGCGTCGGCCGTGTCCGCGCCGATGGTCTGATCGGCGGTCGGCATCCCATGCACCAGGTAGGACGGGTAGCCGAGCACCAGGGTGATGCCGAGGAAGAGGAGCACGCACATGGTCCCCCAGCGCAGGCGCTTGATCAGCTCACTGCTCCAGCTCAGGGGCGAGAAGGCCCAGGCCAGCCCGGGGATCGCCAGGGACAGCAAGCCCGACTGGTGGCAGGAGGCGGCCAGGGCCGCGGCGGCGCCCGAGAGGAGCAGGTACCGCTTGCGACCTCCGACCGCGTGCAGGGCGGCGGGCCAGGTGGCCAGGGCGGTGAAGGCCACCATCGCGATCCAGGGCCGCTCCTGGACCGAGAAGTGCATGTGCATCAGGCCCGTCGCCACCAGGAAGGCAGCCATCCAGGCCCCCTCGCGCAGGCCCATGGCGCGGGCGGCGAAGAAGATCGCCAGGATGGTCAGGGAGCCGAGCACCACCGTCAGCCAGCGGGCGATGCGGTGCACCTCATCGGGGTGCTCGAGGATGTGGTGTCCGTAGGACTGGGTGTTGGCCCAGCGCTCGCTCGAGAGCCCCAGCGCGAAGTGGCCCGCGTACAGCGGCAGGAGCGCGTAGGGGACCAGGTTCGGGTAGGTCGAGTACTTGCCCACCGGCGGCGCCGGGTCCTTGTCCTGGGCCATGCCCAGGGCCGAGCGCACCATGTGCGTGTCCGGCACGTAGTTGCGCGGCATGCCGTGCTCGACGGCCCGGGCCCTCAGCCCGAGGGCCAGGACCACGAGCAGGAGCAACCCTCCTGCCACGCGCCAGCGGCGGCTGCGGGACGGAGGTCTGGGGTCGGCTGTACGCTCCGCAGCCCCGTCAGGCCTCGGGGTCGACATCGAAGCGCTGCAAGAAGTCCTCGGTCTTCTCGACGTCCATCAACTTGTCGCTCAGGAGCTCCATGGCCTCGATGAAGTTCATGCGCAGGAGCACCCGGCGCAGCGTGTTGATGCGCTTGAGCCGGCGGCTGGTGACGATCTTCTCCTCCTTGCGGGTGCCCGACTTCTCGATGTCGATGGCGGGGAAGATCCGTCGGTCCGCGAGCTTGCGGTTGAGGACGAGCTCCATGTTCCCGGTGCCCTTGAACTCCTCGAAGATGAGCTGGTCCATGCGGCTGCCGGTGTCCACCAGCGCCGTGCCCAGGATGGTCAGGCTGCCCGCACTCTCCGTGTTCCGAGCACTGCCGAAGATCTGCCGCGGGCGCTCCATCGCCCGCGAGTCGAGGCCGCCGCTCATCGTACGTCCGGTGCCCCCGCCCAGATTGTTGTAGGCCCGGGCCAGGCGCGTGATCGAGTCGAGGATGAGGACCACGTCCTCCCCCATCTCCACCAGGCGCTGACAGCGCTTCCAGACCGCCTCCGCGAGCTTGACGTGGTTCTTCGGTGTCTCGTCACTGGTGGAGACGAAGACCTGGCCCTGCGTGGAGCGAACCCACTCGGTGGCCTCCTCGGGGCGCTCGTCGACCAGCAGCACCATCAGGTGGACGTCCGGGTAGCCGAGCTCGATGCCCTTGGCGAACTGGCGCATCAGGGTCGTCTTGCCCGTGCGCGGCTGGGCGACGATCAGGCCCCGCTGGCCGCGCCCGATAGGTGCGATCAGGTCCAGGATGCGCATGGACACGTCGTCGGTGATGTCGCCGACGGCGTAGTGGAAGTCCGGGTCGATCGTTGTGAGGCTCTTGAAGGCGCGCAGCTGCGACCAGGCCTTCGGATCCTTGCCGTCGACCTTGGTGACGCCCTCGAGCTGGAACTTGTACTTCTTGCCCTTGCCGATCGGGCCCTCGATCATCGAGCCGTCGCGCAGCTTGAAGCGCTGGATCAGACGCTGGGGCACGAAGATGTCCTGCTTGGTGGGCAGGAACTGCTTGTCCGGGTTACGCAGGGTGCCGAAGCCGCCCTTCTCGGAGACGAACAGACCGGCGCCGACCTTCTTCGGCGAGTCCTCGCGGACCTCGCCCTCGCGCCGCTCTCCCTTGTTACGGCCACGGCCGCGACGCCGGCGACCGCGGCGGGTGCCGCCGCCCTCGCCGGAGCCAGAGTCGGGCTGGCCCTGGGTGGCGGTCTGCGCGCCGCCAGCCGCGCCGGAGGACGCGCCACCCTCGTCCTTGCGCTTCCGACGCCGACGCCCGCCGCGGCGGGCGTTGCCGCGCTTGTTCTCGGCCTTGCGGTAGTCCTTCTTGTTGCCCTCGTCGCCGCCGGAGGAGTTCGTGCTCCCGCCGGCGCTCGAGGGGGCCTCCGAGCCCTTGGACTCGGAGGAGGGCGCTCCCGAACCGGACCCCGAGGGGGACGCCATGGCGCCGAAGGGGACCTTGTCGGTGGTCGTGCTGCTGTCGTTCTTGGGGGCCAAGCGGATGATCCTTGGAAGGTCCGTTGGACGGATAGGAGTGCGGCGTCCGCCCCCGGCACGAGGCCTGGGAAGGGCGCCCAGCGGTCGCGGTCGGTCGGGGCTGGAGCCGTGCCCGAGAGCACGCTTCCGAGGCCCCCGCGGGGCTATGATCAGGTCCTGAACGGCCACGAATGCGGTCGCCGGAGTCCTGCCGGTGGGTTCGAGGCCGAGGCCCTGCGTCCGTCCTGCGGTCGGGGTGTCCTCGAGGGACAGCCCTCACGGGACATCTGTCGCGGGGAGGCGAGCGGCCTCTCGAACCCTGGCTCGTGGTGCCGGGCGGTGACCCGCCCGGACTCGTCCTCGAGCTGTCTCCAGCCTACAGGACAGAGACCACCGGGCAATGGGGCAGTCCCCATCTGGCCCTCATTTTATCGGCTCCCTGACCCTCGGGTTTCAAGGTCGGTCCCCGGGAAGACCTGGGGAGGGCTCTCCCGGGCCCCTGAGGGCGGTCCGGAGGCCCGCAAGGTGGTCGGGGCGAAAGGATTTGAACCTTCGACCTCTGCCTCCCGAAGGCAGCGCTCTACCAAGCTGAGCCACGCCCCGACGGCGGGAGAGGGGGAAGACGATAGGACCGGGCCCGGGGGCCGTCAAGCGGGGCCCCCTTCCAATCGGGACAATCCGGAGACGCCGGTCCCGGGACCTAGCCCGGCCTATTCATGAGGCTTTGACGCATTGGGACCCAACTGCGTTCCTGGCGGTACTTTGGGTGTCGGACGAACCGGAGGCGACCTGGTGAGGTCGTCGAGGATCGGGCGACACCCAAAGTGCCGCCAGGGGCGGAGAGGCTGCCGGTTGGGTGCTAATGCGTTGAAGGCTCATGAATAGGCCGGGCTAGCGTCCCAGGTCCACGAACACCCCCCCGTTCTGGCCAGCCAGGGTGCGCATGAAGTCCTTCTGGAACTCACCGATGGCGATGGTGTGGATGACCACCTTGCGCAGCTCGTTGGCGCTCCGCACCTCGGCCAGGATGTCGTCCGGGTCCACCAGCTCACCGGCTGTCGGGCGCCCGTCGGAGAGGAAGAAGATCGTGTCCACGGCCACGTCGTAGGCCTTGTCCCGGGTACCGCGCCCGGCCACCCCGAGGGCCTTCATCAGGACCCCGAAGGTGTTCGTCTTGCCCGCCTCGAGGTTGGCCGAGCCCGTCAGGCCGGCCCGCGCCAGGCCCTCCTTCGAGTTGCCGCCGATGGCCTCGAGCTTGCGCGACCAGTCCATGGCGCTCTTGCGGTTGAGCACGTTGCAGGCCACGAGCTTCTTCTTCCAGCTCTTCACGTCCGTGGCGAAGGACAGGATGTTGAACTTCACGTACGACTCGAGGCCCTCGACCGTGCGCGAGAGCTCGGTCTTGACGATGTCGATGCGAGACATCGAGGGGTAGTCGCCGTCCTCGAAGCGCTCCTTCTCGATTACGTGGTTCTCCATCGAGCCGGAGACGTCGATGATGAACAGGATCGAGCGGCTGGGGGTGTCGATGCCGTGGTAGGTGGTGCTCCCCGGCGGGTTGTAGCGGGCCTGGTTCTCGGCCTTCTTGGCCTTGGCCTTGGCCAGCTGCTCGTCGGTGGGGATCTCGAAGCGGTCCTTGATCCCCGTCCACCACTGGCGCCACATCTCGGTGCGCATGCCGAACATCTTGGCCGTGATCTCCTCCAGGCTGCGGGCGTACTCCTCGAGCAGGCGCCCCTCCTCGACCTCCATGCGCGCGATCAGGGGCTCGATGGAGCGCCTGGCGCGCACCTGGTAGAGGGCAGCGGCGGCGCTCGAGCGCACCTGCCAGACCTCGTCGTTCAGCGCGGCGATGGCGATGTCGACCACCTGGGGCTCGCGCATGCTCGCCAGGGCGTCGATGGAGGCGCAGCGCACGGCCATCTCCTTGTCCTTCGTCAGCTCGACGATGGTCGGGATGGCGCTCTTCTCCTGGCGCGCCTCGAGGGCCTGCACGGCCCGGTAGCGCACGAGCCAGGACCTGTCCTCCAGGCACTCGGTCAGGGCCTCGCTCTCGGCCTTGTAGCCTCCCTCCGCGATGGCGCGCAGCAGGCCCAGGCGCAGGGGCTCCTTCTTCTCGTCCGCCAGGGTCGAGAAGACGGCCTCGATCGGGGAGCGGGCCTCGAAGCCCGCCAGGACCTTGACGCAGGCGTCGACCACCTCCTTGTCCTCGTCCGCCAGGATCGGGGTCAGGACCTTGACCACCCCGGGGGTCTCCGTGCCCTCGAGGGAGTAGATCGCCTCGACCCGGGTGGCGCGGTCCTTGAACTTGCGGAAGTACTTCTTGAACTCCTTGATGATCTCGTCGTCCGCCGGGGCGGCCACGGCGGCCCGCGGTGCGGGAGCTGCGGCCGGTGCCGCGAAGGCGGCGAGGAGCGGCGCGGCGAGGAGCAGAGGGAGCGTCGAGCGGAGGGAGCGCGGCATGGGACGGACGGGGCGTCGGGGCCTGGGGGCGGTCCCCTGTTGTACCCCGTTCGGCGGGGGCGGCTACAGGGACGTCCCGGGGCCGCCGCGGCCTACCCGTGCACGGAGGGGCCTACTGGCCGCCGCCGGCGGACTTCGCGGGCTCCTCCTCGAGGGCCCCGCTGGCGTCGATCAGGCGCGTGGTGGAGCGCCCGGCCACCTCGACCTCGGCCCCTTCCAGGGTCACCCGGGCCCCCGAGGGGGTCATCAGGGTCACGTCGTCCCCCTCCCGGGAGAGCAGCTTGCCGTAGAAGACGCCCCCGGCGGTCCGCACGCGGACGCTCTTCAGGCCGGCCAGGTCCGGGTCCGCGGCCACGGGGCCGTCGCCCGAGACGACGTGGTCGATACGGTCGATCTGCCACTCGAGCAGGGCCATGCGCCCCAGGCCCGTCTCGATCCAGACCCTCTTCTCGCCGACGGCGTAGAGGTCTCCCTCGAACACCTCACCGCCCTGCAGCAGGATGCGCACACCCCCCACGTTCGGGGTCAGCAAGCGCGTCTGGCCGGCGATGGCCCGCAGGGGGATCGTGGCCCCGAGCCAGATGCCGGACAGCTCCTTGGGCGTGGCCTCGCGCACGTGCCCATCGTGCTCCTCGGCGAGCAGCACCATGTCCTCGATCGAGAGCTCCATGCTGCGGCCCTCGACCTCCGGTGTGCCCTCGGGCGCCTGCACGTCCACCACGGGGGTCGGCCCCTCGGCCACGACCGGGGCCTCGGGCTCGGAGGGCGCCTCCTCCGTGGGAGCGGGCTCGGTCACGACCGGCCCGCCATCACCGACCGCCACCGTGGTCGGCTGGGGGTCCGTGTCGGACGGCTTCGGGTCCGCCTGGTCCACGCCGGGACCGGGCTTGACCGGGAGCTCGGGCTGGCGCTGCGCCACCTGCGGAGCGGGGTCCGGAGTGGTCTTGTAGAGGTCGAGGAACTTGGCGCCCACGGCGCCGCCCACGACCGAGAGCACGGCCAGCACGGCGCGCTTGGTCCACTTCTTCTTCTTCGAGACGTAGGGCGCGAACTCGGGCGCCCCGTCCTCCTCCTCGAGGAGGGCAACCCCCTCCGGGGCGCGGCTGACGAGGGTCACGGGCTCGGCGAACTCCTCGTCCTCCTCGAGCTCGAACTCCATCAACCAGCTGTGCTCGTCGATCTCGAGCTCCTCTCCGAGGTCGCCGCCGAACTCGTCGTCGAGCTCGAGGTTGAAGGTGTCGGCCCGCTCGAAGGTGTCCTCCAGGGACTCGAGCTCGGCGGCCTCCGGCTCCACCCTCGCGATCAGCTCCTCGGCCGTGGGCACACGGCTCTCGAGCTCCTCACCGGGCTCCATCACCTCGTCCAGGAAGCCCAGGGGCTGCTCGACCTCGGCCCCGGCGGGATCCAGCCCGTGAGGCGCGGGGCCGGCCTCGAGGCCGTTCTCCGACTCCCCGCCGAAGGCCAGCCCGAGCTCGCTGTCGTCGTCGAGGTCCAGCTCCCCATCGTCGACATCCACCCGGGACTCCAGGGGCTGGAGCTCCTGGGGGCCGCGGGACACCAGCTCGTCGAGCTCGTCGGTGGGGTCCGGCCCGGCCTCGACGGAGGGGGGACTCAGGGTCAGGGCGTCCTGTTCGTCGATCTCGAAGTCCAGGGCGTCCAGGTCGAGAACCTCGCCCTCCTCCTCCGTGGGCGTGTCGTCACCGCTCCCCAGGCCCAGGAAGTCCTCCGGCGCGGCGGAGTCCTTGGGGGGAAGGCCGTCGCCGCCGGGGGTCTCGGGGCCGAAGGGGTCTGTGGACATGTCCGGGTGCTGGTGACGCTGAGGCTCGGTGGCGCTCCGCAGGTCCCGCTGAGGCCCGCACGGGCCCCAGGGGACGGAAGCCACGGACCCCCGCCGGCGGCAGGAGCAGGGCGTCTATCGGCACGGGACGGCCCGCGAACTTTGCCCCTCCTGGGAGAAATCCCCTCGCCGCCAGGGCCTTCCGGGCAGCTCCGCCCCCCCTCTCGACCCGCCCAGGGGGCCCCTCAGCGCTTCTTGAGCACCCGGTGGCCCCCCTGGCGCAGGGTCAGGCCCTCCAGGTCGAAGCGCTCGAGCAGGGGGATCAGGTACTTACGGGTCGTGCCCAGGACGTCCCGCAGCTCGGGGATCACCAGCTGCCCGTTGCGGCCGCAGTTCTCGATCACCGCCTCGCGGCCCCGGGCGGCGACGCTCTCGGCGATGAAGAGGTCCGCGGAGAGGGGCACCAGGCGCCCGGCATCCACCAGCATGGCGACCACCTCCCCCAGGCGCTTGGCCCCGCAGCCCAGGGCGTCCGCCAGCTCCGGGGCCGAGGGGGGCTGGAAGGCGGCGGCCTCCAGGCGCTGCTCGACGCCCTCGACCAGGGCGCGGGTCTCCTCGTCCAGGGCCACCTCGCGGCCCGCGGGGCGCACGCGGCCGCCGGCCTCGAGCTCGAGGCCGCCCCGCGCGCGCTCCTCCTCGAGCAGGAAGTTCAGGAAGGCCGGCTCGTGGCCGAGCTCGGTGCGCAGGTCGCGCACGTCCATCACCTCGCGCATGGGGTTCTTCTCGAACCAGGCGTCGATGGCCGCGCGCACCCTCTCCAGCGCCGCCTCGAGGGTGTCGCTGTGGAGCCAGCGCTGGCTTTTCTCCTCCTCGATGGCGAGACCGCGCGCCGCCAGATCGGCCAGGATGCCGCGGGTCTCCTCCAGCGGGCGCTTGGAGGCGACGCTCAGGTCCTTGGCGCTCTGCAGCTCCTCGCCGGCGCGGGCCAGGAGCACCTCGACGAGCTCGCCGGGAGTCTCGAGGCTGCCCTCCTGGCGCCCGAGCTCCTCCAGCACGAAGCCCTTGAAGCGCTTCAGGCGGTGGCGACTCTCCTCGAGGATGCGGCCCCCGCCGAGGGTGACGAGGGGCGAGGCCTGACGCAGGATGAAGCGGTCTCCGGGCGCGCAGACCACCGGCTCCTCGAGGCGGAACTGGACCAGCCCGGTCGCGCCCGGGGCGAGCTCGGGGGCGTCCAGTAGCACGACCTCTCCGAGGGTCTCGGCGGTGCCCGTGTGCAGGCGCACGGCCGAGCGATTCTGCAGGGGCCGCTCCAGGTCCCCCAGCACGGTCAGGCGCGCGCCGACCATGCGCATGGCGCGGAAGTAGCCCGGCTCGGCGGCGACGCAGCCGCGGCGCACCTCCTTGTGGGAGACGTCCGCCAGGTTGACGGCGGTGGAGTGACCGGCCCGGGCGCGCTCTGTCTTCTGCTTGTAGGCCTGCAGGCCGCGCACCTTGCCCTTGTGCCCTCCGGGCAGGATCTCGAGCACGTCGCCCACCTGCACGTCGCCACTCTGGGGGATGCCGGTCACGATGGTGCCGAAGCCCTTGGAGGAGAAGACCCGCTGGACCGGCATGCGGAAGACGCCCTCCTCCGAGCGCGGCTCGATCTCCCCCGCCGCGGCGAACAGCGCCGCCTTGAACTCCTCCATGCCCACCCCGCTGACCGCGGAGAGGCGGAAGATCGGCGCCCCGTCCAGGAAGGTGCCCCGGGCCGCCTCCTGCACGTCCTCCTCGGCGAGCTCCACCAGCTCGGGGTCGACGATGTCGACCTTGGTCAGGGCCACCATGCCGCGCTCCACCCCCAGGAGCGACATGATCGAGAGGTGCTCCCGGGTCTGGGGCATGACCCCGTCGTCGGCGGCCACGACCAGCACCACCAGGTCGATGCCCGAGGCCCCGGCGACCATGTTCTTGATGAACTTCTCGTGGCCCGGCACGTCCACGATGCCCACCAGCCGCCCGTCGGGCAGCTCCAGGGGCGCGAAGCCCAGGTCGATCGTCAGCCCGCGGGCCTTCTCCTCCTTCAGGCGGTCGGGGTCGACGCCCGTCAGGGCCCGCACCAGGGTCGACTTGCCGTGGTCGATGTGCCCGGCGGTGCCGATGACGATGGGCTGGATCTCCATGGCGGGTAACCTAACGACTATCCTCTCCCCGTGCCCGCCCCGCCCTTCAACACCCTGCGCGCCCACCTGCGCGAGCGCTTCGGCCGCGACGTCTACCGCGTGGCCCTCGACGCCGGCTCCACCTGCCCGAACCGGGACGGCTCGAAGGGCTTCGGGGGCTGCGTCTACTGCGACGTGGAGGGCTCGGGGACCGGGGAGCTGAAGAGCGGCAAGCAGCTCGCCGAGCAGCTCGCCACGGGCATCCGCCGCGTGCGCCGCCGCGATCCGGACCCGGGGGTGATCGCCTATTTCCAGTCCTACTCGAACACCTACGTGGCCCGCGAGCGGCTCGAGGAGGTGCTCGGGGTGCTCGACGGTCACCTGGGCGACCCGGTGGTGGCGGTCTCGATCGCGACGCGGCCGGACACCCTGCCGCCCGAGGCCCTCGAGATC
Source organism: uncultured Planctomycetaceae bacterium (assembly GCA_964591315.1). Taxonomy (GTDB): domain Bacteria; phylum Planctomycetota; class UBA1135; order UBA1135; genus JABACD01. The sequence goes on from CAZQAT010000025.1 coordinate 17,264, forward strand.
CTCGGCGAGCTCAACGAGCGCGTCCCGGTCTGGCTCGAGCTGGGCCTGGAGTGCGCCGACGACCGCATCCTCGATGAGATCCAGCGCTACCACACGGTGGCGGACTTCGACGACGCGGTGGTGCGCGCCCACGCCGCGGGCCTGGAGGTCATCGGCCACGCCATCCTCGGCCTGCCCGGCGACGGCCGCGAGGGGGCGCGCCGCACGGCCGAGGTCCTCGCCCGGAGCGGCGTGCGCGGGGTCAAGGTCCACAACCTGATGGTGCTGCGCCGCACGATCCTCGAGCGCTGGTGGCGCGAGGGCCGCGTCGAGATCCTCGACGTGCCGACCTACGTCTCCTGGCTGGCGGACTTCATCGAGCGCGTCGCCCCCGACCAGGTCGTGCACCGCCTGACGGGGGAGGCGCCGAGCGAGGAGCGCCTTGCGCCGCGCTGGGAGGTGCACAAGAGCGAGGTGCGGGACCTCGTGGCCGCGGAGCTGGAGCGGCGCGGAACGCGACAGGGAGGCCGGGGCCTGGCCCCGCGCCCCTGAAGGGCCATCGGAGGCGCCGCGGACTGGGATTCCGGGCCCCGAGCGGCTCCGTCGAACCCGATCCGTGTGGCCGGTGTACATTGAATCCCTGTACAGACTCGCAACGACCGAGTGTGGAGGAACTTCGATGACCGAAAGAGCACGGAGAGAGGCCAAGACACGGGTGGCGCTGGGCGGGTTCGACCGCGAGGACAGCGGGCGGGCGTTCGGACAACCGTCGCAGCGGGCGAGCACGCCACCGCCTGCGGCGCCACCTTCGCCAGCCACCCGCGAGCTCGAGCGCGCCCTCCTCGCCCGCGGCCGCCAGGTCGTCGAGCGCCTGCGAGCGACGCCCGGCGTGGACCCGGACGGCCCCTTCGATCCGAGCGACCCGCGCTCGGGACCCTGGCAGGGTCTCCTGCAACGCATGCTCGCGGGGCGCGCGACCAGGGCCGGGCTCTCGGTGGGCGCCCTGGCGTCGGCGGTGGGGAGCACGTGGGGCGCGTCGATCTCCGGCCCCTCGGGCAGCGCGGTCGGCACGGGGCCGGCGGCGGACACGGAGCCCGGCGTCTACGGCGGCCCGACCCCCGACCTGGACCCGGTGCTGGTGCTGCTCGTCAACCGCCTGACCGGCGCCTTCGAGGAGTCGGAGTACGCCCTGGCGGAGGCCCTGGGCTTCAGCGGCTATCTCGAGCACCACCTGGACCACACCTCGATCCCCGACCCGGAGCCCCAGGCCTTCATGGACGGGGACCCGACCGTCACCCCCACCGGGGATCCGACCAGGGGCTACCTGCACAACGTGGCCCACGACCCGGCCGCGGTGCTCTCGAGCATGCTCGAGACCAGCAACCTGTTCTGGTCCGACCTGCTGCAGGGCACGACCCTCTACCGCGGCATCCTGACCGCGCGGAAGCTCCACGACCGGATGGTCGAGTTCTGGACCGACCACTTCAACATCTACATCAAGGTGCCCATGGAGGGCTACCAGAAGCCCGTGGACGACCGCGAGGTGGTGCGCGAGTTCGCCCTGACGGACTTCCCCTCGATCCTGACGGCCAGTGTCCACAGCCCGGCCATGCTGGTCTACCTGAACCAGTGGACGTCGAGCTTCACGGCCCCGAACGAGAACTACGCCCGGGAGCTCCTGGAGCTGCACACCCTGGGTGAGGGCAACGGCTACGACGAGAACGACGTGGTCGAGGTGGCCCACGTCCTCTGCGGCTGGAGCCTCGACGCGGCGGGCCTGTACACCTTCGACGCGACCCTGCACGACCCGGCCGCCCCGGCCACGACGATCCTGCCGGGCGACGCGGTGCCGATCCCGATCCCGGCGGGCGGCGAGGCCCAGGGCGACGCCCTGATCGCGGGGCTCGGTCTCCACCCGCGCACGGCGGACTTCATCGCCTCCAAGCTGTGCCGCTTCCTGTACGCGGAGGAGCCGCCGTCGGCCCTCGTGGCGACCGTGGCGGCCGAGTTCCTGGCCACCGGCGGGGACATCAAGGCCATGGTGCGCAAGATCCTGACCCCGGCCACCCTGGCCGACCTGCTGGCCGCCTCCCCCACCACCCTGAAGGTCAAGCGCCCGGCCCAGCTGGCGGTGACCTTCCTGCGCCAGTGCCGGGGCGGGCCGGTCTGGCCGCCCTTCCTGGCGGACCCGCTCAAGCCCCTGCGCGACAAGCTGAGCGGGCTGGGCAACGTGCCCTTCTGGCGCGACACGCCGGACGGCTACCCGGACTTCGAGAGCGCCTGGATCAGCGACCTCCTGGGGCGCTGGGAGCTGGTGGACAGCCTGACACGCAACGAGGTCGAGCACATCCAGGTCGACCTGAACGACCTGACGAGCATCCTCGGCGGCTACCCGGTGGCCGACATCGGCTCGCGCATGAACGCCGCCCTGGCGGGCGGCCAGCTGAGCTCCCAGGAGCAGTTCTGGATCCAGGCCTACGCCGACATCGGCGCCGCCCTGCTCGCCCTGGGCGAGGTGACCACCGAGGAGCTGGTCCGGGAGATCTTCGCCGTCACGGCCTCGGCCCCGGGCTACCAGTACTACTAGGGAGGGAGCGACAGATGAACCAGAGACACAAGAGTTCGAGGAACGCGGGCTTCTCTCGCCGCAGCTTCCTGACCAGGGCCGGGGTCGCCGCCGGCTCCGCCGCCTCCGCGAGCGTCTGGCTGTCCGGGGTCTCACGGGCCTCCGCGGTCACCGGCGGACGCACGGGCGTGCTGCTCAACCTGCGCGGCGGCAACGACGCCCTCTGCACGGTCTGCCCCGTGACCGAGGCCGCCTACCACGCCGCCCGGCCCAACCTGGCCGTGGCCGCTCCGGCCCAGTCCTCCGACCGGGCCTGGCTCGACGCGGCCTTCGCCATGAACCCGGCGGGGGTCGACTACACGAACGGCGTCGACATGGTTCGGCCCTACCTGGACGGGAACCTGGTCTTCGTGCACGGGGCGGGCTGGACCGACCAGGTGCGCTCGCACTTCAAGGCCATGCAGATCATGGAGTACGGCTCCCCGGCCGGCGTCAGCGCCTTCCCGGCCGAGGGCTGGGCCGCGCGCTACCTGGCCGCGACGCCCCCGGTCACGGCCGACGTGCGTGCCTTCAGCCACACGACCCTGATGCCGACCATCCTGCGCGGGGCGCCCAAGACCTCGGCCATCACGGACGTCTCCGACCTCGGCTTTCCCGGCCCCGACGGCGGGCTGACCGGCACCATTCCCACCGCCCCCAGCCGGCGCTACACGATCTCGGAGAGCTACGCGGGCACGAACCGGCCCCTGCCCCGGAACGCCGCGGTGCAGGCCCTGGTCACGCTCGACACCCTCTCCTCGGTCAGCTACCCGAGCGACCCGACCACCCTCGGCTACCCCGACACCGAGCTGGGCGAGGCCCTCGCGAATGCGGCGGCGGTGATCAAGGACCCCACCGTCCACGTGGAGCTGATCCACGTGGAGATGCTCGAGTGGGACCACCACGCCGACCAGGGCCCCCACGCCCCCGGCGGCAAGTTCCACGACATGCTCGGGGAGCTCTCGAAGGCGGTGGGTGCCTTCTACCTGGACGTGGGCGCCGCCAACGTGGACCAGTACCTGATGATGATCTACACCGAGTTCGGCCGGCAGATCGCCGAGAACGGCGACCTGGGCACGGACCACGGGTACGGCGGGCTGTTCACCGCCATGGGCGCAGGCGTGCACCCCACGGCCGGTGGCGCCGGCGGCACGGTCTGGCACGAATTCACGGGCGACCTGTGCACGAGCTTCGACCCGCTCAACGGGGACGCCCAGGACATCACGGTGGACTACCGCGACCTCTTCGCGGAGGGGCTCGTCAACCGCCTCGGCCTGCCGGTCGGTCAGATGAGCGCCGTCTTCCCGAACTTCAACTTCCGGGCGACGCCGCCCGGGGTGATCGGCTGAGGCCGTCCACCGAGCCGCTTGCGCTGAGGCCCCGCGCGGGCCCCGGGCCTGCGACCCCTACGGCAGGTACATGATCCGGTCGCAGCTCGAGCACTGGATGATCTGGTCACCCTTGGCCAGCCGCACCAGGAGGTTCGGCGGGACCTGCATGAAGCAGCTCTGGCAGACGCCCCCGTCCAGAATGGCGAGCGCCTCACCATCGCGGGCGGCGAGGAGGCGCTCGTAGAGATCGAGAGTGCCAGCGTCGAGCTCCTTGTCGAGGCGGCCGGCGCGCTGGGCGGTGAGCTCGTCCTTCTTGCCCTGGGCCAAGCCCATCTCGGACTCGACGTTGCGGCAGAACTCCTCGAAGATGGTCTGCTCCTTCTCGATCCGGGCGGCGATCTCACCGATCTCCAGCTCGAGACGCTCGACCGCCTCCATGTGCTCGATGTTCTCCCGCTCGGCCTCCTCGATCTGGCGCTTGAGGCCCCGGATCTCGTAGCGACAGGCCTCGATCACGGTCACGTCCCGGTTCCCCTGGGACTCCTTGTCGAGCTTGCGGATCCGTTGCTCCTGGACCGTGACGGTGTCCTCGAGCTCCTTGATCTTGACCCTGCGCTCGTTCACAGCGCTGCGCTTCTCCTCGAGCAGGCCTCCGGCCTTGTCGAGCATGCCCTGTCGGCGCGCACGCTCCTCGGGCAGACGCTGGAGTTCGGAGTTGACCCGGAAGAGGTCGCGGTCGATTTCTTGGAGTGCGCGGAGGGCTTGCACGAGGTTCCCCATTGCGATCGGCGTGGTCAAAAGTGGGCGAACAGTCTAGCGGGGGCGCGGTCCAGCAGGGCCCTTTTCTGGAGTCAGTTTGGACCCACGAAGACGGGCAGGGACGGCGGGGTGGCGGCCCCGGCATCCCTGCCCGCTGTGGTCCGAGTGGCGTAGCTAGAGGACGCCTTCCGACTCGTCCGGCAGGATCACGCCGTCCAGGAAGCTCGCCAGCTGGCGCGCCCGGACCGGGTGACGCAGCTTGCGGACGGCCTTGGCCTCGATCTGCCGCACCCGCTCGCGGGTCACGCGGAAGATCCGGCCCACCTCCTCGAGGGTGTAGGTGTAGCCGTCGCCGATGCCGTAGCGCAGCTTGACGATCTCCCGCTCGCGGAAGGTCAGGGTGCTGAGCACCTCGTCGATGCGCTCCTTGAGCATCTCGTGGCCGGCGGCCTGGAGCGGGCTCTCGGCGGAGTCGTCCTCGATGAAGTCGCCGAAGTAGCTGTCGTCGGAGTCGCCGATGGGGCGGTCCAGGCTGATCGGGTGCTTGCTGATCTTCATCACCCGCTTGGCCTCCTCGACGGTGATCTCGGTGGCCTCGGCGACCTCCTCGACCGACGGCTCACGACCCTTCTGCTGGAGCAGTCGCTTGCTGACGTTACGCAGCTTCGACATGGTCTCGATCATGTGCACCGGGATGCGGATCGTGCGCGCCTGGTCGGCGATCGAGCGCGTGATCGCCTGGCGGATCCACCAGGTGGCGTAGGTCGAGAACTTGTAGCCGCGGCGGTACTCGTACTTCTCCACGGCCTTCATCAGGCCCGTGTTGCCCTCCTGGATCAGGTCGAGGAAGGACAGGCCGCGGTTGCGGTACTTCTTGGCGATCGAGACCACCAGGCGCAGGTTGCCGCTCGAGAGCTTGCGCTTGGCCTCCTCGTACTCCTCGTGGTGCAGGCGCACCTGGTCGATGCGGCGCTTGAGGCGCGCGGTGGGCTCGAGGGCGACCAGCTCCAGCTCCTCCAGCCGCTGGGAGAGCTCCTCCACCTGGTCCTGGCCCTTTTTGTTGCCCTTGAAGGCCGCCAGCTTGCGCTCCACCGAGCGCATCTCGCGGTAGTGCACCTCCAGGTCGTCGATGTAGGGCTTGACCTTCTTGACCTGCAGGTGGCACTCCTCGATCAGGATGACCAGCTTGCGGCGCAGGTTCTGGACCCGCTCGAGCTGGGCGGAGCGCGCCTTGCCCTTGAGCTTGGTCCCGAGCAGCGGCTGGTACTGCTCGCGGATGCGGGCCACCAGGCGCTCGATGGTCTGCAGGTTGACCGGCAGGCGCTTGGCCAGGAACTGCTTGCCCAGGGTCTCGACGATCTTGGGGTCGTCGTCGGGCTTGGGGTTGGGGTTGACCTTCAGGGTGCGGTCGAAGGCGAGCTCGCCCCGCTGGACCTGGCCCAGGGTCTCCAGGGACGCGTCCATGCACAGGCCGCAGGCCACGACCTTCTTGCGGAAGCGCTTGCGGGTGATCTCGATCGTCTTCGCCAGGTAGATCTCCTCGGGGCGCGTCAGCAGCGGGATCTCCCCCATCTGCGTCAGGTACATCCGCACCGGGTCGTCGATCTTCTCCGGCAGGGCCACCGTGCGCGCCAGGGCCGCCTCGGCCGCGGCCGCCTTGGCCGCCACGGTCTCCGCGGGGGTCTTGCTGGCGGGGGCCGCGATGGGCTCCTCGTTGTCGTCCACGACCTCGACGCCCGCCTCCTCCAGGGCCACGAAGACCTGGTCGAGTTGATCCGGCGGGATGAACTGGTCCTCGAGCAGACGGCTCATCTCACCAAAGGTGAGCGCGCCGCGGTTCTGCCCCTCCTCGACCAGGGCCTTGATCGCTTCGTCGAATTTACCGCTCATTCAATGTCCTCTGTGGGTCAGTCCTCGCTGAGGCCTCTCTCTGCGGGTCAGGCATTCAAGTGGCCGTGGGGGTGACCGGCGCCGCCTCGACGCCGTCTCGGGTGGGATCCGTGGGAACGCGCTGCCGACGGAGCAGCGCTTCGAGCTCGGTCAGGACCTTCTCCTGCTCCGACCGAGCCTCTTGGCAGGCGGCCTCCTCGGCCGCCCCATGGATGCGGGATTCTAGCTCCAGGAATCGACTCCTGAGTTCCTCTTCGCGCCGCCCCTCGCGCTGGCGGCGCAGTCTCTCGAGACCGCCGTCGAGCAGGGCCTTGGGGCTCGCGGCGCATCCCGCGTGGGCCGCCAAGCTCGCCACGCGCCTGCGTGCCGGGTGATCTCCGAGCGCCGTGAGCACCGAGCTGGTGTCGATCACGGCGTCCAGGTCTTCGTACATCTCTAGAACGACCTCAAGGATGCGAGCGAGGTCTTCATCTTCGCAGAGCCCGGCCTCGGGTCTCACGAGCGGGACGAGGCTGGCGTCCAGCAGCAGGGCGCCCACCAGGTCCTCGAACGCCCGCGCGAGCACCGGATCGACCTCCGAGGGGCCTTCAGGGGCCCCCAGGGGCTCCGCAGCGGCTTCCTGGGAGGCCCGCTGGCCCGCAGCCGGGCCGCTCGAGCGCCGCCGGCCGCCCTTGCTGGTGCGCCACTGCTCCCGCAGGGTCTCCACCGAGACCCCCAGGCGCCGGGCCAGCTCCACCGCCAGGCTCTGGCGGTGGACCGGACGGCCCACCAGCTGGATCAGGTCCAGGAGCTCGTCCACCTCCCGGCTCAGCTCCGCTCCGCGCAGGCCCTCCAGGCCCGCCGAGAGGTGATCGAACCAGTTCACGGCCCCCTCGACCCGCCGCAGGAAGCCCTCGGCACCCTCCGCCAGGAGCAGGTCGCAGGGGTCCTGGCCCCCGGGTAGGCGCACGATCTCGAGCTCCACCTCCAGGGCCAAGAGGCCGTGCAGGGCACGGCGCGCCGCGGCCGAGCCCGCCGCATCGCCGTCGAAGACCAGGCTCACCCGCTGGGCCCCGCTGCGGCGCACCAGGGCCGCGTGGTTCTCGGTGGTCGAGGTGCCGAGCACCGCCCCCACCCGGGCGAGCCCCACCTGGTGGGCCGCCATCACGTCCGTGTAGCCCTCCACCAGGATCAGGTGCCGGGAGCGCCGGGCCTCGCGCAGGGCGAGGTCGAGGCCGTAGACCAGCTGGTTCTTCTTGAACAGCTCCGTCTCCGGCGTGTTCACGTACTTGGGACCGCCCCCGTCGTCCCCCAGGCGCCGGGCCCCGAAGCCCACCGTGCGCCCCTGCGGGTCGCGGATCGGGAACATCAGCCGTCCACGGAAGAAGTCGTACCCGCGGCCCGAGTCGTTGCGCCGGGCGAGGCCCACCCGCTCCAGGCGCTCGAGGGGGGTGCCGCTCTTCGCCGCCAGGTCGCACAGGGCCCGGCCCGCGGCCGGCGACCAGCCCAGGCCGAAGCGGTCACAGGTCTCCCGGTCGAGGCTCCGGCCCTCCAGGTAGGCCCGCGCCGGGGCACCCTCGGTGCCCGCCAGCTCGCGCTCGAAGAACTGCGCCGCCCGCCGCAAGAGGTCCAGGTCGGCGTCACGCTCGCGGGTGGACTCCGGCGAGGGTCTGTGGCTCTTCGGAATCTCGATCCCCGTGCGGTCCGAGAGGATCTCGAGCACTTCCATGAACTTCAGACCCGTGAAGCGCTCGAGGAAGGAGATCTGGTCCCCGCCCTCCGAACAGGTCCCGTAGCAGTGCCAGGTGCCCCGCCGCGGGTCGACCTTGAACGAGGGCGTCTTCTCCTCGTGGAAGGGGCAGCAGGCCACCCACAGAGCTCCCGACTTCCTGAGGGCGGGCACGTGTTCGCGCACCACGTCCTCGATCGGGGCTCGGAGCTTGATCTCCTGGACGGCTTGGCTGAATTCCTGGGACAAGGCGGGATCTACAACGGGCGCTCTCAGGAGCGACACCCCGGGCGAGGACGGCCGGGAACGGGGACGGGGGGGGAGGCTGGTGGACGAGGACTGCGGGAGACGGCCGGGCCGAACCGCATCAGGGATCTCCGGGGTGGAAGTCCGGAACGGGGGGGGCTGGATGGGAAGAGATAGGAACTGGACGATCGTGCATCCGGCCGGAGCCGCGAGGGTTCCGGATCTGGACGATCAAGCTGCGCCAGCGGGGACGCCCCGACTCAGCCTGGGCCGGCCTGGGACTGAGACTGGGACTGGGACTGGGACTGGGACCTTCGCCGGCGCGAAGAGTCCGAACCCGTGTCTCGGCTCGTCATCCGCTTGAGGAGGGTCGCCGACCTGGCGGTCGGAGGAGGGTGCGGAGCAGCCGTACACGGGCTCTCCAGGTGTCGGAGGGGGGTCAAGAGCTCAACAGACTCCCCCATCGGCGACGAGTCCTGGTCTCGAGCCTGCAACTTCAGAGTAGCACGGGCCCCGGCCCGGGGCCACGCGAGGGGGTCAGCTTTGTGGCCCGCGACTCCTGTCCCCCGTCGGGGGTGGGCCAGGGGGAGCCGAGCCCTCCCGGCGCGCCTTCCAGGTGGGGCTCTCGGCCAGGGCGCGCAGGGTCTCCACCTCCAGGGTCTCGGCCCGCAGGCCCGGATCGATCTCCAGCTCGGCCAGGAGCCCCGCGGCCGCCTCCCGGCTCCCCAGGAGGTCCCCCAGGACCCGCAGCAGCTTCTGGCGTCGGCGGTGGAAGAGCCCGGTCACCAGGCCCGAGAGGCGGGCCTGCTGGTCGCCGGAGGGCGCGTCCGGGCGCCGCCGGAGCTGGACCACGGCGCTCTCGACCTGCGGCCGCGGCCAGAACTGGGCGGGCCCCAGACGGCGTCCCAGGCCGGCCTCGTAGGCGGCCTGCAGGCGCACCCCGAGGGGCCCCCAGGCGCGGGTCCCCGGTCGTGCGCAGAGGCGCTCGGCGACCTCGAGCTGGACCAGCACGTCCAGCGCCGTGGGCGGACAGGGCAGCTCCCCCAGCAAGGCCAGGAGCGGCGCGGAGATCGAGTAGGGCAGGTTCGCCACCAGGCGCCAGGGGCCGCTCCGCGGGAGAGCCGCCCGCACCCGCGGGTCGAGCTCGTGCTTGCCCGCCAGCACGTCTGCGCCGACGAGCTCCAGCCCCTCGTGGCCCCCGAGGTCCTCGCGCAGGATCTCCAGCAGCCGCCCGTCGATCTCCACGGCCAGGACCCGCGCGCCGGCCTCGAGCAAGGGCCGGGTCAGGAAGCCCAGCCCCGGCCCAACCTCCAGCACGAAGTCCCCGGCCTCGACGCCCGCGTCCCGCACCAGAGCCCGGGCCAGGTTCGCGTCGAGCAGGAAGTTCTGCCCCAGACGCCTGGAGGGGTGAAAGCCCAGGGCCGCCAGCCGCTCGCGCCAGACCCGCTGGGGGGAGCGGGCGTGCGGTCCCTCGGGGGGCTGCGAGCTCACGGCCTCTGAGCCCCCCGCAGCAGGGCGGCCAGGCCCTCGGGAGCCCCCTCCTCCGCGGCCAGGCGCTCGAGCAGGGGGACCGCTCCGCTGCCCCAGGCGCGGCCGGTGAGCTCCAGCCGGGCCCCGAGCTCACGGCCGGGCGGCCAGCTACGAGCCTCCGACCGCAGCCACTCCTCCGCGTCGACCACCAGCCGCAGGCCCAAGTCCCGACCGCGGTGGCGCGGGTCGAGCTGACGGGCGTTGAAGGCCACCTGGCCCTCGGACTCGGCGTCGTAGCGGTAGACCTCTCGCCGACGGGTCAGGTAGCTGCCCCCCAGGGCCCAGGTGCGGTCGTCCTCCAGCACGCCGACCAGGGGCCGGGAGGCGTTGGAGGCCCAGACGGCGACCTGCTCGAGAAAGCGGTACAGGCGCAGGGGCTCGAAGACTCTCCAGGAGAACTCCCAGGTCCGTCCGGCCGCGACGTCGACCACCGCCGGCCCGATCGCGTCACTGGTCCACTCGGCGGCGTTGCCCAGGAGGTCGTAGATGCCCGAGGCGGTGCTGCCCGCCTCGAAGGTGCCCACCGGGGCCAGGCGCTCGAGCTTGAGGTCGAGGGTGTTGGCCACCGACTCCCGGGCCGAGGGCCCCCAGGGGAAGAACTGGCGCCGGGTGCCGACGGTCAGGCGGATCCACTCGCGGGCGGTGGGCAGGCGCATGCCCTGGCTGGCGGCAAAGGCCGCGCCCTCCGCCAGGGTCATGCCCGTGGCGGGCTCGGAGCCCGTCGAGGCCTCGTTCCAGAACCTCAGGCACTCCCGCGCCTCCGGCGGAGCCTGCCCGCCGTCGAGCCAGGCGCGGTACTCCTCGCGGGTGACCTCGAAGCGCTCCACCAGGAGGTCGGTCTGGGTCGAGCAGTCCACCGGCGAGCTGGTCTCCGACATCAGCACGCAGGAACCCGCCGGCACGAACACCAGGCGCTCCAGCCGGGACAGCGCGCGCTCCTCGCCCCCGCCGTCGCAGGCGGGCGCGAGGAGCGCGGCGAGCCCTGCCAGGAGGGCGGTGCGTCGGGAGGCGTTCACACCAGCAGGTTAGCGCCCCCCAGGGGCGGAACCTACCGCCCGCGTCCCCGGTCCCCTACTGGGGCGGCGAGACGAAGATCTCGACCCGCCGGTTGAGGCGCCGGTTGTCGGGGCTGTCGTTGGCCACCAGGGGCTCCGAGGGGCCGAAGCCGGCCACCACCACGTCGTCCTTCGACACCTTCCCGGCGTCGGTCAGGATGGCCGCCACCTCGATCGCCCGGGCCACCGAGAGCTGCAGGTTGCCGTGGGGGTACTTCTTGAGGGTGGCGGGCTTGGCCACCGGCACGCTGTCGGTGTGACCGCGGACCCAGATCCGTCCGTGGCCCCCGTGGTTGATATCCGCGGCCACGGTGTTGATCAGGGCCTTGCGGCCGTCCGCCCCCACCTGCGCCGAGCCGGAGGCGAAGAGCACCGCGTCCGGGACCATGTAGACGTAGGCGCCGCCGCCCAGGTCCACCTTCGAGATGCTGTCGGGGTTGGAGGAGAGGCTGCGCAGGCGCTCCTCGTACTCCGCCAGGCGGGCCTCCAGGTCGGGGCTGCCGGTGCCCGCCTCCAGGGCGCTGACCTGGCTCATGGCCAGCTCGGAGTTCAGGCGCTGGTTGTCCTTCTTCAGGCGCGCGTTGTCGGCCTCCAGGGCGAAGGCCTGGGTCTCGTAGTGCTTGGCCAGATCGACCGCGTCCTGGAAGTCCTGCTGGGTTGCGCAGGAGGCGAAGAGGAGCCCCCCGAGGGCGAGGGCCAGGGGGCGCTGGATGAGGGTTCGGGTCATGGGTCGGTGCCGCGGAGGGTGCCTAGCTCGAAAAGGCGCGAGAGACGTGGAATCGCGCCGAGATTGCGGGCACATCGTAGGTGTCCGCGGGGGCGAGTCCAAAGATCCCCCGGACCCCGCGGGGCGGGCGCCGTAAGTCCGCCCCGGGCGTTGTCCTAGGGAGACGCGCGAGGGCCGGGACGCCCCCCCCGGGGGGCCCCCGGGGCCCGGGGGCCGGGGGGGCGCCGGTATCCGCCGGGGGGCGGGGGCCGGGGGGGGCCCGGGCCGCCGTCGAAGGGAGCGGACTCGACGCCCTAGAACTTGTCGCCGAAGAAGATCCCGGCGATGCCCTTGGCGAGGCCGCTGGCCTCGCCGGCGGAGACGGAGAAGATCAGGGGCAGGGAGCCGATCATGACCAGGGCGGTCACGATCAGAGCCGCGGTGATGCCCATGGGCTCCTTCTCGTCGTCCATGGCGACGGCGGCCCGGGGGGCGGCGCGGCGCACGGGGGCGGCGGCGACTTCCTCTTCTTCGATCTCGATCTCGCCCACGTCTTCCACGTCGTCCTCGATGATGGTGTCCACGTCTGAAATCTCCTCGGTGGCCATGCCGGCCTCGTCCGCCAGGTTGTCGTCCTCAAAGACGATCTCCTCGCTGGGCTCGCCCAGGTCGACCACCTCGCCGCCGCCGAGCTCCTGACGCAGGGCCTCCACGTCGCCCTTGCGGAGCTTCATGGTCTCGCCCTCGCGGAAGGCGCGGATCTCACCCTCGGAAACCAGGCGCTTGAGCTCCTCTTCCTTCAGGCGGAGCTCGGAGAGGGCTTCGTCGAAACTGAAGAAGTCTTCGTTGGACACGTGTGGGGCTCCTCGTCGTGCGGTCGGGCGGGCCTCGGGCCTCGCCGGGGTTGGGGAATCGAAGGGCGCGACATTCTACGGGGGGAGGGGGCCGCGCCCAAGCCCTTCCCCCGCGACAGCGGCTACTCGTCCAGCAGCCCTGCCTCCACGAACTTGGCCCTCAGGGCGTCGTAATCGTCGTCGGACTGGTCGTTGAAGCCCGCCAGTTGCAGGTCCAGGCTGATGTCCCTGGCGGCCACCAGCTTGATGCCCTGGGTGCCCGCGGAGCCCCCGTTGGCCTGGTAGACGGCGATGTGGGGGTTCACGGTGTCGATCACGTAGAGCACGTTGTTGCCGGTCACGTCGATGCCCGTGACGGCGATCATGCGGTGGTTGGAGTCCGAGTTGCCGAGGACAGCCGGGCTCAGGGCCACCTGACCGGTGGGCGGGGGGCCATCCTGGGCGGGGCCGGGCTCCAGGGCGTAGCCCGCGGCGGCCAGGAGGCTGCCGGCGAGGAACATCCAGAGGCCGCTCTCGCGGCGGGAAGGTCGGGCGGGGTCGTGCATGGTGCTGGAGGGACTGCGGAGCCGGCACGGCCCCGGAGTTCGGGGGCTTATCCTAGCGGGGGCGCGGAGTTGCGACCAACTCCCGAAATCAGAAGCCCCCCAGATCGCCCGAGATCTCCTCCACCAGGTCCTTGAGGGTCACCAGGCCCAGGGGCGCCTCCGGAGCCCCGACCCCCGCCAGCCGCCGCCCGCTGGTGCGCAGGTGCGCCAGGGCCCGGTCGACGGAGAGCTCGGGGTCCAGGAACTGCAGGTCCCGCAGCTGCTCCACGACCGGCCGCTCCGCCCCCGCCTGCAGCACGCCCAGCTGGTGCACGTAGCCCCGCACCCCCTGGGGGCCCTGAACCGGCAGGCGGGTGAAGCTCGAGACCTCGGTCCCCCGGCGCTGCTCGGCGTCCGTGGCGGTCTCGTCCAGGCACTGGACGTCGGCCCAGGGGATCATGACCTGGGTGATCGGGACGCTGCGCAGGCGCAGGGCGTTCTGGGCCAGCTCCTCCGCATCAGGCTCGAGCACCCCGGCGGCCCGGCCCTCGGCCAGGGCCCCGAGCAGTTCGAGCCGCCCGGGCCGGCGCACGATCTCCTCCGGGGCGAAGCCCAGCAGCTTCTCGAGGGCCCAGGTGATGCCCTTCAGGGCCCGCTCGAGGGGCAGGAAGAGGATGCGGAAGAAGGCCAAGAGGGGCGCCGAGAGCCGCATCAGGTCGTGGGGCCGGCGGCGGTAGAGGTCCTTGGGCAGGAGCTCGCCGAAGAGGAACACCACCGGGGTCATGACGCAGGTGAAGAACAGCTCGCGCTTCCAGGCCTCGAGCCCGGCCGTCTCGAAGGCGTGCTCGGCGCTGAGGGTCATCAGCTCCAGGGCCAGGTTGTTGCCGATCAGGATCGTGATCAGCATGGTCGCGCGCCGCTCGGTCAGTCGCCGCACGAGCCCGGCGCCGGGTGCGCCGCGGCGCACCTCCACGTCCAGGCGCGAGCCCTTGACGGAGTACAGGCCCGTCTCCGAGCCAGAGAACATGGCCGAGAAGAACAGGCCCAGCAGGAGCACCACCAGCAGCCAGCCGAAGGTCATCGGGCCGCCTCCACCAGCTCGCGCTCCACGTGCATGTCGACGCTCACCACCCGGCGCCCGCGGGCCTCGGAGACCTCGAACACCAGGGCCCCGACCCGGGCCTCATCCCCCACCTTGGGGATGCGTCCCAGCAGGGCGGTGACGAAGCCCCCCACGGTCTCGAACTCGATCGGCACCACCTGGAAGCCGAACTCGTCGTTCCAGTCCCGGATCGAGAGGGCCCCGGCCACCCGGAAGCGGCCCTCGCCGAGGGGCACCACGGGGCGCTCGCGCTCCTCGCCCTCGACCCGCAGCTCGCCGACGATCTCCTCGAAGACGTCCTCGATGGTGACCACGCCGGCGGTGCCCCCCCACTCGTCGACCACCACGGCCTCGGAGGCCCGGTCCTCCCTGAAGACCCGCAGCAGGTCCAGGGCGTGGGCCACCTCGGGCACGAACTTCACCGGCATCACGAGCTGCCGCAGGCTGCGGGTGCCGCGCAGGTACAGGTCGCGCAGCTGGACGCAGCCGAGCACGTGGTCCGGGTCCTCCTCGATCACCGGCAGCCAGGTCACGCGGTGCTGAGCGGCCTCCTCGATGACCGCCTCGAGGTCCTCCTCGTCCACGTCGAGCATCAGCGCGTCCACCCGCGGGGTCATGATCTCACGCACGCGGATGCCCGCGAGTTCGACGATCTCCGCCAGCATGTCCGCCTCCCCGCGCTCGAGCAGGCCGGACTTCTCGCTGACCGCGAGGACCTGGGCCAGGTCCTCGGAGGTGATCTGGCGCTCGTCGCCGCCGCTCTTTCCCAGGGCCCGGGAGATCACCTCGAGGGTGCGCGAGAAGCCTCGCGTGACCGGCCCCAGGACCCGCACCAGCACCGCGATCGGCAGAGCACCGGTGCGGGAGACGAGGTGCGGCGCGCGCAGGGCCAGGGTCTTGGGGAGGATCTCCCCCAGCACCAGGATGATCACCAGCGGCGCGAGCAGGGTCAGGACCGGAGCGTAGGTCGCGTCCCCCCAGTCGATGCGCACGGCGATCGAGAAGTAGAGGATGTTGACGAAGAGGTTTCCCAGCAGCACGGTCACGAGCAGCTCCCGGGGACGCTCGAGCAGGGCCGTCACGCGCGCCGAGGTCCGCTCCCGCTGCTGGGGCGTGAGGCTGAAGAGGGCCGCCTCGAAGCCGCTGAAGCTGGCGGAGAAGGAGAGCAGCACCGCCAGGATCAGCCACAGCATCCAGTTCTCCATCAGCCCGCGCCCTCCGCGTCGAGTCCGATGCCCGGCAGGACCAGGCGCACCTCGAGGCCGCCGCCGGCGAGGTTCGAGAGGTGCACGCTGCCGCCGTGGCTGGCCACCACGTTGTGGACCAGGGCCAGCCCCAGGCCCGTGCCGCGCCCGACGTCCTTGGTGGTGTAGAACAGGTCCGAGACCCGCTCCAGCAGCTCCGGCTCGACCCCCGGACCGTCGTCGCGCACGCCCAGGTGGACCTCCTCGCCGGAGACCTCGAGCAAGACCTCGATGCGGCCGCCGCCGTCGGCGGCCTCCAGGGCGTCGAGGGCGTTGGCGAGCAGGTTGAGCACCGCCTGGCCCAGCTCGGAGCGGTGCCCGAGGACCCGACAGGGCTGCGCGGCGACCCGCACCAGGAGCTCGACCCCCTGCTGCTCCGACCGGTGGCGCACCAGCTCCACCGCATCTCGCACGGGTCCCTCCAGGTCCAGGGGCCCCAGCTCCGCCTCCCGCGGAGTGAAGCGCAGCAGCTTGGCGACGGTGCCCTGGATGCGCTCGAGGCCGCTGCGCAGGAGCTCGTGGTAGCGGGCCCGCTTGTCCTCCTCGGTGCCGGGGCGGTCGATCACGTCCACGGCGTTGAGCATGCCCCCCAGGGGGTTGTTGATCTCGTGGGCGATCCCCGCCGCCAGCTCGCCCATGGCCGCCAGGCGCCGCTGGCGCATGGCCGCCGCCTCCGCCTCGAGGGCCTTCTGGGTGGCCGCGTCGACCTTGTCCTCCAGGTGCTCGTGGAAGCCCCGGACCTCGGCCGACATGGCGTTGAAGGTCTGGATCAGGTCCGAGAGCTCGTCCGAGTGGGACGGCACCGCCAGCTGACGGCCGAGCTCGCCCCCGCGCAGGTGGCCGGCGGCGACGGCCAGCTGCCCCACGGGCCGCAGCACGTAGCGCCGCAGGACCGAGAAGGTCCCCAGGAAGAGCAGCACCGTGGACGCGAAGAACCAGGGCAGGAGGCCCATCCACAGGGGCGACTCCTCCTTCGAGACCTGGAACCAGCAGCCGCCCCAGACCCGCTGCTGCTCATCGACGATCGGCAGGGCCAGGCCCCCGGCCGCGGCGACCTCGGCGCGGGACTCCACGGCCCGCCGCAGGCCGGACTCGACCAGCTCCCGGTCGAAGTCCGCCCCCCGGTGGGCGGCCCCCACGGGGTTCAGGGAGACGCCGCCCTCGTTCTTGTCGCGCACCACCACGTCGGTCACCGCGTCCCAGAAGGGCCACTCGAGGATCTGGGCCACTCGCAGCTCCCCCTCGGGGCTGATGGAGCTGCGCAGCGTGTGCACCAGGCGCTTGGCGAACTCCTGCTCCTGGGCCAGCCGGTCGCTGGCGATCTTCCCGGAGAGGTAGTACAGGCCGGCTCCGAAGACGGCCACGTTGACCGTCCCCACCAGGGTCAGTACGCGTAGACCGAGGGCGATCCTCATGGGCGAGGCGCCCGGACGGGCATCGGGGGCTCCGGCCTGGAGTCGGGGGCGTCTGGATGGAGGGTGTCTTCTGGCATGGGGAGCGGAGCTCTGCGCCGCCGCGGGCTACATGGAGCCCAGCTGAGACATGATGCCCAGGAGGGGCATGAAGAGGGCCACCACGATGAAGCCGACGATGGCAGCGATCAGGATCAACATCATCGGCTCCAGGAGCTTGAACATGGCCTCGATCTTGCGATCCACCTCCTTCTCGTAGGCGTCGGCCACCTTGACCAGCATGCGGTCCAGCTCCCCGGTCTCCTCACCCACGTCGACCATGTTGACCACAAGGTCGTCGAAGAGGCCCGTGGCGCCCATGGGCCGGGCCAGGCCCTCGCCCTCGCGCACGGTCCTGCGCACGTCCTCGATGCCCTCGCGCAGGACGTCGTTACCGGTGGAGTCGCGCACGATCTCGAGGGCGTCCAGGTGCGGCACCCCGGCCTGGATCAGGGTCCCGAAGGTGCGCGAGAAGCCGGCCACCAGGGAGTTCCTGATCACCGCACCGGCCACGGGCAGCTTCAGGCTGGTCCTGTGCACGAAGTAGCGGTAGCCCCCGGGCCGGCCCATCAGCACGAAGTGCCCGATGAACATCAACACCGGCAGTCCGAAGACCAGGTACCAGTAGCCCACCGCGAAGTCGGAGATGTCGAGCAGGACCTGGGTGACCCGCGGCAGGTCCACGTTGAAGGAGTCGAAGATCTCCTGGAAGCGGGGGATGACGAAGACGATCACCGCGGACATGACCGCGATGGCGACCACGAGGATCACCGTCGGGTAGATCATGGCGCCCTTGACCGTGGCGCGGATCTCGGCGGCCTTCTCCCGGAAGTTGGCCAGGCGGTTCAGGATCGTGTCGAGCACGCCGCCCGCCTCGCCGGCGCGCACCATCGAGGTGTAGAGCTCGTCGAAGACCCGCTCGTGCTTGGCCATGGCCTCCGACAGGGGCGTGCCGGCCGAGACGTCCTCCACCAGGTCTCCGAGCACCCCCTTGAAGGGCCCGGGCTTCATCTGCCCCTCGAGGATGGTGAGGGCCTTGACCACCGGGATGCCCGCCTCGGAGAGGGTGGAGAGCTGGACCGTGAAGTCGGTGATCTGCTGGCCCGCGACCCGCCCGCGGCGCTTGCCGCCGCCCCCGGAGCCGGGACCGGCGCCGCCGCCGGCCTGGGCACGGGGGGTCTGGGGCGCGGCGGAGGTGCGACGGATCTTCTTGGCCATGGAGTCGGGAAGCTGGTTACAGGGTGGTCTCGCGCAGGACCTCTTCGATGGTCGTCTTGCCGGCCAGCACGGCCTGGATGCCGCTGGTGCGCAGGGTGCGCATGCCCGCCCGCAGGGCCAGGTCGCGCAGGTCGCCCGAGGAGTGGCCGTCGAGGATGGCGCGCCGCACCAGCTCGTCCACCACCAGGATCTCGAAGATCGCCGTGCGGCCCCGGTAGCCGGTGTGATAGCAGTCCTGGCAGCCCTTGCCGAAGTAGAAGGTGGCGTCCTGCAGCAGCTGGGCGTCCTCCCCGAACTCCATCAGGATCTCCTCCTCCGGCTGGTAGGGCTCGCGGCAGTCGGGGCAGATCGTGCGCACCAGCCGCTGGGCCACCACCGCCTCGAGGGTGGCGGAGATCAGGAAGGGCGCGATGCCCATGTCGATCATCCGAGTGACCGTGGAGGGGGCGTCGTTCGTGTGCACCGTCGAGAAGACCGTGTGACCGGTGAGGCTGGCCTCGACGGCCACCGAGGCGGTCTCCTGGTCGCGGATCTCCCCCACCAGGATCTTGTCCGGGTCCTGGCGCAGGACGGCCCGCAGCACCGAGGCGTAGGTCACGCCGATGTCCGGGTTGACCGGCACCTGCACGATGCCCTCGATGTCGTACTCGACCGGGTCCTCGGAGGTGATGATCTTGACGTCGGGCTTGTTGGCCTCCTGCAGCATGGCGTAGAGGGTCGTCGTCTTGCCCGAGCCCGTCGGACCGGTGACCAGCACGATGCCGTGGGGCAGCTCGGTCAGCTCGCGCAGGATGCCCTCCTCCTCCTCGCGCAGGCCCAGGGCCGCCAGCTCGAGGTTGACCGAGGAGCGGTCGAGGATCCGCATCACGCAGCCCTCGCCCGAGATGCCCGGCAAGGTCGCCACCCGCAGGTCGACCGCGCGCCCGTCGATCACCAGCTCGATGCGCCCGTCCTGGGGCACCCGCGTCTCGGTGATGTCGAGGCTGCTCATGACCTTGATGCGCGACACGAGCGGCAGGGCCAGGTGCGGCGGGGGCGCCTCGATCTCGTAGAGGGTGCCGTCGACCCGGTAGCGCACCCGGAACTCCTCGGGGAAGACCTCGAAGTGGATGTCGCTGGCCCGGTCCAGGATCGCCCGGTGCAGGAGGGAGTTGAGCAGGCGCGCCACCGGCTGGCTGGCGGCGGCCGACTCGGGGTCCGCGCCGGAGACCGCCGCGGCGGCCTCGGCGATGGCGTCGGCGATGGAGCCCTCCTCGCCGTAGTGCTCGAGCACCGCTGCCTTGATCGCGTCGGCGCCCGCCACGGCCCCGCGCACCTCCTTGCCGGTGCTGAAGCCCAGGTCCTGGAGCACCGCGGTGTTCTGCGGGTCCCCCAGGGCCACGGTCAGCACGTCACCCTCGAGGCGCAGGGGAATGACCGTGAAGGCGTGCGCCATCGACGAGTCGACGAGCTCCAGGGCCGCCGCCTGGGGCGTGACCGTGGCCAGGTCCACGGACTCCATGCCGGCCTGCTCCGCCAGAGCCAGCACGATGTCCGCCTGGGTGCAGGTGCCCAGGCTGACGAGGCACTGGCCGATCAGGCCGCCCTGCTCGCGCTGCTCGCGCAGGGCCTCCTGGACCTCGCCCTCCCGGACGAGGCCGCGGTCCTTGAGGATCTGTCCCAGGAGCCGGCGGCCGGTTTCGGGCAGGTCCGCACTCACAGGCGCGACTCCAGGTCCTTGCGATCCTGCGCGAAGTCAAGGGCGTCCGAGGGGTCGACGACCCCACTGCGCACGAGCTCGAGCAGGTGGTCGTCGAGGGTGACCATTCCCAAGCGGCGCGAGGTCTGGATCGTCGACTGGATCTTGGCCGTCTCGTTCTTGCGGATCAGGTTGGCGATGGCCGGAGTCATCAGCATGACCTCGAAGGCCGCCACCCGGCCCCCGCCCACGCGCGGCACGAGCACCTGGCTGATGACCGCGACCAGGGAGACCGAGAGCTGGGCCCGGATCTGCTCCTGCTGGTTCGAGGGGAAGGCGTCGATGATGCGGTTCACCGTGCGCGCGCTGCCGGTCGTGTGCAGGGTGCCGAAGACCAGGTGCCCGGTCTCCGCGGCGGTGATGGCGGCGGAGATGGTCTCGAGGTCGCGCATCTCGCCGAGCAGGATCACGTCCGGGTCCTGGCGCAGGGCGCGGCGCATGGCCTCGGGATAGTCGGGCACGTCCTCCCCGACCTCGCGCTGGCTGACGAGGCCCTGGCCGTGGCCGTGGAAGTACTCGATCGGGTCCTCGATCGTGATGATGTGCCGGGACAGGTTGTGGTTGATCCAGTCCACCATCGTGGCCAGGGTGGTCGTCTTGCCGGAGCCGGTGGGCCCGGTCACCAGCACCAGCCCGCGCGGGCGGCTGAGCAGGCCGCGCACGGGCTCGGGCAGGCCGATCTGGTCGAAGGTCAGGAGCTGCGAGGGGATCAGGCGCATGACGGCCGAGTAGCGGCCGCGCTGGCGGTAGACGCTGACCCGGAAGCGGTTGCCGTCCCCGTGGGCGATGGCGAAGTCGGTCGAGCCGACCGACTGCAGCTCCTGCCAGTGGCGCTCGTCGCAGATCTCCCGGGCCAGGCTCTCGCAGGTGGGGTCGTCCAGGTCCTGGTCCACGAGGGAGACCAGGGCTCCGTCGATGCGCCCCACCGCGGGGCGGCCCGGGTTGAGGTGCAGGTCGGAGGCGCCACGGGAGACGACGAGGTCGAGCAGGTTCTGGATTCCGGTCACGGGAGCTCTCCGGGTCTAGCAGCTCTTGGTGGAAGGGCTTTCGGTGTAGGCCGCCGACATCCGCCTCGGGGCGGCGGCTGAGGACGCAGGCGCAGCGGTGGATCCGTGGAGGATCGAGGGCCTCGATCCGGGCTGGAGAACGGCGAACGGCATCGGAGTGATTCTTGCCATGAGCTGCTGGGCCTCGGTCAGCCGACGCCCGTCAGGGTCGGGGAGTCCTCGTCCCGGCAGACGCGCAGGACCTCGGTGACGGAGGTGATGCCGCGGATGACCTTGCGCCCGCCGTCGGTGATCAGGGGCCGCAGGCGCCCGCCCGCCAGGGCGGCCTTGCGCAGGACGTCCAGGGGCTCGCCGCGAAAGCACAACTCGCGCAGCTCCGAGTCCATCTCGAGCAGCTCGAAGAGGGCCACCCGGCCCATGTAGCCCTGGCCCTCGCACAGCCGGCAGCCCCGCGGACGCTTGAAGCGCTGGCCCTGCATGTGCCCCGGGTCCAGGCCGATGGTCCGCAGCTCCTCCTCGTGCGGGTCGTACTCCTCGGCGCAGTGCTCGCACAGGCGGCGCACCAGGCGCTGAGCCATGATGAACTGCACGGCGGCGCTGACCAGGAAGGGCTTGACCCCCAGATCCTGCAGACGGGTCAGCGCGCTCGGGGCGTCGTTGGTGTGCACGGTCGAGAAGACCAGGTGGCCCGTCAGCGCGGCCTGGATCGCGATCTCGGCCGTCTCCAGGTCGCGGATCTCCCCCACCAGGATGACGTTCGGCGCGCAGCGCAGCATGGCCTTGAGGATGCGCGCGAAGTCCACGCCGATGCGCGGGTTGACCTGCACCTGGTTGATGCCCGCCAGGTGGTACTCGACCGGGTCCTCGGCCGTGATGATCTTCACGTCCGGCCGGTTGAGCTCGGAGAGGGCGGCGTACAGGCTCGTCGTCTTGCCGGAGCCCGTGGGCCCGGTCACGAGGCAGATGCCGTGGGGGCGGGAGATGACGCGCCGGAACCAGCTGTAGTCCTCGTCGTCGAAGCCCAGCTCCCGCAGCCCGATCAGGCTGGCGCCGCGGTCGAGCAGGCGCATGACCATGGTCTCGCCGTGGTTCGAGGGCAGGATCGAGGCCCGCACGTCGATGTCGCGGCCCTCGATCGTGATCCCGATGCGCCCGTCCTGGGGCTTGCGCTTCTCGGAGATGTCCATGCGCGCCATGATCTTCAGGCGCGAGATGAGCGGCGCGTGCAGGTGGTCGGGGTGCTCGGCGATGTCCCGCAGCATGCCGTCGACCCGGAAGCGCACGCGCACCCGGCCGTGGCCGGGCTCCACGTGGATGTCGCTGGCGCGCTGCTTGAGGGCGTCCTGGAAGGTGCGCGTCACGAGCCGCACGATCGGCGCGTCGTCGGAATCCTCCGTGGACCCCCCGAGGCTCGAGGCCACCGCGTCCTCGGCGCTGTCCCCGTAGAACTTCTTGATCGCCCGCCGCAGGGCCCCCGGCGCGGCCAGGGCGCAGGCCACCTCGCCCCCCGTCGAGAAGGAGAGCTGGTCGGCGATCATGCGCTTGAAGGGGTCGTCGATGGCGACCACCAGCTTGCCGCCCTTCTCGAGCACGGGCAGCAGGCCCTGCTCCTTGGCCAGCTCCTCGGGAACCTTGGCCAGGATCTCCTCCGAGATGCGCAGGCTGGCCTTGGACAGGTCGACGAAGGGCAGGCCCTCGCACTTGGCCTGGGCTCGCGCGACGTCGGACTCCTCCGCGTGCCCGAGCTTGACCAGCGCCGGCCCCAGGCCCAGGTCTCCGTTGCGGGCCAGGGCGTGGGCCTCCTTGAGCTGGGACTCGCTGACGACGCCCATGGCAGTCAGCTGGTCCCCGAGGGATCGAGTCACGGGCGGGGCGGTCTGGAGGGTCTCTGGAACGGCCGAATCCGGCAGGAGGATAGCCTCTACCGGACCCGGGTTCCACGACTACGGGATTCGCGAGCGCCGACCGAGCGCTCCGCCGCACCCCGCCCCCAGGACGCGACGGAGGCCGACCGGGCCTCGCCCGATCGGCCTCCTGGAGAGCCTCGCTGCTGGCCCGGTCGCGGCGCCCGGGCGCCGCGACTTCGGGCTCACTGACCCTTGGAGGGCCCGCCGCGGCAGACGCCGGTGATGACCAGCTGGATCTGCTTCTTGTCGGCGTGGTTGAGGTTGACGAGCAGGGTGCCGCGGAAGGAGCCGGTGGCCTTGTCGGGCATGCCCTCGAGGCGCAGCTCGATCTCGATCGCGTTCTTGCCCTCCACCGGGCGCACCGTGGGCGTGAACAGGTCCGCGTACTCCCACGGGCGGTAGGTGACTTCCTGGTCCTCCCCGGAGATCGGGTTCTGCAGGCCGACGACCCGGATCTCCGGCACCTTCTCCGCGAAGGAGAAGCTCTCGTCGTGGCTCTCGATGGTCACGGTGCGCGTGGCCACCTGGCCGGGGCGCACGAGGCCCATGGAGAGGTAGGGCGGGTTGTAGGAGAAGGGACCGACCACCTGGGCGCTGAGGGTGATGGTCGCGCCGTACTTGGAGGCGGCGCCGTCGAGGGTCGGGTCCGTGCCGGGCACGTCCACGTCACTGGTCAGGTTGACGGCGCGGGCCAGGTTGCCCTCGGTCAGCTCCGGCCCCAGGGTCACGGACAGGTCCCAGCGGGCGGCGCGGCCCTCGGCGTCGGGGTTGACCGGGGTCAGCTCGCACTGGGCTCCGGCGGGCAGGGTCTGCTCGACCAGGCTCATGCCCACGGGGGTGCCCTTGGAGGTCGAGATGACGGCCTTCTTCTCGACCACGTCGCCGACCGAGATCTGACCGAAGTTCAGGAAGCGCGGAGCGATGGTGAAGAAGGGATCCACGTCGGCCTGCAGGCCGAGCTGGATGGTCCCGCGCGGGTCGTTCGAGAAGATGTTGATGCGGCTCGAGACGTGCCCCTGCTTGTTCTTGGTGTGGAGCTTGGCCGGGAACTGCAGCTTGGTGTTGGGCTTGATCGGGTCGCCGAAGGTGTACTCGACGAACTCACCACCCTCGGCCTGGACCTTGACCTGGGCCACGGTGCAGCCGCAGGTGGGCTTGACCTGCTTGATGATCAGGTCCTCGGAGCCGTCGTTCTGGAGCTCGAAGCTGTGGTCCGCCACGGCGCCCTGCATCAGGCGGCCGAAGTTGTGGGTCTCGGCGCCCACCGCGTAGACCAGGCGCGGCCCCTGGGCGTCGCCCAGGACCGGCGGGTTGCTGATCGGACCCTGGGCCGAGTGGTCGTGGCCGTCGTCAGCGGTGTGCCCCGGGGGCAGGTTGTTGTTGGTCGCGGTCGGAGCTCCCGAGTTCGGCGCCGTGGCGGCGGTGTCCTTGGTCTCGGCCCCGTGGTCGTGGTCGTGACCGTCGTGATCGTGACCGTCGTGATCGTGACCGTCGTGGTCGTGACCGTCGTGGTCGGCCTGATCGGCGTCCCCGTCGGAGGTGCCCCCTTCCGAGCTGGTGGTGGCGGTGTTGGTCGGCGAGGTCTGGACCTCCGCGGTGCATCCGGCGAGGAAGAGCGACGCGGGCGCGGCCAGGAGCAGGGCGCTGAGGAGCTTGGAATTGGACATGGGACTCTTACCGTGGAGCGTTCGAGGTCTCGGTGTGTTGGTCGGTGGCGGTCTGCCCCCAGGGGGGCGCGGGCGGCGGGCCGCGAGGGGGAGCCTCTCTCCCTCTCTACACAGGCCTTACGCAGACGTTCCTCCATCGGCGAGATCGGATCTCGCCTTTTTGCTGATTCCAGCAAGCCTCCGGCCCGCGGGACGCCTCGCCGGGTGGGCTCGGTCTCCGTCCCGCCAGCCTGCGGCGGTGCTGGCAACGGCAGAGTGTACGTCCTCGGGCCGAGATCGGTCGAGTGAAGGGCGCTTGTAGCGGGTTAAAAGGGAGTGAGTTGGGGCCGGGGGCCGGTCGGGACGGGAATGCACCGGCGCCCCGGGGGGGTCCTCGGCTAGGATCGCGCCCACGATGAAGCTCCCCTCGCCATTCCTGAGCCTGGGGGCCGCCGGAGCCCTCTTGAGCTCCTCCTGCCTGTGCGGCCCGAGCCCCCAGGACGTGCTCGCTACCGGACACCGGACACCGGAGATGACCTTCCGCACCCTCCAGGTCGGGGTGCGCGGGGACCTGCCGGCGCTCGAGTACTCCTGCCTGTCCGAGGACTTCCGAGCCCGCTACGGACTGTCTCTGCTGGCCTACATGGAGTTCCGGGAGCGGGAGCTCGAGGGCCGCATCGAGTACTGGCTGGGCCTTCCGGAGGCGGAGATCATCACCTCCGAGCCCCTCTCCGAGGGACGCCACCTCCTGCGCTGCGAGTCCTTCGGCCAGCCCTTCGAGCTGGTCCTGGTGCGCGAGGACTACTGGAAGCTGTGGGTCGACGGGGACCTCCTGGCCAACGAGCCCATCACCGACGGCTCCTTCGGCCAGTGGACGGAGGTCTGGCGGGACGAACAGGGCGGCACCTTCGTCCTGGGCCACGCCCAGCTGCCCGCGGGTCTCGAGGAGCTCACCCCCGAAGAACTTGCGGGGGCGCTTTCGGAGTTTCGCATAGGTCGGGAGTGGAAGATCGACGACCTCATGGGCCTGGACCCCTGACCCCCGAAGGCCCCCAACCCCCCAACCACCAAGCACCATGAGCAAGCGTGCGGCCGCCCCCCTACCCGACCTCGTCTTCCGCTTCGGTGACGGCCGCGCCGACGGCGACCGGGAGATGGTCGAGCTCCTGGGGGGCAAGGGGGCGAACCTGGCGGAGATGTGCAGCCTGGGCCTGCCGGTCCCCCCGGGCTTCACGATCTCCACCGAGGTCTGCGGCTGGTACTACGACCACCGCCTGGCCTACCCGCCCGGGCTCGAGCGGGAGGTGACCGAGGCCCTGGGCGCCATCGAGGCGTCCCTGGGCAGGCGCTTCGGCGACCCGGACGAGCCGCTCCTGCTCTCGGTACGCTCCGGGGCCCGCATCTCCATGCCGGGCATGATGGACACGGTCCTCAACCTGGGCCTGAACAACGCCACGGTCGTCGGCCTGGCGGAGTGCTCCGGCAATCCGCGCTTCGCCTGGGACGCCTACCGGCGCTTCGTGCAGATGTACGGCAGCGTGGTCCTGGGCGTCGAGGCCGAGGACGAGGCCGGCCGCTGCCCCTTCGAGGAGGCCCTCGAGGAGCAGAAGGCCACCCGCGGCGTGGAGCTCGACGTGGACCTCGAGGTCGAGGACCTCCAGGAGCTGGTGGCGGAGTTCAAGCACATCATCAAGGTCCGCACCCGCCACCACTTCCCCGAGGACCCCTACGAGCAGCTGTGGGGCGCGATCGGCGCGGTCTTCGGCTCCTGGAACAACGAGCGCGCCATCGCCTACCGGGCCATGCACAACATCCCCGGTCGCTGGGGAACGGCGGTCAACGTGATGGCCATGGTCTTCGGCAACCTGGGGGAGACGTCCGGCACCGGTGTGGCCTTCACGCGCGACCCGGCCAGCGGCGAGCGCAAGTTCTACGGCGAGTACCTGATGAACGCCCAGGGCGAGGACGTGGTGGCGGGCATCCGCACCCCCGCCCCCATCGCGGGCCTGCGCAAGTCCTCCCCGCGGGCCTGGAAGGACCTGCTCGAGATCCAGGCCACCCTCGAGCAGCACTACCGCGACATGCAGGACCTGGAGTTCACGATCCAGGACGGGCGCCTGTTCATGCTGCAGTGCCGCACGGGCAAGCGAACGGGCTTCGCCGCCGTACGCATCGCCGTCGACATGGTGCGCGAGGGGCTGATCACCAAGGAGGAGGCCCTCCTGCGCATCGACCCCGAGAGCCTCGACCAGCTCCTGCAGCCGATCTTCGAGAACAAGCAGCTGGCCGCCGCCGAGCGCGAAGGGCGGATGCTCACCTCCGGCCTGCGCGCGGGCCCCGGGGCCGCCACGGGTCGCATCGTCTTCTCCGCAAGGGCCGCCGAGGAGTGGGCCAAGCGCGGCGAGCCCGTGATCCTGGTGCGCATCGAGACGAGCCCCGAGGACATCAAGGGCATGCAGGCGGCCAAGGGCATCCTGACCGCCCGCGGAGGCATGACCAGCCACGCGGCATTGGTGGCGCGCCAGATGGGCAAGGTCTGCGTGGCGGGGGTGAGCGCGCTCGAGATCGACTACAAGAAGAAGTCCATGCGCGTGGGCGACAAGCGCTTCCGGCAGGGCGACTGGATCAGCCTCGACGGCACGACCGGGCGCCTCTACGAGGGGCAGATCGCCACCGAGCCCTCGGAGGTCATCTCGGCCACCTTCGCCAAGGGCAAGGCGGCCACGGCCCAGCGCCGGGGCAAGACCTACCAGGCCTACAAGAAGCTGATGACCTGGGCCGACGAGGTGCGGACCCTGCGCGTGCGCACCAACGCCGACCAGGCGGACCAGTGTCGGCGGGCGGTGGCCTTCGGCGCCGAGGGCGTGGGTCTGTGCCGCACCGAGCACATGTTCTTCGGACCGGGGAAGATCGAGAAGGTGCGCGAGATGATCCTGGCCAACACCACCGAGGAGCGGGAGGAGGCCCTCAAGCGCCTGCTCCCGATCCAGCGCCGGGACTTCGAGGCCATCTTCAATGCCATGGGCGGGCTGCCGGTCACGATCCGCACCCTGGACCCGCCCCTGCACGAGTTCCTGCCCCACGAGAAGAAGGCGGTCGCGGCCGTGGCCCGCGACCTGGGCGTGCGCCCCGCGGACGTGCAGGCCAAGATCGAGCAGCTCACCGAGCTCAATCCGATGCTCGGCCACCGGGGCTGCCGCCTCGGGATCACCTTCCCGGAGATCACGCGTACCCAGGTGCGGGCCGTCTTCGAGGCCGCCTGCAAGGTGGCCAAGAAGACCGGCAAGCGTCCGCGGCCGGAGATCATGATCCCCCTGGTCTCCACCGTCGAGGAGCTGCGCATGCAGGCGGGAATCGTGCGCGAGGTGGCCGAGGAGGTCTTCAACAAGCAAGGCCTGCGCATCGCCTACCTGTTGGGAACGATGATCGAGCTGCCGCGGGCGGCCCTGGTGGCAGGTGAGATCGCCAAGGAGGCGGAGTTCTTCTCCTTCGGCACCAACGACCTGACCCAGACCACCTTCGGCATCAGCCGCGACGACGCGGGCAAGTTCGTGCCCCAGTACCGAGAGGCGGAGATCTTCCCGAGCGACCCCTTCCAGACCCTGGACACGCCGGGAGTGGGACGCCTGATGCAGGTCGCGACCATGGACGGCCGAACCACCCGGCCCGACCTCAAGCTCGGCATCTGCGGTGAGCACGGAGGGGACCCGCGCTCGATCCACTTCTGCCAGAGCCTGGGGCTGGCCTACGTCTCTTGCTCCCCCTTCCGCATCCCGATCGCGCGGCTGGCCGCAGCCCAGGCGGCCCTCGAGTACCGTGCCCTGGGCGCTGGAGCTCCGACTGCCCTGCCCCCGCGCTGAGGTAAGCCCCGTAGACTGGGGGGCATGCGCTCGACCTGCCTCCTCCTCGCCTGCCTCCTCGGCGGTGCCTGCAGCTCTCCGGAGCGGGAGGAGGTACGCACCCGCAGCTACCAGCCGTTATCCGCGGCCGACTTCGCCGCCGGGGACGCGACGCGCCACGGCGCGCTGGTGCAACGCGAGCGGGACCGGGTCCTGGTGGAGCGTGTGCCTGGTGTGGCCCTCGAGAGCGCCAGCCTCCACATCCTCCAGCCCCTGCGGGACATGGAGCGCCACCGCGAGGCCTTCGACGGTCCCAAGGCCGGCGGCCTCCACTACTTTCGGACCGAGAACCGCTACGCCGCTGACTCCCCGGCCGGCGACCGCGAGCGCTGGCCCACCACCTGGCCCGACTGGCCCGTCTCGATCGAGCCCCTGCTGCCGTCCGAGCGCTACTGGGCTACCCTCTGGGACGCGGGCGGCCAGGACAACTACCGGGTCGAACTGACCTTCGACGAGGAGGCGGGGGCCCTCCTGCGGGCGCTCGTCGGCCCGACGACGGGGGCGGCCCCCTTCACCGACTGGTGCGACTTCACCGTGGTGGCCGGCGGGATCGCGACCGACATGCTCGGCGTGCTCGTGGTCGAGGGGCGCTACTTCCGGCCCTTCTCGGTGCGGGACGTGGTGAGGGCCCGGGAGTTCCCGGCCTCGGTGATCGTGGCGGACGGCCTGTCGAGGGCGGAGGCCGAGAGGCTGCTCGAGACGATCGCGCCCGAGCGACCAGGCCCCCCCTAGCCCGGCCTATTCATGAGCCTT
>CAZQAT010000026.1:0-11859 GCA_964591315.1 uncultured Planctomycetaceae bacterium
TTCGCCCTCTCCATCGGCGCCTCCGGCTTCGCCCAGGACTTCTCCGTGAGGCTCTGGGTTCGCCTCGAGGCACCGACCGCCTCCTACACGGTCCTCGCGGCCAACAAGGAGTGGCGAGACGACGACCTGGTGGACTTCACCTCGAACTCGAACCTGGGCGTCTCCTCCACGTCAGGGGCCGAGGCGGGCTGGGCCATCGCCCTGCAGCCGAACGGCTCCTGGACCTGGAACCTCTCCGACGGCGGAGGGCGGCTCGACTACCTGCCGACGGTCGAGCGGCAGCCGATCGCGGACGGGGAGTGGCACATGCTGGCCTTCAGCCTGGACCGCGAGGCGCAGGAGGCGCGCCTGTACCGGGACGGCGTCGAGGTCGCGATCTACAGCACGACCGGGATCGAGTGGTGGGAGCGGGACCCGCTGCAGGCCGTCGCCGCGCCGCAGGTCGAGGGACTCGTCGCGGAACCCAGCACGCTGGGCCGCGACCAGGTCATCGAGCACTGGACCGAGCGCGGCGGCGCCGCGCCCGCCTCGACCCAATCCCCCGAGCCCCTCTCCGAGCTGCGCGTCCTGGCCTGGAACATCTGGCACGGCGGCCGGCGCGACGGGCGCGAGGAGGGCCTGGCCAAGACCCTCGACGTGATCCGCCGCTCACGGGCCGACGTGGTCGCCATGCAGGAGACCTACGGCTCCGGGCCGATCCTGGCGGACGCCCTCGGCTGGCACTTCTACCTGCGCAGCTCGAACCTCTCCGTGCTCAGCCGCTACCCGATCGTCGCCACCCACGACCTCTACCAGCCCTTCCGCCTGGGGGTCACGACCCTCGAGCCGCACCCGGGGCAGCTGGTGCGGGTCGGCTCCCTGTGGATCCACTACCTGCCGGACTACGGTCAGGACATGAAGAACGGGAGCCCGGTCCTCGAGGAGCTGATGGAGGCCGAGGAGGAGACCCGCGGCACCGAGATCCGCGACATCCTGACCGCCCTCGAGCCCCTGCGCGCGGAGACGGACCGGATCCCCCTGATCGTCGCCGGGGACTACAACAGCCCCTCGCACCTCGACTGGACCGAGGCCAACCGCGCCCACAACGGGGGGCTGGTGGTCGACTGGCTCGTCAGCAGGCGCATGGCCGACGCCGGCTTCGTGGACGCCTTCCGGCACGTGCACCCCGACCCGCGGCTGCGCCCGGGGTGCACCTGGTCGCCGCGCTTCACCGACTCCTGGCAGGACCGCATCGACTACGTCTACTACCGGGGCGCCGACCTCGAGGCCGTCACCGCCGCCATGCTCGACCAGCACGAGGACGGCTGGCCCAGCGACCACGCGGCCGTGGTGACGACCCTGCGCTGGACGCCGGACGGAGCGCGCTGACCGCCCGCGGACCTGAGGCCCCGCCCCTCCGAGGTGGACGGCGCGAGGCCCACAGATCGAAAGAGACCCGGGCCGGCGATCGCTCGCCGGCCCGGGTCGTTCGTTGCGCGCCGCGTTCGCGGCGCCGAGGCTCACTTGCGCCCGGGGGTCGAGGGGCCTTCCGCCCCACGCTCCTTGCCGGTGATCTTGCCGAACAGCTTGCGCTTGTGCTCGAGGGCCACTTCGGTCTCGGTGTCCTTGGGTACGCTCCCGGCGTACTCACTGAACCCGCCGCCTCAGCACCCGCCGAACCTTCCGGAGACGACCTCCTTCTTGGTTCGCTTGTCCATCACGATGATCTTCGGGCTCTTGGCGTTGGGGGTGAAGGAGTGGTACTCCTCGCCCATCCGGCCGTAGAAGTTCACGTTGGGCTGGACGACGACCAGCTCCTCCTCGCGGCGCACGTCGAACTCGGCGACCAGGGGGCCGCCCCACTCGACGGTGCGGGTGACGCCGGGCTTGACGTTCAGGGGGGACATCTTGCCGCCCTTCATCATGGCCGTCTCGGCGCCCTTCTCGACGTAGCCCGAGCGGAAGCGGTACTCGCCGGCGGGGACCGCCAGGGGCTTCGTCGAGCGCGCCGGGTTGAAGTAGACGTCGCCGCTGGTGCCCTCGAAGACCGCAGCCACCAGCTTGCCCTTGCTGTCGAACCGGCTCTGGACGTCGATCATGCCGACCTCGCCCGTGTAGGGCGTGGCGGTGATCTCGGTGCCCTCCGCGTTCACGCCGAAGTCGAAGAGCTCGCCGTCCAGGTTGACCACCTTGGAGAGGAGGGTCGCCCCCTTCCCGCTGCCGATGACCATGGCGTCCGTGCCGAAGTCGTCGTAGCGGCCGTTGAGGTCCTGGTCGATCAGCTTGATCAGCGTGCCGCCGATCTTCCCGGTCATGGCGCAGCCCACCGAGAACTCGAAGCTGTCGTCGTAGCGCACGCGGATCGCGTACTGGAAGGTCTCGCCGTCCTTGCGGCTCTGCAGCTTGAGGAAGCCGTCGGAGCCCTTGACGTCCTTGTCCAGGCGGCCGTCGCCGTTCGTGTCGACCTCGAGCTTGAGCTGGCCGGCCTTCTCGGACTTGAAGCCTTCGGAGCCCAGGTGCGGGATCCCGATGCCCTCCTCGGCGTCCAACCAACGCTCGTCGGGCAGGACGATGTCCCAGTTCTTGAGGGCGCTGTAGCTGAGCTTGGCCGTGAGCGCGTTGAGCTCCTCGCCCTCGGTCGCCACCGCGGTGGGTGCGATCAAGGTCGAGGCCACCGCCGCCGAGGCGAGCAGCGCGGGGGTAGTCAGAGTTCTCGGACGCATGTGTCCTCCTCCGGATCGATCACTCGAGTGTAAAATCAGGTCGGCTCGAAGCCGGCCGAGCCAGGGGCCGGGACGGCACCGACCTTTGACGGTAGGGGAAGGCCGATCTTCCCGCAAGCCGGGCGCCGGACGGGCCTTGGGGGGGCCCTACGGGGGCCCCAGGAGGGCATTTCGGCCAATGTCCGGCCGGGCCGGAGCCCGCCCCTGCGAGGTCCCCCGCCGCGTCCCCGATTCGCGACCCCCGGGCCCCCTCAGAGGGTGTACTGGCTCATCCAGGCGTACAGGATCGGCACGTAGTCGATCGGGTAGTTCGACCCGCTCGGGACCTCGTGGGTCAGGTTCCACAACAGCCGGAAGCGGAGCTCGCGCGGAATCGTGCCCGTCGCGACGGCCCGGCTCGACCAGACGAGCTCGGTGAAGAAGGGGTCCTCCACGCTCGAGCTGACGGCCGGGTCGAGGCCGAGACAGTCGACCATGTTCATCAGCGGGTCCCACATGCAGGGAGTGGCCTGAATGGTCGCCACGGCCATCGGCAGGGTCGAGCCCGGGGGGATGTCCCCGGCGGAGACACAGGCGGTGACCTTGTTGCTGTCGTGGGTGCCGAGCAACTCGAAGTGGGGCCGGAAGCTCTCCCCGTCCGCGGGCCAGAACTCGCCGGGGTAGGTGGGCAGCACGCCTCCCCCTCCCACCGCGCTGGTGACGGCGAAGATGTCGTGGAGCTGCGTCCGCACCTTGGCCTTCACAAAGGCGCCGCCGTTCGAGAAGCCGCTGGCGTAGACGCGGCTGCAGTCCAGG
The DNA here is from genome assembly GCA_964591315.1 of uncultured Planctomycetaceae bacterium. Lineage (GTDB taxonomy): Bacteria > Planctomycetota > UBA1135 > UBA1135 > JABACD01. The sequence continues at coordinate 3,498 of CAZQAT010000026.1, forward strand.
TTCAGGTGAGCGTCGAGGGTGTGGAAGAGCTCACGGATGAAGAGTACGTCGTCCGCCAGGGGCAGCTCCGTCGGGTCGACCAGGTTGGCGGCCACGTGATCGGTGTGCCACTTGGTCTTGGTCGTCCCGTCGACCAGCAGGTAGGGCAGGGCCTCCGGGAACACGGCGATGAAGTCGAGCAATTGGGCGCCCTCGTCCCAGCTCGTGTTGCTGACGATGTTGCCCGCGCTCTGACCCGTGCCGTGGAACATGAAGACGACCGGGTAGGGCCCGTTCGTCGGGTCGTAGGTGCTCGGTACCGTGACGATGAAGCGCCGCAGGTCCGGGTCGCCGGTGCTCACGAAGAAGTTCTCGACGGTCGAGCCAGGCAGGAAGCTCATCCCGTGGCTGGCACCCACGCTGGAGCAGAGGCGCCCGCGAGGCTGGGGCTGGACATCACTCCCGGGCCCGAGGGGCGCGGGGTTCTGGAGCGTCGCGAGGACGGTAATCGTCAGGGCAGAGAGCATGGCAGACCTCGGATCAGAGGGTGTACTGGCTCATCCAGTCGTAGATGATCGGTACGTACTCGACGCTGTAGTTCGTGCCGCTGGGGTACTCGTGGGTCAGCCCCTGGAGGATGCGGAAGCGGTACTCCCGCGGGTTCGTTCCGGAGGCCTGGCTCTCGTCACTCCACAGGATCTGGGTCATCGTGCCCGTCTCCACGCTCGAGAAGAGGGTCGAGACCATCCCGACCTGCTCCGCCAGAGCCGTCAGACTGTCCCACATGCAGGGGGTCGCCTGGATGTTGGCCGCGGCCATGGGCAGGTTCTGGCCGAGCGCGATGTCCCCCAGGGTGACGCAGTACTCCTTCTTCTTGGCGTCCTGGTTCCCGACGATCTCGAAGTGCGGCCGGAAGCTCAGCAGGTCGTTGGGCCAGAACTCCGTCGGGTGCGAGAGCTGCACCCCCATGCCTCCCGCGCTGCTGGTGGCGGCAAAGATGTCCCACATCTCGGTGCGGATCTTCGTCTTGACCATGGCGCCGCCGTTCGAGAAGCCGCTGGCGTAGATGCGGCTGCAGTCGATGTTCAGGTGGGCGTCGAGAGTGTGGTACAGCTCACGCAGGAAGAGCACATCGTCCGCCAGGGGCAGCTCGGTGGGGTCGACGACGTTGTTGATCACGTTGTCCGTCGCCCACTTGGACCTGGTCGTGCTGTCGAGGAGCAGGTACTCGAGCGCCTCCGGGAAGACCGCGATGTAGTCGAGCAGGTCGGCGCCCTCGTCCCAGGAGAGGCGCGTGACCGAGTCCCCCGCCGTCTGACCCGTACCGTGCAACATGAAGACCACCGGGTAGGCCCGGGTCGGGTCGTAGGTGGTCGGCACCGTGATCAGGAAGCGCCGCAGGTCCGGGTCGCCGCTCGTGACGAAGAAGTTCTCGACGGTGGCGCCGGGCAGGAAGCCCATCGGGTGGCTGACCCCGCTCGTGGAGCAGAGGCGCCCACGGGGCTGGGGCTGCAGGTCGACTCCGGGCCCCGCCGGGACAGGGTTCTGGGGCGCGAGGGCGGCGAGGGCGAGGAGCGCCGCGTTGAGGGACAGAGCGTGGAGCATGGCGAGGAGCAGGTGGAAGAGCGGGTAGGTCCCCAGGGGGCTCATCACGGCCCCACATGGGGAAGTGAGCCTCATCCACCCCCCTGGACAGGCAAGGCCCGGGAATTGTTCGGTCCATCCAGGTAAGGCCCAGGGGACCCGCGGGCCGAGCCAGCGCCGGCCGACCCGCTCGGGGTCACCCCGGGGGCCGCTGTCCCTCGGTCCGCTACCCTCTGGCCATGGCCCCCCGACCCTCAGCCGGCCTCCTGCCCCTCCTGCTCCTGGCCTGTGCGGCCCCCGAAGAGGCGCCGGCCACCGCCCCCGCCCTGCCCAACATCCTGATCGTCTACGCGGACGACCTCGGCTACGGGGATCTCTCCTGCACGAATCCCGGCAGCGCCTACACCACTCCACGCCTGGACCAGCTGGCCGCGGAGGGGATCCTGTTCCGGGACGCGCACAGCCCCTCGACGATCTGCTCGCCGTCGCGCTACGGCCTCTACTCGGGCCAGATCGTCCACCGCACCGGCCGCGGGTCGCGGGCCTTCGAGGGGCCGGGGGGTCCGAGCTACCTGAAGCCGGAGGAGCTGACCATCGCCGAGATGCTCCAGCAGCGCGGCTACCGCACCGGCGTCTTCGGCAAGTGGCACGTGGGCCTGACCTGGTTCGACGCGGAGGGGAAACGCCTGGGCGGCGGCTTCGACAACTCCCTCCTGATCGACTACGACAAGAGCACGCCCCTGGTCGACGGCCCGAACGCCCACGGCTTCGACGAGTCCTTCATCACGCCCAACTGCCCGACAACGGACCCGCTCTACGTCTACATCGAGAACGGCATGGTGCCCGTGCCCGCGAGCGAGCGGCACGAGCGCGACAGCCTGCCCAACCCCGGAGGCAAGTGGCGCTGGGACAACGACGAGGGCTGGAAGGCGCCGGGCTACCAGTTCGTGGGGGCGGACGCGCTCTTCGTGGAGAAGACCGTCGACTTCCTGCGCCGGCATCGGGTCCAGCGGCCGGAGCAGCCCTTCTTCGTGGTGCTCTCGACCCAGATCTGCCACGCGCCGGTGCTGCCGATGCCCGAGTCCGACGGCGCCACCGAGGCCGGCCCTCGGGGCGACTTCGTGCGCGAGCTCGACACCCTGACCGGCCGCGTGCTCGATGAGCTCGAGGCCCTGGGCGTCGCCGACGACACCCTCGTCCTGTTCACCTCCGACAACGGCCCCGAGACCCTGCACACGATCTGGATGCGCGAGGACCACGCCCACGACGCGGCTGGGGGCTGGCGCGGGATGAAGCGCGACGGCTGGGAGGGCGGGCACCGTGTGCCGCTGATCGCGCGCTGGCCGCGGCGGATCCCCGCGGCACAGGTGACGGATCAGCTGGCGAACACGACCGACCTCTTCGCGACGCTGGCGTCGGTGGTGGGCGTCGCGCTGCCCGACGAGGTCGCTGTGGACAGCTTCGACCTGGCGCCGGTGCTGCTCGGGCTGCAGGCCGAGGACGACCCTGTGCGTCCCCACATGCTCACCCAGAGCTTCCGCGGCGAGTTCCAGCTCCGGCAGGGCCGCTGGAAGTACCTCGACCACCGGGGCTCGGGCGGGAACCGCTACGACCGGGGCAAGATGCAGGCCTACGTCCTGCCCGAGGACGAGCCCGACGCGTCGGGGCAGCTCTACGACCTCGAGGCGGACCCGGCCGAGGCCCGCAACCTCTTCTTCAGCGAGGCGGAGAAGCGCGAGGAACTGCAGCTGCTCCTGACCGAGCTGACGGCGGAGCATGGACGCTCGGCACCCCGCGGCAGGCGACCGCAGGAAGCGACCCGGCGATGAGTCGATCCGGGACCCGAGACGGGACGAAGGCCCCGCGAGGCTCCTTCAGGGCCACACCCTGATCACTGAAACGCCACGCTCAGGCCGTCCGACAGGTTCGCCTCCAGTCCGCCACCTGGGACGTCCCTGAACCAGTACTGGAAGTGCCAGGTCTGACCGGCCTGGATGTTCGTCCGTCTGCGAGCTCACGCTGCGGAGAGCGTCGGAAGCGGCTCGCCCTCGGCCCCTGACCTCACCCGGCAGGGGTCAGCATTGATCCGGGCCCCCGCAGACCGGACCATCCGTCTGCGGGCAAGAGCTGCCCACCACGATGCCCGAGCCCTCCACCCACGGCCCGTTCGGCCGACTGACCTCTCGCAGCTACCGCTACGGCTACCTGCTGGCCGCGCTGGCGTTGGTGATCTTCGTCCGGCCCTTCCTCACGAACCACGAGCTCGGGCCCCTGTCCCTCGACATATTCCTGTACGCCTCGCTGCTGACCGGAGCGCTGGCCGGGGCGACCCGGCCGCGGCAGGCAGTCCTGACCTGGGCGCTGGTCGGCCTGGCCGTCGCCCTGCGGGTCGTCTGGCGTTCGAGCGACGCGACCTGGGCGCTGGTCGCCTTCCTGGCCGTGGCCGCGCTGGTGCATGCGATCGTGGCCTTCCTCCTGCTGCGCACCCTCTTCCGGCGGCGGAGCGGCATCGACGCCGACACCCTCCAGGGCGCGGTCGCGGTCTACCTGCTGATCGGGGTGACCTGGACCTTCGCCTTCGCGCTGCTCGAGCTGCTCGAGCCCGGCTCCTTCCAGCTGGCGGACAACCCCGCCAGCATGCAGGACCAGTTCTCCCGACTGATCGGGTTCAGCTTCACGACCCTGACCACCCTGGGCTACGGCAACGTGCACCCGGTCACCCCACGCGCCGACGCGCTGGCCACGGCGGAGGCGATCTGCGGGGTCTTCTACGTGGGGGTCCTCGTCGCCCGCCTGATCGGGATCCAGATCGCCGAGCACTCGCTCAGGCTCTCACAGTCCGACCACCCCGAGTCGGAGTGAGGTGCCGACCCGGGCCGGCCTGCCCGGGGATCGGCCACCGTGCGGGCTCAGCCCTCGCCTTCGACCGGGCCTGAGATGACCTCGAGCTGGGTCAGGTCTGCCCCGGGGATCCGGTGGCTCAAGACCTCCCGGATGTCTCCCTCGAAGGCCGCGACATCGAAGTTCTCGGGAGTCTGGAACGAGAACTCCCACTTCGCCGATGCCGTGAAGAAGTAGTCCGCGCTGTAACTTTTCTCCCCCGAGAGTCGGAGCGCGGAGGAGTTCGAGTCGTTGGAATAGAGGCTCTCGATAACCCCCTTCAACTCCCGCCGGGCAGTGCGGGTCTCTTCAGCCGGAAGATCACCCTCGAGCCCGACCCGGAGCACGCTGTAGCCCGCCGCAGGCGGGGCAAGTTGGGCCGAGTCGGTCCCGCTCCGTGCAAGGGTCAACGTGAGGAAGCCGGTGACCACGAGCAAGGGCAGGGCAAGAACGGCCATCACGACCAGGCCCAGGACGATCGAGCGCTTCTTCATCGGTCAGATTGAGCTGGGGCCAGGGGAAGAGATCTTGCCCTTTGCATGGCAATGGAAATCCAGGAGAGGACCTGTCCCACAGACCCGAATGCTAGCGCGAACAGGCCCCGGGGACGAATTTGGGTTGGAGGCTACCCGAGCCGCACCCCTGGAGCGCTCGAGAGGGCACATCACTCGGTCGCCCCCCTCGGACGAGCGGCGCTCGCTCCCGCGGGAGAGCGAGCGCCGCTGAAGCTGCGTGCGCCGGCTGGTTGCTTCGAACCTCCCCGGCGACCGCCGCCAGCTAGTCAGCGATGTGGATCGACTCGAAGACCGTCGCTCCCGGGGGCACTTCGAAGGTGCCACTCAACGTCGATCCATCCGCCTTGGTTACGGTCCACCGATAGGGCCCCCGCGGAATCCCCTCTGCCTTCACCTTGCCTTGCACGTTCGATGTGAGCGTCACTGCCTCATCCGTGAGTCTTCCAGAGTCCAGCCACCCACTGACTGGGACATCGAACTCAAGGGAGTGTAGATCGACACTCACCCCCGTGACCTGGGCCCCGCCTGCACCATAGACAGTCGCCTCGAAGTTTCCCCGACGGCGAATGTCGAGTTCGATCAGTGACTCACCCTTGAACTCGAACTCGTGGTCGACAGACCAGTATCCGTACCGATCCAGGTCGGCGGTGTAGTGATTGGGAGGCATGCCAGCAAAGCGGACGCGGCCGTCTTCGTCGGACTCAGCCTGGTAACCGCGCGTCGTGACGTGCCGAGGAATGAGCATGCACCGAACTGCAGGAACTGGCCCCTCGATGTCGCGGCAGCGAAGTTCGAGGGGAAGACCATGGCCCACCTCGAGAGTGACCTCGGTTGTTCCCTCTGGGTTCATGGTGACCGTGTCGAATGCGAGGCCAAACTCAGAGTGCCTGACGGAAACGACGACTTCGTCAAGGGAGATTCCGCTGACGAGAAACGGGTCAGTGGAGGTGAGGTGCTGGAATGACACCCACCGAATGGTGGGGTCTGTGGGGTTAACGGTTATGAACCCACCGCCGAGGGGTTTACCGTCGGGACCCGAAGCATGGACTTCCAACGAACGGCCGGAGAGCTCGATCTCAACAACTTGGCTACCTGAATGGTCGAGTTGAACTTGACGGGTCGCAAGGACGTCGTAGTAGCTGGTGGCGATTCTCAAGAAGACGGTGTCTCCGAGCAAGTGGTCGAGAGTTGCCACTCCATCCTCGTTAAATGAAGCGGTTCTCGACACCCACTCACCTCTTGGCGAGCTAAAGCTCGCACCGAGGTAGACATCCTGCGGCAGTGCCTCGCCGTCGAGAGGCTTCAGCCGAACCTCCAACAACGGTCCCGGATCAAACTCAAACTCGACTCTCCAGGTCTCGCCTGGTCTCAAGTCTTGCCGCTTGGAGATGTGCTCGCCATCGTCGAAAACGAGATTGAAGTCGTAGATCCCCGGAGCAACGTTTGGGACCACAAGAATGCCGCTAGGGTCAATCTTGGTGTAGGAGACTGGAAAATCGCCATCTGCATTGAACCAGACGCGACTGGTGTCAAAGGGCGGCTCTCCCAGGAGTTTGACTTCGAGGTCCTGACGCATGGCCAGGGGAATGACGCCAAACTCCACGTGTCCGCTAGACCCCGACCGCCCCGTGCTCTGTACGCTCGCGCGTCCGGGACAAGTCACCAACACCTGCGCCGTTCCTGGCGTGACCCCCTTTAGCTCAAATCGTCCGTCTGTGGCCACCTTCTTCGGCGACCCCCGCAGCCCCAGAGTCTGACCGGCGACTTCGCTCAAGACTCCTACCACAGCTTCAGAAAGCGGTGCGCCGCTGTGCGCGTCGACGACCCGGCCAAGCCCGGTAGTGCCAGTCTTCAGGTCGAGGGTAACTTCCTGGATTTCACCGGATGCGAACTCAACGGTGACGGGGGAACTCTCTTGCAGATCCGGGCTCGAAGCCAGGACACTCAATTTCCCTGTTGGAACGGTGTCGAGCAGGAACTCGCCTAACTTTCGTCCGCGAAAGGTATGGACCTGCGCGTCGCTCGGTTGATCTGACCAGGAGAAGACCTGAAAGTCCTCGACAGGGAGACCCTCATGCATGACCTTCCCGGCGAGTCTCCCGGCACGGCTCAGAACAACTTCAACATCGCCGGGTGTAACAACGTAGAGGTTCATCCAGCGGAACTCGACGTGGCCAGGCTTCGAAGCTCGCAGGTCACCTTCGACCTGCGGGCAACCTCTGAGAAATGCCCTCCCGTCCTTATCGCTCCACGCGACTGACCGTAAGCTCCCTTCTTCCGCCTTCCACTCGAATTCGACGGCCACCCCCTCGATGGGCTCGCCGGCACTGTCGGTCACGACACACGGCTGCGTCTTCCCGAACCGAACCTCCAGGTCGATCAGGTTGTCGGGACGCAGCTCCTCCGCGGCGAGGAGGCTCTCGACGGGCACCAGGTCTCCCCCGATCAGCCGGAAGCGATAGGCGCCAGACGGTCTCCTGGGGAGGAACATGGGCCCCCAGCCGCCATCCTCGGCGACAGGAGCATTGAAGAGCGTCTCCCTCTGCAGCCCGTACTCCCAGGAGCACTCGACTCGCGTGGCCACCGGCACAGGAGTCCCCGCAGGGAAGCTCAGCCGACCTCGAGCCGTGCAGCGGTCACCGAGTCGCAGGACCAACTCCGAGTCGCTCGGAGGCGTCAGTCGAAGGGCCGAGACGGACTCTCCCGCGGAGGCGACCAGACCCGTCGGGATCCGCAGCCTCGGGATGGAGACCTCGCCTCCCTCCGACGTGACACTTCGGCGAGCGAAGGACCCCAGGGCCCTGAAGAAGTCAGCCGGCGGAGCGGCCAAGACCTCAGCGGGGTCACCGTCGTAGCCGAATCCACGCAGCTCGGAGAGCTCCAGGCCCGCCTGGTACACCGAGGCGGAGGGCACCGCCGAGCCGGCCTCATCGACGACGAGCACACGCAGAGGCGTGGTGGGCTCCAGCTCGAAGACGGCCGCGTCCTGCACCACCGAGCCCTCGAAGACCCGGAATTCGGCCAGGTGCCCCGTGTGTGTGACCCACAGGACCAGCTCCATCGACCTCCACGCCGTGGGTAGCTCGGGCAACCACGCATGGCCCGAGTCGTCCGTCTCCGCCCGGAGGGCCTGCTCGACGATCGAATCCCACTCCAGAAAATCAGGAGCGGGGGGGCCGTCGTCACCGATGTCTCGAAGCGGACAGAGGGTCGCAATCGACCCCGAGACGGGCTCACCCGCTGTATCGACGGTCCGAACGTGCAGGCCATTGGCTCGATCCGTTCTCTGCGTCCGGTCACTGGACCCAGGAAGCCCCTCGCGGAGGAGATCCTCCGTTGCTTCGAGCTTCTCGGAACTCTGGCCGGCCTCCACTCGCGGAAGCGTTGGGCCCGAGTGCTCCCCA
>CAZQAT010000026.1:11959-30589 GCA_964591315.1 uncultured Planctomycetaceae bacterium
AGAACCTAGGCACTGCTTGTATGAGAGCCTGTTCTTGCAGACTCCTCTGAGCGCGCATAGTGCCAAGCCACGCCCTCAGTTCTGTGCAGGGTTGGGGCCAGTGGAGGTCTACCTGGTGCGCAGCACGGACAGCTTCGTCATGGTCCTCGGCGCAAGCGGCACTCCATAGCCAGGAGAATGAGGCGGCAGCGCATCTCGGGTTCATTATCGCTGCCCTCCTGTACGAACCTCGGCCTCCGTGCCGATTGCCGGCCTGATAGCGAATCGTCCCAAGGGTCGCCAATAGTCTCGCCCTCAGTTCCCTGGACATTGGCCTCTTGAGAGCGCTCAGCAAGTGCGCTTCCGCTTCTTCCAGTTCGCCAGCAATCATCAACTCCCTTCCAACGTACGACTCCGCGGCCAAGCTGGGAGCGAACTTCAGAGAAGCCTGCGCAATCCGAATCCACTGCGGCTTAGGCCCCCTTATGAGCCGAACTGCAGCACTTACATCTACCTCATCGCCGGCCTGTTGGCTGTTCTCCGTGAGGCGCCGCGCTAGCTTACTGACACCGACCTCTTTGCGATTTAGACCCTGTGGGGTGTACATGAGCCCCAAGCTGTGATCCGTACCCGCCCCTTCGAACAACTCGAAGTACGCCAACCTCAACAGATACGCCGCCTCTTCCCGGTACACATCCAGCAGCTTCTTCTCCGCGCTCGTCAGCCCGGTCTTGTGGGTCACGAGCAGGTCACCCCCCTGCGCCACGACACGCGAGAGCTTCTTCGGCCGCTCGGCCTTGAGCAGTACCGAATCGGGGTCCTTGGCGACTTCCAGCAGGATCGCCTCGGCCTCCGGATCGATGAGGGAATCGTGGTCACTCATGGGTCTCGTAGGACTCCCATGTCCCGCCAGGAGGGTCCGGGAACTTCAGGCCATCGGGATCCGGCGTGCTCGTTCCGCCGAGGGTCGACAGGAACTCGAGGGCGTACTCGAGCTGGTCTCGGATCCGCTGGGGAGGGCCGTTCCCCTCCGCTACCCAGCGGTTCATCGACTTCTGCACGATCATGATCGAGTGGAACGTGCGGCGTGTCGGCAGGGGTAGGTGGTTGTAGTGCAGCAGGACCAGCCTCGACAGGTCTCGCTCGACGCCCAGCATCTCCGAGATGAGGACGTAGTAGGGGTCGCCGTCAAAGTCGATCGGCGCACCATTGCGCTCGTCCTCCGACTCGAGCGTCAGGTAGGAGGCGACCGCCTTGTCGATACAGCGCTGGAGGAAGACATCCAGGGACGGATCCCCCTCGTAGTCCATCGACCCGTACGCGATGTGAGCGAACAGCAGGTCGATGACCCGCACGGGGAAGATCAGGTAGCCCTGCTCCTCCAGGCGGTCCGGCAGCCTCGCACCCAGTTCCAGAGGGTCGCCCTTGGTGAGCCGCTCGAGCACCTGCTGGGGGCTGTCGCCGAGGAGCAGTTCGGCGGCGGGAAAGTCGCCCCGCCTGTCTCTACGCCTCCCCCGCTCCTCGCCGGAGTCTCCATCGAACGGCTGTAGCGTGCCGGGATCTTGCACGTGGCGCTCTCTCCTTTTTTTTGCCTCGCGAATCAACTCGCTGACCACGAGGTCTCTCGACGCTAGGGGGAGCTCCCGAAAATCGTCAATGAAGTTGCATTGGCTTCTTATGGCCATGAGGAGCGCCGCGCTGCCCCAGGGCATGGCCTGGTGACCCTCACGGAAGCTCCTCCTTCGCGGATGCGGCGCCGGCGAACGAGCACGAGGCACGAGGCACGATTTCGTCCCACTGCCATGGGCCGGAGGGGGGCTTCGCAAGGGCGACGTGCCCCGTGCCACAAATGGTCACCCCTGTTTCCACTTAATTGTTGCAGCCTGCTAACAAGCCTCTTCACAAGAGCCATTTGAGGGTTCGACCAAGACCGCCTTGGGGACCTGCTCGCACGGCCTTCGTGCGTTCGCCGCCCTCCGACACACCCCCTGGAGCCACCCGCGCACACCTCTCGATCGGAGGAGCCCCGCTTTCCCCGGGGAAGAGACAACGGACCGCCCCCCAGCCGGCGTGATGGGAGATGTCTGACCACCGAGGCGAGTGCTCATCGCCGCCTGGCGGGCAGACGCGCGCCCCGGGATTCTTACAATCCCGGGGCCCCGAGTTGACCCGTGGGCCCCCCCAGGCGAGGACTGACCGGTCGCCCGTGCCGCAGTTGCCCTCCGAGTTGGCGAGGGGGTACCCAGGGTGCCGCCCTGTCGAGGGTCACCTTCGACGCACGTCCAGATGCGGGCGACCAGGCATCCAGGAGGCCCTCGAGCCTGGCCCGCTGCCGCACGATGGCCGAGATCCAGAGCTCGTCGAGGGGTCCGGGGGCGAATCCGCCAGGGAGACCCCGAAGGACGGCTCTCCCGTGCTCATCGCATGGATCGTATCTCCAGCAGTCGAGATCCCGGCACTCCCCGGCGGTGGGTGAGTCAAGCAGGGGCTGAACCAGCCCCCACCCTGTCCCTGGCCCCGTGGATCAACTCGCTGACCACGAGGCTCTTCGGCGCAAGGGGGCGCCCCCGAGTACCGTCAATAGAGTCGCACCGCAATTCCATGCCGGTGAGAAGCGAAGGACCCCCCTGCACCGCCGCGCCACAGAGACCCACCAGGGCATAGCCAGTTGTCCATTAATTGGACCTCTGCCTTCGCGGAGTTCTCATCCGCGAACGAGCACGGGGCACACTCCGCCCGGTTGCCTAGGGACGGACGGGGTCCTTCGTGGGTAAGGAATGCTCTGAGCCGCCGATCGATTCACGGCTGTCTGAATATTTGTCGAGTCTTGCTGCAAGCCTCTTCCCAAGGGCCGCTTGAGGTGTTCAGCCGGAGAGGGGGAGGGGAGACCTCCTCGGTCGGCTCTCGCCGGACCGAGGCGTCAGGGCACACCCCCTGGAGCGACTCGTGCACACCCCTCGATCGGAGGAGCCCCCCTCCCTGGGGAGCGATCAATGAGCCGCCCCCGGTCCCACCTGCGGTTGGACGGAGGGCCACCGAGGCGAGTGCTCGATCCCGGCCGGCTGGGCGGACGGGCGCCCCGGACTCTCAGGACTCCAGGGCCCCGGTGAGACCCGTGAGCCGCCCACTCAGGCGAGGAGATGCAGCGCGCCCAGGAAGGCGGTGATGAGGATCAGGCTGAAGAGGTCCACCACGAGCCCACGGCGCACGAAGCGGCCGATGGAGACCCGGCCGGTGGAGAAGACCAGCGCGTTGGGCGGCGTCCCCGCCGGGACGGCGAATCCGGTGGTGCAGGCCAGGGCGCAGGCGACCATCAGGAGCTGGGGCGGAAAGCGGTCGGTCCCCAAGGCCGCACAGACCCCGAAGACGATGGGCAGGAGGATGTTCGCGCTGGCCGTGTTGCTCGCAAACTCCGTGACCAGGATCGACGTGGCCACGATCACCGCCAGGAGTCCAAGAAACAGGAGTGCGGGGCTCCACTCGAGATGCCCGAAGCTCTCCATCTGCAGGCCGACCCAGACCGTCAGCCCGGAGGAGTCGAAGGCCGAGGAGATCGCGAAGCCCGCACCGAGCAGGAAGAGGATGCCCCAGGGCAGCTGGGTCGAGGCGCTCCAGTCGAGGATGGGCCGCCCCTCCTTGCCGGGAGCGATGAAGAGCACGGTCGCGGCCACGATGGCGACGGTCGAGTCCTTGACGAGGATACCGTGCTCCGCGAGTCGGCTGCCCCAGCCCTGCAGGTCGCCGAAGTTGCCTCGGGTCAACCAGAGGGTGGCGGCCGAGAGGAAGACCACCAGGACCCAGCGTTGGTCCGCCGCCAGCTTCCCGAAGCGCGCCAGCTCGAAGTCGACGCGCGGCGCCGTGCGCCGCAGCTCGCGGGTCAGGAACCACCAGGTCAGCGGCAGCAGCACGACGATCAAGGGCACCCCGTAGGCCATCCACTGGCCGAAGCCCACCTCCACGCCGGTCTTCGCCTTGTAGACGCTCTGGAAGATCAGGTTGGGCGGCGAGCCGATGGGCGTACCCAGCCCCCCGATGTTGGCGGCGAAGGCGATACCGAGCAGCAGAGCGACGGGAAAACAGCTGTCGGTCTTCGGCTCTCCACACTCCACCTTCGAGAGCACCGCCAGGGCCACGGGCAGGAGCATGACCGTGGTGGCCGTGTTCGAGATCCACATGCTGACCACGGCCGTGGCCACCATGAAGCCCAGCACGAGTCCGGCGGGGCCACGCCCGAACAGGCGGATGATGCGGATCGCCACCCGCTCGTGGAGCCCGGTGCGCTCCATGGCGACCGCGATCAGAACCCCGCCCACGAAGAGGAACATCAGCTCGTGGCCGTACTCCCGCGACACCTCCCCCACCGACCCCAGTCCGAGCAGGGGGAACAGGACCAGAGGCAGGAGCGAGGTGACCGGGATCGGCAGGGCCTCCGTGAACCACCAGGCCGCGATCCAGCAGGTCGCCGCCATGGCGTGCCGCACGAGGAGCGGCGAGGCCTGCGGGTGCTCCGCCAGGAGCTCCGGCGCCAGGGCCAGCTCCGGGCGAAAGAAGAGCTCGACGAGGAGGAAGAGCACGGGCCCCGAGGCCACCCGCCACCAGGTGGAGCTCGGACGCCGGGCTTCGGAGGACTCGCTCATGGGCGGCCAGAGGCTAGCGCGAAGCTCAGGGCCCCCGCCACCCGCTGCAGGTGCAGAATTCGGCCCTTCAGAGGTGACGCTCGTGATGTCGAGCACGAAGGGGGCCCAGGCGGTTCGGGCCGTCGAGGAACAGGAAAAGCCGTGCGCCCCCGGACGAGGTCGGAGAACCTACGGGCATGAGCCCCCTCATCCTCGCCATCGGCGCACTCTCCCTGTCCCTTCCCGCCCCCCCGCAGGAGAGCCCCTTCCTCGACGGGAGAGTCCAGATCGAAGGCCGCGACTACGGCTACCGCCTGCTGCCCCCGCGCCAGGTCGTCGAGGGCGAGCGCTACCCCCTGGTGCTCTTCCTGCACGGCGCCGGAGAGCGCGGGGACGACAACCAGGCACAGCTGCGCCACTTCCCCGTGCGCATGGCCGCGGAGGAGTACCGGGACCGCTTCCCCTGCTTCCTGCTGGCGCCCCAGTGCCCGGAGGGCGCGGTGTGGGCGGATGGGGGTCGCGGGCTCGCGCAGGGGGGCCCGATGAAGGCCGAGCCGCAGCCGGCGATGCGCGCAGCGATCGCGGCCTTCGAGGAGGTGCTCGGCGCGCACCCGATCGACCGGGAGAGGATCTACCTGACCGGGCTCTCGATGGGCGGCGCGGGGACCTGGGACCTCGCGGCGCGGCATCCGGAGTGGTTCGCGGCGGCCGTGCCCATCTGCGGCGGCGGCGACGTGCGGCAGGCGGCGCGGCTGGCGGGCCTGCCCCTCGCGGTCTGGCACGGATCGGACGACCGCCTGATCGAACCGCGGCGCTCGATCGAGATGGTCCAGGCCGTGCGCCAGGCCGGCGGCTCCGTCGATTACCACCAACTCGACGGCGTCAAACACGACTCCTGGGGGCCGGCCTACGCGGCGGACGAGGCGGTGGCCTGGTTGTTCGGGCACACAAGTGACCATTCGGGCGACCTCGTCGTCGCGCAGCGCGCCTTCGTCGAAGCGGTGGGTCCCGAGGAGCGCGTGGCCTTCCTCGGGGACTCGATCACGGAGGGGGGCGCGAACCCCGGCGGCTACGTGGACCTCCTACGCACCCCGCTGGCCGCGGCCAGGCCGGAGGCGGCCGTGATCCCCGCCGGCATCAGCGGCCACAAGGTGACGGACCTCTTGAAGCGCTACCGGGCCGACGTGATCGAGAAGGACGCGACGCTCGTCTTCCTCTACATCGGCATCAACGATGTCTGGCACCACGACTGGGACAAGGGCACGCCGATCGAGGAGTTCGAGGCGGGGCTGCGCACCCTGGTGCGGGACTTCCAGGCCTCGGGCGCAGCGGTCGTGCTCGCCACGCCGAGCGTGATCGGAGAGAAGCCCCTCGGGGAGAACCGCAAGGACGACATGCTGCGGGACTACGCGGCCGTGTCGCGGCGGGTGGCGGAGAGCGAGGGCGCCGTGCTGTGCGACCTGCAGCGGGCTTTCGACGACCACCTGCTGGTGTTCAACCCGGACGGCGCGGAGAAGGGCATCCTGACCACCGACCAGGTGCACCTGAACGAGGCGGGAAACCGCCTGGTGGCGATCGAGGCCGCCCACGCCCTGGCCGAGGCGGCGCACCGGCGCGCGGCGGCGGACAGGACCCTGCGGGTCTTCCTGCTCGCGGGCCAGTCCAACATGGAGGGCAAGGGAGCCGTCAACACCCTCGACTATCTCGGCGAGGACCCCGATCACGGGCACCTGCTCGCGAACCTCAAGCAAGCGGATGGAACCTGGCGCGTGCGAGACGACGTCTGGATCCGCTTCCTCGAGCGCGAGGGGCGGCTGACCACGGGCTTCGGCTCACGCCGCAACAAGCACGGAGAGCTGATCGGGCCGGAGCTGGGCTTCGGTACGGTGATCGGCGACCACCTGGACGATCCGGTGCTCTTGATCAAGACCGCCTGGGGCGGCAAGGACCTGGCCAACGACTTCCGCTCCCCGAGCCGCGGCGAGCCGGGGGAGTCCTACAAGCGCATGGTCGAGCTGACTCGAGAGACGCTGGACACGGCCCTCGAGCGCTACCCGGACTGCGGGGCGGGCCGCGTCGAGCTCAGCGGCCTCGTGTGGTTCCAGGGCTGGAACGACATGGTCAAGAAGGAGAAGACGGCCGCCTACGCGGACAACCTGGCCACCTTCATCCGCGACGTGCGGACGGAGTTCGGCCGACCGAACCTGCCCGTGGTCGTGGGTGAGCTGGGCGTCGGCGGCCCGGAGGCGGGCGGGGGCGTGGTCACCTTCCGCGCCGCCCAGGAGGCCGCGATGAAGCGGGAGGAGTTCGCGGGCAACGCCGTGCTCGCGCGCACGGCCGACGTCTACGACCTCCACGCCCACGAGCTCTTCGAGCAAGGCGCCTGGAAGGGCGAGGACAAGGACCGCTACTACCGCATCGCCTCCGACCGGCCCTACCACTACCTGGGCAGCGCCAAGATCTACTACCTGATGGGCCACGCCTTCGGAGAGGCCATGGTCGAGCTGCTCCCGAAGGAGGAAAACTGATGACACGGCCCCACCCCGCACCCTCTCGCCGCCGCCTGCTGCAGGGCGCCGCCGGAGCCACGGGGCTCTGGCTCACGAGCCCGATCTTCGCCCGCACCCAGAGCCCTGGCGAACTCCTGAACGTGGCCGCCATCGGCGTGGGCGGCATGGGAGCCGGGGACCTGAGCTCGGTGGCGAGCCATCCGCGGGTACGGATCGTCGCCCTCTGCGACGTGGACGCCGGCCGCCTCGAGTCCGCGGCCCAGCGGCACCCCGAGGCCAAGACCTACGCGGACTGGCGGCGGCTGCTCGACGAGCTCGGCGACGACGTGGACGCGGTCACGGTCTCGACCCCCGACCACATGCACGGGCCCATCGCCCTGGCGGCCATGGCGCTCGGCAAGCACGTCTACTGCCAGAAGCCGATCGCCCACAACGTGGCCGAGTGCCGCGCCATGGCGCGGATGGCCGCGGAGAAGGGCCTCGTGACCCAGATGGGCACCCAGATCCACAGCCACTCCGCCTACCGCACGGCGGTGGCCACCTTGCGCTCGGGCGTGATCGGCAAGGTCAGCGAGGCCCACCTGTGGGTCAGCAAGTCCTGGGCGGGACCGGCGAGCGGTCGGCCGCAGGGCGAGGATCCGGTCCCGGAGACCCTGGACTGGGACCTGTGGCTCGGCGTGGCGCCCGAGCGCCCCTACAAGAACGGCCACTACCACCCCGCCCGCTGGCGCGGCTGGCGCGACTTCGGAGCGGGCACCCTGGGCGACATGGGCTGCCACATCTTCGACCCGGTCTTCAGCGCCCTCGGCATCGGCGCCCCCGCGTCGGTGCGCTCCGAGGGTCCGGCCCACGGAGCCGAGGCCTTCGCGCCCGACGGGGACATCCGCTACACCTTCCCGGGCACGGAGTTCACGACGAAGACCCTCGAGATGCGCTGGACCGACGGCAGCGCCTCGAGCCGCCCCGAGGCGGACCGCGCCCAGCTCCCCGAGGGCCAGGGCCTGCCCGGCTCCGGCTCCTTCCTGGTGGGCGAGAGAGGCGTGATGGTCATCCCCCACTGGAGCGCGCCGCGCTTCTACGTGAAGGGCGAGGTGATGGAGGCGGAGGTCGTCGCCATGGACAACCGCAACCACTACCACGAGTGGGTCGACGCCTGCCGGGGCACGGGGGAGACCTCGACGCCCTTCTCCTACTCGGCGCCCCTGACCGAGGCGGTCCTGCTCGGCGTGCTCGCCGCGGCCCAGCCGGGGCAGACCTTCGACTGGGACACGAGCGCCATGCGCTCGGGGAACGCCACCTTCGACGCGCAGGTGGCGCGGGAGTACCGAGAGGGCTGGGAGGTCGGCCTCTGAGCCGGCTCTATCGGCGAGAGCTGGTCTCCCTACTCTCCAATCAACTTGACCAGCACCCGCTTGCGGCGTCCTCCGTCGAACTCCCCGTAGAAGATCTGCTCCCACGGACCGAAGTCGAGCCGGCCCTCGGTCACGGCCACGACCACCTCGCGCCCCATGACCTGGCGCTTGAGGTGGGCGTCCCCGTTGTCCTCGCCGGTCAGGTTGTGGCGGTAGGCGGAGGTGGGCTCGTGGGGGGCCAGCTCCTCCAGCCAGCGCTCGTAGTCCGCGTGCAGGCCGCTCTCGTCGTCGTTGATGAAGACGCTGGCGGTGATGTGCATGGCGTTCACCAGGCACAGGCCCTCGCGGATCCCGCTCTCGGCCAGGGTCCGGTCGACGTCGGGGGTGATGTTGAGGAAGGCCCGGCGGCCGGGCACATCGAACCAGAGTTCGCGGCGGTAGCTCTTCATGATCCCAGGAGAGTAACCGGCCGGCCCACTCGCTAGAATCCGGCGCCCGAGAGGCCCCCCGATGAAGACTGGCATCCTGCTCGTGAACCTGGGTACCCCCGACGCTCCGCGAACGTCGGAGGTGCGTCGCTACCTGAGGGAGTTCCTCAGCGACTCGCGGGTGATCGACCTGCCGGCGGCTGCGCGCTGGGCGCTCGTGAATGGGGCAATCGCCCCCTTCCGGTCCCCGAAGTCGGCGGCGGCCTACCGAAAGGTCTGGACCGAGCGCGGCTCGCCACTCCTGTTCCACTCCGAAGACCTGCGCGACGCCCTGCGGGAGCGCCTGCCCAGGCTGGCCGTGGAGCTCGCCATGCGCTACGGCAACCCCTCGATCGACGCGGGCCTCGAGAGCCTGCGCGATGCTGGGGTCGACCACGTCTTCGTCGCGCCCCTCTACCCCCAGTACGCCTCGAGCTCCACGGGCTCGACCCTCGAGGCGGTCTACCGGGCCATGGCGGCGCGCTGGAACACGCCCTACGTGACGGCCTTGCCCGCCTTCTACGACGACCCGCGCTTCCTGGACGCCTTCGTCGCCGTGGGACAGCCGGTGCTCGAGGAGCTGGAGCCGGACCACGTCCTCTTCAGCTACCACGGCCTGCCGGAGCGGCACTGCCTGAAGAGCGACGACTCCGGCAGCCACTGCCTGAAGCGCGACGACTGCTGCGAGCGCATCAAGGACGCGAACCGCAACTGTTACCGAGCCCAGTGCTTCTCCACCACTGCCGGCCTGCGGCAGCGCCTCGGGCTCGACGCCGGGAACAGCACGATCACCTTCCAGTCGCGCCTCGGCCGTACACCCTGGATCCGGCCCTACACGGACGAGGAGCTGCCGAAGCTCGCGGGCCGGGGTGTGAAGCGACTCGCGGTCTTCTGCCCGGCCTTCGTGGCCGACTGCCTCGAGACCCTCGAGGAGATCGGAATGCGCGCGCGGGAGGACTTCCTCGCGGCGGGCGGTGAGGAGTTGGTGCTCGTGCCCTCGCTCAACGCCAGCCCGGCCTGGGCGGACGGGCTGGCGGCGATGTTACGGGAGCGGCTCGAGGCGACAGAGGCGCGGGCCTGAACGGCCCCGACCGACCTCAACGCGGCGCCGGCGCCCGGTAGGTCGGCGGAGCCTTCGGCGGGTTGCGCTCCAGCTCCTCGAGGGCGAGCTCGACGGCCTTCTCCAGCTGGGGGTCGCCGCCGGCGATGATGAGCTTGGGCCACTCGATGACCTCCACGTCCGGCGAGACGCCGACGTTCTCGACGACCCAGTCACCGTTCAGGTCGAGCACGCCGAAGTTGGCCGCGGTGACGCTGCCGCCGTCCATCAGGGCCGGATAGCCGGAGATGCCGACCAGGCCGCCCCAGGTGCGGGTGCCCACCAGGGGCCCGATGCCCCGCTTCTGGAAGGCCCAGGGCATCCAGTCGCCGCCGGAGCCGGCGTACTCGTTGACGATCATGACCTTCGGGCCCGCCATCACGCCCGCGGGCGAGTAGCCGAGCCACTCCTCGCGGTTGCGCCAGTAGCAGATCAGCTCGCGGTCGAGGGTCTCGATCACGTAGTCCGCGGCCTGGCCGCCGCCGTTGTAGCGCTCGTCGAGGATCAGGCCCTGCTTGTGGAGCTGCGCGTAGAAGTCCCGGTCGAAGGCGTTCTGGCCGCGGCCGCCGGTGTTGGGCATGTAGACGTAGGCCAGGCGTCCGTCGGAGAGCTCGTCGACCCGCGCACGGTTGGCCTCGACCCAGGAGTTGACCCGCAGGCTGCGCTCGCTGCCGATGGGCACCACCTGCACCTGGCGCGCCTCCGCGCCGTCGGCGCTGGCGGAGAGGGTCAGCTCGACCTGCTTGCCGGCGGTGTACTGAAAGGCCTCGAAGAGGTTGCGCTCGGCGGAGAGGCCCCGGCCATTGACCGCGATCAGGTAGTCCCCCTCGCGAGCGTCCACACCCGGCTCGGTCAGGGGCGCGCGCTGGCCGGGGTTCCAGTTCTGCCCCTTCAGGATGCGGGCGATGCGGTAGCGGCCGTCCGCGACCTCGAAGTCCGCCCCGAGCAGGCCCACGGGGATGCCCCGGGGCGGGCTGGCGCTCTCGCCACCACTGACGTACTCGTGGCCGCAGGCCAGCTCACCGATCAACTCGCGGATGATCAGGGTCAGGTCCGAGCGGTGCTTGACGTGGGGCAGGAAGCGCTCCCAGCGGGTCCACATGGCGTCCCAGTCGACGCCGTGCATGTTCAGGTCGTAGAAGTAGTCGCGCTCGATGCGCCACACCTCGCGCAGGATCTGGGGCCACTCCTGGCGCGGGTCCACGTAGACCATCACGCCGTCGATGGGCAGGGACTTGCCTTCCTTTCCGGAGGCGTTGGCGATCGAGTAGCCGCCCTGGCGCAGGAGCATGGACTTGCCGTCGGCGGAGAGCTGGAAGCCCCGCACGCCGGCCTTGAGCTCCTTGGCCTCGCGCTCCTCGAAGTCGAAGCTCATCAGGGCCGTGTCGCCGGAGTCGGGGTCGCGCTCGATGAAGTAGAGCTTCGAGTCGGAGCACTGGAGCCCGTAGTAGCTGCCCCGCGAGGTCGGCAGGGCCAGGACGCGCTGGCCGAGGCCCTCGAGGTCGATGGAGGGCTCCTCGTCCACATCTTCGCCCTCCTCCGCGTCCTCGCTGCCCTCACCCTCGTCCTCTCCGGCGTCCTCGCTCTCACCGTCGTCGTCCTCAGCGTCCTCCTCGCCGGACTCCTCCTCGTCCTCCTTCTCCTCGGCCCCTTCGTCGCTCCTGGGGAAGAGCGGGTTGTCCTCGTCGGCCTTGAGGACCGCCACGTAGAGGCTGCTGTCCCAGCTCCGGGCGGCGGAGGTGGTCATGTTGAGGCCCAGGAGCGACGGTCCGCGGTTGACCGTGGCGCTGAAGAAGAGGTGTTTGCCATCACCCGAGAAGGCCGGGCTCGAGGACTCGGCGAAGTCGTCGGTGACCGAGGTGACCGTGCCCGTGGCCAGCTCGTAGAGGGCCACGTGGTCGTAGAGGGTGCGCGGGTTGCGGTTCTCGAAGGCGATCCACTTCGAGTCCGGCGACCAGACCGCTGCGGGGAACACGACCCCGAGGGAGCCCTGGACGGTGGCCACCTCGGTCACCTCGCCGCTCTCGACGGTCACGTAGGCCAGGCGGTTGGCCTTGTCGACCAACAGGACGTGCTCGCCGTCCGGACTCCACCTCGGACCGTAGTAGAAGCCCTCGCCCCCGAGGTCGAAGGAGCGCAGCTCCTCGCGGCCCAGGCGGTCCTGCACACACAGGCGGTACTCGCCGCCCCCGTCGCTGAGCCAGGCGATCTGCTCGCCGTCCGGAGACCAGGCGGGGCTCCGGTCGTGGACCCCTGGCGAGTTGGTCAGGTTCCGAGCATCCCCGTGCTCCTTGGGCACGGTGATGATCTCACCCCGGGCCTCGAACACGGCGCGCTTGCCGTTGGGGGCGATCGACGCGCTGCGAACGTGCCCCTGAACGGACTGCCAGCGCGGCACGGACGCCAGGCCGTCGGTGCGCACGGTGACGTGCAGGGTCGTCACCTCGTCGCCACTCGGGTCGTATAGGTGCAAGGCCCCGGCCTGCTCGAACACCACGGCGCCGTGCCCCGCGTCCAGGGAGCGCAGGTGGTAGTCCCGGAAGCCCGTGAGCTGCTCCACCGCACCGCCTCCGGGGCGAAAGCGGAAGAGGTTCATCACGCCGTCGCGATCGGAGGCGAAGTAGACCGTGCCGTCGAGCCAGGCGGGAAAGGTGTCGTTGCAGCCGACGGTCGGCACGACCTCGACCTCGTGGGTCGCACGGTCGAAGATCCAGACGTTCGCGAGACGTCCACCGCGATAGCGCTTCCAGGTGCCGAAGGCGTCTGCGATCGGGGTGTACGCGATGTGGGAGGCGTCACCGTCGAGGGAGGCGTGGTTGGCCTTCGGCAGCAGGAGCGGCGTCGGCGTGCCTCCGGTCAGAGGCACCTGGTAGGCCTTCGCGGCGCGCGTCGCGGCGAAGCGACCGCTGCGAAAGACCACCGCGCTGCCGTCGGGCGTCCAGTCGAGCACCGTGTCTCTGGAGGGGTGCCAGGTCAGTCGGGTGGGGACGCCACCGTCGACGGACATGACGTACACGTCGGTATTGCCCTCGTACTGTCCGCTGAAGGCCAGCAGCTTGCCGTCGGGGCTGAGCTGGGGCGCGTACTCCCGGCCGGGACTGCTCGTCAACCTCCGCGCCTCGCCACCCGCACGTGACACGATCCACAGGTCATCCGCGTGGCGGAAGACCACGTGCTCGGCGGAGAGAGTCGGCTCCTGCAGGAGCAGGGTCGGCTCGCCCGAGGCCCCAGTGTCCTGGGCGCTCGCCGTGCCGGCGCAGGCGGCCGCGGTCGGGAGCGCGAGGGAGAGGGTGAGGCTGGCGAGGAAGGCGAGAGTCGACGGAGTGGACTTCACGGTGCGGGGCGGGTGTGGGGACAATGAAGGGCGCAGAGAGTAGCCGCGCAGACCCTCCCCCGCGCCCGGGTGGCGACTCCTGAACACTCTTCAGACAGAAGCTCACCCTGGCGGGTGCCAGGGTGAGCTTCGTGGATGCGGGCCTGATTCCCGGAGGACCCGGGAGCCCCCCTCAGTCGCAGAAAGTGACGTTGACCGCGTCGGAGAGGTTGAAGCCGACGGAGCCGCCGGGGGGGTCGCGGTACCAGAACTGGAAGTTCCACTCGCTGCCCGGATCGAGGGGGGACTCGAAGGTCAGGAGCTGGCTGGCCCCTCCGAAGGCGTCGGTCTGCAGGACGTCCAGGCGGACCAGGCTGCCCGAGATGCAGAGCAGGCCCTCACCGAGGGGCGAGCTGGCCTGGCCCGGACCGTAGAAGAACAGACCGAACTTCTCCGGCGGCGCGCCGCTGGCGTGCAGGGTGAAGCTCCCGTCCGCGACGCCGGTGGAGCCGCTGGTCGAGATCGTGGCGCCGGAGCCGACCGAGTTCGGGCTGGTCGAGCAGTAGCTCTGGGGCGCGGGGCAGTCCCCGTCGGCGAGATAGCTGATGGAGAAGTCGTCGATGGCCGCCTCCACGATCGACCCGTCCCCCAGGTCCGAGGCCCGGAAGCGCACGCGCATCTGACTCGTCACCGGGAGCACACTCTCGACGTCGATGGCGGCCTCGATCCAGCCCCCGCTCGTCCCGGGGCCCGCGGGGCCGACGACCTCCGCCGGGGTCCAGTTGTTGCCGTCGTCGTTGGAGAGGTCGACCTCGAACACGTCGGCGTTGGGGGCGTTGCCGGCCACGTTCGAGTACCAGCGCCAGTAGCGCACCGACGCACCCTCGGTCGAGGAGAGGTCGAAGGAGGGCGACCGCAGGGTCGTCGTTCCGCCGTCCACGTCGTTCTCGCCCACCGAGCCCCCGTTGGAGCCCTGGCCGGTGACCCAGCAGTCGGTGTTCCCGCCGCCCGGCGTGTGGTCGTTCTCGGGCTGGGCCTCGGTTCCGTTGGGGTTGACCCGGGTCCAGTTGCCCGTGCTGGCGTCGTCGGGCGCGACCACACTCCAGCCCTGGTTCCCCGCGGCCTCGAAGTCGTAGCTGGCGATGTCCACGACGCTGCCGACGGCGAGCTCACCCGTGAGCGTCTCCGACCAGCCTCCGCCGGTGACCATGAGCTCGTAGGGATAGCTGCCCGCCGGGGTCCCAGGCAGGACCCGCAGGCTCGGCGGGCTGGCGGCGACGCCCGAGGAGAATGGCGGGAGCACGCCGTAGGAGCCGACCGCGTTCACCACCTCGAGGCGCGGGTGCAGGGACTGGACCTGGACCTGCATCGGGGCCGAGGCCTGACGCCCGCTGTTGCGCAGGTCTACCTGCAGGCCGAGGGTCTCGCCGCCCTCGATGTTGCCGTCCGCGTCTCCCACGAGCTCGATCTCGCTCACACCCTGGACGTTGATGTAGGCGCCGGCCGCCAGGGCCGTTCGCGCGAAGGCGATGCGGTTCTCCTCGGCCAGCGGAACGATGCGGCTCTGGGCCGGCCAGAAGCCGTCGTCACTACTGCCGATCTCGGGCGTCCAGCTCATGGTGCCGTGGACGCCGTGGTCGTGGTCGACCGTGATGCCGTTTGCCAGGTACAACAGGATCGAGCCCGGGCCGTGAGGGTAGCCGTTGATCTCCGTGGCCAGGTCCCCCACCTCGTCGTACTCGGCCGCGTTGGTGGGCGTGGATTCCACGTAGCCCCAGGGAGACAGCCAGACGTTGGAGAAGGTGTGCACGGAGAGGGCCGTGTCGAAGTTGCGCGAGGCCATGAAGGAGACCATCGCCTGGACCTCAGGTTCGCTGGCGGCACCCGGGCCGCGGTAGACCTCACTGTCCGGGTTGGTGGAGGAACCCAGGTTGTCCACTCCCCACTGGTAGGAGTAGTTGCGGTTCAGGTCGACGCCCCAGATGCCGCCACCGTTGTTGCGGCGGTTCTTGCGCCACATGCCGCCGCCTCCCGGGTTCGTCGTCTGGTTGTAGACGTAGCCGTCGGGGTTGACGCACAGGACGATGAAGGTCTCTCGCTCGTCCACGAGGTAGGTGGCGAGGGGATCGTTCCCGTACTCCTCCAGGAGCCAGAGCATGTAGTACAGCGTCGTCTGCATGCCCTGGGGCTCACGGGCGTGGTGCAGGGCGTCGAAGCGCACCTCCGGCTCGTTCTCGTCGGTGTTCGGGTTGTCGGAGATCTTGACCATCCAGAGGTCGCGGCCCTGGTGGCTCTGGCCGAGGGAGACCTTGGAGGTGACGAGGTTCGGATAGGCCCCGGAGATCTGGTCGAGCACCGACACGATCTGCGCGAAGGTGTAGTAGCCGCCCATGCCGCCCGAGCCGAAGGACGGGTTCAGCCAGGCGCCGTAGCTGCTGCCGGCGAACTGGGTGGAGCCCTGGGCCAGGCGCGCGGCGTAGAAGGTCGCGAGATCTTCGACGACGACCTCGGGCACCCACTCCCCGGCACGCAATGCCGCGAGCTCGTCCTCGTCGACCACGATCTGCGCGGTCTTGTGCCCGCGCCCGTGGTCGTGGGCATCCCCGAGGTGCACGTGCGTGATGTCGATGCCCAGCTCCGCGAGCTCGGCCATGCCGCGCTCCTCCGCGCCCACCTCGACGCTCACGAGGCTGTAGGTCTCCGAGACACCCGGAGAGAGCGGCGAGAGAACGGCGGACGAGAGGAGCAGTGTGCAGAGCATGGGGCTTCGAAGATGTTCGATGACAGAGGTGGCGGTCCACAGGAGGAGATACAGGCTAACCCGTCCTGACGATTCCCCATAGACGGTCAAAACACTGCGCGCGGTTCCGCACCTCCCCTACAATTCCGTGGGGAGGGCCTGCATGACACCTGAGCGATTCCGCGACCTTGCGCTGGCTTTACCCGAGGTGGAGGAGCGCGAGCACCAAGGACATCCGGACTTCCGCGTCGGTGGGAAGGTCTTTGCGACGCTCGGACCGGAGGGGTGCTGGGGCATGGTCAAGGTGCCCAGCGATCTCCAGGCACGCCTCGCGCGCGAGACTCCCGACACCTTCGAGCCCATGAACGGCGCCTGGGGCAAGCAAGGATGCACGCGGGTCCTGCTGAAGAACGCGCGCGTCCCGGTGCTGCGCGAGGCCTTGCTGGCGGCCTGGAAGAAGTCCGCGCCGAAGAAGCTCCTGAAGGCCTACGAGGACGAGCGATCCTGACGCCCCCGGGGCTCGTGGAGCGCCGAGGCCGAGTGGCGTCGACCCCCACGGCCCGGATCCGCAATCCCGAGGACCGGTCAGTCCTTGGGGTAGACCACCGGGAAGTGCTCACCCTCGACGAGCGCACCGACGGGCAGGGGCTCAGTGTTCCGCAGGAGCGGCCGGCTGCCGTCGACCACGCGCGTCGCGGCGTCCATGTAATTGAAGACCAGGGCGCGCCGCGGCCGGTCCGAGCGGTTGCCGGGAGAACCGTGCAGGGTGTGGGAGTGGTGGATCGTCGCCTGCCCCGCCCTGACGGGCGCCGCCACGGGCCGGAAGGCGGCGCGCTGCTCGGGGTCGAGGTGCCCGTGGATCGCCTCCAGCGGAGCGTCGAAGGGCAGGCTGGGCAGGAGACCCCAGCGATGACTCCCGGGAACGAAGTGCAGGCAGCCGCTCTCCTCATCCGCGTCGTCGAGCATGACGTTGATGGTGATGTGCCGCGGCGGGCCCGTGCGCTGCCAGTAGGAGTAGTCCTGGTGCCAGGGCACGACCCCGGGGTGGTGGGGCGGCTTGTAGAAGACCTGGTCGTGCCAGAAGCGCAGGCGCTCCACTTCCAGGAGCTGAGCAAGGGGCTCGGTCAGGCGCGGGTCGAAGACGAGAGCGCGCAGGGCCTCGTCCACGAGCCAACCCCCCAGGAAGTGGCAGACGACGTCGTCGGGCCGCTCGCGGTAGGCCGCCTCGACCTCGTAGAGCTGCGGCTCGAGCTCCTCGAGGCGCGCCCGCAGGTCGTCCACGCGGGCCCGCAGGTCCCGCAACTCGTCAGCCGTCAGGACATCGACGCCCGCGAGGAAGCCGTCGCGGCCGTAGCGCTCAACGCTCTCGGGGTCGAGTGGAGCCACGGCCTCAGCCCTGGCGCTCCTTCCAGGCCTGCAACACCTGCGCCTCGTTCTCCGCGAGGCGCGCCGAGACGAGGCGCTGCTGCAGATCCTCGGGCAGGCTGCGGACCCAGCTCAGCGTGTCCCGGGCCGTCTCCTCGTGGGGGCGGAAGCGCAGACCGGCCTCCACGGCCTTCCGCACGTTGACCCGGTGGAAGCCTGCGGTCTCGCCCTCGGGAGAGACCCAGATCGGGTGACGCAGCCCCTCTTCCGCCAGGAAGGCCGGGTCCGCGTAGTGCAAGGTGGGCCAGTCGCCGACGCCCTTCATGCACGCGTCGAGCATGTCCCCCATCGTCATCTCGGGCACGGGCCCCGTGGCGTTGTACGCGCCCACCACGCTGGCCTCGATGCAGTGCACGGTCCAGTCCGCCAGGTCGCGCACGTCGATCAGCTGGATCGGATCCTGCGCCGTGCCGGGGACGAGCATCTCGCCGCCCTGGGAGACACGCCAGGGCCAGTAGGTGTACCGGCCGCTCGTGTCCCGCGGGCCGACGATGTAGCCGGGGCGGATGTTCGTGGTTCGGCCGGGGCAGGCCACCTCGGCGGCGGCCTCGCACATGGCCTTGCCCCCGCCGTAGTTCTGGAAGTTGGAGCCGAACTCCTCGGTGGTCGGGTCCTCGAGGGTCAACAGCTCGGCCGACTCGTCCGCTCCTGGCGTGTCGTTCCTGGCGTAGACGGAGATGGTCGAGATGAAGACGTACTGACCCACGTTCGGGGCGAGCAGGGAGGCGGAGGCGTCGACCATCCGCGGGAAGTAGCCCGAGGTGTCGATCACAGCGTCCCAGGACCTGCCCTCGAGGCTCGACAGACCGCGGGGGCTGTTCGGGTCCTTCTTCGACTCGGCCTCGGGGTCGTTGCGCAGGCGCCGGTCGTCGGCAGTCTTCTCGGGGTCCCGGTTGCCCAGCAGGACCTCCACCCCCTCGGGGACCACGCTGGGCCGGCCGGCCGCCTCGCGCCTCGACTCGGTGGTCCCGCTGTTGAAGAGGGTCAGGTGGTGGCCGCGAGCCAGCACCGAGTCGATCAGGGCGGGGCCGAGGAAGCCCGTGCCGCCGAGGATCAGAATGCGCTGCGGCTCGACCGGGATCCGCTCGGGCGTGGCGCTGCAGGAGGCCGCCACCAGACCACCCAATCC
>CAZQAT010000026.1:30689-45892 GCA_964591315.1 uncultured Planctomycetaceae bacterium
TCCTGAGGCGAGGGCGCCGGACGAGGACTGAACGAACTCTCTGCGGGTGATCTGCATGGACTCCTCCGACCGCTTGGGTGAACCGTGGGCGAGCCGGAGGAGTCTAGCCTGGGGCTCAGTCGAACTTCTGGCTGTAGGCCTCCTCGTTGAAGCCGATCAGCCAGGTCTTACCCATTCGTATCGCGGGGGCCCGCAGGTTGCCGGTCGGCCCCAGTGCCGCGGCGGCGATCTCGTCGAAGCCGTCCTTCGCCGGCGCGAAGGTCCGCACCTTCTTGCCCTTGGCCACGATGATCTTCGAGGCGCCGTCGAAGAGCCCGTCGAGGGCGTCCTCGCCAAAGCGCTCCTTCGTGGCGTTGACCGTCTCACGGACAGTGACGTCCCGACCTTCCAGGAAGGTGTCGGCACGAGTGCAGCTCGTTCAGCCCTTGCGGTGGTAGTACCAGTCGATGCGCTTGCCCATGGGGGGAGATGGCGTTCGGGGGTCTTGGGGTGGGCACGGAGGGCGGGCTAGCAGCGAGGAGCGCCGTAGCCCACGCCCACTCCATCAACGAGCGGCCACCGGGCGCGGCCGGCCCGAGGGCCGACACCTGCAGAGCCGGGCACTCGGTGATCCGGACCGCCCGTCGGGTGGAACTACCCGCGCAGGCGAGCCCGAAGCCCTCACGCCTTCAGCGCATGCTGGAGGGCAGGCTCGGCAGATCCTCCGGGCCCACCGGAGAGACGTAGGGGAAGGCACTCGAGGAGCGCTCGAACTCCTTGCGCATCTCGGCCACCAGAGCCGGGTGGGTCAGGACGTCGATGCCCGCGCAGGCCATGACCTTGGCGGCCACGACCATGGCCTTGTTGGCGCCCTCCGTACCGGATGCCGCCGTGGAGGCCCAGGAGTGGGCGGGAACGCCGATGGGCCAGTTGGCCACGTTCAGGTCGATGGTCGGGCAGACCCACGAGATGTTCGCCACATCCGTCGAGCCCCCCGGCTCCGGCGCGGCGTTCGGGTCGAAGGGGGAGATGGCGGTGTGCATACCTTCGGGGTCGAGGTGGAAGGCCTCCTGCAGCGACCTGGCGAACTCCTGGTCGCCGGTGTCGAAGGCGGGTGGCCCGACGAGCACCAGGTTGGAGTGCATCAGCTCGGCCGCGCGCAGGTTCGGGTTGTAGTGGTACAGGCCGGTGAACATCTGGATCTTCGCGGGGCGGAAGCCGCTGGACTCGTCCCCGTACTCCTCACCCCAGGCCATCATGTCGGCCCCTTCGACCATCTTCTCCACGTGCTGGAACACCTTCTCCTGCTCGGGCCAGTCCTTGCCGCGCGTGAAGAGCCAGATCGACGCGCTGGAGGGCACCACGTTCGGGGCTGCGCCGCCATTTGTGACCACGTAGTGAATGCGGGCGCTCTCCGGCATGTGCTCACGCAAGAGGTTGATGCCGGTCTCGAAGATCTCCACCGCGTCCAGGGCCGAGACTCCCTTCCAGGGCGCACCCGCCGCGTGGGCGGAGCGGCCGTAGAAGGTGACCTCGAAGGACCGCAGGGCCTTGCTCGGCTGCATGGACACCACGTTCTCGTTGCTGGGGTGCCACGAGAGGCAGGCGTCCACGTCGTCGAAGAGGCCGTCACGCACCATCCAGACCTTGCCGATGCCGTGCTCCTCGGCGGGGGTGCCGTAGACACGAACCGTACCCGGCAACCCGTGCTCCTCCATGGCGGCGCGAAGGGCGATGCCCGCCCCCACCGAGCCCACGCCGAACAGGTTGTGCCCGCAACCGTGCCCGCCGGCGCCGGCCTCGAGGGGCGACTCGAAGGGCCGGACCTGCTGCGAGAGCCCCGGGAGCGCGTCGAACTCCGCCAGGAACGCGACCACAGGCTCACCCGAGCCGTAGGAGGCGACGAAGGCCGTCGGCATCTGCGACACGCCCCGCTGCACCTCGAAGCCGCCCTCCTCGAGCATCCTGGCGAGGATGGCCGAGGAGCGTTGCTCCCGCAGGGCCAGCTCCGCGTACCCCCAGATCACGCGGCTCGCCTCTCCCAGGTCGTCCGCGTCCGCGTCGACCTGCTTGGCCGCGGTACGCTTGGCCTCGGTCCACTGGAGGCGTGGGAGTTTGGATTCGGACTGCGGCGCCGCCACGAGCGGGGCCGCGAAGAGAAGGGCGAGAAGAGAAGTGCCGGCGATAACTCGAAGATCCATGGAGTCTGGTGCGCTCTGAGTCGTTGGTGCTCCCAGCCTAGCGCAGACGCGCGACCACGCGCCATCCTCTACAGGCCCGCAAGTTCCGGCCCAGGAGCCCTCGTGACGAACCTCATGCTCCCACGGCATTTCGTCAGCCGGTACACGAGCGTGGAGGAGAGCCCAAGGATCGCGAGCCCTCGCCTCCTGAGTGAGCGGCCAGAGGCCCTAGCTCAGGATCTCCTCCACCACGCGTCCGTGCACGTCGGTCAGGCGGAAGTCGCGCCCCGCGTAGTTGAAGGTCAGACGCTCGTGGTCGAGGCCGAGGATGTGGAGGATGGTCGCGTGCCAGTCGTGGGTCGAGACCTGGCCGTCGACTGCCTCGATACCGTACTCGTCAGTCTGGCCGTAGCTGAAGCCGCCCTTCACACCGCCGCCGGCCATCCAGCTCGTGTAGCCGCGGTTGTTGTGGTCCCGGCCGTCGGTGCCCTGGGCGTAGGGGGTGCGGCCGAACTCGCCGGACCAGAGGACGAGGGTGTCCTCCAGCATGCCGGAGCGGTCCAGGTCCTCGAGCAGGCCGGCGATGGGCTTGTCCACGCCGCGGCAAGAGGCCGGCAGGGCCTCGCGCAGGTTGCGGTGGTGGTCCCAGCCGCCCTGATTGACCTCGATGAAGCGCACGCCGGACTCCGCCAGCCGCTTCGCCATCAGGCACTGGCGGCCGAACTCGCTGGAGCCCTCCTCTCCGATGCCGTAGAGCTCGAGGGTCTTGGGCTTCTCCGCGGAGAGGTCGAGCAGATCCGGCAGCTCGGCCTGCATCCGGTAGGCGAGCTCGTAGGACTCGATCACGCCCTCGAGAGCCTCCCCCGCGGCGTCGCTCTTGGCGCGCTGCTCGTTGAGCTTCTGAACCAGATCGAGCTGGCGCCGCTGCTGCTTCGCGTTCGCGCGCGGGTTGTTGATGTTGGCCACCGGCTCGGAGCGCTCATCCTGGCGCAGGGCGCGGCTCTCGCGCTCGATGCCGATCCGCACGCCCTGGTGCTGGGCGGGCAGGAAGGCGCTGCCGTAGTTCTGGGCGCCACCCTGGCCCGAGGGCGGGTTGAGCGTGACGAAGCCCGGCAGGTTCTCGTTGGCGCTCCCGAGGCCGTAGTGCAACCACGAGCCCAGGGAGGGGCGCACGAACTGGAAAGAGCCCGTGTGCATGCGCACGAAGGCCTGGGAGTGGGCCGGCACCTCGGTCTGCATGCCGTGCATCAGGCAGAGGTGGTCCGCCTGCTTCGAGAGGTGCGGGAAGAGCTCGCTGATCCACAGGCCGCTCGTGCCGCTCTGCTTGAACTCCCAGGGGCTGCCCATCAGCTTCGCGCCGCGGCGGTACTCGCCGGGGGCGCCCTTGCCATCGTCGGCGCGCAAGCGCGGCTTGTAGTCGAAGGTGTCCACGTGGGACGGGGCCCCCGCCATGCTCAGGAAGATCACGCGCTTCGCGCGAGCCTGGTGGTGCAGGCGCCCGACCAGGGAGCCGGAGTCCCCGGCGGACACGAGACCGCGCAGGGCGAGGAAGCCGAAGCCGGCGGTGGTGGCGCGCAGGGCCGCGCGACGGGAGAAGTTCGGTTCTTGTCGTTCTTGCATCAGATTCGTCTCCCTCAACCCGCGTAGCGGAACTCGGCGCTCTGGAAGAGGGCCTGGACGAAGGCGGACCAGGCCGCCTCCTTCGGGGTGAGCTTGTCCAGGGTCGGCTGCTGGGGGCCCTGGTCTCGCCCGCGGCGACGACGGTTGCGCCGTGGCTCGGGCTCCTCCTCAACCCCGTCCTTGGAGAGCCTCGTATAGTCCTTCAGGAAGGAGCGCACGGCGCTGCGCTCGGCGGAGCTCGGCGGCCGACCGAGGACGAGCTCGAAGGCGTGGGCGATGCGCTGGTTGTCCTTGGCCTCCATGGTGAGCAGCCTCTTGCCCAGGGCGTCCGAGGCTGACAGGACCTCGAAGTCGTTCATCAGGAACAGCGCCTGGGTCGAGACATTCGTCTCCTCCCGCTCTCCCGTGACGAAGGTCGGGTCCGCGGCGTCGAAGACCTCCAGGGCCTCGGGGACGCGGTCACGCAACATCGGCAGGTACACCGAGCGCGAGTTCGACGGCCGTGCGATGAACTCGAAGATCTGCTCGCGCCGCGGCTGGCCCTCGAGCAAGCCCACCACCGAGCCCTCGGGACGCTCGAGGTCGAGGGTGCCGGCGGCGAAGAGCATGGCGTCGCGGATCGACTCCGCGTCGAGGCGCCGCTCCGGCATGCGCCACAAGAGAATCGCCTCCGGGTCGACCTGGGCGTTGCGTGCATCGTGCTTCGAGGACAGGCGGTAGGCGTGACTCAGAGCCAGTCGCCTCACCAGGGCCTTGGTGGACCAACCGTCCTCCACGAAGGTCCCGGCCAGCCAGTCCAGGAGCTCGGGGTGACTCGGCGGCTGCCCGCTCTTGCCGAAGTTGTTCTGCGTCGTGACGAGGCCCGCTCCGAACAGGTGAGACCAGATCCGGTTCACCCACACGCGGGCAGTCAGGGGGTTCTCTTCGGAGGTGATCCACTCCGCCAGCTCGAGGCGGC
Organism: uncultured Planctomycetaceae bacterium; assembly: GCA_964591315.1. GTDB lineage: Bacteria > Planctomycetota > UBA1135 > UBA1135 > JABACD01. The sequence goes on from CAZQAT010000026.1 coordinate 35,427, forward strand.
CGCTGCCACGCCGAATGCGGGGGTCGTCCTCGTTGCGGAGCACCTCGGGGAAGTTGCGCGGCACCCGAGCGCCCGCGTTCTCCAGCTCGCCGCGGCCCAGGAGCTGGGCGTCGCGGGAGCGGCCCTCGCGCATACCCATGGCGACCAGGTTGGCCTCGGTCGGCCGGCCGTCGCCGTCGAAGCGTGCGAGCACGCTCTCCACCAGGTCAGCGAGCTCCCTGGCGCGACGCTCTTGCTGGCGCTTCTGGCGCTCGTCCATCGCCTCGCCGCCTTCCTCTGCCCGTCGCCGGCGCTGCTGGGCCTGGCGCTCGAAGCGCTCGTAGATGGTTCGCACCTCCCGGCCCATGGTCGGACCGTAGGGCAGGCCCGCGCTCTCGGGCAACTCGACCAGGTCGCTGGGGTAGCGGTTGCCGTTGCCGCGCAGCGTGCCGTAGAGGGTCTCGCTGCTCTGGAAAATCCCCTGCAGCGCGTAGTAGTCCTCCGTCGGGAAGGGGTCGAACTTGTGGTCGTGGCAACGGGCGCAGGCCAAGGTCACGCCGAGCACCCCCTGAGAGAGAGCGTCGATCTGTTCGTCCGCCACGTCCACGGTGAACTGCCGTCGATCGCGGGTGTTATGGCTCTTGGCGCCGAGCGCGAGGTAGCCCGTGGCAATCGTCTGCTTCGCGCGCTGCTCGGTGCCCTCGGCCGGCAGTAGATCGCCGGCGATCTGCTCGGTCAGGAAGCGGTCATAGGGCACGTCCGCGTCGAAGGCCTCGATGACCCAGTCTCGGTAGCGCCAGGCGTGGGGGTAGACCACGTTCGAGTCCTTGCCGCTGGACTCCGCGTAGCGGGCGACGTCGAGCCAGTGGCGGCCCCAGCGCTCGCCGTAGCGAGGCGAGTCGAGCAGGCGGTCGACGACCGTCGCGTAGCGCTGCTCGGACGCGTCCTCGAGGAAGGCCTCGATCTCCTCGGGGGTGGGCGGCAGGCCGGTCAGGTCGAAGCTCACGCGCCTCAGCCAGGTGCGGTCGTCGGCGTCGTCCACGGGCTGCACGCCGTGTGCCTCCATCTCCGCCAGGAGGAAGGCGTCCACGTCGCTCCAGGCCCAGCTGGCAGCTTCCGGCGTCGGGACGGACGCCGGCGCAACGGGCCGGAAGGACCACCACTGGCGGCCCTCCTCGATGTCGATCCCGTGCTCGCGCTCGCCGAGCTCCTCGGCCGTGCTCCCGCCGGGCCAGGGGGCTCCCATCTCGACCCAGCGCTCCAGGTCGGCGATCTCCCGCTCGTCGAGCTTCTTCTTCGGCGGCATCTCGAAGTCCTCGTCCGCGTAGCGCACGGCGAGGATCAAGAGGCTCCCGTCCGCGTCCCCGGGGACGATCGCCGGACCGGAGCCGCCGCCGTCCAGGAGCGCCGCACGGGAGTCGACCAGGAGCCCACCTCGGACCTTGTCACCCTCGTGGGAGTGGCAGCGGTAGCAGTTGTCCGCAAGGACCGGCCGGATGCGCTCCTCGAAGAAGGCCAGCGCCTCGTCGTCCACGGGCATCGCCTCGGCCTCCGGCCCAGGCTTCGCACTCGGTAGGTCGTCGTGGTCGATGAAGCCGTCCCCGTTGCGGTCGGCTCGGCGGAAGCGGAAGGGTCGGCCGCCGAATTCTTCCCGGCTGACCCTCCCGTCGTTGTCCTGGTCGAAGCGCCGCAGCAAGGCCTCGATCGCTCGCTCGGGGTCCCGACCTTGGGGCCGTCCCTCCTCGTCCTGAAGGGCGGAGAGGGGCAGGGCGGGAAGCAGGAATAGGACGAAGAGGAGCGGCTTCATGGTCGGTCAGGACGAGTTACGGACGGGGGCTCGGAGTTCATTCTCGGGCGGCTCGGAGGCTTCGCCACAGTCAATTCGAGCGTCCCCCAGCATCAGTTCTAAGGCACCCCCAACCAAGACCCCCAGAACTGTGACGAGGTCCTTCGTAGCAGGTGGGAATGGTCGCTCGAAGGTTGGGAGCGGGGCACCACCTCGACCCGACACGAAGGCGGCCCGGAGGTCCCATGGGTCCCTCCAGGCCGCCTTGGCTGCGCGAGTTCACTCAGGGCAGGTAGGTGATCTTCATCCAGTCCGTCGACAGGAGGCGCGGAGTGAGGAACAGCACCTGCACGTAGTCCGAGGTCCCGATGAGCCCCGGAATGTTGGCGATGGACAGCGGCGCCGTGAGCACACCGCCGCCAGGGATGGTGCCGAGCGAGGAGATCGTGAGCAGGGAGCGCTTCACGTAGAGGGTCCCGATGCCGGGGAAGACCTTCGGCGGCACCTCGGGCTGGGGGGCGGAGAGGAGCAGGGCGGGCACGCCTGGGGTGCCGTGGACCTCGAAGTCCACCGTGTTCCCGATCGAGGGCGTCCCCCGCAGGATGAAGTCCTCACCACCCACGTCGACGAGGTCCACGCGACCTCCGTTGCCGAAGGTGTTGGCGTGCACGGCCTTGCTGCCCGCCACGACCCGCTGGCCGTCGGCGGAGATGTCGATGTCGAAGACCGACCCCGGCAGGTTCGCCGTGACCAGGGGGCTGTTCTGGGTGCTCGAATAGACCCGTACCTCCTCGGCAACGTTGCCCTCATCCCCCCAGAGACCCACGGCGAAGCGCGAGCCGTCCGCGCTGCAGGAGATGTCCCCCACGGTGTTCTGGAAGGTGCCCGTGCCCGTGACTGTCTCAGTCATCGTGACCGTGTTGGTCGCCACATCAAGGGCGTCCACCTGCACCGTCAGCCCAGGAGAGTAGAAGTACCAGGCGTAGACCACGGTCGAGCCGTCGTCGGAGATGTCGATCCGGGAGCAGTAGGTCGATCCCGCCAGAACCTGCGTGATGGTGTTGTTGTAGGTCCCGCCGCTCTTCTCCCAGACCCGGATCAGGTTGAAGTTCCCGAAGGCGAAGACCGACCCGTCGCCAGAGATGGCGTGGCTATCGAAGCTGGCGCCGATGCTCGTGCTGAACGTGACGCTGGCGGTGGCCACGTCGAAGATCGTTGCCGTGGTGCCCTGGCTGAAGTACAGGGTCGAACCATCGGCGGAGAGGTCCCACCCACGAAGGCTGTTCGACGTTCCGGCGGGCAGCACCGTATAGGAGAGGGGCGTCGCGGAGCCGGGGTCCCAGACACCGACCTCGACGCTCAGGGTGTTGCTGTTCATGATCGCCGCCACGATCGTCTGCCCGTCCCTGGAGATGGCGCACTTGCTAGCTGCGTTGATGATCGGGCTGAAGGTGAAGGTCCAGTTCGGTGCAGCCGCATCCGAATCGTAGGCCCGCAGGACCGCCTGGCGCGTGGCCGGGTCCCCGCCGATCACCTCCTGATGAATGGCAACGTGGGCGGCGGTCTCGCTCGCGGAGTCGACCATGCGAAACTCCGTACCCAGGGGAGTGCCGTCCGTCCACACGGGGGTCGGCGGGTCGGAGTCGTAGCAGGAGAACAACTCCGCCGCCTCATTGTTCAGGTCGTACTCTGCGAAGACCTGGCCGCCAAGGTCACCGATCGAGACCGCGCTCGCAATCCAGGCGTTGCCGCCGTCCGTGTGGGTCCAGAGTGTTCCGGATGTGGTCAGCGCCTGGCTGGTGGAGACGTCCAGGACCACCTCCCCGTAGGTGCGCCGCTCGAAGGCACCCGCGGCCGTGACCTCGAGGGTCGTGGAGCGGGCGGGGACGAGGGGTGCAGTGGAGCCGGGATCGGCATCACCGATCTGAGCGGGCAGAGCAAGGGCCAGCGGGAGCAGAATGAGAGTCAAGGGAATCACCTCCGGAGTTGCTGGAACATGGCTGACAACGGGGCATGCGCGTCGTCGTGCCCCGTGGCCCAGCCTACTCTCGAACGCCGGTTCTCGCTGCCGTAGCCCTGTCAGGGGCCCGTCTCGACGCGCAGGCCGCCTTGTACGGGCGCCCCATCCGGAGCGGGCAGGAAGAGGCTCGACCCCTCCCCCAGCGCGACGTCGTCCACGTGCCCGCTGAGGACGCGGCCGTCCGGGTCGACGACCACGGCGTGCAGGTGCAGGCGCTGTCCGTGGTGGGTCATGACGCCCCCTTGGCCTTCCGCGTAGACGCCCACCAGGCCGCCGCGCGCACCACCGCCCTCCCAGCGCCAGGGCGGCGGGCCGTCCGGCCTGGCGACGGGGCAGGACCCGTCGAGGACATGCAGGGAGAGCCGCTCGAAGGTGCCCTCGACGTGCACGGGAACGGGCGTGAGGCCGGGGTCGAGCCCCGCGAGGCGCACACGATCCTCGAGGACGGTCTCGAGGTCCCGCAGCCCCCGCACCTGGGGCAGGGAGTCCTCATGCCAGGCGGAGACCTCGGCGAGCACGAGCAGGCTGGCCTCGTCCCGCTTGCGCAAGCCGCGCAGCACGAGCTCGCCGTCCACGACCTGGGCGATCGACACCTCGCCGTCGACGATGGTGATCTCTCCCTCCAGGCCCTCGAGCGCGCCCACGCCCCAGGTGTGGTCCTCCACCACGGCCACCAGGGGCACGCGTCCGCGAGTGTCGCCCTCGCGCAGGACCTCCCGCATGGTGCCCCAGCCCCGCACCTCGATGAAGGGTGCCTCGGAGGGGCCCGCGCAGCCGACGAAGACCAGGATCAGGAGTGCCGCCACGCGCTTCATGCCGTCATCCTACCAGGCCCTCGCGCGCTGCCTACAATGGGCCCATGGAGCTCCCGATCTACCAAGTCGACGCCTTCGCCTCGCGAGCCTTCGCGGGCAACCCCGCGGCCGTGTGTCCCCTGGAGCGCTGGCTGCCGGACGAGCTGCTGCAGAACATCGGCATCGAGAACAACCTCTCGGAGACCGCCTTCTTCGTCCGCGAGGGCGACGCCTACCACCTGCGCTGGTTCACACCCGCCAGGGAGGTGGACCTCTGCGGCCACGCGACCCTCGCCAGCGCCCACGTGCTCTTCCACGAGCTCGGGCACGAGGGCGACGTGGTTCGCTTCCAGTCCCGCTCGGGCCCCCTCAGCGTCGGCCGCGACGGGGAGCGGCTCGTGCTCGACTTCCCGGCGCGGCCCGGCGAGGTCCACGAGGCACCGCAGGAGATCGTCTCAGCGCTGGGTGCAACCCCCGTCGAGTTCCTGCGTGCGCCCTACTGGCTCGCCATCTTCGAGGACGAGGCGGCGGTGCGCGCCCTCGAGCCGGACTTCCGGGCCCTCAAGGGCCTCGGCAACCTGATCGCCAGCGCGCCGGGCAGCGACGTGGACTTCGTCTCGCGCTTCTTCGCCCCCGAGAGCGGCGTCGATGAGGACCCGGTCACGGGCTCGGCCCACTGCACCTCGGGCCCCTACTGGGCGGAGCGCCTGGGCAAGACCACCCTGAAGGCGCGGCAGATCTCCCAGCGCAGCGGAGAGGTGGAGTGCGAGGTGCGTGGCGAGCGTGTCCTGATCGGCGGCCACGCGACCCTCTACATGCGCGGGACGATCTACGTCTGAGCCGGCCTCCGCGGGAGCGGTCAGATCAAGAACAGGATCGCCCGCAGGACGTCCATGTAGTCACGGGCCTCGAGGCGCACGGTGCGGTCTCCGGCCAGCTCGGCGCCGGGGTAGAAGGACTTCTTGTAGGCGGCGCTGGTGTCCTTGAAGTCGACCTCGAGCACGTGGGAGTCGGCGAGGGTGAGCCGCGCCGCCTCGCGCGCCTCCCGCAGGCCGGTCTCGCTGCCCTCGCGGATGCCCTCGAGGGCCTCAGCCGGGTGCAGGTTGTGGGTCGCGGCCCCCTTCGCACTCTTGACCGCAAAGGTGCGGCAGCCGGGGTTGAACTCGTCCACCTCCTCGCAGATCCGCTTGTCACCGGACAGGAACACGACGGGCACGTCGACCGTGGCGGCGGCCTGGGCGTAGACGAGGTACTCCGAGGCCCAGCGTCCGTTGAGGCGCATGCCCGCGATGCTCCGGCTGGACATGGTGTGCGCCAGGGGATTGCCCCCGGAACCGGCGCGGGCGTGGTAGCCGACGAAGAGGGCGGCGTCGAAGGAGGCGTCGAGCCCCTCCACCATGCACATCGGGTCCCCGCTCCAGGCTCGCATCAGCCGCGCCTCCCGGGGCAGGTCCGCCCCGACCAGGTTGCGGGCGGAGCCGTGGGCGTCGCGCACCAGGATCTCCCGCGCCCCCGCGGCCAGCGCCCCCTCACAAGCGGCGACCACCTCGGCGGTCATCTGCTCCCGGAACGGCGGATACTCCGCGTGGGAGATGGTCGCCTCGTTCCAGTCGGTGACGCCGCAGCAACCCTCGATGTCCGCGCTGATGAAGACCTTCATGGGCACCATCCTAGCCCGGCCGCCTCCCGGTGCGCTCTGGCCGCCGCCGACCACCGCTGAGATCCCGAGAGGCCCCGCGGCTCACTCCGCCAGGAGCTCCTCGCTCACGGCCCACAACCTGCGGGCCGCCTCGGGGTCCCGCCCCGCAGCGGAGGTGCGCACCTCGCGGCAACCCGCGAAGTAGGCCCCGCTGACCCCCTCGAGCTCGGGGGCCGCCGCCAGGTGGACCGATGTGCGCGCCCCCCGCTCGGGGGTCAGGAGCAGCCAGCGGAAGTAGCGGAAGAACACCCTCCAGAGGCCGCTCGTGTCGCCGTCGCCACCGAAGTCCGTGGCCACCACGCCGGGGTGCAGGCAGTTGGCCGTCACGCCACTGCCCTCCAGGCGCCGGGCCAGCTCGCGGGTGAACAGGATGTTGGCGAGCTTCGAGGCGCCGTAGGCACGCCCCACCCCGTAGGAACGCTTGGACTGCAGGTCGTCGAAGTCGAGCCCGCCGGGCACGCGCCAGTGGGCGCGCGAGGAGACGACCACGACCCGCGCCGGCGCGCTCTGCCGCAGGCGCTCCTCGAGCAGGGAGTGCAGGAGGAAGGGTCCCAGGTGGTTGATGCCGAAGGTGGCCTCCACGCCCCCCTCGACCTCCCCGCGCTCCGAGAGCACCAGGCCCGCGTTGTGGATCACCACGTGCAGGGCCCCGAGGTCCTCGAGCACGCCCGCGGCAAAGGCGCGGATCGAGGCCCGCCGCGCCAGGTCGAGCTCGCGCCACTCGACGTCGGCCCCGGAGACCCTCCCGCGGATCGACGCCACGGCGGCATCTCCCTTGGCCGCGTCCCGCGCCGTGATCACCACCCGCGCCCCGCGCCGGCAGAGCTCCTCGGCGGTGGCCTTACCGATGCCGGTGTTGCCCCCGGTGACGATGACCGTCTTGTCGCGCACGTCCCAGCCCACGGCGCCATGATCCAATAAAGCGGGCGGCGAGTCACCTCGCCGCCCTTAGCTCCTCGCTCTTCGTGCCTGACCTAGGCGTCAGGCACTAATCGCTGCGTCGGTCCCGTGTAGAGCTGCCGCGGCCGGCCGATGCGGAACTCGTCGCTGCCGCGCATCTCGTACCACTGGGCAATCCAGCCGGGCAGGCGACCCAGGGCGAACATCGCGGTGAAGGCGTCGGTCGGGATTCCCAGGGCCTTGTAGATGACCCCCGAGTAGAAGTCGACGTTCGGATACAGGTTCCGGCTGACGAAGTAGTCGTCCTCGAGGGTGATCTCCTCCAGCTCCCGGGCGATGTCGAGCAAGGCCGAGCCCGCGCCATGGGCGGCCAGCACCTCCTCGCAGGCCCCCTTCAGGATCCGGGCCCTGGGGTCGTAGGACTTGTACACCCGGTGACCGAAACCCATCAGGCGCGTGGTGTCGTTCTTGTCCTTGGCCCGGGCCAGGAACTCGGCGGGGCTCTCGCCGCCCTGCTCGATCTCCTCCAGCATCTCGATCACCGCCTGGTTGGCGCCCCCGTGCAGGGGCCCCCAGAGGGCAAAGACGCCCGCGGCGATGGAGGCGAAGAGGTGCGTCTTGGAAGAACCCACCAGACGCACGGTCGAGGTGGAGCAGTTCTGCTCGTGGTCCGCGTGCAGGACGAGCAAGAGGTCGAGAGCCGCGGCGCTGCGCGGATCGACCTGCGGCTCCTCGCCCGGCGTGCCGAACATCATGTGCAGGAAGTTCGCCGCGTAGTCGAGCTCCTGGTCGGGCTCGACCGCCTCCAGCCCCTCACGGTGCCGGTGGATGCGGGCGATGAGGATCGGAAGCTGTGCGATGAGGTCTACAACCGCTGCCCGCACCTCGGCCGGGTCCTCGGGAGCCGGACGGTAGGCGCAGAGGGCGCCGACGAGGGAGCCCAGCGTGGACATGGGGTGAGCGCCACGCGGCGTGGCGGCCAGCATGGCCTCGACGCCGGCCGGCAAGCTCGAGGCGTCGCGCACGTGAGTCTCGAACAGGGCCAGCTCCTCGGCACTCGGCAGCTCGCCCTCCATCAGGAGCCAGGCCACCTCCAGGAAGCTCCGACGGCCGGCGAGCTCCTCGATCGGGTAGCCGCGGTAGCGCAGCACGCCGCGCTCTCCGTCGATGAAGGTGATCGCGCTACGGCAGGCCCCCGTGTTGACGTAGCCGGGGTCCAGGGTGATCAGGCCCGTAGACCCACGCAGGGCACCGATATCGATCGCCCGCTCGCCCTCGGAGCCCTCGTAGAGGGGCAACTCGACGGTCTGGTCGTGGATGTGGAGTTCGGCCGTGGAGGCCGGGGAGGTCGTCGATCGACTCATCACGCCCCTCCTGGGGGCTGGGTGCCTGGTTGTCGTGAAGGAGCTTTTCTCCGGCGAGGGCTCCGCCCCTCTCATCGCCCAAGGGCCGGTAGATCTCGGGGGTGGAACCCCGGCTTTCCCAGAATTGACGGCCAGGGGCACAGGAATCGGCCTTGGAAGGGCTGCGGGGGACTCTCCGGCCCCCGCTATCCTGGAGTTCGATGATCCCCCTCGTCCTCGGCCTTGGCCTCGCTCTCGGGAGCACGACGCCCCCCACCCCGCAGCCCCCCCAGCGGCTGCGCATCACCACCCGGCCCGTGCAGGGGCTGGGGCCCGAGGCGGGCGTCGCTCGGCGCGACCCCAGCGACCCCGTGCGCGTCGGAGAGCACTGGATCGTCCTGTACACGCGCCTCGAGGCGGCGACCCCCCTCTACCCCGCCCCCTACCTCGGGGAGATCTGGTACGCCACCTCCACGGACGAAGGCCAGAGCTGGCGCGAGCGGGGTCAGGTGCTGGCACCCGGCGCGGAGGGCAGCTGGGATGCGGTGGGCGTCTTCGAGCCGAACCTGTTGCAGCAGCCCGACGGCAGCCTGTGGCTCGTGCACTCGGGGGTCGGCCCCACCTTCAACCTGCGCTTCGAGAACCAGCGCAGGGTCGAGCCCGTCCGGCTCGGGCTCGCGCGCCTGTTCGTGGACGTGGCCACGGGTGAGCTGCGGGCGGAGCGAGCTGCGGGCAAGCAGCCAATCCTCGCGCCCAGCCTCTCCGCCGAGCGACGCTTCGACTCCCTGCGGGTCGGCGGGGCCACGCCCCTGGTGCGCAACGGGATCGTGCATCTGTACTACCGCGCCCGGGAGTTCGGTGAGGACGGAGCCTCGAGCGCGCTGGGTCTGGCCCGCGCGCCCCTCGCCACGGGCCCCTTCGAGCGCGGCCTCGAGGGGCACGCGGTGCTGCCCTTCAGCGGGGACGCCCTGCTCACGCCCTGGCAGGGCGGCGTCCTGGCCCTGCTCACGAGCCGACAGAGGGGGATCTTCTGGGCGGAGGACGGGGAGCACTTCGCCCGCCTGTCCCTGATGCCCTCGGGCCGTCTGAGCGCGCCGGGCGTGGCTCGCGAGACGGAGGGCGAGCGGCTGTGGGGCCTGCACGTGGCCCGGAGCGGTGGGGACCCCCACCTGGAGCGCTTCGAGCTGAGCCTGCCCGCGGACCTCGCCCCGCCCCTCGAGAGCGTGCGGCCCGTGCCCGGCGCACACCGCTCGCAGGCCTGGACCGGCGCTGCCGGCAACTGGCTCGGCCAGCACCGCCAGAGCCTGGATGCGGCGGCAGGGCGGCCGCGGCACCTCCTGTTCCTGGGAGACGGGCTGAGCGAGGGCTTCGGCGGCCACGAACGGCGGAGTGAGGCACCGGGCACCGCGGTCTGGGAGGCGGCCTTCGCCGACCGCGAGGTCGAGAACCTGGGCATCGCCGGAGACCGCACGGAGCACCTGTTGTGGCGCGTGGCCCACGGCGCGATCGAGCACGCCCGCTGCAGGGCGCTCGTGCTGCAGATCGGACGCAACAACCTGGAGCGGGACGGGGCGGCGGAGCTGGTCCAGGGGATCGAATCCCTACTGCGCCGCGTGCAGCACGAGCTGCCCTTCACCGAGGTGGTGCTGGTCTCGGTCGTGCCCCCCGTGGACGCATCGGCGGAGACTCTGGAGCGCTGCGTCGCGGCGAATCACCGGCTGAAGAGCCTCGGCCGCTGGCCCCGGGTGACCTGGCTCGACCTCAACTCGCGCCTGGTCGACCCCTCGGGACGGCCGCGCCCGGAGCTCTTCGAAGAAGGCGGCCCGGCCCTCTCGGCGGCGGGCTACCGCCTATGGGCCGACGCCCTCGGACCGATCCTCGAGGGGCTCGAGGCACCGGTGCCCGAGGGCGCCGCGCGGAAGCTCGGAGAGCTGGAAGAGGACGG
>CAZQAT010000027.1:0-19382 GCA_964591315.1 uncultured Planctomycetaceae bacterium
AGTTGGGTCCCAATGCGTCAAAGCCTCATGAATAGGCCGGGCTAGTGCGGACCAGGTAACAGACAGCAGCAACCAAGAGCAGAGATCCCATGAAGAACAACGGACTCGAGACCCTGGCCCGGACCGCCGCCGCGACCTGCCTGGCCGCCACCGCCCTCGCCGCGAGTGCCCTCGCAGCCAATGACGGCAACATCGTGATCAAGGCCGGCAAGGTCGTGACCCTCGCGGGGGACGCGATCGAGAACGGCACCATCGTCATCCAGAACGGGCGCATCACCGATGTCGGCAAGGACGTCAAGTACCCCTGGAACGCCGAGGTCAAGGAGTATCCCGGCGCCGTGGCCTTCCCGGGCTTCGTCGAGACTCTCACGAACTCGGGCATGGACCGCTCCAACGAGAACATCGACGTGGCTGCCTTCCTGAACGTGAAGGACTCCATCGACCCGGTGAACTTCTTCTTCGAGGACGCCCTGCGCGGAGGAGTCACGACCCTGAACGTCCAGCAGGGCAGCCAGTGCGTGGTCGGTGGCATGGGCTACGTGGTCAAGCCCACGGGCCTCACGGTCGAGGCCATGACCGTCAAGCCCAACTCGGGCATCGCCATGGCGGCCTCCCCCAAGCGCGGCAAGTCCCGCGCGACCCAGTCCCTCGCCTTGCGCCAGACCTTCGATGGTCTGCGCCGCTACCTCGAGGACACGGTCCAGGAGAAGAAGGACGGCAGCGACCGCGCCACGCGAGAGGCCCTCTACCAGGGCCGCGAGCCGGACGAAGAGACCAAGAAGGGCCGCCCCATGGGCGGTGACAGCTGGAAGGTCGAAGGGCTCGAGATGATCCCGCGCTGGGAGATCGACGAGAAGCAGGCGCCCCTGCTCGGCATCGTCGAGGGCAAGCACACGGTCTTCTTCTACTGCGGTGGTCCCGCGGACGTGCACACTGCCCTGCGGGTCGCTGGCGACAACGGGTTCCTCGGCCGCACGGTCCTGGTGCTCAGCAGCTCCTGCTGGAAGGCCGCCGACGACATCGCCGCGGCGGGCGTGCCCGTGGTGCTCTCCTCGAGCCTGGTGCACACCGAGCGCGACCCCATCACCGGAGAGGAGACCGAGACCTTCGTGCCGCGGGTCTTCCAGGACAAGGGCGTCAGGTACGCCCTGCGCTCCGCCGGCTCCTCGACCCAAGGGCTCTGGTACCAGGCCGCCCTCTGCGTCGGCCACGGGCTGACCCGTGAGCAGGCGGTCGCCGCCGTCACCACCACCCCCGCCGAGCTGCTCGGCCTCTCGAAGCGCATCGGTAGCCTCGAGAAGGGCAAGGACGGCAACGTCGTCATCCACTCGGGTGACCCCCTGAGTGTTACGTCTCACGTGGAGGTCGTGATCATCGAGGGCAATCAGGTCTACGACCGCAGCACGGACACGCGCGTGCGTCACCTGCAGACCGGCGAGCAGCCGGAGAACACCGCCCCCAGCATGGAGGTCGGCGAGCCCCACAAGCACGGTGAGCCCGAGGAAGAAGAAGAGGACAAGCGCGACGCCGGCGAGAACGAAGAGGGCGAGAAGAAGGACGAGGACGATCACCACGAAGGCGACGGGCACGAGCACGACGGCGAGGAGGGTTGATCGATGTTCTCCGCACTCCTCATCTCCCTCCCCCTGGCTGCCGCGCCCCCGGTCGCGGGCCAGGACCTCGTCGCCGTTCAGGCGGGGACGATCCACGTCGCCGAGGGGGGGCGTGTCATCCATGGCGGTGGCACCGTCCTGATCCAGTCCGGCAAGGTCGTTGGAGTCGGTGACTCGGACTTCGAGCTTCCCGCCGGCGCGCGTGTCGTTGACTACGGCCCGGACGCCGTGGTCATCCCCGGCCTCGTGGCCGTCGACAGCGGTCTCGGCTCGTGGCTGGCCTCCGATCGCACGGCCGAGCCCGGCCTGTCCGCCATCGAGGGCTTCGACCTGTGGGGGAACTACTCCTCCCTCCTGGCCCAAGGTGTCACGACCGCCTACATCTCCCCGTCCCAGAACCGCCTGATCGGCGGCCACGGCGCGGTGGTGAAGCTCGGCGGCGAGCCCGGGCAGGGACGCGTCCTCTCGGCGGCGGCGGCCATCGACGGCTCGATCAGCGCGGATGCTCGCAGCACCCGCGGCTACTGGGAGCCGCCCGTCCCCGCCACGGTCGACGTGGGCCTGGGGGTCGAGGAGCCCCAGCTCCCGCGCACGACCATGGGCGCCATCATCGCCCTGCGCGAGCTGCTCGGCCTGGCCTCGAACTCGCAGGCCAGCGAGATCTACGGCCCCTACGCGGGTCGTGACCTCGCCAACCTCCTGGGCGCCGGCGCCACCTGGCGCATGCGCGCCGAGACCCCGGGTGAGCTCCGCGCTCTGGTCGGCTTCTTCAAGGAGAACAACCTGCCCCTCGTGATCGAGGGTGCCGGTCAGGGCGGAGACCTGGCCGAGTGGCTCGGTGAGCAAGGCGCCTCCGTGGTGGTGGCCTCCTCCCTGCGGACCAATGCTCGCCCCCGGGACCGAGGCAAGAGTGAGGACGCGGCCTGGCCCGACCAGCACCTGGCCTCGAAGCTGAGTGCGGCCGGCGTGCGCGTCGCCATCTCCCAGGGCTCAGGCTCGCTGATGGACCTGCGCTTCCACGCCAGCGTCGCGCGGCGCGGCGGCATGTCCGACGGCGCTGCCCTGGCGGCGATCACCTCGACCGCTGCGGATCTTCTGAAGGTCTCCGGCCGCGTCGGCTCCCTCTCCGGGGGTAAGGACGCGGACCTCGTGGTCCTGACGGGCCCGCCCCTCGAGGCCTCCTCGCACGTGCTCGCGACGTGGGTCGAGGGCGAGGTGGCCTACAAGGCCTCCGAGGCCGGCTCGGTCGTGATCGAGGTCGACGAGCTGCACGTGGGTGACGGGGAGGTGCTCAGCCCCGGCCAGATCCTCATGGAGGACGGCAAGATCGTCGAGGTCGGCCGGCGGGTCTCGCACCCGATCGGGTGCACCGTCGTGCGCGGCTCGACCGCCATGCCCGGCATGATCGACGCCATGGGACACCTGGGCCTCGAGGGCTCCACCAAGGTGCCCAAGGCCGGCTTCAAGATGGCCAGGATCCTCGAGCCCGGTGACTTCGCCGACCGGCGCGTGGCCCAGGCCGGCGTCACCACCGTGGTCATGACGCCCCGTGGTCGCAGCAGCTCCGGCGCACCCGCGATGGCCTACAAGCCCGCGGGCCAGGACCTGGACAGGATGGTCGTCGCCGACCCCGCCGCGGTCCACCTGCAGTGGAGCTCCTCGAACCGCCTCGAGGCCGGGAAGGGGGTCAAGACCCTGCTGGCCAAGGCCGCGGATTACAAGCGGAAGTGGGACGAGTACGAGGCTGCCATGGCCGAGTGGGTCCCGCCCGTGGAGGAGCCCGAGGAGGAGAAAGAGGAGGACGAGGACGAAGAGGACGAGTCGGACGAGGAGGAGGACTCCAAGGACGACAAGAAGAAGAAGAAGCGGAAGAAGAAGGGCGAGGAGCCTCCCAAGCCCGTGACCGGCGTCTGGCTGGCGACGATCGAGCGCGAGGGCCAGGAGTCCGCACGCCTGCGTATCCAGCTCGACCAGTCCGGCTCCTCCCTCGAAGGCCGCCTGCGCTGCGGCGCGGTCTCCGACTCCCTCGTGACCGTGAGCGGCAGCCGTGAAGAGCACGGCGTCGAGCTCTCGGGCCTCGGCTCCCACGGGACCGTCACGGTCAGCGCCAAGACCGAGGACGGCAAGCTCGTGGGCAAGGTGGCCGGCAACGGCGTCGAGCTCGACTTCACGGCCGAGCAGACCTCGAAGGAGTACGTGGTCGCCGGACGCAGCGAGCGTCGCACGGAGAAGAAGGAGAAGGTGAAGGCGCCCAAGGGCATGCCCAAGTCTCCCGGCATCAACCCGGATCTCGAGCCCCTGCGGGACGCCATCGAGGGCCGTCGCACGATCGTGGTGACCGTCGAGCGCTCCGATGAGATCCTCGACTGCGTGGCCACCTTCGAGGAGTATCACATCCAGCCCGTCCTCTACGGCGCCGGTCAGGCCTCGAAGGTGACGGACCAGCTCGTGGGCCGTGTGCGGGGCATCCTGCTCAACCACCAGGTGATCTATTCGGACTCCCGTATGGGCGTGAAGCGCCGGAACCGCTACGCCGAGCTGGCGAACGCGGGGATCGACGTGGCCTTCCACTCGGGCGCCGAGGAGGGGGCCGCGGAGCTGCCCTTGATCGCGGCCTACGCCGTCAGCCAGGGCATGAGCCCGACGGGCGCCATCCGCGCACTGACCGCCGGCGCGGCACGCATGATGTCCATCGATGACCGCGTCGGAACCCTGCGGGCCGGCCGGGACGCTGACGTGCTGCTCCTCGACGGCGACCCCCTGGACGTCGGGACGAGCGTGCAGCGGGTCTGGGTCGGGGGGCACGAGGTCCGGCTCCACTAGGTAGCCCCGAGGACTCATGATGCGCCTCCGGCTCTCCTCGACACGGCTCAGCGCCGTTGCACTCGTCGCCTTCAGCGCGACGGTTGCGACGGGCGCCGCCGCGTCGACGGATGCCTCGGAGGGCACCGCGATCCTGGCCGCCAAGGCGCTCGTGTGTGAGCTCGAAGGCACCCAGGTCATCGACAACGCGACCCTCTTGATGCGGGGGAGCAAGATCGAGGCCGTCGGGCCTCGCGATGAGGTGGCGATCCCCGAGGGCTACGAGGTCGTCGACGTGGGCGACAGCTGGTTGGCCCCCGGCATGGTCGGGCTGCACAGCCACGTCGGGACGCCGAACCCCTTCTTCCCCAACGACATCAACGACACCGTCTTCCTGACGAACCCGGGCCTGCGGGCCAGCGCCTCGACCGTCGCGTCGAACAAGGCCCTGTACCGGGGCGCTCAGGGCGGCGTCACCTCGGTGCTCTTCATCCCCGGCTCCGGCTCGAACATGGGCGGTCAGGGCGTCCTCTTGAAGACGGGCCCCGGCGGCTACGAGAAGAACGAGATCCGCAACCCGGGCTCCCTGAAGCTCGCCCAGGCGGGCAACCCCGAGCGCTGGGGTTACAGGCCGGGGCGCTCGTTCATGAACTGGCACACGCGCAACACCTTCAGGCGCGGCATCGCCTACGCGAAGAGCTGGGAGCGCCACCGGGAGGGTGAGGGGCCGGAGCCCGACCACGACCCCCAGCTCGAGATCTTCCAGGCCCTCTACGAGAAGCGCGCCCAGGTCTCGACGCACACCCAGATGTACCAGGTCGTCCTGATGACCATCACCATGGTCCGTGAGGAGCTGGGTCTGGACGTCTTCATCGATCACGGCACCTTCGACGGTCACCGCGCCGCGGCCCATGCCGAGCGGGCGGGCGTCCCTGCGATCCTCGGTCCACGGGGCATCAGCCGGCCATACGGCATGTTCCTCGACACCGACGGGAAGATCCTCGGCGTCGCGGCTGAGTATCAGCGCGAGGGACACACGAGCGTCGGCTTCAACACCGACTCGCCCATCGTGCCCCAGGAGCACCTGTCCCTGCAGGCGGCCATGGGCGTGCGCTACGGCTTCGACAGCTCGAAGCTCGATCACGTGCGGGGCCTCACCATCATCCCGGCCAAGGCAGCGGGCATCGACCACCGCGTCGGTAGCCTCGAGCCCGGCAAGGACGCCGACATCCTGGTCGTCACTGGCGACCCGGCCGACCCGCGCCACGAGGTCGAGATGGTCTTCATCGACGGCGAACGCGTCTACGACGTGGACGCCGACATGCGGCCCTGACCGACACCCGAACACCCTCCAAGAATCTCACGACTCCTGATCCGATGATCACCACCGCGATTGCAGCCCTCCTGACCGGGCTCGCCGGCGCAGCGGAGCCGCCCGTCGCCTCCGACCTCTCCTCCCAGCAGGTGGAGGCCGAGAGCGTCGGCACCGTTCCCGCTGCGAGCCCCAAGAGCCCGACAGCCGAGCCCGGAGAGCCCGGCGGCAAGGGGCTCGCCATCAAGGCCGCCAAGGTGCTGATGGTGCCCATGGAGGGCCAGCAGTTCATCGACAATGCGGTCGTCCTGGTGCGCGACGGCCTGATCGAGGCCGTTGGCCCGGTGCGCGAGACGCCGATCCCGGTCGGCTACGAGGTCCTCGACGTGGGTGACCGCTGGCTGTCACCGGGACTCGTCGAGCTGCACGCCCACGTGGCGGGCACCTGGGACATCAACGACATGGTCTACCTGACCAACCCTGGCGTGCGGGCGAGCACGGCGGTGCGGCCGGGAAACCTGAACCTGCGGCGCGGCATCGCGGGCGGCGTCACGACCATCCTGTTCATCCCTGGTTCCGGGACGAACATCGGGGGACAGGGGGTGCTCCTGAAGATCGGCTTCGACGACTACCAGTCCGCGGAGCTGCGCAACCCGGGGTCCCTGAAGCTGGCCCAGGCGGGTAACCCCGAGCGCTGGGTGATTCGTCCCGGCCGCTCCTTCATGAACTGGAACACCCGGAACACCTTCGAGCGCGGCGTCGCCTACGCCAAGCGCTGGGCCGAAGCGGAGAAGAACGGTGGGCCCAAGCCGAAGGTCGACCCTCAGTTCGAGATCATGCGCAAGCTGGTCAAGAACGAGGCCCAGATCTCCACCCACACCCAGATCTACCAGGTGGCGAACATGACCCTGACCATGGTCGCCAAGGAGCTGGGGCTGCCGGTCTTCATCGACCACGGCACCTTCGACGCCTACCGCGTGGCGCCCCGAGCTCAGGAGCTGGGCGTGTCCGCGATCCTCGGTCCGCGGAACATCGACGTGCCCTCTTTCATGATGCAGTCATGGGCCGGGACCAACCCGGAGCGCATCCAGGGCGTCGCAGCGGGCTACCAGGAGCGCGGCCTCGAGATGATCGGCTTCAACACCGACTCGCCGGTCATCCCCCAGGAGGAGCTCTTCCTGCAGGCCTCCATGGGCGCGCGCTACGGCTTCAAGTACGACAACCTCGAGACCGTGCGTGGGCTGACGATCATCCCGGCCAAGACCGCCGGCATCGACCACCTGGTGGGCAGCATCGAGGTCGGCAAGCACGCCGACATCGTCGTCGTCAACGGTGACCCGGCGGACCCCCGCATGAGCGTCGAGATGGTCCTGACCGAGGGCAAGAAGGTCTACGACACCTCCATCGAGCGCCGCCGCTTCTGACCCACTCCCGCCCCGCGTCATGAGCCTTCGCGCCGCCACCGCCACTCCTGGAACCCCCGCCAGCCGGGGTGTGTTCAGGGCGTGGAGCTGGCGTGCCGTGGCGACGGTAGCGCTCTTCTGCGCGCCGGTCGTGGCTTCGGACGGCGGTTCGGTACCGAGTGAGGGGCGCTTCGCCGTGCGGGCTTCGAAGGCGCTGCTCTGCGAGCTCGACGGCCGCCAGGCTATCGACCACGCGGTCGTCCTCGTCAACGACGGGCGCATCGAGGCCGTGGGCGCAGCAGACCGGATCGAGGTGCCCGAAGGCTACGAGGTCTTCGATGCCGGTGACTCCTGGGTCATGCCCGGGATGATCGATCTGCACAGCCACGTCGGTGGCCCCCGGGGCTACAACGACATGGTCTACCAGCTCAACCCCGGCCTGCGCGTCAGCGCAACTGCCGTGGCGGGCAACGCCAGGCTGCGCCGGCCCTTGGCTGCGGGAATCACGACGATCCTCTACATCCCGGGATCGGGCACGAACATTGGCGGGCAGGGAGTCCTGCTGAAGACCCATGACGCGGGTTGGGACGAGGCGCTCGTGCGCAACCCCGGCTCCCTCAAGATCGCCCAGGGGGACAACCCCAAGCGCTGGTGCTATCGCATGGAGCGGGCGTTGATGAACCACCACATCCGGTTCTCCCTGCGCCAGGGCAAGGCCTACGCGAAGCGCTGGGACGCCTACGAGCGGGGGGAGGGGGAGGAGCCGGAGAGGCACATCAACCTGGACGTCTACCGCGACCTGTACAGCGAGGAGATCGCCATCTCCACGCACACCCAGTACTTCCAGGTGGTCCTCGCCACCCTGCGCATCCTGCGCATGGAGTTCGGCTTCCCGACCTTCATCGACCACGGCTCCTTCGACTCCTGGCGCCTCGGCGCCGTGTCCGAGGAGATCGGCGTGCCGGCGATCCTCGGCCCGCGGGAGGTCATGTGGCCCACGAGTCCGAGCCGCTTTCCTGTGGACGGCAAGGCCGAGGGGAGCGCCTGGGGCTTCCAGGAGATGGGCGCGAAGCTCGTGGGCTTCAACACGGACGCTCCCGTGGTGCCCCAGGAGGAGCTGCCCCTGCAGTCCGCCATGGGCGTTCGCTACGGCTTCGACAACTCGGACATGGCCGCTGTGCGTGGGCTGACGATCGTGCCGGCGATCACCTGCGGCCTGGGTGACCAGCTCGGCAGTCTCGAGGCCGGCAAGCTGGCGGACCTGGTGATCGTCAACGGGGACCCCTCGGACCCGCGTACGACCACCGAGGTGGTCTGGATCGGTGGTCGACTCGTCTACGAGAAGCCCGAGGCTGGAGAGGTGCGGTCGTGGTGAGAGGCTCCACACGTTACTTCGCCGCGGGGGCGCTCATTCTGGCTGCGGCTTCCAGCGCGCCGGCCCAGGACCTCGCCATCACCTGCGGCAAGGTCCTGACCGTCGATGACGAGGACCGCATCCTCGCCCCGGGCATGGTCCTCGTTGAGGATGGCCGGATCAGCTACGTGGGGCCGCCCCGCGAGATCCCCGGCAACGTCGAGCACGTGGAGTATCCGGACGGCTGGGCCGCGCCCGGCTTCGTGGACCTTCACACCCACATCCACACGGGCGGCTGGGGCGACATCAATGACATGGTGCGCTCGGTCAACCCGGACCTGCGGGCCTGCAGCGCAGTGCGCCCCGACAACCGCAACATGCGCCTGGCATGTGCCGCCGGCGTGACGACCCTCTTCGGGATCCCCGGCAGCGGCACGAACATGGGCGGCTTCGGCGTGCTCTACAAGTCGAAGTCCAGCCACCACTACGAGGACGCTGTCACCGCGGATGTCGGGGGCCTGAAGGTCGCTCAGGACTCGAACCCCCAGCGCCGAGCGGGCAACTTCGCCTTCGGGAACAATCGAGCCAGCATGGGCTGGATTCTCGAGGACGTCGCTGACCGCGCCCTCGGCGCGCTCCGGGAGGGGCGCTTCGATCCGGCTCTGGAGGATCTCAAGAAGATCATGAGCCGTGAGCTGCCCGTGTTGATCCACACGGCCAGTGCCGAGGGTGTCGTCAACACCGCGCGGATGTGGAAGCGCAAGTACGACACGCGCTGCATCATCAGCCACGGTTCCTTCGACGGCTGGAAGACTGCGAAGGCCGTCGCCGAGTGGGACGTGCCCGTCAACCACGGTCCCCGCACCATGGACTTCTACTCCAGCCGCAACGGTCGTATGAACGGCACGAGCGCGGAGTACGTGAAGGCTGGCGTGCCGAACTTCTCCCTGAACACCGACTCGAGCGTCATCCCGCAGGAGGAGTTCTTCCTGCAGGGGTCGATGAGCGCTCGACTCGGAGCCGACCCCTACCTGATGCTCAAGGCAATGACGATCCACCCCGCCAAGGCCTTTGGCCTCGACGATAGCGTCGGGAGCCTCGAGGTGGACAAGGACGCGGACGTGGTCGTCCATACCGGCGACCCGCTCGATCCGCGAAGCCATGTCCTGCGCGTGTGGATCGAGGGTCGGAGCGAATACGAGTACGAGCAAGGAAACCAACGATTCTGAGCCTGGACGGGCATCCGAATTCGAGAGGAAGAATGATGATCCTGAACACGATTCTCCTGGCCGCGAGCCCGCTCGTCGCCTCCACCTCCGGTGCGCCGGACATTCTGGCCGTCAAGGTCGGCAAGGCGGAGACGGTCAGCGACGGAGCGATTCACCACGCGGTGATCCTGATCGAGAACGGCAAGATCGCCGTCGTCGGTGAGGACCTTCCGATCGAGCGGGGCATTCCGGTTGTGGACCTCGGTCCTGACTCGGTCGCGATGCCCGGGCTCGTGAATGCCTACTCCAGGCAGGGGATGGACAGCCGGGGCGCCAACGACGCCCGCCCGGGCCAGCACGCCTCCGACGAGCTCTACCCCGCCTACCGGGAGTACGCCGACCTCCTGGAAGCGGGCATCACCACTCTCGGCTTGTACCCGGCCGGGAACGGTATCCCCGGCCGCGCCGTGGCGGTAAGGCCCCAGGGCTCTACCCCCGAGGAGATGATCCTGAGCGATGACGCCTACTTGAAGGTCCTCCTGCGCTCGAACTCCGGCTCCAAGAAGATGTTGAAGGACGGCTTCGAGGAGGCGGACAAGTACATCGAGAAGGAGAAGAAGGCCCGCGAGAAGTGGGAGAAGGCCAAGGAGAAGGAAGAGAAGGACAAGAAGAAGAAGAAGAAGGACGACGACGAGGGCAAGAGCGCCAGCCCCGACGACAAGAAGGACAAGGGAGTCGGTCCCTACGTCCCGCCGGAGATGGGAGACGAGGCCGAGACCTTCCAGCAGCTCCGCGACCGCGAGCTGCGGGCCTTGATCGGCATCGGCTCGGCCGGCGACTACCTGCACCTGATCGACGCCATCGGCGAGGAGGAGTTCGACTGGGACCTGCGGATCCCCGTGAACCGCAGCCTCGACATCTTCCACGTCAAGCGCGAGCTCGGCAGCCTCGGCTGCCGCGTGGTCATGGAGCCCACCCTCAGCCTGCACCCGAA
Organism: uncultured Planctomycetaceae bacterium; assembly: GCA_964591315.1. Lineage (GTDB taxonomy): Bacteria > Planctomycetota > UBA1135 > UBA1135 > JABACD01. The sequence goes on from CAZQAT010000027.1 coordinate 10,687, forward strand.
CACCCGCCGCCAGCGAAACCTGCCCATGGAGCTCACCGAGGAGGGGGCCAAGCTCGTGCTCGTGCCCCGCTCGGACTCCGTGGCCAACCACGAGGCCTGGCTGCGGCACACCGGTGAGCTGGTCGGTGCCGGCCTCTCTCGCGACGTGGCTCTGCGCGCCATGACCCAGGAGCCGGCTGAGCTTCTCGGGCTCGGGGAGCGCCTGGGCAGCCTGTCTGCCGGCAAGGACGCCAACATCCTCTTCTTCAAGTCGGACCCGTTCGAGCCGGGCACCAAGATCCAAGCCGTCATGCTCGAAGGAGAGATCGTCTCCGGGAAGATCAACCAGTGAGGCCCCCGATGAAGCACATCAAGAGCACCCTGACAGCTACCCTGGCCCTGTTTGCCTTCGCGGCTCCGGTCTGGCCGGCTCCTGTCTCTCTCGACGACGACGACGAGAAGGACGAGGAAGAGGCGGAACCGATCCCCGAGGAGGACAAGGACAGCTACTTCCTCCTCGAGAATGCCGAGATCCACACAGGAACCGGCGAGGTCTTGCGGGACGCCTCCCTGCTCGCCAAGAACGGCAAGATCGTCGAGATTGGCTACGACCTCGAGGTCCCCGGCCGGGACTACTACCTGGACGTGCCCGAGGAGAAGGTCGACTTCCGCGTGGAGATCCTCGACGCCCAGGGCATGCGCGTCTATCCGGGGCTCGTGTCGATCTCCTCATCCGGCCTGGCGGGGACTAGCAGCGACTTTCGAAACTCGGTCAACCCCTTCTCCCAGAACATGGTCCTCGGCCTCGCGACCGGGATCACCACCACGGGATCGGGGCGCTCGGCGGTCAAGCTCAAGCGCTACATCAGCCAGGAACCGCCCCTGCCCTACGACTTCGACGGCATCGTCCTCTCGGACAGGACCTACTCGTCGATGAGCTACAACAGTGGCTCCTCGAAGCGTTCCCTGCGTGAGAAGCTCCAACGCGCCCGGGAGTACCTGCTGGCGTACCGCCAGTGGGAGGTAGACGTCAAGGAGGACAAGGAGCTGAAGGAGCCGAACAAGAAGGGCGTCGACTCCACTTCGCTCGCCGTACTCAAGGGCGAGACCTACGCCCGCTTCCGGGCCGATGACCGCGGCGACCTGCTCGCGATTGCCCACATTGCCCAGGAGTACGGTTTCCGGCCCATCATCGACGGCTGTCGTGAGGGCTGGACCGTGGCCGACGAGCTGGGCCGCGCCGGCGCCATGGCGATCGTCACTCCCCGGGCTCGGCGGGACAAGAGCGAGTCGCTCGTCCGCGAGGGCGGCTCGAGCATCGAGAACGCCGCCCTCCTGGCCGAGGCCGGCGTCCCGGTCGCCATCGTGCCGGCCAGCAAGGGGGTCTCCCTGGACGGTATCGTGGGCCGCGACATCATGCACCTGCCGGTCGAGGTGGGCTTCGCCATCCGCGGCGGTCTCTCCGAGGACCAGGCACTCGCGTCCATCACCACCGTCCCGGCCCGCATGATGGGTGTCAGCCATCGTGTCGGAACCCTCGAGGTCGGCAAGGACTGCGACCTGATCGTCACCGACGGTGACCTGCTGCACTACCAGACCTTCGTCCAGTACACGGTCGTGGACGGCCAGTTGGTCTACGACAAGGAGGAGGAGCTGTTCTTCGCCCACATCCGCCCCCGCCCCGAGTCGGAGCTCGCGCCCGAGGCGAAGCTCGACGCCGGCGAGAACCCCCACGAGGAGGGTGAGGGCGAAGACCAAGACGAGGGCGACGGTGACGGTGGCGAGGGGGACGACGACTGACCACCCCATCGCGATGGAACTACGATAAGGGGGGCGATCCCGACGGGATCGCCCCCCTTCGTCGTTCGCGGTGGACGGACGCCCTGGCGTGCTTGCAAGGGTGGGGCGGGTCGACAATCGGGGGTCCGCCCTCGCCGAGTGAGGCCCCCCCTGCTACGCTTGATTCGGAGCCTGGGTTCTGGAGTAGAGCCTGGGCCCCCCGACGACCCCCGCGGCAATCCTGACACTCGAGGTCGGTGCCGCTGTCCGACGATGCCGACCGCCGACCTGCGACACGTGTCCCCTGCAGCACTCCGTCCGGAGCACCATCGCTCGCGTGTTCAGCACCTCGACGCCTTGCCGCTGAGCACGGTCCTGCGAGACGGACGGGTCTGTGTCGCACACGGCGGAGGAACCCGATGAGTCTCCGCGAACTCCTCCAGGCCATCACTCCGGGCCGCAAGGACCTGCGCAATCTGACCCGTCAGGAGGCGTACCGGGCCTTTGACGCGATCCTGTCGCGCTCGGAGCCCGACGCCACGGTGGCGGCTTTTCTCGTGGCCCTGCGCGCCAAAGGGGTGACGGTGGACGAGCTGGGAGGCTTCGCCTCCTCGGCCCGGGACCACGCCACCCTGTCGTGCGAGGACATGCCCGGGCTCGTCTGCGTCTGCCAGCCGATCGCCGGCTGTGCCGAGTCGCCGCCCCTGGACGTGGCGGCCGGGTTGATCGCCGCCGGTGCGGGCGCGCGAGTTCTGCTCCACACGGATCGCAACGTGCCGCCGGTGCGAGGCATCACCGCCGCGAGCGTGCTCGAATTCCTGGGCGCGAGCATGACCTGGGATCCGAGGGAGGCCGAGGACTGGGTGGCCAAGACCCGCTTCGCGGCCCTGGCGGTGAGCGGCATGCTGCCGACCTTGATGGGGCTGCGCTCCGTCCGCGACGGCGTCGTCATGCGGACCGCGCTCTCCACTGTCGAGAAGCTCGTCGCGCCTCCCAACGCCGCCGTTCTCGTCGGCGCCCAGGCCGGTCCGGTGCTGGGGGTGGCGGTCGAGGTCATGCAGGGCCTCGGGCACTCCCGGGCGTGTGCCATCCAGGGCATCGAAGGAGGGGTCATCCCCTCGGTCCGACGGCGGACCCGGGGCATCGAGATCGCCGGGGAGCACCTGGTCTCCCTCGTCGTCGAGCCCGAGGACTTCGGACTCTCCCACGGGGGAGAGCCCGAACTGCCCCTGTTCAGCCCTGCCCTGGACGGGCAGGGTGCGGGCGACAACCCGTTGCTCGTGAAGGCCGCGGGCGAGTTGAACGCCCTGGTCCTCGCCGGCGAGCCCGGGCCCGCGCGCAATGCCGCCCTGCTGGGGGCAGCCCTGATCCTGAAGGCGGCTGGCCGCTGTCTCACCCTGGCCGAGGGCGTGGACGCCGCCGTCGCGTCCTTGGACTCCGGGGAGGCCAGTGCGGTCCTCAACCGGCTCAAGGAGCTGCAGTCCTAGCGCGAGGTTCGGCGGTGGTTGACCTCAGCTGGCGCTTCGACCTCTGGTACCGCGGGCTCCCCAAGTCCCCGGCGGACGGCGGTCGGGTCGAGGCCATCGTGCTGCGTCCTCCCGGTGGCGGCTCGGGAGCGCGGGAGCGCGTCGAGTCGGCGCGCATGACCCCCGAAGGGGGACTCGAGGGGGACCGCTGGTCCGTGGACGACGCGCGCACCGGTGACGACCAGATCTCCCTGATCAACGTGCACGTGATCGGCTCCCTGGCCGGGCCCGACCCGGACCGACGGGCCCTCTCCGGCGACAACCTCCAGGTCGACCTGGACCTGGGCGAGGACAACCTGCCCCCCGGGACCCTGCTGAAGATCGGGAGCGTGGAGCTCGAAGTCTCCGCCCAACCCCACATGCCTTGCCGGAAGTTCCACGAGCGCTTCGGCAAGGCAGCGGTCAAGAAAGTGCTCCGGGCCAACAAGACGGGCAGGCGTGGGAGGGGCGTGATCTGCCTGGTGCGCCGCGCCGGGGAGGTGCGGGTGGGGGACACCATCCAGGTCGTTAGGGCGGCCTCCCGGGAGCGCTGAGGCCTCTCCGGACACGGGTGGCTTTGTAAACAAAGGGCCCATTTGCCGAATCGCCGGCAACTCCCACCCCTCCGCAGCGTACTCCACCTCGTCAGCAGGACGGCGAGTTCGCTCGCGCTAGTGCTCGTCTCGCTGATCACGACCCGCCAGTCGCGGACTGGACCCCAAGCGGGGCCACGAGGCGCTGCGGGCGCCCCGGAGAGCCGGGGCGTAATGGCAGGAACGGTGTGTCCGTCGAGGTCGCTCGGTCTAGGGTGGAAGCCCTGGGGGGATCAACTGAGCGTGCCTCGACGGCGCCCTGCATTTGGGGCCGGGTGGTGTTCGAGGCGCCGGCGGACCATCTTCCCTGGGGAAGCCCTGGGCCTCAGACGTCCACGCGCCGGAAGTCCACCAGGGCGGAGCCCTTCACGAAGGCGATGCCGATGTCTCCCGGCACGACGTGCGAGGCGATGTTCTCACCCACCTCGTACTCCCGTCGTTCTCCGTCGGGGAGCTGGAGGGTCGCGTAGTAGGTCGTCCGCGCCCGGGAGTTCTCCCCGCCGCCGCTGACCTTGAGGCGCTCGTCCACCACCGCGGCTCGCATGCGCTCGAGGGGGGACCTCTTGTAGGTGAGGGCCCTGTTGAACCCCGAGACCGTGATCACGATCCCGACGACGACCATCATCAGCGGCACGATGGCCAGGGGCCCCGCAAAGGCGGCGAAGCCGACAGTCATGATGAAGGCCACGCCGGTGAACAGCAGCCCGAAGAGGGCCTGGCCCATCATCGAGGCCGTCGCGCTCCCGGTTCGGGGTTGGTAGTTCAGGATCTCGGGCACATCGGCGTGCCCGTCGAGGGCCTGGAAGCGGAGCTCGACGTCGCCCAGGGGGCCACGAAGGGAGGCCGTCGACACCTGCGGCCGCGGCAGTTCGGTGCCGCAATAGCCGCAGAAGCGTAGGTCGCCGGAGGACGGCAGCGCCCCGCAGTTGGGGCACTTGCGTTCCGCTGACACGTCTGCCGAACTCAAGGCCTCACCCGCGCTTGGTCCCGCACTGGCCGCAGAAGGCTGCTCCTGGCGCCAGGGGGCTGCCACACCCGGAGCAGAAGCCCGCGCCGGTCTCGGCCGGGGCCTCGGGGGCCTTGAGGGCCTTGCCGCAGCTCGAGCAGAAGGAGCCGGCGGGGACGCTCGTCATGCAGTGGGGGCACACCACGCCCGCCGCGGCCGGGGCCAGGACCTCACCGCCCCGGTGGTCCTTGACGAGCATCTGGGCCATGCCGAAGCCCACGCCGAGGCCCGCGCCCCCGAGCAGGCCGCCGGCGCCGCCTTCGCCATCGCCGCCGCCGCCCTGGGCCATGCCCTCGCCGGCGCCCATCATGGCCTTGCCCGCCGCGAACTGCTGGTAGCCGGCGACGCCGCCCACGGTGCGCAGGTAGGCCGCGTCCGTGTAGAGCTTCTTGAGGTTCTCGGAGTCCTCCTCGTCGATGCCGACGACGAAGTTGCCGAGGCGCACGACCTCGATGCCGTAGTTGCGCACGTGCTCCACCAGGCCCTCGAGCACGTCGGCCTCGATCTCCTCGGTATAGGCGCCGCTGGTGACGTCGAGCAGGGGCCACTTCTTCTTGACGAGGAGCTCGGCCGTGCGGTCACGGATGACCTTCAAGACCTGCTCCTTCATCCAGGAGCGGACCATGTGCGATTGGGTGCGGCCCATGCCCACCAGGCCCACGATCAGCTTCTCGGCGTCGACGACCCGGAAGGAGAACTCCCCGTGCACCAGGGTCTCGACCGGGACGCCGCTCTTGGGGTCCTCCACGTGGCCGATGCGGCCGCCGAACTTGATCCCGGTGAACTCTCTCACCGAGACGAAGAACACCTCGCTGATGAAGACGTTCCCGCCGGTGAAGCTGTCGACGAGGTTCGAGAGGAAGGGGAGGTTCGAGGAGTCGAGGGTGTAGCGCCCCGCGCTCATGGTCTCGATGACCTTGCCGTCCCGGAAGAAGACCGCCTGCTCGTCGGACTCGACGGTCAGCTGGGACTTCATGGGGATCGTGGGGTCCGGGTGCTTCCAGACGACCTGTGACTTGGCGCCGTCCGGGCGCGCCACCATCATCTCGCCAACGCCGCGCTTGAACCAGTCGATCAATCCCATCTCAGTATGCTCTCTCTCGGGGTTCGGGGACCACTTCCGCGGACTTGCGGGGTGTTCCAGGCCATCTACGTCAGGATAGGATTCCATTCAATGGAGCGCCAGATCGGTGGAGGTTGCCATGGGTGAGCTGGATCTCGGGGGGGCCCCCGAGGACGAAGTGATCGAGTCAGAGGTCGAGGCAGAGGGCAGTCGGAGCTTCGAGTTTCCTTGCGGGGAGTGCGGCGCCGACATGACCTGGGACCCGGACGCCGACGCCCTGGCCTGCGCCTACTGCGGGAACCGCACCGAGGTGCCGCGGGCCGAGGGGACGATCGTCGAGCGCGCCCTGGGGGAGGCGCCCCAGGCAGAGCGCGGGCTCGGGCTCGAGCTGCGGGTCTCCCAGTGCGACAGCTGCGGTGCGCGGGTGACCTTCGAGGACACCGAGACGGCGGACCTCTGCGTGTACTGCGGATCCGCGAAGGTCCTGGCCCAGGAGGCCAACCGCAACGCGATCCGCCCCGAGTCCTTGGTGCCCCTGGACGTGGGGCGCGGCGATGTGGAGCAGAAGTTCCGCACGTGGATCCAGGGCCTCTGGTTCCGGCCGAACGCCATCAAGAAGACGCGGAGCTTCGAGGCGGTCGGAATCTACGTTCCCTACTGGACCTTCGACGCCCACGTCCACTCAGACTGGTCGGCGGACGCGGGCTACTACTACTACGTCATCCAGACCTACACGACGACGGTCAACGGCAAGCCCGTGACGCGCACCCGGCAGGTGCGTAAGACACGCTGGAGGCCCGCCTGGGGCTCGCGGGACGACCGCTTCGACGACCACCTGCTGCACGCATCCAAGGGTCAGCCCGCCGGTCTGGTGCGGGCGCTAGGTGACTTCGACACGCGGGCCCTCGTGCCCTACCGGCCGGAGTACCTGGCGGGCTGGAGGGCGGAGGAGTACAGCATCGACCTGGACGCCGGCTGGGACCAGGCCCAGGCAGAGATGGTGGCGATCCAAGAGCGGCGTTGCGCGGGGGACGTGCCCGGGGACACCCACCGAAACCTCCGAGTCCGGAACGCGATCCACGACGTGCGCTGGAAGCACGTGCTCCTGCCGATCTGGAGCCTGCAGTACCGCTTCGGGGGCAAGGTCTACACGGTCCTGATCCACGGACAGACCGGCAAGGTGGTGGGCAGGGCGCCGATCTCCTGGGTCAAGATCCTCGTATTGGTGCTCGGGGTCCTGGGCGTGCTCGGGGTCGGGCTGGGGCTTGCGGAGGCCTTCGGTTGAGCTGCGCCCCTGTCACTTCGGTGTGAAGTCCTCCGGGACCCGGACCTCCTGCTCCCAGGCGCCGTCGGGCTCGGGCCGGACCGTGAAGACGAGTTCCTCATGGCCCTGGAGCCGGAGCCGGACCTCCACGCCGACGCTTGGTGTCTCGATCCGGCGGAGGAAGACATCGGCGTCCTTCTCGAGTCTCAGGTCGGTCTCCCGCAGGGCGGTGCGCCGGACGGTGGAGGGCAGGGTCTCGCCCTCGACGGGGGTCAGGGTGCAGCCCAGGCGCGACCTGGCGTTCGAAAAGCCCTCCAGCCAGCCCGCGTCGAACAGGACGTTCACGCGCAACTCGTAGGGCCGGCTCTCCTCGACCACGTGGGTGCCGACATCCACCACGGCGCCGCTCTCGGTGAGATCGACCTCCACGGGGGGCTCCCAGTAGGCCGGGTGGCCGTGGCCTTCAACGCGCCCCGGAGAGTATTGGGATGTGAGGCCGACTTTGACCGGGATCTCCGGGAGCCCCGTCAATTCGAACCGGCCGTCCTCGTCCGTCGTGGTCCGGCCCAGTGCGGAGCCCCAGTCGTGCTTGCGTAGTCCTTCCGCAACAGCTTGGTTGGAGTAGCAGAGCACCTTCAGTCCCGAGAATGCCTCGCCGTCCTGATCGACGACCCGACCGCGTATCACCTTCCAGCCTTCACCTGCCCGGAAGTCACCCAGATCCATGCTCTCGCCGCTGCGGAGCTCGTGGTCGCTAGAGACTGGAGGGGTCCAGGCCTCGGCGCGCGAGAACTTCAGGCGCCAGGGTCCGGGAAACACCTCTTCGAACACGAACAGGCCGTGGTCATCGGTGGTGCAGTCGTAGCTGAGCCCGGAGATCTGCCCTTCCAGGCTGTCCACTCGTGCCAAGGCCCCGGGGAGTGGGTCGCCGTTCTTGTCGAGCAAGCGACCCCGAAGAATGCCGGGGAGCCCCACCTGCAATTCACGGTGAGCCTCATCCCCGGGCTTCAGCTCAACGTAGTTGAAGGAGTACTCCCATTGAGTCTTCACTGGACCCGCCTCGCTCGCGGACTCTCTTCGAAAGCCCGAGACAGAAGGGAGGTAGCCACCTGGCAGGGACTCCGGGTCGATCCGTAGCCAGTACCGGGCCTTGGCGAGGAGCTCGACCTCGAAGGTCGAGCTGAGAGCTTCGACCTCCACGGAGGTCAGCACCTCCTCCTTGCCCCCGTTCGCGTAGATCAGGACGGTCCCGTGTCCGAAGGGCTTCCCCTCCATGTCGACGATGCGGCCCGTGAGGGTCGCCAGACCCTGCTCCTCCTTCGGCGGCAGGATCCCGTGGTTCACCAAGGCGTCGATCTCTTCGGCCAGGCTCGGCGTGGCGGGGGCCCTCTCCGCCGCCTTCGAGGGCGTCAGGTCCTCCGGGGGTCGAGACACCACCTCCGCCTGGGGGGGGCGAGTCAGGCTCTCACTGGCCAGTGAGTCCTCGACGGGGCGTGACCACCACAGC
>CAZQAT010000027.1:19482-44653 GCA_964591315.1 uncultured Planctomycetaceae bacterium
GTCTGCGTCCCCGGACCCGTCAGTTGCGGGTGGGGCCTGGATTCGGATAGGGGCGGCGGAGGCCGCCCCTCGAGAGGGAGGACGCTCGAGCCCTGGATTGGTCACCCCCCTCTCGGTCCGACCCTGCGCTCCGGCCTCGCGACCCTCGCTCCCGGGAGGGCCTGGGCCTTCGGGCGCCGCTGCTTGCCCCGCCCCAAACCCCCGCCAGACCCAGTTTTCCGGACTTTGTCGTGCCCCACCGGGGCCCCCACGCGAGGATTCTCGCTCGCCCGACCACCCCCCCGGATCCCCCCAGAACCGTCCCCGACTCCCGTGCAGCTCGGCTTCGTCATCGACCACACGCGGTGCATTGGCTGCCATGCCTGCACCGTCGCCTGCAAGTCGGAGAACGACGTCCCCCTGGGGGACTTCCGGACCTGGGTCAAGTACACCGAGAGCGGTGAGTTCCCCGAGGTCCGCCGCAGCTTCGCGGTCCTGCGCTGCAACCAGTGCACGGACGCCCCCTGCGTGACGATCTGTCCCGTCACGGCCCTCGAGAAGCGCCCCGACGGCATCGTCGACCTGGACCAGGACGCCTGCATCGGCTGCAAGAGCTGCATGCACGCCTGCCCCTACGACGCCCTCTACATCAACGAGCAGTCGGGCACGGCCGAGAAGTGCCACTTCTGCGCCCACCGCACCGAGCGGGGCCTGGCCCCGGCCTGCGCCGTCATCTGCCCGACCGAGGCCATCATCCCCGGGGACTTCGACGACCCCGAGAGCGTGGTCTCACGCATGACCCGCGAGCTCGACCTCGGGGTTCGCAAGCCCGAGGCCGGCACGCGGCCCAACGTGCGCTACCGGGAGGTCGCCGACGCCGGCATCGACCCCGGATGCTCCAACAAGAGCGGCGGCTACCTCTGGTCGAACCCCCAGGGGGGAGCGCAGATGGACGCCCAGGTCTTCGAGGCCATGGAGCGGCGCGCGAAGGGCGAGGCCGATCAGGCGCGCACCGTCTACGACGTGCCCCGCAAGGAGCTCTGGGGCAACAAGATCACCGACTACCTGTTCACCAAGTCCCTGGCCGCCGGGACCTTCCCGCTGGCGCTCCTCCTGCACCTCGCCTCCGGCGGATCCGAGGGTCCCGGGCTCCTGCCCGCCCTGGCCTCCCTGGGGACCTTGATGGTCTGCCTGGTGCTCCTGGTCCTCGACCTCAAGCGCCCCGAGCGCTTCCTCAAGATCCTCTTGCGGCCGAACTGGGACTCCTGGCTGGCCCGCGGCTCCTTCGTGATCCTGGCCTACTCGCTGCTGCTGGCCGGCTGGCTGGGGTGGGCGCTCTTGGGTGGAGAGAGCGGGGGGCCGCCCGCCGCGGTCTTCGCTGCTCCGACCCTCTTCCTGGGCGGCTTCACGGCCTGCTACACGGCCTGGCTCTTCGCCCAGGCCAAGGGCCGCGTGCTCTGGATGCGGCGGCACTTCTGGGTGCACCTCCTGGTGCAAGCGGCCCTGGCGGGCAGCGCGCTCCTGGCCCTGCTGGAGGTCCTCGGGGCGTCCTCCGACGAGTACCGGGGCCTGCTGCAGACCACCTTCCTCGGGGCGCTCGTGCTGCACCTCGCCTTCGAGCTCCTCGAGGAGCACCTCGCCCCCCGCGGGCGCGAGGCGGAGTACGCCCGGGCCTCGCGCCTCCTGACCCACGGGCCCTTCGCGCACAGGCACTGGATCCACGGGATCCTGATCGGCTGCATCCTGCCGATCGTCCTGCTGGTCATGCCCATCGGGGGCGGGCTACAGGCGGCGGGGCTGCTCGCGCTCTTTGGGCTGCGCACGAGCGAAGACCTCCTCGTTCGCGCCGGCCAGGCCCTGCCCATCAGTTGACGAGATGAGCGACGACTCGAAGCACGACATCGGCCCCCGCAGCTCCCCCTGGGAGCTGGAGGTCGGCCCCCCCCCGGAGAAGTGGGACGACTGGGTCGAGCTGGACGCCAGCGCCTGGCCGAAGAAGGTCGAGCGCCACTTCCGCTGCATCCCGACCATCTGCTTCAACTGCGAGAGCGCCTGCGGGCTCCTGTCCTTCGTGGACAAGGAGACCGGCGAGATCGCCAAGTTCGAGGGCAACCCGGTGCACCCCGGCAGCCGCGGCCGCACCTGCGCCAAGGGGCCGGCGACGATCAACCAGATCAAGGACGGCGACCGCATCCTGCAGCCGCTGAAGCGCGTCGGGCCGCGGGGCTCGGGCGAATTCGAGGCCGTCTCCTGGGAGGAGGCGGTGGCCGACATCGGCGGGCGCATCGCCAAGGCCTTCGACGAGGAGCGCCAGGACGAGGTGGTCTACCACGTCGGGCGCCCCGGTGAGGACCACTTCGTGCTGCGCATGCTCCAGGCCTGGGGCATCGACGGGCACAACAGCCACACGAACGTGTGCTCGGCGGGTGCGCGCCTCGGCTACACCCTCTGGTTCCACGGGGACCGGCCGTCGCCGGACTACTCGAAGGCGAAGTTCGCGCTGTTGCTCTCTGCGCACCTCGAGACCGGTCACTACTTCAACCCCCACGCCCAGCGCATCATCGACGCCAAGTCCGAGGGCATGCGCCTGGCGGTCGTCGACACGCGCCTCTCGAACACCTCGACCCACGCGGATCACTGGGTGAGCCCGTGGCCGGGGACCGAGGCGGCGCTGCTGCTCGGCGTTGCGCGGGAGCTGCTGCGCACGGATCGCTTCGACGCGGACTTCGTGCGCTCCTGGACCAACTGGCGCGAGTACCTCGCCGCCCGCGACGCGGACGGACCGGGCACCTTCGAACGCTTCGTCGAGCTGCTCAAGGAGCTCTACGACGAGTACACCCCGGAGTTCGTGGCCGAGGAGTGCAAGGTCCCCGCCGACACGACCGCCAAGCTCGCCGACGAGATCGCCGCCGCGGGCTCGGCCTTCACGAGCCACCTGTGGCGCAACACCGCCGCCGGCCACGAGGGCGGCTGGCAGGTGGCGCGGGCCTTGATGTTCCTGCACGTGCTCTCGGGCAGCGTCGGTCGCGAGGGCGGCGTCGAGCCCTCGAGCTGGGACAAGTTCGTCCCGCGGCCGAGCCTAGAGCCCCCGCCCATCGAGCGCTGGAACGAGCGCCACTGGCCGAAGGAGTGGCCGCTGGCTCACTACGAGATGAGCTTCATCCTGCCGCACCTGTTGCGCGACCAGGGCACGAAGCTCGACGTCTACTTCACCCGCGTCTACAACCCGGTCTGGACCAATCCCGACGGCTGCACCTGGATCGAGATGCTCGAGGACGAGGAGCGCGTCGGCTGCCACGTGGCGCTGACGCCGACCTGGTCGGAGACGGCGCAGTGGGCGGACTACGTGCTGCCCGTCGGCCTCGCCGCCGAGCGCCACGACGTGATGAGCCAGGAGACCCACTCGGGCACCTGGATCGGCTTCCGCCAGCCGGTCTTGCGGGAGTACGCGCGCCTCGAGAAGGGGCAAAGTCCCGACTCCACCCTCGGTCACAACCCCGGCGAGGTGTGGGAGGAGGCCGAGCTCTGGATCGCCCTCACCAAGGCCATCGACCCCGACGGCTCGCGCGGCATCCTCAAGTACTTCGAGTCCAAGGCGCGGCCCGGCGAGGCCCAGACCATGGACGAGTACTGGACCGACGTCTTCGAGAACTCCGTCCCGGGTCTCCCCGAGGCCGCCTCCGCCCAGGGCATCACGCCCCTCGAGTACATGCGCAAGTACGGGGCCTTCGACGTGCCCTACAAGGGCCAGCGCCGAGCCGAGGCCGAGCGTGGTCCGGACGAGGACGGCGTCGAGATCGAGGGCCACGGCAAGCGGGCCGGTTGGGGCACCCCCTCCAAGCTGCTCGAGTTCTATTCCTCGACCCTGGAGGATTGGAGCTTCGGGGAGCACGCCACCCCGGGCTACATCCGCAGCCAGGTCAACTGGCGCGGCATGGACTTCGAGGCCGGTGACCGGGCCCTGCTGCCCACCTTCCGCCTGCCGACCCTGATCCACACCCGCTCCGCCAACGCCAAGTGGCTGCAGGAGATCTCCCACACCAACCCCCTGTGGGTGCACCCCGAGGACGCGGAGAAGCTCGGCCTCGCGAATGGAGAGCTGGTGCGCGTGAACACGGCCATCGGCTACTTCGTGCCGCGGGCCTGGATCACCGAGGGCATCCACCCGGGCGTGGTCGCCTGTTCGCACCACGTGGGGCGCTGGCGCCTGTTCCAGGGCGTGGGTGGCTCCGCCATGTCGAGCTCCCTCGTCGACGTCGAGCGCGACGGGACGTCCTTCCTCTTCCGCAAGCGCTCCGAGGCCGGTCCCTTGCCCAATGGCGATGGGGACGAGGTCTGGTGGGACGAGATCGGCGTCAACCAGAACCTGACCTTCCCGCCTCAGCCGGACCCCATGAGCGGCATGCACTGCTGGCACCAGAAGGTGCGCGTCGAGCCCGCCCGCTCCGGCGACCGCTACGCCGACGTGCAGGTCGACACGGAGAAGTCCTGGCAGGTCTACCTGGACTGGAAGACGAAGACCCGCCCCGCCCCCGGCCCCGGCGGCCTGCGCCGCCCCCTCTGGCTCAACCGCCCCCTCAAGCCCACGCCGAGCACCTACCAGCTCTGACCGCGCGATGAGACTCTCCAAGCAACTGTTCGTCACCCTCAAGGAGGAGCCCTCGGACGCCGAGGTGCGCTCCCACGCCCTGATGGCGCGGGCGGGCTTCCTCCAGAAGCTCGCGGCCGGTCAGTACACCTACGGCCCGCTGCTCCTGCGCGTGCTGAAGAAGATCGAGGCCATCGTGCGCGAGGAGCACGACCGCGCCGGCTGCCAGGAGCTCCTGATGCCGGCGCTGCAGCCGCGCGAGCTGTGGGAGTCGAGTGGCCGCTGGGACCGCTACACGGCCGACGGGATCCTCTTCCACCTGAAGGATCGCAAGGGCGCCGAGATGTGCCTCGGCCCGACCCACGAGGAGGTGATCACCCACTTCGTGAAGCGCTTCGTCAAGAGCTACAAGCAGCTGCCCCTGATCCTCTACCAGATCCAGACCAAGTTCCGGGACGAGATCCGCCCGCGCTTCGGCCTGATGCGCGGCCGCGAGTTCATCATGAAGGACGCCTACTCCTTCGACGTGTCCGAGGAGGCGATGGCCGCGTCCTACGCGGTGATGCGCGACGTCTACTACCGCATCTTCTCGCGCTCGGGCCTGCGCTTCACGCCGGTGCAGGCGGACTCGGGCGCCATCGGCGGCTCGGGCTCGGAGGAGTTCATGGTGGACGCGGACACGGGCGAGGACGCCATCGCCGTCTGTCGGGCCACGGGCTATGCGGCGAACGTGGAGAAGGCGGTCTCGCGCATCCCCGAGCCGCCCGCTGCGCCCGAGCAGGTGGCCATGCACAAGGAGCCGACGCCGGACGCGAAGACCTGCGAGGCCCTCCTGGGGCTCTTCCCGCAGCTCTCGATCGAGCGTCTGCTGAAGACGGTGCTCTACGAGGCGACCCTCGAGGAGGGGCAGACCCAGGTGGTGGCCGTCATGGCCCGCGGTGACCGGGAGGTCAACGAGGTCAAGCTCCTGAATCACCTGGGTGCCCTCGACGTCCAGCTCGCTGCGCCGGAGACCGTCAAGCGCGTCACCGGCGCCGAGGTGGGCTTCGCCGGGCCGATCGGACTGGCGGACGAGGTGCGGCTCCTGGCCGACAACTCGGTCAACGGCGTTCAGGGCTTCCTGTGCGGCGGCAACGAGACCGACACCCACTACCTGGACGTCTGGTTCGGTCGCGACCTCGAGCAGCCCGAGACCCTCGACCTGGGCCTGGTGCAGGCGGGCGACCTCGTCGTCGACGGTGAGGGCGAGATCGAGATCACGCGCGGCATCGAGGTGGGTCACATCTTCCAGCTCGGCACCAAGTACTCCGAGTCGATGGACGCCAAGTTCGCCCCCGAGCAGGGCTCGACCGAGCCCATGTGGATGGGCTGCTACGGCATCGGGGTCTCCCGCGTCGCCGCCTCGGCCATCGAGCAGAACCACGACGACGCGGGAATGATCTGGCCCATCCCGATCGCCCCCTACACGGTGCTGATCGTCCAGATGCGCGCCGGCGACGAGGCCCAGGACGCCCTGGCCCAGGAGCTCCACGACCAGCTCGAGGGCGAGGGCATCGACGTGCTCTGGGACGAGCGCCCCAAGATCTCCCCCGGCGCCAAGTTCAAGGACGCCGACCTGATCGGCATCCCCCTGCGCCTCGTCGTCGGCCGCGACGCCAGCGACCGCAAGGTCGAGTGGAACCGCCGCGACGAGGAGGGCAGTGAGGTGATGGAGGTGGAGGCGGCCCTCGAGCGGGTGCGAGCGGCGGTGCGCGAGGCGACCGCCTCCTGAAGGCTCCTACTTCCCGGCTTCGATGACCTGGACGGGCATCGCCTCGAAGGTCTATCGGAGAACCTCGACGTGCAGGCCCTGGTCCCCGCCGGGCGCAAGCTCGAACCGGAACTCGAAGAAGTCCCCGCTCTCGGAACCGAGATTGCCCTGATAGGGCCCCGGCCGCAGGCCGACCCAGTCGAACTCGGCGACGCCACCGGTGAAGGTCAGCTGGCCGTGGAGGGAGAGCGGCTCGCCCGCAATGTTGAAGACCGAGAAGCCGCCGACGCCGTCGGCGGCTCCCTCGGGCAGGCTCAATCGGCCGGCACAGGGCACGCCGCGGGAGAGCTGCACATCGAAGCTCTCCGCGCCGCTCCCCAGGGTCACCCGCCGCTGGCCGATGCCCTCGGTGGGGCTCTTCACGTGGAGCCGGATCTCGCCCTCGCCCCAGGCGACGACGTCGAAGCCCCCGGCCTCCTCCGTGCGGCGCACGGCGGGCGAGACGTCCCTGCCGGGGTAGTGCGAGAAGGCAGTGAGGCGCGCGTCGGTCACGGGCCGGCCCTCCTCGCTCAGGACGTTGACGGTGAAGCCCCGTCCCTCCAGATCGAAGTCCTCCCGCACCATGCGCTTCGGTGTCAGATTGACTTTGCGGGAGGCGATTTGCTGGATGTCCTCGGAGCCGGGGAGTCCACTCGTGACGAACAACAGGTAGGGACCGGGCTTGAGGTCGGAGAAGGAGTAGCCTCCGTCCGTGCCGACCCCGACCGCCTGGATGTCGGGGTACCCGAGCTCCAAGGACGCTTGACTGACGAGAGAGATCTGCAGGTTGGCTCCGTCAAGGCCGCGCACCCGAACGCGACCCTCCACGCCGTTCGTCTCGGCGATGGCGCTCGTCTCGAAGAGCTCCGCCGGTAGTTCGACCTGCACACGGGCCAGTTGGCCCTTGCGGACCTCGACCCGCCCGTGAGCGAGCGCCCCGATGTCGGGCGGCGCCTGCAGGAGCGACAGGATGTTGCGGTCGAGGATGCGCGTCGTGACCGCGTAGCTCCACGTCCCCGTGGGCAGATGGTCGAAGCGCACCTGGCCTTGCCCGTCGCTGAGCTCGAGCCAGGGGATCTCGGAGCCGAGGCCGCCGCCCGAGCGGGCCATGGAGACCATCAGCGGTTCGAGGGGGGGCGAGCCGAGGACGGAGAGGGTGAAGAGGGCGCCGTTGGAGGCGCTCACCTCGACCGTGGTCTCCGTGCGCTCACGCTCGAAGTCCTGCCTCTCGGTGGCGAAGTCTCCATGGGTGACGATCAGGAGGAGGCGAGCCTCTCCTTCGGTCGGGACGCCGGAGAGAGTCGCCACGCCGGTCGCGTCGGTCCGTGCCTGGGCCAGGAGTCCGCCCTGGCTGCCGTTGTGACGCAGGGTCACGTGGGCATCGGAGACCGGCTCCCGGGACTCGAGCCCGAGGACCTTCACGCGCCGGGTCCCCGCCCGGTCGAGGCTCCACTCCAACCGCGTGCCCCCTGGCTCGATCACGACCAGCTCGGACCTGGGCGCGAAGCCCGGAGCGCGGGCGCGGAGGGTGTAGCGGGTCGGCAGCAGGCCCGTGATGCGGAAGGCGCCCTCGCTCAACTCCTCGACCCGCCCCGCCGGGGGGGTCGGCCCGAACAGACCCTCCAGCCGGTTCAGAGGGCCATGGGGCGAGGCGTGGAGCTCCGCACCCAGGATCCTCTCTCCGTCACGGTCGGTGAGGGTCAGCTCGAGAGGAGCGTCGAGCTGCAGGACCAGGTCCTGACCGTCCTCGAATTGAGTGACCACCTGCCAGGGCAGACCGTCCGCGCGCCGGGCGGCGACCATGGGGCTGCCGCTGCTCGAGAAGGAGAAGGTGCCCGAGGCGTCCGTCTTGCCCTCGAAGTGGGCGACCGCGAGGAGGTCGTCTGCGCCGGGCTCGAGGGGGCGCCCAGGACCGCAGCGGACCTGGGCCCCGGCCACCGGGGATCCCGTGGCATCGACGACGCGACCCTGGAAGGGACGTGCTCCCGGCAGTGCGAGCTCTCCCACGTCCTCTCGAGTGCTGGAGGCGGGCACGACGATCCAGTCGTGGTCGGGGTGGTCGACGTAGAGAGTGGTCGCGCCGGTCGGGGCGCCTTCGAGGGTGAAGCGGCCGTCGGAGTCCGTCGTCGTGGTGGGAACGGGCAGGGCCTCGATGATGCTCGACACCAGGAGCGGCATCTCGAAGGTCCCGCTACCACCCCGGGGGGCGCCGTAGATCAGCTTGGATCCCTTCCTCCAGCCGGCGATCAGTTGCGCGGGTTCGGGGAAGTCACCCGCGCGCACGCGCGCCCCGACCACGGGCCGGCCCGCGGCGTCGAGGACCTTGCCCTCGAGGCGCCGGGCGGGGGGGAGGGCCAAGGTGCCGAGGTCCGTGCTCTCCCGCGGGCGCAGGCGCCGCTCCAGGATGCGCAGGCTCGAGGGCCCATTGCCGAGGCCGAGGCCCAGGGCGTGGTAGCCCGCCGCGTCGGCGCCGTCGAGTTCGAAGCGTCCGTGCTCGTCCGTCGTGCCCCGGGCCACCACCGGCTGCCGGCGGGCGGCGCGCAGGCCGGCCTCGAGCGGGCTCTCGAAGACGACCGAGAGGTCCGTGTCGAAGAGGTCACCTCGGATCTGAAACAGGGTCACCGGTAGGCCGGGGACGGGAGCTCCGAGGTCGTCGACCACCAGGCCGTGGATACCCGCGTTCTGGGCGAGAGGGTCCGTGGAGGCCTCGTTCTCCGATCCGAGGTCGACCCGAGCGACCTCCTCGTTGGCCCTGGGCACCTGTGGCTCGATGGGCTGCAGGTCGCGGATCGAGTCGGAGCCGGCGTCCGCGCCGGTCGAGGGGCCGGCCGCGAGCTCCGGCGTCGTGGGGTCGAGAGAGCCGCCCTCCGGCGTCGCGAACCAGGCGGCGGCGACCATGAGAGACAGGGCGAGGGCGGCGAGGGAGAGCTTGTGGGTCATGGCGAGGCCTCCGAGGAGCGTGGTGGACGAGACGGTCGTCGCGCTCAAGGCGGCCGTGGTCCCCACGCTCTGCGCCGCGTGCCGCAGCACGTGGACGCGCACGTCGGCCAGGCTGCGGCCGCCCACCAGCACACCCGTGCCGAGGGTCAGGCCGGCGGGCAGGGCCCGGCGCAGCTCCTTCAAGCCGCGACGGATCTGCACGCGCACCGTGCCGGGGGACTTGCCCCGCTCCCGGGCGATGTCCACGGGCCGTGCTCCCTGAAGGAGGTAGGGCTCGAGGACGTCCCGGTAGCGGGCGGGCAGCTCTGCGAGAGCGCTGTCGATGGAGTCCGCCAGCTCGCTGGCCACCAGGGGCCCGCTGGGGTCGTCGTTGCTCTCCCCTTCCGGCAGGTCGGTCCCGGTGGTGGCGCGCGAGCGCTTGCGCCGCAACCCGTGGGCATGGCGCACCAGGATGCCGACCATCCAGGGCACGAGCCGGCGGTCCGCCTCGTAGCGGTCCGCCTTCTCGATGGCGGTCAGGAAGGTCTGCTGGACCAGGTCCTCTCCCTCGCCCACGTCGCGCACCAGGTGCACGGCGATCCCCAGGAGCTCCGGCGCCGTGGCGTCGAACACCTGGGCCAGGGCGGCGGTGTCGCCTAGCTGGCGGAAGCGCAGGAAGAGCTTGTCGAGCTTGCGGTCTCTCATCGGAGGCTCTCGTCGCGGGGGGGCCGGAACGTGACGCCGTCCCCCGAATTCCGCCTGCCGGAGCTGCTGCTGAGGCCACAAGGTACCGGATTGCAAGGGTTTGTGACGTGCGGCCTGGCCGCCTGGTAAAACCCCAGGCCCCCCTGCACCGCCTCGAGCAGGGGGAAGCCGGTTCAAACCGAGGGGGCGCGGCCCGCAGGCTCCCCGAAACGAGAGCGCCGGAGCTCCCGGGGGCGGCTCCGCCTCTCCGAGGGCTCCGGCGTCAACGCGGCCGAAGGGGTGGAGGCGAGCCTCCCGAAGTCGTGGAGCTCAGAGCCGCATCGCCTGGACGTAGGAGTAGGAGGAGATGACCATGCCCATCCTCCACTGGAGCGCGATGAAGCGAATCTCGGTGCCCGGAAGGCCCGTGGTCGTACTGGTGGGGACTCCCGGCAGCGGGCCCCTGATCTCCACCGTGTCCTGCGTGGGTCCGCGCGCGATGGTCCCAAAGTGCTGGACCAAACTGGCCCCACTCCCCTTGTAGACGATGGTGGTGAAGCAGGCCTGGGGTGCCATGGGGCCCCAGCCGCTGACCTGGAATATCCCGCCGTCCGGGGCTGCGGGGCTGGCGGTGATACGGGAGGCACTCAGGTGCATGAAGTCGCCAGGCGGAGCGAGGCTGGACTTGACCGGTGTGCCCAGGAAGGAGCTGAGCTGGCCAGCCTCGGGATCGATGCCGCAGATGGCGTCGATGTCGTCCGTGTCGGTGATGCGCAGGGTGGTCCACAGGGGCTCGCCCGGGTTGGCCGTGATGACCATGGGCGAGCTGATCGGCGTGTTGTCGAAACTGACCTCCAGCTGAGCCCGCTGAGGATAGTCCGCGTCGACCTTCGTGGAGAAGATCAGGGCGCCCTGTCCGGAGTTGTAGCCGATGGCGTCCACCTCGTCCGCCTCGGAGCATGCGAGCTCAGCCGGTGTGCGGAAGACGGTGGGCGCTCCCCATTTGCCGAGGGTCGGGTCCCAGACCATCTTCATTACGTACGCTCCGCTCGGCTGATTGTTGCCGAAGAAGGACGCCCCCAGGGCCGCGGCCGAGGCCGAGGTCACGGAGAAGTAGAAGGTGTCCTGGTTGACGAACAAGACCCCTCCTGGAGTGCCGCCATTCATGGTCAGCAGGGGGGCGAAGAAGTCCAGGGCGTCGATCTCGTCCCCGGGAGCGTGCCCCATGTCCTCGGCCCGCTGCTCCAGGAAGTTCTCCCCCCGGAGGCGCGGCTCGATGCCCACCGAGCTCTCGAAGATATGGCTCATCACGTCCGCGCCGACACCTAGCCCACCGTTGCTGGCGGTGCGGAGTCCGACCCAGGAGCCCGGCTGTCCGGTCGAGTTCGCCCGCACCGAGTAGGTCAGGGCCCCCCAGGCCTGAATCTGTGAGAGGTCCACCTGGCCGGTCTGCGGGTCGATTTGGAGCAGGTCGTTGCCGGTCGACATGGCGTCGATCTCGATGTTCGGCAGATCCGATGCGGCGAACATCGCGTCCAGCCGCCAGATCGGCACGCTCGGGTCCGGGTTCACGGGCATGACCGGCGCCGAGGGGACCGCGGACTGGTCCCCGACCGGCTTGAGCAGGTTCTCGTCGTTCCCGGCCGCCCCCTCCATGCTGTGCAGGTGCGAGAAAGCTGAGAAGGGGCCACGGCCACGGGTGGTGACAGACAGCTGCGCCAGGGCATCACTGGAGATGACCGCGACGGCGGCGAAGGAGAGGACGGAGAGCTTCATTGTTCAGTGGGGCTATCGGAGGAATCGGGGGTGGCTTCGAGCTTTCGCGCGAAGTGCTCGGACAGAGTGCCCAGGTAGGAGCGCAGGCCGGCGACCTGGTCCTCGGAGAGCTCGGCGGGCATCAGCTCGATGGCCGTGTCGAGCCGTCGCCAGTTGGCGGGGTCCTTCTCCAGGAGTCCGAGCAGCTGGAGGTAGGCACCGCTGAAGTCGCCGTCGGCGATCGCCTCGCTGATCACCCGCTCGGGGCCGTCGTACTCCTGGGCGTAGGAGCCAGCCTCGAGAAAGAAGTCGATGGCCTCCTCGGCGACCTCGGCGGCGCCGGCCTCGTCCTCTGCGGTGAAGAGCTCGAGGGCGCGGGCGTACTCGACCCTGCCGAGCGACACGGCCTCGATCCAGCGGTCACGAGCCGAGTCGGCGAAGGGAGCGCGCTCCAGGACCTCGCGGGCCGCCTCGTACTCGCCGAGGACGATGTGCACGCGGGCCAGGGTGCGGTAGGAGTTCAGCGCCCCCGGCCGCAGGGCGATGGCCGCCTCGAGCTGGTTGCGGGCCTCGGCCATGTCGCCGATGCGGCGGGCCGCGATGCCCAGGTTACTGATCATGCCGTGGGAGCCGGGTGCCAGGGCGATGCCGTCCTTGAGGGGCGCAACGGCCTCCGCGTAGAGCTCCTGTCCGAGCAGAGCGCCGCCCAGCACGTGGGCCGTGGTCGCCGTGCGTCGCCCGAGTTTCTCCTCGAGCCGCACGGCCTGCTCGTGGAGGCGGCGAGCCTCGTCCTTCTTGGCGTGGGCCGGTTGCGAGTTGAGGAGCGCCACCTGCACGGGCAGGAGGAGCTCCTGGGCCGGCACGAAGTCCTCGAACCGCTCGTCGGAGAGCAGCCTCTCAGCGCTTTCGTACTCCTCCGTCGAGGACGCCACGCGCAGGAGGTGGTAGACCGCGACGTAGGCGTCCATGGCTCCCTCGGGCCTGGGCAGGTCTTCAGTGTCGAGTGCGCTTGCTCCCTGGGCGTCCTCGGGCAGGGCGTCGTAGCGGGTTGCGAGCTCCCGCAGGTAGGCGCCGCCATGGGCGTTGGCGATGGCGCGCAGGTCTTCCGCTGCTCCGCGCGGCTCGCCGTGGTCGAGGCGGAAGCCCGCCCGGTACAGGCGCGCGGGCAAGGGCTCGACGCTCTCTTTCACCGCGCGGTTGAGGAGGCGTTCCATCGCGGTGCGCTCCGCCTCGTCGTCGAAGAAGCGGTTGGCGGCGTTCCAGAGGGTCAGCATCGGCGGCGCCTTGGACCAGACCTCGAGGCTCCGCTCCTGCTGCCGCTCGACCCACGCGCCACGGGCGGCGATGCCGCCCCACAGTGTCAGGGCCGCGAGTCCCACCGCCGCACCGGCGCGGAAGGTGTTCGAGCGCGCCAGGCCGCGCAGCGCCCGCGTCAGGGGCGAGATCGGACGGGCGGAGACGGGCCGGTAGTCGAGAAAGGCCCTCAGGTCCGCCTCGAGGTCGGTCGCCGTGGCGTAGCGCGCGGAGACCTCGCGGGCCATACCGCGGTCGAGGATCGCCTGCAGGTCCCGCGGGAGGCCCGGCCGCAAGCGGTAGGCGGGCGTCGGTTCGCGTCGGGCGAGGGCTCCGATCACCTGCGACGGCGTCCCGGTGTAGGGCGGCCGCAGGGTCAACATGTGATAGAGGGTGGCCGTCAGCCCGTACACGTCCCTGGACGGTCCAGCCTCCGACTTGTCGAGGGTCTCGGGGGCCATGTACGCCGGCGTGCCGAGGACGCCGTCGCGCTCGACCACCGTGGCCATCGAGTCCCGGGCTGCGATGCCGAAGTCGAGCAGGACCGGCGGGCCCTCGCTGCGCACGAAGATGTTCGAGGGCTTCACGTCCCGGTGGAAGATGCCCTCCGCGTGGGCCGCTCGCAGGCCGCCTGCGAGGTCCGCCGTCCAGCGTACGGCGGTGCGCAGCCAGCTCGTCTCGGTCACCTTTGCGAGCCCGAGCTCCCGGCCGAGCCAGCCGGTGTCCTCGACGGGGTCCGTGCCCCCTTGGAGCCGGATCTCCTCGACCAGCTCGCCGAGAGGTAGGCCCTCGAGGAGCTCCATGACCAGGTAGAGGGCGCCGTCGCTCGTGCGGCCGCGGTCGTAGACCGTGACCACCGAGGTGTGCTGGACTGCGGCGAGGGCCTCGGCCTCGCGGGCGAAGCGAGCCTCCGCCTCTTCGATGGCGAGCACGTCAGCGCGCAGGATCTTGACCGCCACCGGGCGCCCGAGCTCCAGGTCCTCGGCTCGATACACGACGCCCATGGAGCCCGCGCCCAGGCGTGACTCGAGGAGGTAGCGGTCTCCGAGCCGGCGACCCACGAAGTCGTCCTGGGTCACCGCTTCCTGCTGCATGGTCGGCAATTGCCGGGCCAGCTCGACCGCCGCGGCCACCTCGGGCACGAGCTCCTTGCGGCTACCGCAGATCTCCTCCAGGGGCGGCTCGAGGCCCTGGTCGACCATTTCCAGGGCCGCGGAGATGCAGCGCAAGAGGGTCGAGTCTTGTTCGAACACCATGGGGCGTGCGTTCCTGGTTACTCGTCCTCGGAGGACTCGGGGTTGCGCAGGCGCAGCAGCAAGCGCGCCTGGGCGGCGTAGAAGGCCTTGCGGGCCGCATCTGCGGAGGGGTAGCCGAGCTGGTCGGCCAGGTCCTGGAAGCGCTCGCGGCGTTCGAGCCGCTCCCGCAGCAGCAGGCGCTCGCGCTCCGGGAAGGTGGCCAGCGCCTCGCGGAAGCGCGACACGTCCTCGGCGGAGGCGAGCTGGGTCGCCGGGCCGCTGCCCCTGCTCTCGGGCTCCTGCTCGTCGATGGCGCCGCCGACCATGCGGCGGTCACGCCGGGCCGCCTGGTGGAAGCGGATCGAGTCGATCAGCCGGTTGCGTACCACGATGCTCAGGTAGCCGGCGAAGGCGTCCTCGTCCTTGCCGCGGAAGCCGTCCAGGTTGCGCAGCACGCTCTGGAAGACCTCCTGGACCACGTCGCCGGTGCTGAACACCGAGCTCAGCCAGGGACGGTTGACCCGCAGGTCACCGGCCAGGGAGCGGTGCACGAGGACCTGCACCCGCGGGTAGAAGCGCTGGAACAGCTCCTGGAGAGCCTGCTCCTCCCCCTGGCGTGCGGCCTCGAGGGTGCGCATGAAGTCGATCGGCGGTTGGGGTGAGGAGTTGGTCAAGGGACGCATGGGGCGGGCAGAGGCGCAGGGGCCTCTACCCGTTCAGGGCGGAGAGACCTGCGGGGGGAGGAGGAGAAACTCGAGGAATCCAGTCTAGGGCCCGGCCGGGGCCACCCGACCGAATTGCCTCAGCCGCTGCGAAGGGCGCCGGAGGCCCTTCGGCCTTCCGCTGTGTGGGCGTAAGTCACTGCCACCGCTTGATTTACCGGACACTTGGGCGGTCCGGGTGAGGTGCGGCCGCCCTCCCGCTCCGTGCCCAGGACCTACGGTGGCGATCCGTGCACCAGCAGGGTCCGCCCCGTCTGGACCGCCTGCTCGTCGATCCGCAGCTCCCCGTCGAACATGCCGAGCCTCCAGCCCGCGCGGCGCACGCGGGCCTCGCTGGTGGGCGCCGTGGTGGCGTAGGGCACGCGCACCACCGCGCGGCCGTTCGCGTCCGCAACCCCGACCCCGCGCCACTTGAGCAGCCGGCCGGCCCGGGGGAACTCCACGTCGAGCCAGACGCGTAGCTCGGAGCCGGGCTTGCTGTAGGCCTCGACTTGGGCCCCGGGGACGTACTCCCAGACCCAGGCGGCGGGGCTGACGTCCTGCGCGTGGCGCAGCTTGCGGGCCGGGTCCTTGATGGGGGAGACGTAGACGAGGCGCAGGAAGTCGAGGGTGGGCACCGCGTCGTCCATGAAGACGCCACCCTCGAACATCAGCCGTGCGCCGAGGGTTCGGAACCAGGCGGGCAGCACGCGACCGTCCTGGGTGGGGTCCACCCAGCGCGCGCGGGACTCGGGGGCCGCGCGGGCGATCGTGGAGTTCAGGTGGTCCGGGAGCTCGCTGCTGAGGAGCACGTAGCGTGCCCGCCGCCGCTCGAGCAGGGCCTCGGCCGCGGCCGGATCCTCCTCCATGAAGAAGCGCGACGGGTCGCGGAAGCTGTCCTCGCCGACGTAGGAGCCGAAGTTCGTCGCCACCGTCGGCCGGTCCGCGGCCCACTCGATCACGTGGCCGTGGCTCCAGCCCGAGAGCACGCAGTAGTCGGCGGGGGAGGGGGAGTTCCTCTCGATCCAGCGCGAGGCCTCCCGCACCGCGAGGGTGGCGGGCTTCTCGTGGATGGTGTCCCGCTCCGCGCTCAGACGCTTCCAGCTCTCGAGGCTGGTCGAGCCGTGGGCGAGGACGACGAGGAGGAGACCGAGTGCCGCCCCCGCTGCGGGGAGCCTCTTCAAGGGGCCGTTCTTGGCCAAACGCTCGTGGAGCCGCGCCGCACCCCAGCCGAGCACCACCGCCATGGGCAGCACCAGGGCCTCGGCGAAGCGCGCCTGCTGCAAGGCCTGCCAGAAGGCGAGGGGGACACACACGACCCAGGGCAGGAGCTCGGCCTCCCCGCGGCGGAAGCAGGCCCAGGCCGCTGCCGCCCAGGCGAAGGGCAGGAGCCACAACCCCAGGCCCAGGGCCTCGCTGGCCCCTGGATCCGCATCCGCCGCGAAGAGCGAGTGGGACTCGCGGATGCTCGCCATGAAGGAGTCGGTCTTGCTCGCCCAGTCGAAGCCCTCGCGGATCGAACGCGCTCCCTCCAGGTCCAGGGTGAAGAGCGCCAGGCCGAGGAGCGCGAGCACGCCCGCCACGACCCAGGGGTAGCGCCGCACGGCCTTGCCCTCCAGGCCGAGCCAGAAGAGCGGCACGAACACCGCGCCGCCGACTAGCAGGAAGGCGAGATGGAACCAGGAGAGGTTGATCAGCATCCAGGGCTGGACCTCGGTCCACGGGCTCGCGAACACCGCCGGCGCGAGCACGAGGGCCGCCGCCAGGTGCAGGGCCAGGCCGTAGGTTGCCAGCCCCGCGCGCTGCTCCTGCCCCTGACGCAGGATCAACCAGCCGAGCACGAGCTGCAGCTGTACCACGGTCACCATGCCGCCGACCCAGGAGCCGAGCAGCAGACCGACGAGTGCCCCCGTGCCCGCGCCCCAGGCGAGGGCCGGACCGCGTCGTCGCAAGCCGTTGCCTGCGAGGGCGAGGGTCACCATCAGCAGCAGGGTCCCGCTCAGGAAGCTGACGAAGCTGTGGTGGTCGCCGTTGCCGAGCTTGCTGTAGACGATCGCCAGGTGGCACAGACCCTGGTAGCCGCCCGCCACGAGGGCTCCCGGCGCGCCCCCGAGTCGCCAGCCCGCCATGGCGGCGGCGAGGGTCGCCAGCAGGCCGAACAGGAAGGCCAGCGAGGCGATCCGCTGCTCGACGAAGGCCCGCCGCTCCCCGCGCTCCTCGGGCGCGAAGGGCGCGACGAAGGCCGCCGCCACGTAGGAGTAGTAGGGCGGCCAGGGAATCGCCGACCCCTCGGGGTAGTTCAGGTAGCCGTCCGACACCGCCACCGGTCCCGCCTCGGTCAGGAAGCGGTCCATCCGCCGCATGTGGTAGAGGCTGTCGGGGTCGGTGGTGAACCAGTTCTCCGAGGCCCCGATCCGCACCGTCCGGCCCTGCACCCAGCGTGAGACCCCCGACAGGAGGAGCACCGTCGCGAGGACGAGCAGCAGCGAGAGGCGGGAGCGGGTCGTGGACACGCGCAGAAGGTAAGCGCTGCCCCCGGCCTTTTCGAGTCAGGACGGTCCTGGACGGCCGTGCGGAGCCGGGGTCAGAATGGCGCCGGAGACGACCATGTGGACCGCCAGTGCACCGACCGCCGAGGACCTGGCGCGCGCCGTCGCGCGGGCCCACGGGCGCACCCTCGCCCTGGTCGAGGACCTCTCCGACGCCCAGCTCGAGGTCCCGGTCTTCGAGAACGTGAACCCCTTCCGCTGGGAGCTGGGGCACGTGGCCTTCTTCTACGACCTGTTCCTCCTGCGCGAGCTGGAGGGGGGCGAGGTCGCGTTCCCCCGGGGGAACGAGCTGTTCAACTCCTTCGAGGTGGCCCACGAGCTGCGCTGGGAGCTCGCGTTGCCCGACCGGGCCGGGATCCTGGCGTACATGGGGCGCATCGCCGACGAGGTGGTGAACCGCCTGGAGGACCACCAGCCGAGCGAGCAGGAGCGCTACCTCTACCGCCTGGCCGTCCAGCACGAGGATATGCACGCGGAGGCCTTCACCTACATGCGGCAGTTCCTCGAGCTGCCGGCGCCGCCGGTGGTGCGTACCGGCCGGGAGCGCGAGCGTGTCCCCGCCGGCACCTTGGCCGGCGACGTGCGGATCCCGGGGGGGACCTTCATGCTCGGCGCGCGCAAGGGCGTCGACTTCGCCTACGACAACGAGAAGTGGGCCCACGAGGTGGAGCTCGAGCCCTTCGAGATCGCGCGCGTCCCGGTCACGAACGCGGAGTTCGCCGCCTTCGTCGACGACGGCGGCTACGGGCGGCCCGAGCTGTGGTCCTACTGCGGCGGCCTGTGGCGGGAGCGCATGGGCGCGACCTGTCCCGTCACCTGGGTGCGTGGGGGGGACTGTTGGCAGCGGCGCGACTTCGATGAGCTCGTGCCCCTCGAGCCGAACCACCCCGTGTCCCAGGTGAGCTGGTACGAGGCCGAGGCCTACTGCGCCTGGGCTGGCCGACGCCTGCCCACCGAGGCCGAATGGGAGTTCGCTGCGAGTGGCGTGCTGTGGGGAGCCCACGAGCCCAAGCGCCGCTTCGCATGGGGCGACGAAGCGCCCGATGCGCGCCGCGCGAACCTGGGCTGCGACCACGGCGGCACGGTCGACGTGGCGGCCTTTCCCGAAGGGGACAGCGCCTTCGGTTGCCGCCAGATGACGGGCAACGTCTGGGAGTGGACGGCCTCGGACTTCTACCCCTTCCCCGGCTACGCCCTCGACCGTCCGTACAAGGAGTACTCGGCTCCCTGGTTCGGCGACCGCAAGGTCTTGCGTGGCGGCTCCTGGGCGACCCAGCCTTCCTTGGCCTACAACACCTACCGCAACTTCTTCCCTCCGCGCCGCACGGATGTGTTCACGGGTCTTCGGACCTGTGCCGTGCACGACTGAGAGGCGTGCGCAGTCGGTGTCGAAGGCCCTCAGGGGCGCTCTGAGCGGCGACGGTGGACAGTTGAAGGGCTCGGCTGTACATTCGCCGCGCGTCAATCACCATCCTGCCAACGTGATCGGCGCTCAGACGTTGCCAAACGTCTGGGGTCCCGAGTTCCGCTCGGGGCGCTTCGGGTTCTCTCCTGCCGGAGGGCTCGAGGCCGCTGGAGGAGGTTCCTGCCACCGACTCCGGCCTTTCGCTCGGCGCTCGCGTCGAGCGAGACCTGCGCGGAGTCGTCTCCTCTGGAGACGACTCCCTTTTCATTTGTGGGAGGTTTTCACCGCGGGGACGGGGCCTAGAGCCCGTCGTCCTTCCACTCGGTCTCGAGGCCGTCGATCGTGACGATGCCGCTGCCGGACTCCAGGCGGACCAGGCGCTCTCCGCCTTGGTAGTAGAGGGCGACCTCGAGCGCACTTTTGGCAAAGCCGTTGCGGTCGAACTCGATCGCCTGCTCGCCGCCGCGGGTCTCCAGCCGCACGCCGCGGAAGATGGCGTCGAAGGAGTAGCGCCGGGCCAGGTTGTCTCCACCCACGGGGTTCGCTATCGGTTTGCCCGAGGAGTACACAGCCGTGTAGCCGTCTCCGCTGGGGGAGAACTCCACCCGCGTTCCGTGTCCGCAGATGGCGGCTTCGTTCTGCGTGTAGCGCAGGTCGTTGGCCATCAGGATCGCGGCGTGGTCGAGGGTCACCCGCGGTTGCGAGTAGAAGTAGGGGATTGCGATCGCGGAGAGGACCGCGATCACGGCCAGTGCGATCGCAAGATCGAGGATCGTCGGCGCGCGTAGGAGTCGCCGGATGGTCCCGACTTCTTGGCGCTCAATCTCTGAGTCCGGCATTTCGAGGCCCCTCAGCGGGCTTGGATGCTCTGGTGCTTTTGGAAGGGCAGGACGTGGGGTCTCACCTCGCCACTACGGGGGTCGTAGACCCAGCCGTAGAGAGCGTCCACGACCTCGTCGAAACCCTCGCCCTCCCGCAGGATGCGCACCGAGCTGAAGCCGTTCATGGGGTTCACCGGTAGCCCCTGGCGCAAGTAGGGGCCGAAGCTGAACTCCGGGCTCGGGGCCGGCTGAGTCCAACCGACGCTGTTGGTGTACATCTGGAGCTGGCGCTCGAGCCAGCGGGTGTCGTGGACGGGCGGCCCCAGGGTGCGGGCCACCTCGGGGCGTGCACTGGGCCAGACGCCGTGGTCGTTGTGGTAGTCCTCCACCGCCGCCCGCAGGCTCTCCAGGGCGATGTGCGCCTGGCGCTCGCGCTGAGCCTGGAGCAACTCCTGGGGGCTGGGATTGCCGATCGGGACGGCCATGAAGAGCAGCAATCCGAGCACCGCCACCACCAGAGTCAGCCCCGTCCACGGCAGGCTCTCGGTGTTCGCGAAGGCCTGGGGCTCGAACTGGCGCTCGAGCGGAGCGGGGATGGGGGTCGGCGGATCGGGCTCTCGGGGGGCACTCATCGCAGGGCGGTCGTGGGCTCGGATCGGGGGCTCAGGGCTGTTTCGACCAGCAGGCTGTCCCCCTTGAGGGTGTGCCGGCCCGCCGTCCCGCATCCGCCCGGACCGGTGCTAGACTCCCGGCCATGAACCCGATCCCCGTCGACGAATTCCTGGAGCTGACCCGCGGCGGCGTCACGGCCCTCGACGTCCGCAGCGGCCCCGACTACGCCCTCTCCCACCTGCGCGGCTCGGTCTTCATAGGCCTGTCGCAGATGTTCCCGAACTGGGCCGGGCAGCTCCTGCGCCTCGACGAGCCCCTGGCGCTGATCGCCGAGCCGGGCCACGAGGCCATCGCCCTGGATGCCCTGGCACAGAACGGCCACGGCGACCTGAGGGGTTTCCTGGAGGGGGGCTTCGCAGCCCTCGCGGGGCACGCGGAGCACCTCTGCTCCACGGAGCGGATCGACGCGGCCGCCCTGGCCGCCGAGCTCGACGCCGCGCAGCCGCCGCACCTGATCGACGTGCGGGAGGTGCCCGAGTGGCAGCGAGGGTGCATCGGCAGCGCCCCCAACGTGCCCCTGACTGCCTTGCAGCAGCGCTTCGGGGAGATCCCTGCCGAGGGCCGCGTGATCCTGCAGTGCCAGGGGGGCTACCGCTCACTGATCGCGGCCAGCCTCCTCGAGCGCGAGGGCCGCGAGGGTCTGGTGGACATGGAGGGCGGCTTCGGCGCCTGGGTGAGCGAGGGCCGGCCGGTCCAACCGTCGAGCTGATGAGCGACGACCGACCCCTCAACGTCGAGAACGTCCTGCGCTCCAGGTGGGGGCGCCTCGTCCTCGCCGCGGCCCTGGTGGTCGGTGTCAGCTTCGCCTACTCCGTTCCGCGCTTCGAGCTGGCGGAGCTGCGCGGTCGCGAGCCCGCTCGCCTGCGCCTCTTCATGACCGAGCTGGTCGGCTGGAGCCTGTGGGCCCTCGCGGCCTGGCCCCTGGTCGCCTGCGCGCGCTGGCTCATGGAGGCCACGCGCTCCTGGATCCTGGCTCTCCTGATCCAGCTGCCCCTCTCCCTGGCCGCCGGGTGGGGCTTCGTGGAGCTGGACCAGGCCTTCCGGCGCACACTCGAGCCGCCCCTCACCGAACAGGAGCGGCTGCGCCAGGAGGAGCGCCGCGAGCGCCAGGAGCGCTTCGACCGCCCCGACCGCCCCGACCGCGCTGGGCGGGGCTCCGGCGAGCGCTCGCCCTTCCGGCGGGGCCGCCGCGGAGAGTCTCCGGACTGGGGCTCCCCCTTCTGGCGCTTCCGCTGGATGCAGGCGGTGCTGGTGTACTGGGTCATCCTGGGCCTGGGCGCGGGCTACAGCTCCTTCCTGTCCATGCGCGAGAAGGAGCGTCGGGCCGCGGACCTGGAGTTGCGCGCCGAGCGCCTGCGGGCCGAGCTGGCCCGAGCCCAGCTGGGCAGCCTGCGCAACCAGCTCAACCCCCACTTCCTGTTCAACGCCCTGCACTCGATCGGTGGGCTCGTGCGCGCCGGCCAGGAGGCCGCGGCCCTCAAGACCCTGGCGGCCATCGGCGAGCTCCTGCGCTCGACCCTGGAGCATGGGGCGCAGGAAGAAGTGTCCCTGGCGGATGAGCTCCGCACGGCCGAGCGCTTCCTGGAGATCGAGCGAATCCGTCTGGGTGACCGGCTCGAGGCCGTGACCCACGTGGACCCGGCCCTGGGTAACGCCCGGGTGCCGTCCCTGCTGCTGCTGCCTCTGGTGGAGAACGCCGTGAAGCACGGCCTGGCGGACCTGCCGGAGGGCGGGCAGGTCGAGGTCGAGGCGCGTCGTGAAGGTGCGAGGCTGGTGCTCGAGGTGCGCGACGACGGTCTCGGCTTCCCGCCGGAGGTGCTCGCCGCCGGCGCCAGCCCGGCCGAGAACGGCCGCCGGGGCATCGGCCTGCACAACACCCGCGAGCGCCTCGAGGGCCTCTTCGGCGCGGACCAGCGCTTTGAGCTCGAGAACGCCGAACCCCGGGGGGCCGTGGTCCGTTTGACCCTGCCGTACCGCGAGGAGGCCCATGAGACGGCGGCAGGTGAGACCCAGTGAGCGACAGTGACAGGACCTTCCGCGTGGCCTTGGCCGACGACGAGCCGATGGGGCGCCTGAGCGTCCGCGCGCTCCTGGAGCGAGACCCCCAGGTGGAGCTGGTGGCCGAGTGCGCGAATGGCATGGAGACCGTCCTGGCGGTCCGCGAGCACCGGCCCGAGATCCTCTTCCTCGATGTGCAGATGCCGGGCATGACCGGCATCGAGGCGCTCGAGGCGTTGGAGGAGGAGCACCTGCCGGTGGTGGTCTTCGCCACCGCCTTCGACCGCTACGCCGTCGAGGCCTTCGACCTCTCGGCGGTGGACTACCTGCTCAAGCCGTTCGACGACGAGCGCTTCGCCAGGGCTCTCGAGCGGGCCAAGCAGCGCGTGGCGAGCGCGGCCGGCCCCGCCGAGGACCTCTCGCGCCTGGTGACGAGTTACGGCGAGACCATCGAGCGCCAGCAGGCCGAGGAGGGCGGCCCCGTGGACCGCCTGGCGATCCACCGCGGCGGGCGCGTCGACGTGGTGCAGGTGGACGACATCCTCTGGATCGAGGCGGCGGACCAGTACGTGGAGCTGCACACCGAAGGGGGCGTGGTCCTGATGCGAGAGTCGATGGGGCACCTCGAGCGGAGCCTCGACCCCAGGCGCTTCCTGCGGGTGCACCGCTCCGCGATCGTGGCCCTGGGGCAGATTCGGGCCCTGGAGCGCCACCCGGGGGGCACGGGGCGGGTCCAGGTGGCCGCCGAGACCTGGCTGCCGGTCTCCCGCTCGCGCCTGACGGCCGTCAAGGCGCGCCTGGGGTGAGCCTCCGGGGGGTCGTTCCTACCCCTGGGACCGCTCCCAACACATACGCTCCCGCACCCGCCTGACCTGCCTTCCAGGGCTCCGATCGGCCGAAATAGCGTTCAATGGTGCCCCCCAGCGCTTCCAGTCCCGGCACCAGCCCAGGAGTCCTGAGATGATCCGCCTCGTCCTTTCCGCCGCCCTGCTCGCCGTCATCGCCGACGGCCAGGCCCTCACCACCCAGTACAGCTCACAGAAAGCCTACCGCGTCGAAGTCGCGAGCAGCTTCTCGATGGAGACCGTGGACTTCTCCATGGAGCGCGACGGCGAGCCCTTCGAGGGCGGCCGCGGCGGAGGCATGAGCACCGAGGAGACCCGCAGCGTCGTGATGCTCGATACGGTCATCGAGGCCAAGGACGGGTCCCCGACCCAGGTCCGCCGCAGCTTCGAGGAGATCTCCGCCACGAGCTTCCGCATCTTCGGAGAGAACGAGCGCGAGAGCGAGCGCGAGTGCCCCCTGAACGGCGTGGTGCTCGACCTGACGCTGGACGACGGTGAGGTCGTGGCCGAGGTGGTCGACGGCGAGACACCGGAGAACGAGGAGGTGCTCCAGGGACACCAGCTGGCTCTGGCCCTCGACGCCCTGCTGCCCGAGGGAGAGGTCGAGGCCGACGAGGCCTGGGAGCTCGACGAGGACGCGATCGTGCGCACCTTCGGCTTCGACGTGGAGAAGGCCCTCTTCCCCACGCCCCAGGCCGAGCCCCGCGGTGAGGGTCGCGGCGAGGGCCGCGGCCGACGTGGAGGCGGCATGCGCTTCGGCGGTGGCGGTGCTGCGCGCTACTTCGAGAACGGCGACTGGGAGGCTGAGGCCACCCTCGAGGCTGACACCGAGGAGTACGAGGGCGTCGAGTGCCACGTGATCGTGATCGAGGCCGAGGCCAGCGGCGAGCTCCCCGAGCGCGAGCGCGGCGGCCGCGGTGGCGGCCGGGGTGGTGAGGAGCGCGTCTCCGGCTTCGAGGTCGCCTCGCCTCTGTTCGAGAACTCCTTCGAGCTCGAGCTCGAGGGCAAGCTCTACTTCAGCGTGGAGGGCGGGCACCCGCTGCACCTGGAGGTCGAAGGGCAACTGACTACCGAGAGCGTGCGCGAGATGGAGCGCCGCGAATCGTTCATGGTGATCTCCACCTCCCAGGAGGGCACCCTCAACTACACCGTCGACGTGACGCCCGTCCTCTCGGACGAGGGCGAGGAATAGGAAAGATAGAGATGAAGAACATCGTGATCGCAGCTGCACTCTCGGGCGCCCTGGGCGGCGTCGTCGCCACCGTCGCGACCAAGCAGATGGGCAGCACTGAGCCCAAGGGCTCGGAGGTCGCCGAGGAGGCGGCCCTGACCCCGGGCGCCGCCTCGCAGGACGAGGCCCTGTTGGCGCAGCTGGAGACCCTCCAGCGTCAGAACGACGAGATGGCCCTGCGCCTGGCGGCTCTCGAGTCGCGCCGGGACTCCCGGCGTGAGGAGATCGCCGAGGAGGGCGACGGGATGGGCGACATCCAGGCCCAGCTCGCCGAGCTCGCGGCGGCCCTGGAGAACCCCCAGTCGGCCCAGTCCGCCGGCCTGCGCAACATGGTCGCCACGGCCATGGATGAGGTCCGCGAGCAGGAGGCCGAGGACCGCCGCATCGAGCGCGAGCAGCGGGACGTGGAGCGCATTCAGGAGCGGGTCGAGGAGTACGCCCAGGAGCTGGGTCTGGATGCCGTCCAGAAGCAGGGCATGCAGAACGCCCTGATCGACGAGTCGAAGGCTCGAAACGAGCTCTTCACCCAGATGCGCGAGGGCACCATGCCCCGCGAGGACATGCGCGAGGCCTTCACGTCCATTCGTGAGGGCACCCAGGCCACCCTCGGGAACGTCCTGACCCCGATGCAGCTCGAGGACTACAACGAGATGGCCGGGGACCGTGGGGGCCGCTGGGGCGGCGGTGGCGGCCGCGGCGGCGGCGGC
>CAZQAT010000028.1:0-33033 GCA_964591315.1 uncultured Planctomycetaceae bacterium
CGCGCTGCAATGGGGTTGCAGAGGTCGGAGGTTCGAATCCTCTCGCCCCGACCATTTCAACGGGTTGCTGGAACCCGACTTGTGCTCATCGCGCAGTCGACTGGCCGCAATCCTTGTGGACGATGGCCGCAGGAGTGGCGACGCCACGGGCTATGTTGTCGGGCGCCCCAGCGCCCAGGAGCCCCCATGATCGCCCTCTACGTCGTCCTCGGTCTGATCGTCGTCCTCGTGGTTGTAGGCCTCGTGATCCCGAGCCAGTACTCATTCGCCCACAAGATCACGATCGCGGCGCCCCCCGCCGCGGTGCACGCATTCGTCGGTCACCTCGAGAGGTGGCCGGAGTGGATGCCGTGGGAGCAGGAGGACCCGAGCATCATCACGACGATCGGTGAGAAGACCACCGGGGTCGGCGCGAAGCAGTCGTGGACGTCATCCAAGGCCGGCGACGGCGAGGTCGAGTTCACCGAGTGCGACGAGGAGACCGGCATCGCCTACGACATGACCTTCATCACGAAGGGCAAGCGTGCGCCGGCGAAGGCCTCCTTTCGCTACGCCCGGGCCGGGGACGGTACCGAGGTCACCTGGTCGATGGCGGGCGACCTCGCCAGCATGATGCCGCCCGTATTGCGTGGACTCATGAAGCCGATCATGTCCGCCATGATCGGCAAGAACTTCACCAGGGGCCTCGCGAGCCTGAAGGAGAAGGTCGAGGCAGCCTAGAAGTCGCCCTCGCGCTCGAACTCGAAGCGGGTGCCGCGCCCGCCGTTGATGAAGCCGATGGTGGCGCTCAGGGCCCCCTCGTCCGAGAGCTCGTAGACGATCTGCTGCGGGTGGTTGTGGCGGGGGTTCTGGAAGACGGCGCGCTGGCCCGCGAGCTCCGTGCACACGAACTCGGTCGCCGTCTTGCCGCCGGGCTGGGCGACGTAGACGAGCCCGCCGTCGCGCTCGACGACGCGCAGGTACTCGAAGGAGCGCAGCTTGCCGTTCTTGACCGTGCGGGAGATGCCGAGCAGGGAGCCGCCCGATGGCGGGCTCCAGCGCTCCTCGATCGACGACGTCCCCCGCGTCCCGGTCCAGGCGCCGGCCAGCCAGGCCATGTCGGCCGCCGTGGCCCGGGCCGGCTTCGGCAGCGGGATGTCCTCGGGGTGCTGGTAGAGCGCGTAGTCGTCCTTCCCGTAGTCCTCCATGATGACGCGCACCTGCAGCCCTTCGGGGATGATCCGGAACTCCCTGCGGAGCAGTCCGGTGACCTTGCCGTCCGCCTCGTGCAGGTAGTCCGACTCGTACACGAGCGTCCCGTCCTCCCAGCTCCCGCGGAAGCGCTTGGTCCTCCCGCCCGTCGCGGGGGTCTCGATGGCCGAGCCGTCGATCGGGAAGGGCTCTTCGCTCCGAGCGCGCTCCAGGACGACCCTGTCCTCCTCGATGCG
Organism: uncultured Planctomycetaceae bacterium; assembly: GCA_964591315.1. Lineage (GTDB taxonomy): Bacteria > Planctomycetota > UBA1135 > UBA1135 > JABACD01. The sequence continues at coordinate 1,428 of CAZQAT010000028.1, forward strand.
CAGCCCGAAGGTCATCATCATGGGGGGGCCCTGGTCCTCCACGGCTCGGCCCTCCGTGGTGTCCTTGACGTAGAGCCACTTGCCGCTGAACGCTTGCAGGCCGTCGCCTTGCACCGAGCGTGCACTCGAGGCCGACGGAGTCGTTGCGGACGCGAAGAGGGGGAAGCAGGCCGCGATGGCGGTGAAGGCGAGGGTCGAGAGCTTCATGCCAGCATTCTGGCCCATCGCACGGGGCAAGACTGGACAGTTGCGACAATTGGGGTTTCGGGCGACGACCCGGTACCCGTCAAGAAGTTCGGGGTGCTGGAGTGATCACGTCGGCGAAGCGCACGGAGGCATGAGATAGATGGCGAGTCGCGCCTTATCCGTACCGGACGTCGACTGGCGGCTCCGGCGAGCGACCGCTGGGGACGCCGACGCCGTGCACGCGCTCCTCTGCATCCCCGAGGTGTACCGCTACCTCTGCGACGGTGCGGCGCCGCCCCGTTCGGTGGCCGATGAGTGGATCGACCTGAACGGCGCCGAGAGTGCCTCGCGTGCGCATGGCCTGTGGCTGCTGGTGGGGGACTCGGGCCGGGTCGCTGGCTGCGTCGCCCTGGGGCCCGCGGAGCGACCTCGGTCCTGCGGGCTCGATTACCTGCTCCATCCCGAGTTCTGGGGCGTTGGACTCGCCACACGCATGAGCTGGACGGTCGTCGAGTGGGCCTTGCGGAATGGAGGGCTCGAGGGAGTCGTCGCCGGAACCGATCTCCCGAACGAGGCCTCCGCCGCCGTGATGCGTCGGCTCGGGATGAGCTTCCTGCGCGACGTGAGCTATCCGCTCGGCCCCGGTGTCGAGTACCTCCTGCGGCACGACGACCCGGCGCCTGATCCCCTGCCGGCCACGATCCCGTGGACCGACCCGGAGAGCGACCCGCCCGCGCGGACGGGTGTGCAGTCCTGACCTCGGCGGCTCACACTTGACGGGTCCGAGCGGGCGGTGGACGCTGCTCCCGTCATGAAGCTCACCATCCCGCTCGTCGTCGTCTCCCTCGCCGTCTCTGTTCCCGCGCTCCAGGAGGAAGGGCCGCCCACACCCGAGGTGCTCGAAGAGCACGAGTGGCTCCAGCAGTACGTCGGAGAATGGGACGTCACGTCCGAGACCCGCATGGAGCCCGGGGCCGAGCCCTCGAGGATGACCAGCACCGAGCACGCGCGTTCGATCGGCCCGCTGTGGATCCTCAACGAGGGGACGATCGGCACGGGAGAGGATGCCTTCCGCGCGGTGCTGACCCTCGGGTACGACCCGGAGCAGGAGGCCTTCGTCGGGACGTGGATCGACTCCGTGACGCCTTATCTGTGGACCTTCACCGGTGAGCTGGACGAGGGGAAGAGGGTTCTCACCCTCGAGACGGAAGGCCCGCGGTGGGGGGAGAGCGGAACGACGGCCAAGTACCGCGAGCGGCACGAGTTCGTCGACGCCGACCACCGGAGGACGGCGTCGTCGATCCAGAAGGAGGACGGCACCTGGTTCACCTTCCTGGAGACGGACTGCCGCCGCCGGGAGTAGCGCCCTGGCCACCCGGGGGCCGGGTCCGGGTCGGGTGGACGGGCGCCGGCCGAGCCCGCGGTCCACGTCGACCGCCGCAGGGGTGGTGTGCGGGACCGTCTCCGCCATAATGTCGCCCCCTCGAGGACCCTGCCCGGTCACCGTCCCTGCGATCCCCCCGACGATGCAACGCGACTCCTTCCTGTCCGACGACTGCCCGCCGATGGGCATCTACGAGACCCTCTACGCCTTCCGGGACAGCTTCGGGCAGTTCATGGGCACCCAGGGAACTCATCCCTGGTCGCAGGGTTTTCCGCTGACGACGCAGCTCGAAGGCGGCCCGCCCCTGCCCGACCGGGTCGAGGTCAGCTGGGAGGACCGCTTCTATCCGAAGGCATGGGGGCACCCGGCGCTGCGGGAGGCGATCGCCTCGCACTACAACGACTTCTACGGTTCGAACATCACGCCGGAGAACGTGATGGTCTTCGCCGGCGGCCGCCCGGGCATCTACGCCGTGCTCGAGTTCCTGAAGCCGCACGTCGAGGTCCGCATCGGTCACGCCGAGTGGCCGGCCTACCTCGACATCATGACCCAGACGAGTACCGACTGGCGGGTCGTGCCCTTCACCGAGGAGAACGGCTTCCACCCGCCCAACTCGGCCTACTTCGACCGCGAGGGGCTCAACGCCAAGACGCACCTGTTCCCGATCATCTCCAACCCCGGGAACCCGACGGGTCACACGCGGGCCGGGGCCGAGCTGGAGGAGCTGATCGCCATGGCCGAGCAGCCGAAGAACGGCATCCTGCTCGACGAGGCCTACGAGTTCTACCACCCGTCCAAGGGGGTCAGCGGGATCCGCTACGTCAAGGACCTGGACAACAGCAACGTCTTCCTGGCGGGGGCGTGCACCAAGGGCCTGCAGTGCCCCGGCATCCGGGTCGGCTGGATGATCGCCAGCAAGAAGAACATCGAGACCCTCGCCAACTACTCGAGCTTCGGCATGGGGGGGGTGAGCCACCCCTCGCAGCTCTACGCGGTCGAGCTGCTCAGGCCCGAGCGCGTCGCCCTGGCGCGTGAGGCGGTCGAGCGCCACTACAGCATGCAGCGCGCCCGCTACGGCGAGGCCTTCGAGAACATGGGGCTCGAGGTCTACACCGGCGACGGCGGCTTCTACCACTGGATGCGGCTGCCGGACGGGCTGAAGGCGGGCGAGTTCAACCGGCGGCTGTTCGAGCGCGGCGCGGCCATCCTCGAGGGCGTCGACTGCGACATGGGGCGGCCCCACGCCAAGGACCCGGAGTACGTCTCTCCGTACGAGTCCTGGTTCCGCTTCTCCTTCGGCCCGCTCTTGCCCGAGACCTTCGAGTCCGACGTGGCGATCATGGGGCAGACCCTCGAGGCGTACCGGGCCGGCGCCCCGGCGCTGGGACGGTAGGCCCCATCCAGGCTCGGGGCCCGCTGGGGGGCTGGCCTGCCTCGAGGCGGCACAGGGCCGGGGTTGGATCCGACCCCGGCTCCCCCGGCCTTCGGCGTGTGGGCAGTCCTTGCAACTGGCAGGGGCCCCCTGCACACTCCCCGATGTCCTGCCGGCTGCCGGTCAGGACGTGAAACCACGATCGTCTGCGGTCGCGCGGGCTGGCCCCAGGTCCTGTGATCGTGGCCCCGGGGAGGGTCGATTTCCTCGCCTCGGTCCACTCCGCGCCGGGATCTCGGCCCGTCGCCGGGAGCCTCGCTCCGCAACGTGCACGCGCTGCCCTCCTCGAGGCCCGTTCAGGGGTAGGTTTTAGAGCCTGCCCCTCAACACCTCGGAGACCCCTTCACTGCCATGAGCCAGGAACTCAGCAATCAGCACCTCGAAGACTGGAACGAGCGTCTCATGCTCGCCGAATCGGCCCTCCCGATCATCGGAGGGCTCTTTCGCAACCAGGGGGTGGTCCTCCTCATGTTCGGCCACCCGCTCTTCGAGCGCACTCCGATCGACATCCTGCGCGAGCACCGCTGGGTGCGGCGGGTGGGGGAGGGCGAGCTGTCGATCCGCGACAGCTATCCCCTGATCGAGGCGCTCGGCAAGATGGAGCTGCGCCCCTGCCGGGTCGACATCGGGGAGCTGGTCGTGGACTGGGTCCGGGCCGGGCGCTCGCCCGCACCCGCGGAGTACCTGGAGGACAGGCTGCGCGGCCTGGAGAGCATTCCAGAGCGCATCATCGAGAAACCCCAGGACTTGGTGCTCTACGGCTTCGGGCGCATCGGTCGCCTGATCGCGCGCCTGTTGATCGAGCGTACCGGCAAGGGGGAGGCCCTTCGGCTGCGTGCCATCGTCGTTCGCCAGGGCTCGAAGGACGACCTCTGGAAGCGAGCCAACCTGCTGCGGCGTGACTCGATCCACGGGCGCTTCGAGGGCACGATCACGGTGGACGAGGAGAACAACGCCCTGGTCGCCAACGGGCACTTCATCAACGTCATCTACTCGAACGCGCCCGATCAGGTCGACTACACCGAGTACGGGATCAACGACGCGATCGTCATCGACAACACCGGCAAGTGGCGCGACCGGGAGGGGCTCGGCCTGCACCTGGCCGCCAAGGGCGCCAGCAAGGCCCTCCTGACCGCCCCGGGCAAGGGCGACATCAAGAACGTCGTCTATGGTGTCAACCACGGGGTCATCGGGCAGGGCGACGACATCATCTCCGCCGCCAGCTGCACCACGAACGCGATCACTCCCGTCCTGCAGGCCGTGCTCGATGGCTTCGGCATCGAAGGCGGCCACGTTGAGACGGTTCACTCGTACACGAACGATCAGAACCTGATCGACAACTACCACCCCAAGAAGCGCCGCGGGCGTGCCGCCGCGCTCAACATGGTCATCACGGAGACCGGCGCGGCCAAGGCGGTCTCGAAGGCGATCCCCGAGCTGGGCGGCAAGCTGACCGGAAACGCGATCCGCGTCCCCACGCCCAACGTCTCCCTGGCGATCCTGAACCTCACGCTCAAGCGGGAGACCACCGCCGAGGAGCTCAACAGCTACCTGCGCAGGGCCGCGCTGCACTCGAACCTCTCCCTGCAGATGGACTACACGACCTCGACCGAGGTGGCCTCGACGGACCTGGTGGGCTCGCGCTACCCGGGCATCGTGGACTCCACCTCGACGATCGTGAACGAGAACCGCTGCGTGCTCTACGTCTGGTACGACAACGAGTACGGCTACAGCATGCAGGTTGTGCGTGTCGCCCAGCGGATGGCGGGGATCGACCTGGTCACGCTTCCGCTCAAGTAGGCGCAGGCCCCGGTGGGGCCCTCACCCGCCGGAGGCGTCTCCGTAGCGGGCGCGGAGCCCGCGCAGCTCCTCCCGGAGCCGTGCCTCGAGTTCGGCGTGCTCGGGCTTGCCGTGCAGGTTGTTGACCTCTTCCGGGTCCTGCTCGAGGTCGTACAGCTCCCAGTCGCCGTGGTCGTAGACGTGCATGAGCTTGTAGCGCTCGGTGCGGATGCCGTGGTGCCGCGCCACCGTGTGGGCGGTGCGGCCCGAGTCCCGTTGTTGGTAGTGGTAGTAGACGGCGCCGCGCCAGTCCTCGGGGGTCTCGCCTCGTAGCAGGGGCACCAGGCTCCGGCCGTGCATCGCGGGCACCTCTTCGGCGCCAGCGATGTCGACGAAGGTGGGGGCCATGTCGATGTTCTGGACCATCGCGTCGCAGGTGCTGCCAGGCTGCGTCACCCCCGGCCAGCGCACGATCAGGGGCGTGCGGAGCGCGGGCTCGTACATCCAGCGCTTGTCGTACCAGCCGTGCTCGCCGAGGAAGAAGCCCTGGTCCGAGGAGTAGACGACGACCGTGTCCTCGTCGAGGCCACCGGCCTCCAGGAACTCCAGGACCTCGCCCACGCTGTCGTCGAGAGCGTCCACGCAGCGCAGGTAGTCCTTGATGTAGCGCTGGTACTTCCACTGCACGAGGGCGCGCCCCTCCAGCCCCGCCGCGGCGAAGGCCTCGTTCTTGGGACGGTAGGCCGCGTGCCAGGCCGCGCGCTGGGCCTCGGTCATGCGCTGCAGCATGCCCTCGGCGTTCTTGTCGAGGATGCCCTCGCCGGTCACGGGCAGCTTCAGGTCGTAGGCCGGGAAGAGGTCGCGGGCGATGCGCATCTGGGCGTCCTGCATGGCCTTCGAGCGGCCCGCGTAGTCGTCGAAGAGGGTCGCCGGCTCCTCGATGGTCACGTCGTCGTAGCGGGTCAGGTGCCGCGGGCTGGGCTGCCAGGTGCGGTGGGTGGCCGCGTGGCTGATCCACAGCGCGAAGGGCTTCGACCGATCGCGGCCCTCCCGCAGCCAGCGCAGGGCGTCGGCCGTGATCACCTCGGTCGTGTAGCCCTCCTGGCGCTCGGCGCCCTCGGCGGTCACCAGGTTCGGGTTGTAGTAGCCGCCCCGGGCGATGGCCCAGTGGTCGAAGCCCGCGGGGTCGGGCTTCAGGTGCCACTTGCCCACCATCGCCGTCTGGTAGCCGGCCCCTTGCAGCAGGGTGGCGAAGGTCGGCAGGTCCTCGCGGAAGCCGCCGCGGTTGGTCGTCTTGCCGTTCGCGTGGGAGTGCAGGCCGGTCAGGACCGTGGCCCGGGCCGGCCCGCAGATCGAGTTGGCGACGAAGCTCTGTGTGAAGCGCACGCCCTCCGCCGCCAGCCGGTCGATGTTCGGCGTCTCGAGCAGCGGCGAGCCGTAGGCGCCCACGGCCCGCTCGGCGTGGTCGTCGGCGTAGATGAAGACGATGTTGGGGCGCGGCTCCTCGGGGCTCGTGGAGAGCAGGGATGCCACGAGCAGGAGCAGGGCGGTGCTCAGGGGGGTCATGTCCGAGAGCATACCCGTCGGGGCCGGGGGCCGCGGCTCGGTCTCTCAGCGGCTCCGCCGGTAGGGTGGCGGAAGCGGGAGGGGAAGTGCCTGAGCCGGTCCACGCCCAGGGTGTAGTGTGTGGAGCGTTCCGCCCGGCCCTGTCCTCGACCTCGATGAACTCGAAGCCCCTCGACCGCCGTTCGCTGATGCGTCTCCCCCTGCTGGCCGCTGTCGCCGGAGCCCTGGGCGCCTGCGCGGGCACGTCGGAGTCTCCCTTCGAAGGCTCCCTCCAGCCCTTCCTCGCCCCGCCCGTCCTCGAGCTGCAGCGGGTGTTCGAGGGCGGGCGCTTTCCGAACGTCGTGGTGACGACCGAGGGCACGGTCCTCGTCACCTGGGGCAGCCAGCGTGTGCGCGCCCGGCGTAGCGAGGACGGGGGCGCGACCTGGGGACCGGAGATCGTGATCGCCGACCCGGGCTTCCACGGCGGGGGGACGACCGTGGACGAGGCGAGCGGCGACGTCCTCGTCTTCGTCGAGGAGGGCCACCCCCCCGCTCCGATCATGGTCTTCCGCAGCCGGGACGACGGCCGCAGCTGGGCGCTGGAGGAGGTCGAGATCAACCCCGACAGCCGCGGGAACCCGCCGTCCATGCACATGAACGAGCACGGCATCACCCTGCGGCACGGTGAGCACGCGGGCCGGCTCGTGCGGCCGGCGCGCTGGTACGCGGGGAAGAACGACCGCAGCCTGTGGCCCGAGCACTACACGAACGCGATCTACTCCGACGACGGCGGCCGTAGCTGGCACACGAGCGAGCCCTTCCCCGAGAACGGCACCGGCGAGGCGACGGTGGCGGAGCTCTCCGACGGGCGGCTGTACTACAACTCCCGCGTCCACTGGCAGGAGCGGCCCCGGAACACGCGTCGTCGGGAGGCGTGGAGCACGGACGGCGGACACAGCTGGGGCGACTGGCGCGTGGTCGAGGTCCTGCCGGACGGCCACCAGCACCGCTCCTACGGCTGCATGGGCGGCCTGGTGCGCCTGCCCGTGGCCGGCCACGACGTCCTGCTCTTCAGCAACATCGACACCACCGAGGCCAGGCGCGAGCGGGCGACGGTCTGGGCCAGCTTCGACGGCGGTCACAGCTGGCCGGTCAAGCGCCTCGTCTTCGAGGGCCCCAGCGCCTACTCCTCCCTGAACGCCGGCCGCCCCGGGACCCCGAGCGAGGGCTGGATCTACCTGCACTTCGAGGGCGGACCGGAGGGCGGCGGCACGCTGGCGCGCTTCAACCTGAGCTGGGTGCTGGAGGGAGAGCCCACGGGCGATGGCGCGGTGCCTGCCGCGCTCGTGCCCTAGCTCGTGCGTAGGCCCCGCGGGGTCAGCGCGCGCTCGCACAGGCCGAGCAGGGCGTCGACGAGGAGCGCCAGGCCCGCGGCCGGTACCGCCCCGGAGAGCACCAGCGAGGTGTCGTTCAGGTACAGCCCCTCGACGATCGGCTGCCCGAGACCGCCCGCGCCGATGAAGGCCGCCAGGGTCGCGACGCCGACGCTGATGACCGCGGCGGTGCGCAGGCCCGCGACGATGGTGCGCAGGGCGAGGGGCAGCTGGATGCGCAGCAGGACCTGCCGCGGCGTGAGCCCCATCCCGCGCGCCGCGTCGATGAGCTCCGGGTCGACCGAGTCGAGCCCCGTGAAGGTGTTGCGCAGGATCGGCAGCACCGCGTAGAGCACGAGGGCGACCACCGCCGAGGTGGCGCCGAGGCCGAGGCCGGGGATCACGATCAGGAAGGCCAAGAGGGCCAGGCTCGGCACGGTCTGCAGCACCGAGGCGCCGCCCAGGAAGGGGGCGCGCAGCACTGCGTGGCGGGTGATCAGGATGCCGAGGGGGATGGCCAGGAGACCGGCGATCAGGACCGAGGCGGCCACCAGCCCGAGGTGCTCGAGCAAGAGGCCCGCCAGGCGCGCGCGGTCCGTCCACAGGCGGCCGAAGAGGCCGCCGCGGGCGCCCCTGGGCACGTCTGCTCCTGTCTCGCCCTCGAGCAGCCCGGCCTCCGCCAGGAAGGACAGGGCCACCTGCTCGAAGCTCTCGCCGCCCTCCTCGACGCGGTGGTTCAGCTCCATCGCGCCGCGGTCGTCGAGGGTGAAGGCGAGCCGCCAGAGCACTTCGCGCAGCTCCGGGTGCCGCCGCAGGGTCTCCCCGCGCACGAGCGGGGCCGCGTTGTAGGGCGGGAAGAAGCCGAGGTCGTCCTCCAGCACGCGCACGTCGTAGCGCAGGAGCTTGCCGTCCGTGGAGTAGGCGTCGATCAGGTCGATCTCGCCCGATGCCAGGGCCTCGTAGGCGAGCCCGTGCTCCATCGAGCGCGGCTCGAGGTCGAGCCCCGGGTAGTGCTCCCGCAGCCCCGCCCAGCCGTCCTCGCGGTTCGTGAACTCGATGCTGAAGCCGGTGGTGAGCTCCGCGCCCTGACCGACCAGGTCCGAGATGCGCGTCGCCCCCAGGGCCTCGGCCTTCTCGCGCCGCAGGGCCAGGGCGTAGGTGTTGTTGAGCCCGAAGGGCGCCATCCACTCCACGTCGTGGCGCTCGATCGAGTGGTGCCGCACGTGCAGGAAGGCGCGCAGGGGGTCCGACACCTGGCCGGGCTCCTTCAGGAGGATCGCCCAGCCCGTCCCGGTGTAGTCCACGTAGAGGTCGATCTCCCCGGCGAGCAGGGCGTTCCAGCAGATCTGCGTGCCGCCCAGGCTCGAGCGGTGCTCGACCCGCAGCTCCGTCTCGGCCTGAATCCACTGGGCCACGATCTCTCCCAGCAGGCGGCCCTCGGTGAAGTTCTTGCTGCCGACGACCAGGTCCTGACCGGCGGCGAGGGGCGCCGAGAGGAGCAGCGCCAGGGCGGAGCGCGCGATCACGGCCTCACCTCCGGCGCGGCGTGGTGAGCGACGAAGCTCGCCACGCGCTCGTCGGCGGGGGAGCGGCGCAGCTCCTCTGGAGTGCCCACCTGGAGCAGGCGTCCCTCGTGCAGGAGCGCGACGCGGTCTCCGAGCCGGAAGGCCTCCTCCAGGTCGTGGGTCACGAAGACCATCGAGCGCTCGCCCTCCCGCCGCAGGTCGAGGAACTCCCTCTGCAGCTCCCGGCGGGTGATCGGGTCCAGGGCGCCGAAGGGCTCGTCCAAGAGGACGATGGGAGGGGCCAGGGCGAGGGCGCGCGCCACGCCGACCCGCTGGCGCTGGCCGCCGGAGAGCTCGCTCGGGTAGCGCTCGGCGAAATCCGCCGCGGGCAGCCGCACGCGCTCGAGCAGCTCCTCGGCCCGTGCCCGCGAGCGGGGCTCGTCCCAGCCCTCGAGCTCGCAGAGGAGCGTCACGTTGCGCCGCACGGTCAGGTGCGGGAAGAGGGCGCCGCTCTGGACCACGTAGCCCATGGAGCGACGCAGCGCGATGGGGTCCCGCTCCCGCACGTCCACACCGTCCACCAGCACCCGCCCCGCGTCCGCCTCCTCGAGGCGGTTGATCAGGCGCAGGGTCGTGGTCTTGCCGCAGCCGCTGCCGCCGATCAGGCACAGGGTCTCACCGGCCCGGACCTCGAGGTCGAGGTGGTCCACCGCAGTCTGCGCGCCGCCCCCCGGCAGCGCGAAGCGCCGGGTCACACCCTCGAGCTGAATCCTGGCCACGGGCGCACGCTAACAGGCCGAGCGGGGAGGCGCGCGACGATTCTGCTCGGGGTCTTCGGGCCTCGGCGGCCCTGGGGGGGGAGGCTCACCAGCGGTGGCCCGAGGGTTCGAGAGAGGGCGCGCCGGCCACCTCCAGGCGCACGGCGTAGAGGGAGGTGCGCGCGGTGATGAAGAGGGTGCGTCCGTCTGCGCCTCCGAAGGTGACGTTGGCCGGCGTCTCCGGCACCGGGATGCTCCCGATCGGCGTGCCGTCCGGACGCCAGACGTTCACGGCCTCACCCGTCGTGTAGAGGTTGCCGTGCTCGTCCAGGCACATGCCGTCGCAGCGCGTTGCGATGCGCCAGCGGGGCTCGGGGGCGAGGCTCCCGTCGCCGCGCACCTCCCAGGCCGTGAGGTTCGCGCGTATCGAGCGCCGCCGGGGGTCGTTCTTCAGGGGGCCGCCGCCGGTGTCGGCCACGTAGAGGGTCCGCTCGTCGGCTGCCAGGGCGATGCCGTTGGGCATGGCGCCGTCGCGCAGGACGCAGCGCAGCTCCCCCGTGGAGCCGTCGAGGCGGTAGACGCCCTGGAAGTCGAGCTGCTTGCCCTCCTCGAGGCCCTCCAGGCCCCAGGGGGGATCGGTGAACCAGATCGTGCCGTCCGCCTGCACCGCCAGGTCGTTGGGTGAGTTGAGTCGCAGGCCCTCGAAGTCGCGGGCGAGCACGGTCAGGGCGCCGTCCGCCTCGCGCCGCACCAGGTTCCGGGCGCCGTGCTGGCAGGTGAGCAGGCGTCCGTTCGCGTCGAGGGCATTGCCGTTGGGGTTCGGCCGCTCCTCGTGGAGCTCGAGGCCGCGGGTCTCGTGCCAGGACATCAGCCGCGCCGCCGGGATGTCGCTGAAGACCAGCAGCTCCTCGGCCTGGATCCAGACCGGGCCTTCGGTGAAGCCGAGGTCCCCCGCGAGCTTCGACACCTCGAGGTCATCGAGCCGCGGCTCCACCGCTCGGGGACCGGCGCAGGACGCCAGGAGCGCCCCGATCAGGACTGGCATGGCCGTGTCTCTCACGCCCGCACCCTACCCGAACAGGGCCTGCCGGGGCAGCCCCTGCGCTCCGGGCGTCGCAGGCAGTAGACTGCGCCCATGGACTACGCGCACCTGATCAGCATCGAGCCGGGCAAGCGCAACGGCAAGCCCTGCATCCGCGGGCTGCGCATCACGGTCTACGACGTGCTCGAGTACCTGGCCTCCGGCATGAGCAAGGAGGAGATCCTCGAGGACTTCCCCGACCTGACCGATGAGGACATCCTCGCCTGCCTGGCCTTCGCCGCCGACCGCGAGCGGCGCCTGATGAACCGCGGGTCTTGAAGTTCCTGGTCGACCAGAACCTCTCCCCGCGCCTGCTGGAGGAGCTCGCGCGGCGCCACCCCGGCTCCACCCACGTGCGCAACTTCGGCATGGAGCGCGCGGACGACCTGGAGATCTGGGAGTTCGCCAGGACGGAGGGCTACACGATCCTCTCGAAGGACTCGGACTTCCGGCAGCTGAGCTTCCTGTTCGGTCATCCGCCCAAGGTGGTCTGGGTGCACCTGGGCAACTGCCCCACGAACCGCATCAGCTCCGCCCTCGGCAAGGGGGAAGAGGACATGGCGGAGCTGCACGGGGACGACGAGGCTTCCTTCCTGACCCTGAGCTGAGGGAGGTCTCGTGATCCACACCCTGATCGTGGCCCTCGCGCTGCAGAACGCACCCGAGGTCCCGGTGAGCCTCGCGAACGGTCTGAAGGTGGGGGAGGTCGGTCACGACAGCGCCGTTGTCTGGTCGCGCCGCACGAAGGTCGTGACCCGGGACTTCGCCGCCTCGGACCGGGGCCAGCTGCAGCTGACATGGTGGCCCCTGGACAGTCCCGGCGAGCCCCGCACGAGCCCGTGGGTCGACGTCGACTCCCGCACGGACAGCGTGCACAAGTTCCGCCTGGAGGGGCTCGTGCCCGGCACCCGCTACGGGCTCGAGGTGCGCACGCGCGACTCGGCCGAGGAAGACGTGCAGGCCCTCACGGGGAGCTTCGGCACCGCGCCGGCCCAGGACGACCCGGCGGAGGTGCGCTTCACCGTGGTCACCGGCCAGGACTTCCACCGCCGGGACGCCGGGAACCGCGGGCACCGGATCTACTCCTCGATGGCCGCCCTGCGGCCCGACTTCTTCGTGCACACCGGGGACGTCGTCTACTACGACAAGCCAAATCCGGACGCCAGGGACGTGGGGACCGCCCGCCTGCACTGGCACCGGATGTACCGCCTGGAGTTCCAGCGGCGATTCCACAGGGAGGTGCCTGCCTACTTCCTCAAGGACGACCACGACACCCTCAAGAACGACTGCTGGCCGGGGCAGAAGCACGGCGGGCTCAGCTTTCAGCGCGGGGTGGAGCTCTTCCGCGAGCAGACGCCGTCGGGGGACTTGCCCTACAGGCGCGCCCGCTGGGGGAAGCACCTCGAGGTCTGGTTCCTCGAGGGGCGGGAGTTCCGCAGCTCGAACCGCGAGCCCGACGGACCGGAGAAGACGATCCTCGGGGAGGAGCAGTGGGCCTGGCTGACGGAGACCCTCGAGGCCTCGGACGCCACCTTCCGCGTCGTGGTCTCCGCCACGCCCATCGTGGGACCCGACCGCTCCAACAAGAAGGACAACCACGCCAACGCGGCCTTCGCCCACGAGGGCGGACGCCTGCGGCGCTGGCTCGCGTCCCAGGAGCGGGCCCTCGTGGTCTGCGGGGATCGCCACTGGCAGTACACGAGCGCGGACCCCGAGACGGGGCTGCGGGAGTTCTCCTGCGGGCCCACGACCGACGCCCACGCCGGCGGCTTCTCCGAGAAGCAGCGCACGGAGGCCCACCGTTACCTGGCCGTGCGCGGGGGCTTCCTGTCCGTCTCCGTGGAGACCGCGGGCGGCTCCGCGTCCCCGCGGCTCGTCATGCGTCACCACGACCCCCGGGGGGCCGTGCTGAACGAGGAGTCCATCGCGGCCGAGTGAGATCATGAGCACGAGCACAGTCGTTCCGCCGTCCAAGCCAGGCCTCCTCGGGAGGTTCCTGGCCCTCGTCGAGTGGCTGGGGAACCTCCTGCCCCACCCGGTCACCCTGTTCGCCTGGATGTGCCTGGGGGTGCTGCTGGTCTCGGGCCTCGCGCAGTGGTGGGGCCTGGAGGTGATGGACCCGCGCCCGGCGGAGCACCCGGCCCGGGCCGAGGACGGCATGATCCGTGCGGTCAGCCTGCTCAACCCCGAGGGCCTGCGGCGCATCGGGATGGGCCTGGTGACGAACTTCACGGGCTTCGCGCCCCTGGGCACGGTGCTCGTCGCGCTCCTGGGCGTCGGCGTCGCCGAGCGCTCAGGCCTGCTCGGTGCGGGCATCCGGGCGCTGGTGCTCGGAGCGCCGCGCAACCTGCTGACGGTGGTCGTCGTGTTCAGCGCGGTGGTCTCGAACACGGCCTCGGAGATGGGCTACGTGGTGCTCATCCCCCTGGCGGCCGTGGTCTTCCACTCCGTGGGGCGCAACCCCCTCGTGGGCCTCGCCGCGGCCTTCGCGGGTGTGTCCGGCGGCTACTCGGCGAACATCCTGATCGGCACCGTCGACCCGCTCCTGGCGGGGATCACGAACGAGGCCGCCTCCCTGATCAACCCGGAGTTCGCCGAGGGCGGCGCGCTCGAGATCCTGCCCACGGCCAACTACTACTTCATGGTCGTGAGCACGGTGCTGATCACCGTGGTCGGGAGCCTGGTGACCGTCCTCGTGGTCGAGCCCCGGCTCGGGCCCTACGACCCCTCGCGCGCGGAGGAGGGGGTCGAGGAGGCCACCAAGGACATGGGCAAGCTCTCGCCGCTCGAGAAGAAGGGCCTGCGCTGGGCCCTCGTGACCATCGGCCTGATGCTGCTCGGTCTGGCGGCCCTCTGCCTGCCGGAGAACGGCTGGTTCCGGGACCCGGCGGAGAACGAGACCCTGGTCCAGGACCTGCGCCCGATGCTGAAGAGCGTGGTGGCCCTGATCTTCGTGATCTTCGTCGTGCCCGCGGTGGTCTACGGCCGCATCACGGGCACGATGCGCAAGGACACCGACGTGATCGACGGCATGGCCCAGGCCATGAGCTCCATGGGCCTCTACCTGGTGCTGGTCTTCTTCGCGGCCCAGTTCGTGGCCTTCTTCGACTGGACCAACCTGGGCACCATCACCGCCGTGACCGGGGCGGACCTCCTGAAGAGCTGGGACCTGACGGGGCCCGAGGTCTTCGTGCCCTTCATCCTGATGTGCTGCGTCGTGAACCTGATGCTCGGCAGCGCGTCGGCCCAGTGGGCCGTCACCGCGCCGATCTTCGTGCCGATGCTGATGAGCATCGGCTACAGCCCCCAGGTGATCCAGGCCGCCTACCGCATCGGCGACTCGACGACGAACATCATCACGCCGATGATGAGCTACTTCGGGCTGATCCTGGCCTTCGCCATGCGCTACGACAGGAAGCTCGGCATCGGGACGCTGATCTCGACCATGCTGCCCTACTCGCTCGCGTACCTGTTGGGGTGGATGGCCCTGTTCTACCTGTGGGTCTTCGGACTGGACCTGCCGGTGGGGCCGGGGACGCCGACGTACTACGAGCCCTGAGGCCGCAGCAGGCGCCAGCGGGGCCGTGGTCAGGGCTCGAGGCGCCGCGTCCGCACCGCCTGGGCCTTGCAGAGGGCCACGACCTCGGCGCCGGGCTCGAGGCCGAGGCGGCGCACCGCGCGCTCGGTGACCTCGGCCAGGACCGGCACGTCCAGGCCCGCGTCGATGGCCACCAGGACCCGGGCGGGGCTGTGGGTGATCCGTTCGATCCTGCCCAGCAGCTCGTTGGACAGGGACGTGCGCACCGGCAGGCGCTCGCGGGTCAGCACGATGTCCTCGGGGCGCAGCTGCACCTCGACCCGCGTGCCGGCGGGCGCGTCGCAGTCACCGCAGGCGAGGCGCTGCGGGCGCGGACCGTCGAGCCGGACCCAGGTCAGGCCGTCCGCGTCGCGCTCCGCGACCGCGCCGCCCAGGGCGAAGACGAGGCCGCAGTCGTGCAGGAGCTCGAGGGTCTCCGCCTCGGCGGCGAGCTGCGCCACCGAGCCGCAGCCCGCGGCGCGGCCACCCTCGAGCAGCAGGACCTCGTCGGTCAGGGCCAGCAGGTCCCCGAGGTCGTGGCTCACGATCAGCAGCGGGATGCCCGAGGCCTCCCGCACCCGCCGCAGGAAGGGCAGGATCTGCCGCTTGAGGCCCCGGTCGAGGCTCGCGAGCGGCTCGTCGAGCAGGAGCAGCCGCGGCGCGCCGAGCAGGGCGCGGCCGAGGGCCACGCGCTGGCGCTCGCCGCCGGAGCAGTCCGCGGGCCGCCTTGTGAGCAGCGGCGACAGCTCGAGCAGTTCGACGACCTCCTCGAGTCGCGGCCCGCTCCCGCCGCGCGCCGCTCCGTAGCGCAGGTTGGCCGCGACCGAGAGGTGGGGGAAGAGGCGGTGGTCCTGGAACACGAGGCCCACGCGCCGCTCGTGGGCCCGGGGCAGGCGGCCGGCGGCGCTGTCGACGAGCAGCTCTCCGTCCACCTCCAGCCGCAGCCGACTGGCGGGGAGCAGGCCCGCCAGGGCGTGCAGCAGGGTGCTCTTGCCCGCACCGGAGCGTCCGAAGACGCCCGTGGCGGGCGCCCCGAGGTCGGCCTCCAGCTCCAGCTCGAAGGCGCCGCGCCGGGCGTCGCAGGCGATCCGGACGGTGGGGCTCACGCTGTGTCCGCCGCCTTGCGCCGCAGGCGACGCAGGAAGAGCTCGCTGGCCGCCAGGGCCGCGAGGGAGAGGGCGATCGAGAGCAGGGTCAGGCGCAGGGCTGCGCCCTCACCGCCGGGGATCTGGGTCGCGTTGTGGATCGCCAGGGGCAGGGTGCGGGTCTCGCCGGCGATGCTGCCGGCCAGGGTGATCGTCGCGCCGAACTCGCCCAGGCTGCGGGCGAAGCCGAGCACGAGGCCCGCCACGAGGCCGGGGGCCGCCAGCGGCAGGGTGACCGTCGCGAGCCGGCGCCAGGGACCGGCACCGAGCACGGCCGCGGCCTCTTCGAGGCGCGGGTCCACCAGCTCGATGGCCGTGCGCGCGGAGCGCACGATCAGGGGCAGGGCGATCACCGCCGCGGCGAGGACGGCGCCCTTGAAGTCGAAGGCCAGCTCGAGCCCGAGGGAGTCCAGGAGCGGTGCGAGCAGGCCCTGGCGCCCGACGAGCAGGAGCAGCACGTAGCCCACCACCACGGGGGTGACCACCAGCGGCAGGTAGACCACCGCCTCGACCAGCAGCCGCCCGGGAAACTCGCGCCGGGCGAGCAGCCAGCCGAGCGCGACGGCGGGCAGGGCCGCCAGGAGCGTGGCCCAGGTGCTGACCTGCACCGACAGCCACAGGGCTTCGAGTTCCGCGGGCTGGAGACCGAGCATCAGAGGGACTCGAGCCCCAGCGGGGGCTGGAAACCGTGGGAGGCGAAGAGCGCGCGGCCTCGCGGGCCCGCGAGCCAGCGCAGGAAGTCGCGGGCCTCCGCGCGGGCCTCGGCGGTGGTCGCGGCGGTGGTCGCGACGGTGGTCGCGGCGGTGGTCGCGGCGGGATAGGCGACGTCCAGGTGCGCGCTGCCGGGCACGACCAGCAGGGTGTGCAGCTCCGCCTGGCGAGCGCCCAGGTCGGAGCCGTAGACGACGCCCCAGTCCACCTCACCCCGCTCCACCAGGCGCAGGGCCGCGCGCGCACTTCCGGCGGTCAAGAGCTCGGGTTCGAGCTCTTCCCACCAGCCGAGGGACCCCAGGGCCTCGCGGGCGTAGCGGCCCAGGGGCACGTGCTCGGGGTCCCCCGTCGTCCAGCGCCGGCCGCGCAGGGAGGTCGGGGGGTCGCCCAGGGAGGAGTGCAGCTCCGGTCGGAAGCCGGGGCTGCCGACGAGCACCAGCTCGTTGCGGGCGAGGAAGCACAGGCCCGTCGTCTCCACGCGTTCGCGGTCCACCAGGTGCCGCATCCAGAGGCGGTCGGCGGAGATGAAGACGTCGTAGGGGGCGCCCTGCTCGATGGCGCGCGCCAGGGTCGAGCTCGCGGCATAGGAGCCCCGTCCGCGGTGACCGTGCTCCTCGTTCCAGATGGCCAGGGCCTCGTCGATGACGTCCGTGAGGCTGGCGGCCGCGGCGACCGTGAACTCCGGGCCCCGCGTTGCGGAGGGTTCCGCTCCGCAGGCCGCCAGGCCCAGGGCGAGGAAGGCGACGCCGCGCGCGAGGACCTCCACCTCAGCGCGCCTCCAGCTCCGCGACCACGCGCCCGGTCTCCCGCGCGTCGTAGCCCTCCAGGGCGTCGAGCTCCTCCCGGAGCCGCTTCGTCTGCAGGAGCTCGAAGGCGAGCCGCACGGTCGGGTGCTGCTCCAGGTCCGCCGGCACCACCAGGTCGCAGCGCACCTCCGCCAGGGGCAGGAAGGCCAGGCCGCTGGCCGCGGCCACCGCGCGCAGGCCGAGCCCCACGTCGGCCGCGCCGCAGGCGATGGCGTGGGCCGTGGACCAGTGGCCGTCGGCGCAACGGTCGTAGCCGTGGATCGCCCGGGCCTCGACCCCGCCCTGGGCCAGCCAGCGGTCGAACATCACCCGGCAGCCGGCGCCCGGCTCGCGGTTGAGCACCCGCAGGCCGGGCTGCAGGAGATCCTCCGCGCGCCGCAGCTCGGCGGCCCGCTCGGGGGCGAGCATCAGGCCCTGTTCCCAGTGGGCGAAGACCACCACGCGCCCGCCGCCCGGCAGCTGACGCCGCAGCTCCCGGCGCAAGGAGGCCTCGTCGCCGTCCTCGCTCACGAGGTGCACCCCCGCCAGGTGCGAGCGCCCGGCGCGGAGGGCCTCGAGGGCCGCGCCGCTGCCCGCGAAGCGGAACAGGAGACGCCGGGTCGGCTCGCGGCGCTCGAGCAGCCCGGTCAGGATGCCGAAGGCCGGGTCGCAGCCGTGCAGCACGGCGGTCCCCGCATCGGTCTCGATGGAGTCGAGGCGTCGCGTGCCCGCCTCGGTCGCGAGGGCATCCGCCGGTCGGAAGCTCGCTTGCAGGGCGGCCGGTGCCTCGGTGGCGAAGGCGCAGGTCTCCTCCCGCACCCGCGCCAGCTCGAGCCGAGGCGAGCGCGGTGCCTGGGGGTCCGCGCGCAGCTCCGTCTCGGTCCCGCCGCCGAAGAGGTCCTCGACGCTCGTCCCCAGCTCCCGCGCCAGCCGCAGGGCCACCGCCGTGTTCGGCAGCCAGGCCCCGCCCTCCATGCGGCAGAAGGCCTGGCGCGTGAGGCCGACCCGCCGCGCCAGCTCGGCCTGGGTCCAGCCCGCGGCCTCCCGCAGGCGGCGGATCGGGGAGGGGGGATCGGAGGTGGGCATGTTGTCTTCAAGATGACATCAGGTCTCTTGAAAGACAACCCATGGGGTCTCTGGGGTGCCCCAGATAGGAAATCGCAAATAGGGGCGCCCAGGGAGCCAGCCCGGCAGGCTCAGTGGAACGCGACCCAGCCCATGCCCCCCGGGGGCACCGAGAGCTCGAGCCGCACCTCCCAGCGCCGGTCCAGCTCGAGCTCGACCGGCGCGGCACCGTTCACCGACGCGCGCACGCTCCCGTCGAGCCCGGTGTAGTACAGCGGCACGTCCAGGGTGCGCCGCACCTCCTGCGTGAGGGGGTTGAAGGCCACGAGCATCCCTCGCGCCGCCTCCGGACTGGAGGGGAAGGGGTTCACGTGCAGCATCCAGTCCAGGTCGCGCCCGTCCGCGCGCCGGCCGTGGACGAGGTCCGCCTCGAGCACCTCCCGGTGCGCCTTGAACCAGGCCACCCTCTCGGCGAGCAGGTCCCGCGTGCGCTCGGTGTCGAACAGCCGCGGCCCGCGGTAGCAGGCCTGGACGCCGAGGGCCAGGTTCGACTCGAGCATGCGCCGGTAGTGGTCCCGGTGCTCGTCCAGGGGCTCGATGGTGGCCGCCGCGCCGCCGCCGTGGTACTCGGTCAGGGGCACGAACATCCAGCCCATGGACGGCGTCTTGGTCCAGGTGCCGTCGAAGATGTTCTGGCGGGTGTGGATCACCTGCTCGGCCCGCGGCAGGGACCAGTTGACCTCCCGGTAGCCCATGCCGCTCTTCGTGGAGCCGCTCAGGTAGTAGTAGTCGGGCACGTTGAGGTAGATCCCGCGGCCGCGGCACCACTTGTAGAAGTCGGTGATGCGCCGCCACTGGTTCCAGCGCGAGTCGAGCGCACCGCTGTGACCGGGGTGGCGGACGGAGTGGCAGGGGTCGCCGGGGTAGTTGCCGTCGTGCTCGAGCAGGTCGAAGCCCGTGGCCTCGAAGAAGGCGTACAGCTTTTCGAAGTAGCGCCGGCCCCACGGACTCTCCAGGCAGGGGGAGTTGCCGAAGGTGGGACGTTGGCCCTCGGGCAGCACCACGTCGTCCTCCGGCGAGATGGAGCGCGAGGCGAGCAGGGAGTAGCCGCCGAGCTCGACGCCGTGCTCGTGGGCGTGGTCCGCGAGCTCCTTCCAGCCGGCGATGTAGGCCGGATCCTCCGACTCGATGTGGAAGCCGCTCCCGAAGGAGAGGATGACCATCTCGAAGCCGACCTCCGCGGCCTGCTCCACGGCGCGCCGCACCTCGTCGGGGCCCGAGACCCGCAGGTGGTGCATGAGGGGGTTCTCGGTGACCCAGGGAGCGATGGTACGCAGCATGCGGCGCTGGGCGAGGCCCCGGCGCTCGCGCTCGCTGGAGTCGTGCACCAGCTCGAAGGCCCGCAGGCTCTCGAAGGCGGCGCCGGGCTCGATCACCTGGGCCGGTCCCAGGTCGGGAGAGACGTCGAGCAGGCAGGGGGTGATGCGCTTGTAGTTCACCTGGCTGGAGTACTGCGGGTCCGCGCGCCAGTGCACCGCGTGGCGGGAGACGTTCTCGGCCGTCATGCCCCCGAAGGCCATGTCCGTCATCACCAGCAGGCTCGAGGGCGGCGGGTAGGTCACCCCTTCGCGGGCCTCGACGCGGCTCTCCTCCTCGACCACGGCCAGGATCTCCGAGGAGAAGGAGTCGAGGGTGATCGCCTGCGCGCCCAGGTTCTCGACCTCGAGCCACTTCGACAGGACGGGTACGCCGTCGTAGAGCTCGTGGTGCACGCGGACCTCGAGGTCGGGCACGCCCGCGGCGCGCAGGGCCTCGCTGGGGCGGAAGCGAAGCGTCAGGTGCACGCCGGGCGGCGGCCAGGCGACGCCCGGGGCGTGGTGGCGGACGCGCTTCCAGGGCAGGCGCTCGCTCACGGGCCCCACCTCGTGGCCCACGAGGGCCAGGGCCTGGGGGTCGGCGCTCATCGCCTCGAGCCACTCCGGCCGCAGGAAGGCGTGGTTGGGCTGGCCGAGGCGTCCGCCCACGGGCAGGGCGCGGCCGTCCACGGTGACGCGCGCCTCGGGGCGCACGGCCCGCAGCAGGGAGGCGCCCCCTTGCAGCTCTTCGAGCGAGACGGTCGCCGTCCCCTCTCCCAGGACGAAGCCCCGGCGCACGAGGCCGTTGTCGAGCCAACCGCGGCGCCCGTCCTCGCTGCGGTAGAAGCGGGCCGGTTGCGGCACGTGCTCGACCAGGTAGTCGACCTCGCAGCGCGGGATGGCGGCGGGGGCGGGGACGGTGACCTCGAGGTCGCTCGGCGCGCCGAGGGTGAGGGTGAACAGGAGCTTGGGCAGCATGGGGGAGGGATGGGGGACGCGGAGCGCGCCACTCTAGCGCCTCGCTCTCCGCGGGCGGATCGGGAAGGAGGCCGACTCGGGGTCGGCCAGGAACCGCAGTCTCCGGACGGCTCCCGGCGCGACTCGACTAGGATGTGGCGCCGCTCACGACACCGACGAACACCATCCATGAGCACTCGACCTCGGACTGCCCTGCCGCTCCTCCTGCTGCCGCTCGCCGCCTGCCGCTCGACCGAGGCCCTGCCGCCGCCCACGCCCCAGGCCCTCGTCGCCGAGCTCGAGCCCGGGGCGCGAGAGTTCGTCGGCTACGGTGGCTACCGGCGCGAGCTGAGCGCGACCACGCCCGGCGCGAGGTCCTGGTTCGACCAGGGCCTGCAGATGGTCTACGGCTTCAACCACGACGCGGGCGTGCGCTGCTTCGCGGCCGCCGCCGCCGCTGACCCGGACTGCGCGATGGCCTGGTGGGGGATCGCCTACGGCTACGGCATCGACGTCAACAACCCCGCGGTCGAACCCCACGAGTCCGCCGCCGCCTACGCCGCCAGCCTCGAGGCCCAGCGCTGCGCGCCGGCCGCGAGCGAGGTGGAGCGCGCCCTGATCGAGGCCGTCGCCCTGCGCGCGGTGCACCCCCTGCCCGAGGACCGCGTACCGCTGGACGAGGCCTACGCGGAGGCCATGGGGCGCGCCTGGACGCGCTTCCCGACGGACCCGGACGTGGGCGCCCTCTACGCGGAGGCCCTGATGAACCTCCAGCCCTGGGACTACTGGACGGCCGAGGGCGAGCCCGTCGAGCGCGCGGAGGAGATCGTCGCGGTGCTCGAGCAGGTGCTCGAGCTCGACCCGGCGCACCCGGGCGCGAACCACTTCTACATCCACGCGGTGGAGGCCTCCAAGACCCCCGGCCGCGCCGAGGCGGCCGCCGAGCGCCTCGAGGAGCTGGTGCCGGGCAGCGGCCACCTGGTCCACATGCCGTCCCACATCTACATCAACGTGGGCCGCTACGACGATGCGGTCACCTCGAACCAGCGAGCCATCCAGGCCGACGAGGCCTACTTCGCGGAGATGGGGGAGCCGAGCTTCTACCACCTCTACTTCATCCACAACATCCACTTCCTGGCCTACGCCGCGATGATGGAGGGGCGCAGCGAGATCGCCCTCGACGCGACGCGACGCATGGAGCGCGAGGTGCCGCCGCAGTTCCTGGCGGCCTTCCCCGAGTTCGCGGACGGCCTGATGCCGGCCAAGTTCCACGCGCTGATCCGCTTCGGGCGCTGGCAGGAGATCCTGGACGAGCCGGCCTACTCGGAGGAGCGCAAGGTCAGCCGGGCGGTGCGCCTCTACGCGCGCATCATCGCCCTGGCCAACCTGGACCGTGCGGCGCAGGCGCGCGAGGAGCTCGCGCTCTTCGACGAGGCCGTGGCCGGCGTGCCGCCGGAGTGGTTCATCGGCATCAATCCGGCGGCGGCCATCCTGGCCCTGGCGCGACAGATGGCCGAGGGCGAGCTGCTCTGGCGAGAGGGTCGGCACGAGGATGCCTACGAGGTCCTGCGGGCCGCGGTCGAGGCGGAGGACGCCCTGGTCTACGACGAGCCCCCGGGCTGGATGATCCCCGTGCGCCACGCCCTGGGTGCCCTGCTCCTGGCCGGCGGCGAGTCGACCGAGGCCCTGGAGCTCTACCAGCTCGACCTGGAGGACAACCCGGAGAACGCCTGGTCCCTGCTCGGCCTGCGCCAGACCCTCGAGGCCCTCGGCCGCAGCCAGGAGGCCGAGGCCTTCGCCCCGCGCGTGGCCGCGGCCTGGGCCCGGGCCGACGTGGACCCGCCAGCGAGCTGCTACTGCGGGCGGCGACCGGCGGAGTCGGCGCGGCCCTGATCCGCGGCGCTCGCGCCGGGCGCGCCGCCGCGTCCGATCACTCTCCCCGCATCTTGCGCTCGATGTCCTCGAGCAGCTGGCGCGGGCCCGGCACGTTCGGCACGGCCTGGATCAGCTTCGTGGTCCACTCGTGGGCTCGCTCGAGCTCCTCGTCCTGGTAGTAGAAGGTCGCCAGGGCGTACATGTAGTCCGGATCCTCCGGCGCGAGACGTTGTGCGCGCAGGAGCGCGTCCTCGGCCTTGGGGCGCTCGCCGGTGGCCGACAGGGCGAGGCCGAGGTTGTAGAGGATGCGTGGACGCTGGGGGAGCAGGCGGGCTGCCTGGGTCAGGGACTCCGCCGCCTCGGCCAGGCGCTCCATGCCGGCCAGCAGGAGGCCGAGGTTGTAGTGCAGCTCGCCTTCCTCGGGGAAGCGCGCCACGGCCTTGCTCAGGAGCTTCTCCGCCTCCTGACGCTGCCCGATGGAGTCGAGCAGGGTCGAGAGGTTGAAGACCGCCGGGAGGAAGCCCTCGTCCTGCTCGAGGGCCCTCAGGTAGTGAGCGCGGGCCTCCTGAGTCCGGCCGCGGCGCTCGGCGACGATGGCCAGGTTCAGGTGCGCGAAGGGCTGGTCGGCGGCCGTGGCCTGGGCCGCCTCGAACTCGGCGAAGGCGGCCTCGAACTTCTTGCGGTCCGCCTCGCTCAGGCTCTCCTCGGCGGGGCCAGCCAGGACCTGGGCGGCCTCGATGCGGACGACCCGCGCCTCGTCCTCGAGGTGCGGCGGAACCAGGGCCGCGAGCACCTGGGGCGGGGAGTCGACGAGGGCCGAGAGGGCGGCGACCTTGATCCAGGGGTCGGACTCGTCGCCCGAGAGCAGCGCCATGGCCGCCTGGGTGGTGATCTGCTCCCCGCCCGGCAGGCGCTCGACGGCGCTGGCGCGCACGAGCTCCGGGGAGTCCGTGTCGAAGGGCAGGGCGAGCAGGGCCTGAAGGGTCTCCCGGTCGCTGCCCCCCGTGGCGCCCAGGGCCTCGCCGTAGTGGCGCGGAGGCGCCTCGACGCCGGTCCACTCCGCCACCGCCGCGGCGGCCCAGCTCGCGTCCTGATCTCCGTGGCAGTCGTTGCAGGCGTTCGGCGTGCCGAGCTTCACCGAGAAGTCCGGCCTCGGGATGCGCAGGCTGTGGTCCCGGCGCGGGTCGATCACCATGTAGGTGCTCTCGGGCATGTGGCAGGCGACGCAGCGGGCGCCCTCACCCTCCGGGTCGTGGTGGTGGTGGCTGCGGTCCGTGTAGTCCTTGGCCTGCAGTGTCGGGAAGCGGTCCAGGGGCGGCTGGTTCGTGTGGCACTGCGTGCAGACAGCATCGCCGGGGAACCACAGGTCGAGGCCGTGGGGGTCGTGGCAGTCGATGCAGCTCACGCCCTTCTGGTGCATCTTGCTCTGCAGGAAGGAGCCGTGGACGTAGACCTCCTCGAGGATCTGGCCGTCGGGGTGGTAGAGGTCGTTGGTCAGGAACGCCAGGCGGTAGTCGTCGGCGAAGCGCGCCCCGGGGCGGTGGCTGTCGGTGATCGCGGTGCGCCGCGAGTGGCAGGGCGCGCAGGCGTTCAGGATCGAGTCCGGATCGTCCTTGCGAGGGTTGAACTCGAAGCCCGTGGGCGCGTCCTCCGGGCGCGCACCGGAAGTCCAGTCGCGGGCCAGCTCCACGTGGGCACCACCGGCGCCGTGGCAGGCCTCGCAGCCCACGTCGATCTCCGCGTAGCGGCTCTCGTAGGTGTCCGTGGCCGGGTCGTAGCCCTTCTCGAAGTGGGTCGAGTGGCAGTCCGCGCACTGCAGGTTCCAGGTCTGGAAGCGACCGGACCAGTGGTAGGGGTCGTCGTGGGGGACGCGCGCGCCCTGGTTCAGGTCGAACCATCGGCCGGCGTCGGTGTCCCAGGCCACGTCGAGGCACTGCAGGCGGCCGCCGGGGAACTCCAGCAGGTACTGCTGCAAGGGGTGAACCCCGAAGGTGTAGCGGACCTCGTACTCGTGGTCGTCACCGTCGGGGCCCTCGGTGGTGACGAGGAAGCGTTCTCCGTCGCGGCGGAAGCGCGTCGAGCGGCCTGCGCTCTCGAAGACCGCGCCGTCGAAGTCTCCGAGCACCGTGCCTTCCTCGGCCGCTTGCATGGCGAGGTCGTGGTGGGAGCCCTGCCAGCGGCCGTGCTGGTCCGTGTGGCAGGTGCCGCAGACGGCGCTTCCGACGTAAGTGCTGGAGGACCGACCGCTCTCTTCAGCGGCATCGCTGCAAGCGGCGGTCAGGAGCAGGAGTGCCAGGGCGGCCGCCCTGATGGTGGGGGAGGGAATCACGGGCGCATTGTGCCCGCGATCGCGGCAGAGGCGAGGGGGCAGCTCGCCTTTCGGGCTCCCTACTCGCCGTGATCCAGAGCCGGGTGCCGGATGTCCCGGGCCTCGACCATGTAGACCACGTCCTCGGCAATGTTGGTGGCCATATCGGCGATGCGCTCGAGGCCCCGGGAGGTGGACAGGAGGGCGATTGCCATCTCCACTGCGTCCGGGTCGCGCTTCATGCGCTCGATCAGGACCTCGAAGTGTTTCCGGTTGGCCTCGTCGATGGCGTCGTCCTGCGCCAGCACCTCGTGGGCCAGGGCCGCGTCCTGGTTTACGAAGGAATTGAGAGCCTCGCGCAGCATCTTCGCCGTGTCGGTCATCATGGAGTCCACCGTGACGGACTCGTCCAGCGGGGGGTTGTTGACGATGAACAGCAGGCGATCCGAGATGGAGCTGGTCAGGTCGCCGATGCGCTCGAGGTCGTTCACGATGCGCATGGCCGCGGTGACGAAGCGCAAGTCGCCGGCCACGGGCTGGTGCAGGGCCAGGCACTTGATGATCTCGTCGTCGATCTCGAGCTGTAGCCGGTCGATCTTTTGCTCGACCTGGGCCAGGCGGATGACGGGGACCTCCTCGCGGCGGGTATAGGCTTCGCGGGCGAGCTCGAGGCCCTCCTCGGCCAGGCTCGCCATCTTGAGGACGTGGCGCTTGATGGACTTCAGGTCGCGGGACAGGTGTTCGGTCATGGCATCATCCGAAGCGACCGGTGATGTAGTCCTCGGTCTTCTTCTCTCTGGGCTGGGTGAAGAGTTCGCTGGTGTCTCCGACCTCGATCAAGTCGCCCTGATACATGAAGGCCGTACGGTCCGAGACCCGGCCCGCTTGCTGCAGGTTGTGGGTCACGATCACGACCGTGTAGTGCTCCTTCAGGTCGCGGATCAGGCCCTCGATGCGGTCGGTGGCGATCGGGTCGAGGGCGGAGCAGGGCTCGTCCATCAGCAGCACCTCGGGCGACATGGCCAGGCTCCGGGCGATGCACAGGCGCTGCTGCTGGCCCCCCGAGAGGGAGAGGGCCGACTTGTCGAGCTTGTCCTTGGTCTCGTCCCAGAGGGCTGCCTCCTTCAGGGTGCGCTCTACGAGCTCGTCGTAGTCTCCCTGGTAGCCGGCCATCTTCGGGGCCCAGGTGATGTTCGCTCGGATCGACTTGGGGAAGGGGTTCGGACGCTGGAAGACCATCCCGATTCGCTGGCGTAGCTCGACCGGGTCGATCTCCTGACCGTAGATGTCCTCGCCCTCGAAGAGGACCTGCCCCTCCAGGCGGCAGTCCGCGATGAAGTCGTTCATGCGGTTGAAGCAGCGTAGGAGCGTGCTCTTGCCGCAACCGGAGGGGCCGATGATCGCCAGCACCTCGCGCTGGGGGATCTCCAGCGTCACGTTCTTGACCGCGGCCGACTCCCCGTAGGAGATCGTGACGTCGCGGGTCTGCAGGACGGTCCGGGCCTGCACGGCCTGTTCAGTGGGGGTGGTGATGGTCATTGTGCACGGGAGCGCTCGGCTCGGTTGCGGAGCAGGACGACGATGGCGTTCATGCCGAGCAGGACCGCCAGGAGGACGATGATCCCGGCCGCGGCGACCGACTGAAAGTCGGCCTGGGGCCGGGAGGCCCAGTTGAAGATCTGGATGGGCATCGCCGTGAAGGGGTCGTAGACGTTCTCCGGCGTGAATGCGACGTAGGTCAGGGCGCCCATCATGACCAGCGGTGCGGTCTCACCCAGGGCGCGGGAGATGGAGAGCACGACGCCGGTCAGGATCCCCGGTGTCGCGGCGGGCAGAACGTGGTGGCGCACACACTGCCAGCGTGTGGATCCCAGGCCGAAGGCCGCCTGGCGCATGGAGTCGGGCACGGCCCGCAGGGCTTCTCGGGACGCGATCGTGCAGACCGGCAAGACGAGCAGGGACAGGGTGCAGGCCCCCGCCAGCACCGAGCGGCCGAAGGGGACCTGGATGCCCAGGAAGGTGGTCGGGTCTGTGGTCTCCTGGAACATGCGCACGAAGGCGATCAGCCCCAGCATCCCGTAGAGGATCGAGGGCACCCCGGCCAGGTTCGCGATCAGCAGCTCGACGAGCTTGTGGAAGCGCCCGCGGCTGGAGAACTCCTCCAGGTAGATCGCCCCCGCGACACCGATCGGGACCGTCAGGATGGTCGTCAGGCCGATCACCCACAGGGTCCCCCAAAGGGCAGCCTTGAAGCCGGCCTTCTCGGGCTTGCGCGACGGGAAGTTGTTCAGGAAGTCCCAGTTGAGCCAGGGCAGGCCCTCGATCAGGACTCCGAGGATGAGCACAAACAGGGCGACGAAGCCGACGGACATCGCTGCCTGGGTCAGGCGTTGGAAGAGCCTGTCGCGGCCGTGCCGTGACGCCAGGCGATCAGGGAAGAGGTCGGCGCGCTTCAAGAGTAGGCCTGCCGGTAGCGGCGCTTGATCCAGAAGGACAGCAGGTTGATCCCGAGGGTCAGCACGAAGAGCGTGAGGCCCACGGCGAAGATGGAGAGGTACTCAGGCGTTCCCGCCGGCGTATCCCCGAGGCTGACCTGGACGATGTAGCCCGTCATCGTCTGGATCGAATCGAGGGGGTTGAGCGTGAGCTGGGGCGTCGCGCCCGCGGCCATGGTCACGATCATGGTCTCGCCCAGGGCGCGGCCGATGGCGAGCACGTAGGCGGCGAGCACCCCGGAGAGGGCGCCTGGGTAGACCACGCCGAGGCTGACCTCGCGCTGAGTCGCGCCCAGGCCGTAGGCGGCCTCGCGCAGGGAGTTGGGCACTGCGCGCATTGCATCGTCGGAGAGCGAGGCGACGGTCGGGATGATCATGATCGCCACCACGATCCCCGCGGAGAGAGCGTTGAACACTCCCAGGTCGGGGATCACCATCTGCAGGGCGGGGGTGACGACCACCAGGGCAAAGTAGCCATAGACCACGGTCGGGATGCCCGCCAGGATCTCCAGGGTCGGCTTGAGCCAGCGGCGCGCGCGATTGCTGGCGTACTCGGAGAGATAGATCGCCGCGAGGCTGCCGAGTGGGATCACGATCAGGGCCGCGACTCCCGTCACGAGCATGGTGCCCCCGATCAGCGGCAGGACGCCGAAGTGGCGCGGCTCCATCAGAGGAGCCCAGGTGGTGCCCGTGATGAAGCTCCAGGGGGAGACCTCCTCGAAGAAGGGCAGGGACTCCTTCAGGAGGATGAACAGGATCCCGAAGCTGGTCAGGATCGAGATCGCGGCGCTCAGCTGGAGGCCGTAGCGGATCGCGGTCTCGCGCAGCTTGCGAGAGCGCGGGGTGTGGAAGCGTGGGCGAGGAGGCGGGGCATCGTGGATGGACCCGAGGGGGACCTCGCCGCCCCGCCCGGGCGGCCGCTGGAGGGCAGAGGCGGCCGGGGTGGAGGCGCTGGCTTCGTCTCTGCCGCCGGCCAGCGGGCCCTCGGCGGACACCTCGTCCTTCAACGGAGTGCTGCTCATTTCGGAGGGCCGCAATTCGAGTGGGGAGGTCGACGAGAGCGAAGCTACTGATAGAGCTCTTCGACCGTGCCCTCTCGGCCTGCCAGAGTTCCAGTCGCGCCCCGTTCGTAGCGGGCGAGCAGGTTCTTGTAGATCTTCTCGGGCATCGGGACGTAGCCGACCTCGCCGGCCAGGCTCCGCGCCTGGTTGATGTAGAACCGCACAAAATTGTCGACCTCGGGGCGCTTGACCGCCTCGGTCGACACGTAGATGAAGAGCGGGCGCGAGAGCGGCGTGTAGCTGCTGTTCTCGACGGTCTCCATGTTGGGCTTGACGGGGTTGCCGTCGCCAGGATCGACCGCGACGCAGTTCAGCTTCTCTGCGTTCTCGACGTAGTAGGCCAGCCCGAAGAAGCCGATGCCGTCCTCGTCGCCGACCACGCCGCGGACCAGGACGTTGTCGTCCTCGGAGAAGGTGACGTCACTGCGGCAGTTACCGGACTTGTGGTTCACCGCCTCGGTGAAGTAGTCGAAAGTCCCGGAGTCCTGTCCCGGTGCGAAGAGCTTGAAGGGCCGATCCGGCCAACCAGCACGGATGTCGCTCCAGGTCTTGGCGGTCGAGTCGGAGGCCCACATCTCGTGGAGTTCATCGACGGTCATGCTGGTTGCGAAGTCGTTCGCCTTGTTCACGACGATCGCGAGGCCGTCGTAGGCCACGGGGATCTCCATGTACTCGCGGCCTTTCTCGATACAGGCGTCGATCTCTTTCTGCTTGATGTAGCGCGAGGCGTCGCTGATGTCGGTCTCGCCCGCGATGAACTTCTTGAATCCACCGCCGGTACCGGAGACGCCGACCGTGATGCGCACGTCGGGCTGGACTGTCCGGTACTCCTCGGCGATGGCCTCGGTGATGGGGAAAACGGTGGAGGAGCCGTCGATGGCGACCCTGCCGGAGAGCCTCCCGGCGGCGTGGGTCTCGGTGTCGGTGGAGCCGCCGCAAGCGGTCAGTAGGCCCAGGAGCAGGGCACCTGTAGTCGTTGTCTTCATGGCCGGGAAGATATTCCCAGGCCGTGAAGGTCCCGTGAATCCCCGGTGAGGGTTCGGTGCTCAGGCGACGGGCAGGACGAGTCGGAACAGGCTTCCCTCACCGGGCTGGCTCTCGAGCTCGACCCGGCCCCCGTGGGCAGCCATCACGTGGCGGACGATGGCGAGCCCCAGCCCGGTGCCCCCCAGCTTTCGGGAGCGGGCCTTGTCGACCCGGTAGAAGCGCTCGAAGACCCGCTCCTGCTCGTGGGGCGGGATGCCTGGGCCTCGGTCGATCACCTCCAGGAGGGCCTCGTCCGCCCCTCCGACGAGACGGATGTGGACCTCCTCGCCCTCGGGGGAGTACTGGATCGCGTTGGAGATCAGGTTGCTGATCGCCATGGACAGGGCCTGCGGGTCGGCCTCGGCGACCAGGCCGCCGTCGGGAGCCTCGACCACGAGCCGGGCCTGCCGTGAGTCGGCCAGGTCCTGCAGCTCAGCGATCACACCCTCGAGGAGCCCCCGCAGGTCGAGTGGCTCGAAGCTCAGGTCCCGCTCCTGGGACTCCAGTCTCGAGAGGGAGAGGAGATCACCCACGATCGCTGCCAGCCGCTCCGTGTTGCGGTGGGCCTTCTCCACGAAGGAGCGCCTTGTCGCCTCGGGCATCTCCGGGTCCTCGCTCAGCGCCTCCGTGTAGCCGCGCATGGCGGCAAGGGGAGTCTTGAGCTCGTGGGAGACGTTCGAGACGAAGTCGCGCCGCACGGCCTCGAGGTGCCGCAGGTCCGACACGTCGCGCAGCTCGAGGACGCAGCCGCGCCGCTTCTCCGCCGTGGCCGCCATGGGGACGGCGGTGACCTCGAGCGTGCGCTCGCCCTCCCCGCTGGAGGTCCTGACTTCCGCCGTACAGCGGGCTTCGGCGCGCAGGCACTCCTCGATGACCTCTATCAATCCCTGGTTGCGGGTCAGCTCCCAGACCGGCCGCCCCTTGACCGGTCCTTCGATGTTGCCGAGGAGCTGTCGGCCCTGCCGATTGATGAACAGGACGTTCTGGTCCAGGTCGACCGCCAGGAGACCGTCTGCCAGGGCCGTGAAGATCGCCTCCCGCTCGGCCCGGTCGCGCTCGACGCGAGCGATCTGGCCCTGCAGGTCGTCGGCCATGCTATTCACGGCCCGGGCCAGCCGGCCGAACTCGTCGTCCCGCCCCATGTCGAGGCGCCGCGGTGTCTGGCGGGTGCCGATCTCCGTGACGACCTCGGCGATCTGGCTGAGGGGGTGCGTGATCCTGCGGGCGAAGACACCGGCCAGCACGAGCGAGATCAGCGCCGCCAGGATCGCACCGTCCCGGATCGCCCCGCGTAGACCCGAGCGGGCGGCTCGCCGATCGTCCACGGGCATCGAGACCCGCGCGTAGCCCCGCGTGACTCCATCGACGACCACCGGGAGCGCGTAGTAGGTCAGCTCGAATCCGAGGGTGTCGCTGTAGCGTGTGACCGCCGTGCCCGGTTGCAGGATCTCGGGCCGGTTCCCGTGGTCGTCCATCTCCGCGGCGTCGTGCTGGCTGTCGAAGAGCACCACGCCGTCGACCGTCGTGAGGGTGAAGCGGGACTTGAGCTCCGACTCGCCGATCTCCGCCAGCTCTGCCGTGTCGAAGCGCTCCTCTTCGGTGTCGAAGGAACGCTCGCAGACCTCCACGGCCCAGAGGGCCTGGTACTCCACGAGGCTCTCAGCCCCCGCCTCGAGGCTGCGCTCGATGGTCGGAAGGGCAGCCAGGTATACGACGACGGCGGTGATGAGGATCACCGCCACCGTGCCGCCGAAGACCTTCCAGAAGAACCCGAGCGCCTTCAAGCCAGCTCCTCTTCGGAGAAGCGGTAGCCGACCGCACGCACGGTCTCGATGCAGTCCCTGTGGTCGCCCAGCTTCTTGCGAATCGTGCGCACGTGGGCGTCCACACTGCGGTCGAAGGCCGCCGCCAGCTCTCCGCGGGCTTCGGTCAGGATCTGGGCGCGGCTGAAGATGCGTCCCGGGTTGCGCGCGAGCAGGTGCAGGATCCGGAACTCGGTCTTCGTGAGCTCGAGGCGCTCCTCGTCGAGCAGGACCTTGTACCGCTCAGGATCGATGAAGAGGGGGCCGCGTACGATGGCCTCCTTCGCGTCCTCCTCCTGCGCGCCCTGCTGGGAGCGCCGTAGGACCGAGTGCACGCGGGCGACCAGCTCCTTGCTGCTGAAGGGCTTCGGCACGTAGTCGTCGGCCCCGAGGCCGAG
>CAZQAT010000028.1:33133-44264 GCA_964591315.1 uncultured Planctomycetaceae bacterium
CGGCGACCCGCTGCACTACGACCTCTTCGGAATCGACGAGCCCACGGTTCTGGCCGTGCTGGCCGAGGCCATGGGGCGCGGGGCCGAGTACGCGGACCTCTACTTCCAGCAGTCCCGGGGCAGCTCGATCGCCATGGAAGATGGCATCGTCTCCAGCGCCTCCAACTCGGTCGACCGGGGAGTCGGGATCCGGGCCCTGGTGGGGGACCAGACCGGCTACGCCTTCAGCGAGGACCTGGATCGGGAGGCCATGTGCCAGGCAGCCCGCACCGCGGCCGCCATCGCCGCCGGCGGCGGGGGCGCGCCGCCCCAGGGCCTCGAGGCCCGCTCCGGTGAGGACCTCTACGCCATCGACGAGGCCTACGAGGCCGTCGACGTCTCCCGCAAGCTGCCCCTCCTGCAGGAGGTCGAGCGCCGGGTACGGGCCAAGGAGCCCTGCATCAAGAAGGTCAGCGTGAGCTGGCGCGACGGGGACAGCCGCATCCTGGTGGTCAACAGCACCGGCGGCGCCCTGGCGGACTACCGGCCGATGGCGCTCCTGGCGGTCTCGATCACGGTCGAGAAGGGGGGCGAGGTGCAGAGCGGCTACTGGAGCGTGGCCGGGCGCCACGGCTTCGACCACTTCGACGCCGAGGTGATCGACGGACTGTGCCAGGAGGTGGTCGATCGCACCCTGATCCTCTTCGAGGCGCGCCGCCCGCCCGCCGGTGAGCTGCCGGTCGTCCTGGCGGCCGGGGCTTCGGGGATCCTCCTGCACGAGGCCATCGGCCACGGCATGGAGGCGGACTGCAACCGCAAGGGCCAGTCGGTCTTCTCCACCATGATCGACAAGAAGGTGGCCGAGGACTGTGTCACCATCGTCGACTCGGCCCTGCACCCCCACGAGCGTGGGGCGATCAACTTCGACGACGAGGGCTCCGAGGTCGAGCGCACGGTGCTCGTGGAGGACGGCGTCCTGCGCTCGTACCTGCACGACCGCATCAGCGCCCGCCACTACGGCCTCGAGCGCTCCACAGGCTCCGGGCGCCGGCAGTCGTTCCGCTACCCGCCGATCCCGCGCATGCGCTGCACCTACATGGAGGACGGCCCCCACACCCGCGAGGAGATCATCGAGGCGGTGGACTTCGGCATCATCGCCGAGACCTTCACCAACGGCCAGGTGGCCATCGGCGCGGGCGACTTCACCTTCTACGTCAAGAACGGCTGGCTGATCGAGAAGGGCAAGATCACCGCGCCGATCAAGGACGTGAACATCATCGGCAACGGGCCCGAGGCCCTCGGACGCATCACCATGGCGGCCAACGACTCCAAGATCGACACCGGGGGCTGGACCTGCGGCAAGGACGGCCAGAGCGTGCCCGTCTCCCAGGGCATGCCCACCACCCTCGTCTCGCACCTGACCGTGGGGGGCGAAGATGCGTGAGGAGCTCCTCGACCAGGCCAAGCTCGCGGTCGAGCTGGGCAAGCAGGCCGGCGCGGACGACGTGGTCGCGGGCGTCTCCTGGAGCCGCGGCATGAAGTTCGAGTGGCGCGAGGGCCGCCTCGAGCGGGTGCAGGAGAGCACCAGCCGCCGCCTCGGCCTCGCCCTCTACGTGGACGGCCGCTACTCCACCTGCGGGACGAACGACCTGGAGCCCACGCGCCTGCGCAAGTTCGCGCGCGAGGCCGTGGACCTGACCCGCTGCCTCGAGCAGGACCCGCACCGTAGGATCACCCCGCCGGAGCTCTACGGGGGACGCTCCGACGTGGACCTCGAGCTGGTCGACCCGGCCCTGGCGGACGTCAGCCGCGAGCAGCGGGTGGAGTGGTGCCAGGAGATGGACGAGCACGCCCGCAACGACCCGATCGTGCAGACCTCCGAGTGCTGGATCTCCGACAGCCACGGGATCGGTGCCCGGGCCACCTCGAACGGCTTCGAGGGAGTCCAGGAGGAGACCGGCGTCTGGTTCTTCAGCGAGGTCTCGGCCATCGACGGCGACAAGCGGCCCGAGGAGCACTACTACGCCGGCGGCTGTCACCTCGCGGGCCTGCCGCGGCCGGCGAGCATCGGCGAGGAGGCCCTGCGCCGGGCCCGGGCGCGCCTGGGAGCGGTCAAGGCTCCCAGCACTCGCACCACGATGATCCTCGATCCCGAGGCGGGGGCCGGCTTCCTCGGGCGGGTCTTCGGCGCCCTCTCCGCCGGTTCCATCCAGCAGCAGCGCTCGTACCTGGCCCAGAGTCTGGACCAGCCGATCGCCTCCGCGCCGGTCAGCCTGACCGACGATCCCCTGCGGGTGCGCGGGCTCTCCTCGCAGCACTACGACTCGGAGGGCATCGCCGCCCGACCGCGGACCATCATCGAAGAGGGGGTGCTGCGCAGCTTCTACGTGGACACCTACTACGGGCGCAAGCTCGGCTGGGAGCCGACCACGGGCGGTACCTCGAACGTGGTGTTCCAGCACGGGCCTCGGAACCTGGAGCAGATCGTGGCCAGCGTGCAGGACGGCATCCTCGTCCGCTCCTGGCTGGGGGGGAACGCCAACATGACGACGGGGGACTTCTCCTTCGGGATCCGCGGCCACCTCGTGAAGAACGGCCAGCTCGCGGGCCCGGTCTCGGAGATGAACGTGACCGGGAACTACGGCGACGTGCTCGCGCGCATCGTCGAGGTGGGCAACGACCCGGTGCCGTGGTCGAGCTTCCGGACGCCGACGATCGTCTTCGAGGACGTCCAGTTCAGCGGATCCTGACGCCGGGGGGCGGGGCCGCCTGCTCCGGGGGGTGGCAGCGCGGCATCCGGGCGCTCCTCCCGTGCACCTCCGTGCGGCGCCCGGCCAGGCTCCCCGTGGCCTGGGATCCAGGGGGCACGGGGGCCCTCCCAGGGTAGGGGAGAGGGGGCGGGAGGCCGGCGCCGGGGCCCCGTACAGGCTCTCGGAGCAGAAACTGATCCCGATCGGGGTTGAGTTCACCCAATTGGGAGTTCGAAGGATGTGCCTGAATCCCGGTCCCTTCACCCACCTGATCCATGCTCCAGATGGACTCCTGGCCCGGCCGACTGACCGTCGGCACCGGCATCCTGCTCGCCCTGACCGTGGTCGCCCTGCCCCTGGGCGGGCGCGAACCGCTCTCTCCGTCCGAGCGGTCGGCTCCCACCGAGCCGGCGGTCCTGGCCACCTGGCTGGGCACCTCCGTGGGCCCGGGCTCGATCCACTTCGGGGACCTGGGTGACGGCTGGGAGGCCGTAGGACCCCTGGAGCTGGTGGAACACTCGGACGGGACGGCGCGCCTGAGGGGCTGCTTCCGGGAGAGCGCTCGAGGCGAGGGGCTTCTGAGCCTCGAGGCGCGCCTGGGTCGGAGCCGCTTCGACCGCGAGCCCGGCGAGGGCCCGGCCGTCTACGGTGATCTCGAGGGGGTCGTGCAGGGGGGCGGCAGCCTGCGGGGTGCCCTGCTGCGGATCGCGCGGCGGGATGGCGGAGCCCTGGACGAAGGCGGACGCCTGGCGTTCGACCTCGAGTGGCTCGAGACCCCCGAGGACATCGACGGTGCCTGGAGCCGTCGCTCCCAGGAGGGCGCCGTCTCCATGCAGTACGGATCGACGGCCAAGGCCTTCGCCCGGGACCTCTCCCTGGTCCTCGGCTGCGTCGACGGCGAGCTGGTGCTCGAGGCCGGCGGCAGCTTCGAACAGCGCTCCGACGGTGGCGCGCGCCTCGAGGCGCTGCTCCGCCGACGGGGCTTCTCCGATCATCTGCTCCTGCTCGAGCTCGACTTCGACGGCGGAGAGGGGGGCCAGGAGTACGGCGCCTCTTCCGGCAGCCTACGAGGCCTCGGCGCCTTGAGCGGCGCGCGGGTCGAGCTGCGTGGCGATGGTCCGGGGGCTTGCCTCGCACCCTGGGGGGGCGCCGGTCCGCCGAGCTCCACCCTGCTCGCGGCCCTCACGGCCGAGGTGCGCAGCTTCCCGGAGATGGACGAGCACGGCCTGCACGAGGGCGTCCGCACGGGGAACCTCAGTGCCCGCATGGCCGGCAGCGACCTGCACTTCGCCCACGGAGGACCCGAGGAGAACGACGGCTGGCGCGACGGCTTCGTGGCCGACCTGGGCAGGCTGGGGTCGGACTTCGTCTTCGAGGCGGGGGGGGACTTCCACCAGCGCGGTGACGGGAGCGCACGCCTGACCGGCCTGCTGTCCCGGCGCGCCGCGCCGGAGACCGCCTTCTGGCTCGACCTCGAGTTCGACGGCTGGGAACTGGGCCCCGATGGAGCCTCGGACTTCGACCTCGAGCGCGGCTCCCTGCTCGGCCTGCGGGCGGAGTCCGGGCGCCTCCTGCGCCTCTCTCCTGGCGGCGAGGGCCTCAGGCTCGGCGTCGGCCAGGGCGACTCGCCCACGGCCCTCGGCGCACGCGGCCGCTTCGGCTTCGAGGACCTGGGGGGATCGGACCTCCGCTGTGTCGGCGGGAGCCTCGAGCTCGCCTTCGACCTGGGGCGCGCCTGGGAGGGGACGGCCGCGGTCGCGGACGCGCGGCACGCCTTCCAGCTCGAGCACCTGGGGCACGACTTCCACTTCGCCGAGGGCGGCCGCCTGCTGCAGAGGTGCGACGGGACGGCCCTGGTCAGCGGCGTGCTGGCCCGCGACGCCTTCCCCGGCCAGCGCTTCTTCCTCGAGCTCGAGCTGAGCGGTCGCTGCGACTCCTCCAACGGCCAGGGTGTGCCCCTGGGCAGCCCGAACCCGCGCTTCGAGGGCGGGGAGGAGGCTGAGTGCTGGACCTACTTCCGCGGCATGCGGGGCACCCTGGTGGGGCTCGACGACTTCGACGGAGCGCGCCTGGCCATCGAGGGCAAGGGGCCCTGCTTCCAGCTCGGCCTCGGAGCCGCCGGGGAGCGCGACGACGTGGGCGCCTTCGCGGCCTTCGGCGTGAAGGTGCTCGAGCAGCCGCGGGGCGACCTGCGCATCAGCGAGCGGACCCGCTCCGGGGAGCTCTCCTTGCGCCTGCACCGCGGCGTTGCGGAGGCGGCGGACTCCGCCTACGCCATGCCGTCGAGTGACCTGCATGGGGGCCCGGCCCTCGACCTGCCCGGCGTGGCCGAGGACTTCGCCTTCGTGGAGCCCGGCAGCTTCGAGGAGTTTCCCGGCGGGAGCGCCTGCCTGCAGGGTCGCCTCCAGAGCCGGAGCGAGCCGGGGCTCGGCTTCGACCTGCGCCTGGACTTCGACGGCCGCTTCGAGGGGAGCGCCTTCGAGCTGGCGGACCGTCGCCTGCCCTCGACCGCCTACGCGGCCCGGGGCGGCCCGGTGGACACGGAGCTGTGGCACGGCTATCGGCGAGCCCACGGCCTCCTGGTGGGGACCGGGGAGCTGAGGGGCACGGTGATCGAGATCGACACGCAGCGCATGGCGCTCCTGGTGGGCCTCGGTGCGAGCGGGAACAACATCGAGTACGGCGCCTCCGGTCTCCTGGAGCTGCGCCTGCGTAGTGGACCGGTGGGGAGCCCGGTCTGGGTGCCGGACTACATGCCGGGTGCGGAGCTGCGCTTCGCCCTGGACGCGACGGCGCGGGACTGAAGGAGTCCTTGTGGGGAAGGTGGCGGCGCGGTCTCTGGTCTCAGAGGCTGCGCCGCGGCCGTACCAGGGCGCCGAGCTCCGAGCTCAATGATCGTGACCGTGGATCCGCGGCCACTGGTTGAGGAGGAACAGGATCAGCCCGGCCCCCTGGGCGATGGAGGCGGCGGTGATCGTCTCGTGCATCCACGTCGGCTCGGGCTCGAGGTAGCCGATCCAGCACTCGAGGGTGAAGCGCACCAGCGTGCCGGCGACGATGATCCAGTAGGCCAGCTCGTCGAACAGCGGTCGGTGCCGGGAGCCGGCGCGCGGCTCGGGCAGCTTCCACAGGGCCAGGCCCATGCCGACCATGAGCGAGGAGCCCACGAGCATCAGGTGGGTGTGGGCGGACGTGTAGTAGCGGTGCATCGCCCCCGCCCCCAGGTGCACGGCGGAGGACATGTGCATCCCGGTCAGGATGCCGAGGATCCCGAGCAGGATGGCGGTCTTGAGGTAGCGGCGGGCGAGGGCAGGCACGGGAGCAGAATGTACTCCCTGGCAGCCCCGAACCGGAGGGCTCAGCGCAGCAGGGCGAGCACCCGCCCCTTGACCGAGCTCATCTCGACCAGGCCGCCCCCGGGCTCCGGCCCGCAGGCGCCGAAGGGCTCCGAGCAGAGGAAGACCGGGCCGTCCTCGGGCCGGGCGGGCAGGCGGCCGTGGCTGCCGCGCACCAGGGTCGCGTCCGTGGGGATCACGTCCATCAGGTAGCGCAGGCCGAGCTTCTTCTGCAGGAGGCGCCGGGCGACCCGCAGGGGCGGGAAGGCCAGCTCGGGGTCCACGAAGAGCTCGCAGGGGTCGTAGCCGGGCTTGGAGTGGATGTCGACGGTGGTGGCGAAGTCGGGGCGGGCGGCCTCGTCGAGCCAGTAGTAGTAGGTGAACCAGGCGCGCTCGGCGCTCGTGACCACGATCTGTCCCGCCCGCGGGTGATCGAGGCCGACCTCGCGCCGCTCATCACCGATCCACAGGCCGTCGACCCCGTCC
The DNA here is from genome assembly GCA_964591315.1 of uncultured Planctomycetaceae bacterium. GTDB lineage: Bacteria > Planctomycetota > UBA1135 > UBA1135 > JABACD01. Next base: position 39,684 of record CAZQAT010000028.1, read on the forward strand.
AGGGCGCGCAGGACGGCGGCAGTGGCCACCACGTCCTCGGGCTCGCGCACGTAGACGTGGGCCAGCTGGTGGTCGGCCAGGGCGAAGGCGCGGCTGGCGAAGGGGTCGAGCTCCTCCCCCCGGGGCGAGGGCCGCACAGCGAGCAGACCCGCCTCCCGCAGGGCGCGGTTCACGTGCACGGGGGTGTCGACACCGTCGATGCCGTACTCGGAGACGGCCACGACCGCCACGCCCAGGCGCTCGGCGGCGGCGGCCAGGTCGCCGAAGACCGCGTCGAGGTCCTCGAGCGCCTGGAGCGAGCGCGGGTCCTCGGGGCCGTAGCGCTGCAGGTCGTAGTCCAGGTGCGGCAGGTAGGCCATCGTCAGCGACGGCCGCTCGCGCTCGAGGGTGTCGATCGTGACGTCCGCGATCCAGCGGCTCGAGGGCAGGCCGGACTTCGGCCCCCAGAAGTCGAAGAAGGGGAAGGGGCCGTGCTCCCGCTCGTGCCGCACCTGGAACTCCGGCGGCGACGAGTAGGTCGACAGGATCTTGAGCCCGTCCGCGCAGTAGAAGGGACGGGGCGTGATCGACCAGTCGACCCGCGCGCCCATGTTGAACCACCAGAAGAGCTTGGCGCAGGTGAAGTCCGGGTGCTCGGCGCGGGCGGCCTCGTAGAGCAGCTCCCCGGAGACGAGGCGGTTGGACTGGCGCCAGAGCTTGGGCTCCCAGGTCTGCGGGTCGAGCCAGCCGTTGCCGACCACACCGTGCTCCTGCGGGTCGAGGCCGGTCAGCATCGTCGCCTGGGCGCTGCAGGTCACCGCCGGCAGGACGGTGGTCATCGGGGCGCAGGCCCCCCGCTCGGCGAGGGCCCTCAGGTGGGGGGTGCGCTCGCCGATGGCTCCGGGGGTCAGGCCCACCAGGTCGAGGAGGAGGACGGGGCGCATGGGGGGACATGCTAGCGGTGGGGGCTGGCGATGCCCCGACGATTCCTCCGTCCTAGCGCGCCCCGAGCACCTTCGCGTAGCGGTAGTACACCTCCAGACAGAGGGTCATCACCGCTGTGGAGTACACGCGCCCGCCGACCGCGCCCCAGGGGCCGTTCGGGTCCCAGGAGCCGCGGGCGGAGCCCGCCCGGCGCTGGGAGCCGACCACCGCCCGCTTCATGGCGCGGTTCCAGGCCCTCCAGTGTTTACCGCCCATCTGGTACATGGCGTAGGTCCCGTAGTACCAGTAGTAGACGTCGTTGGTCAGGCCGTCCTCCGACCACTCGGGCAGGGACCTCAGGAGCAGGTCCGCGTGCTGCTGCATGGAGCTGGTCTCCTGGGGGTCCTGCCCGAGGAAGAAGCGGCACAGCAAGGCCACGGCGGTCATGGCCTCGGTCCCCTCCGTGGGGTACTCCGAGTTCAGTCCCGGCACGCGCGCCGAGGCTGTGCCCTGCTCCTGGTAGCCGACCCGGCCCGAGCGTGGGTCGGTCATCTCGTCGAACCAGGTGATCGCGTCGGGGAAGGCCTGGGAGTCGATCCTCAGCCCCGCCTCCTCGGCGGACTTGAGGGCGAAGACCATCCAGCCCGTGACCGAGGTGTCGTTCTCGCCCCGTGGGCGCAGGTCGTAGCGCCACGCCCCGTAGGGATTGCGCGCCCGGGTGACGAGGCCTACGGCCTTCTGGGCGGTGTCGTGGATGACGGGGGAGCTGGAGAAGTAGTAGGCCTCGCACATGGCCAGGGTCGCGATCGAGTGGTCGTACATGTAGGCCGTGCCGATCGCATCGCCGAAGAGACCGCTCTCGAAGTCCTGCTGATCGTGGAGCCACTTCACGGCGCGGCTGACGTTCTCCTTGTACTGTCCGCTGCGCATCGTGTGGCCGTCGCCGAGCAGGGCCAGGAGCGCGAGCCCGGTGACGCCCACGTCGTGCTCCGCGTGGCCGGGGCCGTCACAGAGGTCCGCCGCGGGGTCGTGCTTCATGAAGCCGTCCGCGTCCCACCTGCCGTCGTCGTCCTGGTGGTTCGCGAGCCAGTCGAGGCCGAGCATGACGTTCTCGTGGGTGTTGCCGTCGCCACCCCTGCCCGTCCCGCGGCCGAAGCCGCCGCCCGGTCCACCCGCGCCGCCTCCGACCCCGAGCAGGTCATTGAGCTCCATGGCCTCGAAGGGGTCGTGGCTGGGGTCGAGGGCGTCGTTCGCCAGGTCGGCGTCGGCCAAGCTCGAGTCGTCCGTCGCCTCGAGGCTGGGGTTCTCCACCAGCGTCGGTTCGACGTCTTCCACCAGGGGCAGCACCTCGGGCGGCGGCTCCACGTCTGGCTCATCGTGGAAGAGCTCCTCGATGGCCTCGGTGGGCGCGAGGCGGATCACCTGCTCGGGGGTGTCCTCGAACAGGTGCCAGGGGATCACCGCCAGGAGCAGCAGCACCAGGGCGTGGGACAGGAAGGAGATGGCGAGCCAGGGCGCGCGGCCCATCCACTCGTACAGGAGGTCGTCGAAGGACGCACCTTCCCCCGGGATGCGGGGGTACGTGCGAGCGACGACCGGTTCGTCGGTCGTGTTCATGGCGTCGAGCCGCCCCTCGGGCGACCTCTCGTCGTTCGTAGCTTGGGTAGGAACGAGACGCCGGCTGTCTCGTACACCATAACGACGGCTACGCCGGTCGGTTCAGAGCTTCTGCACGTACCGCTCGAGGGCCTCGCGCAGCACCTCGAGGTCCGCGTCGCCGAAGGCGGCTCTCATCGCGAGCTCGTTGCTCTGGCCCTCGAGCAGCGCGGCCATCAGGGCATCGAAGCGCCCCTCGTTCTCCACCGTCGAGTGGCGCAGGAAGTGAACGAGGGCCCAGGCCTGGGCGTAGTTGCGCTGGGCGTCGGCCATGAAGGACGGCTGGTCCTGGGCGAAGAAGCGCTCGAGGGGGGAGAGGGCCAGGCCGGGGCTGCCCGCCGTCCCTCGCAGGGTGCCGAGGCGGCGTGCGTCCACGCGCCCGTCCTTCCAGGCTCCGCTGGGCGTGCGGGACGCGGCGAAGTACTCCGCCAGGCCCTCGTTCAGCCAGATCGGCGGGGCATCGAGGATCGCGTCGAAGTACTGGTGGAAGCCCTCGTGCCGCACCGTGTGCATCAGGGTGTCGCGCGGCTCGGAGTCGAGCACCAGGAGCTGCTTGAGGTAGGAGGAGTACATGCCCTGGGTCGACTCCCCGCGGCCCTCGAAGACGTCCTCGATGTAGTCCAGGTAGCTGGCCTTGCCGGCGAAGACGAAGACCTGGAACCTGCGCGTCTCGTCGTGCTGTCCGACCCCGAGCCGGCGCGAGACGTGGCGATGGGTCTCCTCGAGCTCGAGGGCCACGCTGCGGCAGACGCTGTGCGAGAGGTCCGAGGAGACCCGGTAGTGGCGGGACTCGTAGGTGTGCTTCTCGCTCCAGGCGGGGCCGTGGAGGCCCTTGTTGGCGGTGATCGAGAGGTCCTGGAGCCCGGTGGGGGCGAGGCCCGCGGCGACCGCGCGCTGCACGGTCGCGAGCACGTCCTGGAAGCGACCGGAGATCAGGTACATGCGCGCCAGGAGCCGCACCCCCTCCAGGTCCGTGGGGTGGCGGGCGAACAGACCCTCGAGCACGTCGATCGCGCGTCCCTTGCTCCTCAGGGCGAACCAGGCCTGCGCCTGCAGGTGGGCGGCCTTCGGCACGTCGGCCTCGATCTCGAACAGCTCGTCGGTCTTCTCCACGACCTGCTCGAAGTCTCCAGCACCCATGGCGCGCACCGCGTCGTTCCAGAGGCGGATGCCGTCCTGGCTGAGCTCGGAGGGCTCCAGGCCGGCGCTCGCGGGGGGAGCGCTGGCGGGAGCTCCCTCCAGGGCCCCGTTCATCCAGTCAGGCAGGTGCTCCTCGAGCTTCCAGGTCTTCTCGAAGCTCTTCCACTCCTCCTCGAAGGCCTCGTCGCGCTTGCGCTCGAGCCACTCCGTGGCGACCCCCTCGACGACCACGTTCCCGATGTTCTCGCCACCCAACGGCAGGGCGAGGGCCCCCCACAGGTCGCGCGGCTTCTTGTAGCTGGTCACCTTCTTGCCGTTGAAGGTGGCCTTGACCCGATCGGCGCTCACGGAGACCTTGTAGGTGATCTCCTTCAAGGAGGCCTTGGAGGTGAAGTCCTTGCGGACCTCGTCCCTCTGTTTCTCCCCGTGCTCGTCGACGAGGGTGGCGTTGACCTGGCACCAGCGCTGGGTCGGTTTCTTGTGGTTGGGATTCTTCTTACCGAGGTGGAAGACCCGGCCGAAGCCGACCTGGATCGAGTTTTGGCCCTCGGCGCAGACGACGACCGAAGGGCCGGTCCTGCGCTCGATCTCGATCGAGTAGGGACCCGAGAAGGTCACCGCATGGACGCGGGCGAAGCCTCTCTGCTCGAAGTCGTGGGGGCCCTCCTCGCGGTAGCGCAGCTTCAGCTTGCCGGTGGCCGCCGAGTAGGAGACCAGCTCGCCCTTGAAGTAGCTGGCCACGTCGATCTCGCCCTGGGCCTCCCAGAAGGTGCAGCGCTTGAGCAGCAGCTCGATCTGCCCCAGGTGCCCGAGCACGTAGGGCTGCTCCGCGTGGCTCTCGAGGGCCCGCTCGAGCTGCACCCGGGCGGACTTCCACTTGCC
>CAZQAT010000029.1:0-43007 GCA_964591315.1 uncultured Planctomycetaceae bacterium
AGGAACGGAGTTGGGTCCCAATGCGTCAAAGCCTCATGAATAGGCCGGGCTAGGGCCGGCCGGTCGGGAGTCCGGGGCGTGCGCGGGCACGAAGAAAGGAGCGCCAGGCGCTCCTTCTCGCGGTCTTCCGATGTGGTGCCCGGGGGGGGAGTCGAACCCCCACTCCCTTAGCGGGAACATGGACCTGAACCATGCGCGTCTGCCAATTCCGCCACCCGGGCCGGTGGAAGAGGGGAGGAAGATAGGGACCCCCGCGAGCGGGGTCAACGGCGGGCCGAGAGGAATCTCCGGGAGCCGGGACAAGCACCGAGGCCGGTCCTAAGATTCCCGCGATGGCCGGAAAACCCCAGGAGCGCCGCAGCGTCACCACCAACCGCAAGGCCCGCCACGCCTTCGAGGTGCTGGAGGAGCTGGAGTGCGGACTGGTCCTGGTGGGCACCGAGGTCAAGAGCCTGCGGGCGGGCCAGGGCTCGATCGCCGAGGCCTACGCGCGCATCAAGGACGGGGAGCTGTGGCTGGTGGGAGCGACCATCCCCGAGTACGCCCACGGCAACATCCACAACCACCCCACGGCCCGCGACCGCAAGCTGCTGGTCCACCGCCGGGAGCTCGAGCGCCTGCGCAAGAAGGTCCGCGAGCGGGGCATGACCCTGATCCCGCTCGAGATCTACTTCGACAGGTCCCTGGTCAAGTGCCGCATCGGCCTGTGCCGCGGCAAGAAGATGCACGACAAGCGCCAGTCCCAGCGGGAGAAGGACGACAGGCGCGCCATGGACCGGGCCTTGAAGCGTCGCCGCTGAAGGAGGGCTCCAGGGCCCCCCGAGGTCGTGCTACAATCCCCCCCCGTTCTTTGGGGGCGCACTGGTTTCGACCGGTTTCGATCGCCTCCCTGCTGCGTGTCGGGGATCCCAGGTCACCCCGTCAATCCCCCCGGGAAAGGCAATCTTACTTGCCAACAACTACTCTCTCGCGGCTTAACAACAAGCCGCCGTCTCCGCGGGGAGGGCCCGCGGCCCCGCGGAGACGTACACAGCGGGCTGGCCGACTCCACTCCACCCCCCGGTGGACCGGCGAGACTTCAGGGGAGTTGGCCCGCAGGAAGCCCGTCCATGGGCGTCCCGACGGCGAGAACCAAATCGTGGACTACACACGTAGAGGCAGGGCGCGCGGAGACTCCGGGACGCGGGTTCGACTCCCGCCGCCTCCACCACCTCCGACTCTCCCGGTTGGGATGGATCTGGGGCCGTCCGGCGCTAGACTCGCCGTGTGGCGACCCTGAGATTGACCCTGGGCGGAGCGGCCCTCCTGCTCTGCAGTTCCCTCTTCCCCGGCTGCAAGGCGGTCGACAAGGCCCTCGGTCTCGACTTCGTCGACTACCCGGGGTCGCGCCTGGAGAACCTCGACCGGCTGCACACGGCCTCGGGCAAGCACCACTACGCGGTCGACTTCGTCGGCGACCTGGAGTACGAGTTCAACCGCACCGGGCGCACGGTGGGGGGGCTGCGGATCGGCAAGAAGAGCTCGAACGACCCGAGCACGGGGCCCAAGGAGTCCCTCGCCGATCCCAGCGAGAGCTGCTACGAGCTGCTGCAGGAGCTGTTCGCCTTCGAGTCGGACGACGACCTGCGGCTGTCGTCGATGCAGATCACCTGGGCCGCTCGCATCCTGCAGGACGACCCCTCGCCCCTGTCCCGGGAGCTGGCGGCCCTGGCCCTGGGCCCCCACGGCCGGCGCATCGGGATCGAGGGGCCGACCTTCCTGCGCATGGACGTGCCGCGGGCGGACGCCGACCTGACCGCGGCCCTCCTGACGCCGGTCATCGCGAACTGGCGCAGCCTGCGCCAGGGGGCACCCGCCTCCGGTGCCCTGCGCGAGTCCCTGGAGGAGCTGCGCGGCACGACCTTCGACCTGGACGGCACGCGCCGCGTGCTCCCGGCCCTGGCGGGCTTGATGGCCGGCAGCGAGCCCGAGCAGGCGGGCTACGACGAGCTGGCCGTGACCGTGCTCGACTTCCAGCGCCGCACCGTCGAGTACAGCCTCTGGGAGGCCTACGACCGGCGCCAGCCCTCGAGCCGCGTGCGTGCGGCGGCGGTCACCGCCAGCGTGGAGGCCGGCGGCAGGACGATGCTGGCGCGCTTCGTGGGTTCGACCCTGGCGGCCGAGCGGCGCTTCGGGCGCGAGCGAGACGCTGAGCTCCTGGTGGCCATCCTGCGCCTGGTGGCGGAGGTCGGGCTGCCGGAGGCCCTCGAGGGCATCGAGCCCCAGGAGTTCGAGGCGCTGCAGGAGGAGTGGCTGGGCCAGATCGTGGCGGTGGCCGTGGAGGACCACGACAGCCAGGTGCGCGTCCAGGCGATGCAGGCCCTGGCCCGGGTCACGGACGGACCCAGCAGCCTGCGCGAGGAGGACTGGGAGGAGTGGTACTACCAGCGGGAGGTCCGCCGGCGCGCGGAGGCCGGGCTGCCGCCGGCCCTGGACGCGGCCGAGAGCACGGATCCACCGCAGGCGGAGGAGAGCGGGAGCGAGGACGGCGCCCCGTGACCGGAGGGCCGGCCCGGCGCCGTGCGCTGGGCTTCCTCAAGCTGCTGGTGGCGGTGGCCCTCCTGGGCTGGGTCGCCTCGCGCCTGCCCTGGACCGACACCCTCGCCCACGTGGTGGACCCCGAGGCGGCCGAGGAGGTCGAGCGCGTTCCGGGAACCATCGAGGGTGGTTGGCGTGGGGAGCGGGTGGGCTTCGTCCTCGAGGCGGGGGTCGACCCGCCGGCGGACTGGCCGGCGCAGGAGCGGGCCGCCCTGATGGCCGGCACGGCCCTCGAGCTCGACGCCCGCCCCCTGGACGGCCCGGGCTTCGAGTGGCGCCCGGGGATGCCGCGGGTCTTCCTGGATCTGCAGGGCCGCGGCTTGTGGGTCGCGGCCCTGGGCCTCTTCCTCGGCCTCTTCTTCGGCGTCACCCGCTGGTGGCGCCTGCTCAACATCGCCGGCTGCGCCACCTCCTGGCTGCGCACCCTGCACCTGGCCTTCCTGGGCCTCTTCTTCAATCTCGTGCTCCCGGGACTGACGGGCGGCGACCTGCCCAAGGCGCTCCTGGCGGTGCGCGACCACCCGGAGCGGCGGGCGGGCGCCCTGGCCACCGTGGTCATCGATCGCGGGGTGGGGCTGTGGGCCCTGCTGCTGATCGCCAACGCGGTGCTGTGGACCACGCCGGGCTTCGAGGTGCTGCGGATTCCCGCGGGGCTGACGCTCCTGGGGATGACGGTCGGGCTCGTGGTCGTGCTCTCTCCGCGGCCCCGGCGCTGGATCCGGCTGGACCGCTGGATCCACCGCCTGCCCCAGGGGCAGCGCCTGCAGAAGCTCGAGCAGGCGGCCCTCTTGTACCGCGGTCGTCCCGGGGAGCTCCTGCTCTCGCTGCTGCTCTCCTTCGGCAACCACCTCTCGGTGATCCTCGCCGTGTGGGCGATCGGCGACGCCTTCGGGGACGCCCTCGACCTGCGGGACTACGTGGGCATCGTGCCGGTGGCCAACGTGATCTCCTCCCTGCCCCTCTCCCCGGGGGGCTGGGGGGTGGGGGAGGCGGTCTTCGGCACGCTCTTCGAGCGCATGGGGGACGCCGCCACCATCGGCGTGGCGGTCAGCATCACCTACCGCCTGTGCACCGTGGCCCTGGGGCTCCTGGGGGGGCTCTTCCTGCTCCTGCCCGGGGCGCCCGAGGTGGACCGCGAGGAGCTCGCGGCCGCGGCCGAGGAGGAGGCCTGAGCGGCCCCCGACATTGACGGGGGGGCCCCCAGCGGTTGTCATTCCTGGTCACTCCGCCACCGCCCCTGACGATTCCCGAGACCCGATCCCCCGCACCATGAGCCTGCTCGTCATCGGAACCCTGGCCTACGACGACATCGAGACCGCCCACGACAAGCGCGAGAACGTGCTGGGGGGCTCGGCCACCTACTTCGCCGTGGCCGCCAGCCACTTCGCCCAGCCGCGCCTGGTCGGGGTCGTCGGTCAGGACTTCAAGGAGGAGGACATGGCGGCCCTGTCTCGCAGCGGCGTCGACACCCGCGGGGTCGAGCGCGCCGACGGGGAGACCTTCCGCTGGGGTGGCCGCTACGAGCCGGACTGGAACACGCGCCACACCACCTTCACCCACCTCAACGTGCTCGAGCACTTCGACCCGAAGGTGCCCGAGGACTACCGGGACTCGAAGTTCGTCTTCCTGGCCAACGCGGCCCCGGCGGTGCAGTTGAACGCCCTCGAGCAGGTGCAGCGCCCCGAGTTCGTCATGGCCGACACGATGAACCTGTGGATCGACATCGCCCGCGACGACCTGAACGCGCTGCTCAAGCGCATCGACGCGATCGTGCTCAACGACGAGGAGGCGCGCATGATCACCGGGGAGAGCAACCTGATCCGGGCCGCCGGCCAGGTGCTCGGCATGGGGCCGCGCCTGGTGGTCCTCAAGAAGGGCGAGCACGGGGCCTTCCTGATGGGCTCGGACGTGCACTTCTCCCTGCCCGCCTACCCGGTCGAGAACGTGGTCGACCCCACCGGCGCCGGGGACTCCTTCGCCGGGGGTTTCATGGGCTACGTGGCGGAGCGGAACAGCGCCGAGCCGGCCACCCTGCGCAAGGCCATGCTGCACGGCACGGTGACCGCCAGCTACTGCGTCGAGGACTTCGGGATCGGGCCGCTGGCCAAGCGCAGCCAGGACGAGCTGGCCCGCCGCTACGACGACCTCCTGGGGATCGTCACGGTCTGAGATCCCGTGCCCCGCGGGGACTTTCCGTGCCCGCCAGGGTGACCGTCCAGGGTCCCGCGCGTCCATCGGTTCCCACCCTGGGGAGCGACCCGAACAAATGCCGAACGGCGCTTGTTCCCGGCCCCCGGGGAGCTAGGATCGGCTTCCACGGCGTCGGGGCGCGCCGCGCTCCCCGGCATACGCCGGAGGGCCGGACCAGCGGCCCCTCCCGAGCCCCCCTCCGAACGACCCACGCGAGCGAGACGACCCCGCCAGGATACCCATGAGCAGCCGAAGCAAGTCCAACGCCAGCCCCGCCAACAAGGCCACCGGGGAGCGGATCTCCGAGGCCGCCAAGGCCAAGGCCCTCGAGGCCGCCGTCGGCGAGATCGAGAAGTCCTACGGGGTCGGCTCCATCATGCGTCTGGGCGACGAGGGCGCCTTGTCGCGGGAGATCGAGTGCGTCAGCACCGGCTCGATCGCCCTCGACGTGGGCCTCGGCGGGAAGGGCCTGCCCCGCGGCCGGGTGGTGGAGATCTACGGCCCGGAGAGCTCCGGCAAGACCACCCTGACCCTGCACGTGGTGGCCAACGCCCAGAAGAAGGGCGGCATCTGCGCCTTCGTGGACGCGGAGCACGCCCTGGACCCGGCCTACGCCCGCAAGCTGGGGGTCAAGCTCGACGACCTGCTGGTCAGCCAGCCGGACACGGGTGAGCAGGCCCTCGAGATCGTCGAGACCCTGGTGCGCTCCAACGCGGTGGACGTGGTGGTGATCGACTCGGTGGCGGCCCTGGTGCCCCGGGCGGAGATCGAGGGCGAGATGGGGGACAGCTTCGTGGGCCTCCACGCGCGCCTGATGAGCCAGGCCCTGCGCAAGCTGACCGCCGCCATCGCCAAGTCCGACTGCCTGGTGATCTTCATCAACCAGATCCGCGAGAAGATCGGGGTCATGTTCGGCAGCCCCGAGACCACCACCGGCGGGCGGGCCCTGAAGTTCTACTCCTCGGTGCGCCTGGACATCCGTCGCATCGGCCAGATCAAGGAGGGGGACGTGACCGTGGGCAACCGCACCAAGGTCACGGTGGTCAAGAACAAGATCGCCCCGCCCTTCCGCAAGGTGGAGTTCGACATCATGTACAACCGCGGCATCAGCCGCGAAGGCGAGCTCCTGGACATGGGCATGACCGCCGGGCTGGTGAAGCGCTCGGGCACCTGGTACTCCCTTGCGCACCCCACCGAGGGGGAGATCCGCCTGGGCCAGGGCCAGGAGCGGGCGCGCCGCTTCCTGATCGACAACCCGGACCTGGCGGAGGCCCTGGACGGCTGGATTCGGGAGCAGAACGCCCCCAAGGTCGAGGCCGCGGGGGAGCCGTCGGCCAAGGACACGGTCCCGGCCAAGGGCAGCGCTCCCGCGCCCCCAGCCGCCGGGAAGGGTCGCAGTGGCGGCAAGAACGCCACCCCGGCCGGAGCCGGGAAGTAGGCCCAAAAATCGAGCGGAGCCAGCCCTCCGCCCCCTGACGCACCGCCATCCGGTTCGATAACCTGCGCCCCGCGCGGCCCGCCCCACTCGGGAAGGCCGCGCGGGGTCGCTTCCGCTGGAGCGGCCCCTCGCGCGCCCCGCGCCCACCCCGACCCGTCCCATGAGCAGCCAACAGCCGTCCACCCGCACCTTCACCGCCGAACAGGTCCGCCGCGACTTCCTCGACTTCTTCGTGGAGCGCGCCCACCGCGAGGTGCCCTCGTCGGGGGTCTTTCCGGCCGACGACCCGACGCTCCTGTTCACCAATGCGGGGATGAACCAGTTCAAGGACGTCTTCCTGGGCACGGGCAAGCGGGACTACACCCGCGCCGTGGACACCCAGAAGTGCCTGCGGGTCTCCGGCAAGCACAACGACCTCGAGGAGGTGGGGCGCGACACCTACCACCACACCTTCTTCGAGATGCTCGGGAACTGGTCCTTCGGGGACTACTTCAAGGAGGACGCCATCGTCTGGGCCTGGGAGCTCCTGACGAAGGTCTGGGGACTCGATCCCTCGCGCCTTTGGGTGACGGTCTTCGAGGGGGACGCCGGGGACGGGCTGGCCGCCGACGAGGAGGCCGAGCGCATCTGGATCGAGAAGGCGGGCGTCTCACCGGACCGCGTCCTGCGGGCGAACAAGGCCGACAACTTCTGGGAGATGGGGGACACGGGCCCCTGCGGACCCTGCACGGAGATCCACATCGACCGTGGCGGCCCGGGCTCGGACCCCCTGGACGGCGCCGACCCCGAGATCGGCGTCAACGCGGGCAACGAGCGCTTCATCGAGCTCTGGAACCTGGTCTTCATCCAGTACAACCGCCAGGACGACGGGAGCCTCAAGGAGCTGCCCGCCAAGCACGTGGACACGGGCATGGGCTTCGAGCGCATCCTGTCCGTGCTGCAGGGCAAGCACTCGAACTACGACACGGACCTCTTCACGCCGATCTTCGAGACGACCGGGTCCGTCGTCGGCTGCGACTACGGCACCGCGGACGAGCCTACCAAGGTCGCCTTCCGGGTCATCGCCGACCACGTGCGGGCCGTGTCGAGCGCCATCGCCGACGGGGCCACGCCCTCGAACACCGGCCGGGGGTACGTGCTGCGGCGCCTGATCCGGCGCGCGGCGCGCTTCGGGCGCCAGACCCTCGGCATGGAGGAGCCCTTCCTGCACCGGGTGGCGGCCACCGTGTCCGAGGTGCTCGGGGTTGCCTTCCCCGAGATTCCCCAGCGGCTCGAGCACATCCAGCTGACGCTGGAGAAGGAGGAGGTGGCCTTCGGCCGCACCCTGGGCAAGGGCCTGAACGAGTTCGAGAAGCTCGCGGGCCGCGTCACCGGCGCCGGGGGCAAGCAGCTGCCGGGGGACGAGGCCTTCGAGCTCTACGCCACCTACGGCTTCCCCCAGGACCTGGTGGAGCAGATGGCCGAGGAGCGCGGGCTCGACGTGGACCTGGAGGGCTGGAAGACCTCCGAGGCCCAGCACCAGGAGGCGAGCAAGTCCACGGGCTCCTTCAAGCAGCTGCTCTCGGGCGAGGAGTCCGAGGGTCTGGGGGAGACCGAGTCCACCTACCACGACGCCGGCGAGCTCGCCACGGCCCTCGACACGACCGTGGCGGCCTTCTTCGCCGGCGGCGGAGACGGGCCGGACCGCCTGGTGCTGGAGCGCTCTCCCTTCTACGCCGAGGCCGGGGGCCAGTGCGGCGACCGCGGCGTGGTCCAGGGCGAGGACTTCTCCTTCTGCGTGGCGGACACGAAGAAGGCCGGGCCGATCGTGGTCCACCTGGGCCAGGCCAGCGGCAGCCCCGCGGCCGGGCTGGCCGTGCGCGCCGAGGTCGATGCTCCGGCCCGCTCCGCCATCTCCCGCAACCACACGGCCACGCACCTGCTGCACAGGGCCCTGACCGAGGTCCTCGGCGACCACGTGGTCCAGCAGGGGTCCTACGTGGGGCCCGACCGCTTGCGGTTCGACTTCACGCACCCCTCCGGCATGACCCCCGAGGAGGTCGAGCGGGTGGAGGGGATCGTCAACCGCCGTACCTTCGAGAACGCCAACGTCGAGACGACCCTGGAGGACCTGGAGCAGGCCAAGGCCCGCGGCGTGGTGGCCCTCTTCGGCGAGAAGTACGACGAGCGCGTGCGCGTGGTCGACGTGGGCGGCTGGTCCACGGAGCTCTGCGGCGGGGTGCACGTGCGCGCCGCCGGGGACATCGGCACCTTCCTGGTCCTCTCCGAGCGGGCCATCTCCGCCGGCGTGCGCCGCATCGAGGCCATCACCGGCGAGGCGGCCCTCGAGGAGCTTCAGACCTCGCGCCGCCGCCTGCGGGAGACGGCCCTGGCGCTCAAGACCCAGCCCGAGGAGGTCCTGCCGCGCATCGAGGACCTGCAGAAGAAGCTCAAGGAGGCCAGCAAGAAGAAGAAGGCCAGCGCCTCCGGCGACGTCAGCGCCGCCTTCGAGGGCGCCAAGGCGGCCCTCGCCGACCAGGGCGGTGTCCTGACCGGGGTCTTCGACGCTCCCGACCTGGGGGGCAAGGAGCTCGAAGAGCTGGCGGGGCGCGTGGCCAGCCTGTCCGACTCCCTGGCCGTGGTGCTCCTCGGCCGCGAGGGGGACCGGGTGCCCTTCCAGGTGCTCTCCACCGGCGCGGCCCAGGACAAGGGCCTCAAGGCCGGGCCCTTCGCCAGGTCCCTGGGCGCGGAGCTCAAGGGCGGCGGCGGCGGTCGGCCGGATCGGGCCCAGGGCCAGGGCACGGACGCCAGCCAGGTGGAGAAGGCCGTCTCCTGGGCGCGCTCCTCCCTGCAGGAGGCCCTGGCCTGACCCGGGCCGATGCTCCCCGCCGCGGGTGGATCCTCCTAACCCCATGACCCGCCAGCACATCCCTGCCCCGGGGGTCGTTGACACCCCTCCGGGCGGGAGCTAGCCTCTTGCGCTTCTCCGGTGGGAATCGGCTCCTTCCGGCCACCCACCGTCCTCACATCGCAGGCCGCCGCCCCTCCCGGCGCCCGTCTCCTTCGTCATGGCACACCCCAAGCGTCGCATCTCCAAGCACAAGAAGCGCATCCGGCGCTCGCACCTCGCGTTGACGGTCAGCCCGCCGCACCACTGCGCCCGCTGCGGCGCCGCCGTGCGCCAGCACCGGGTCTGCGATAGCTGCGGCTACTACGGCTTCGACAAGGGGGGAGCCAAGGGCACCGCCGTCCTCGAGAAGGACGAGTTCTAGGACCCCCGGCTCTGCCGGGCCCCCAGCGCGCCGCGGTCCCGGAGGCCCCGACCGTCTCATGCACGACCAGCGCATTGCCCTCGACGTGATGGGCGGCGACAACGCCCCGCAGGCGACCCTGCGGGGCGCGCTTCGTGTCTGCTCGGAGGCCCAGCCCGCGCCTCTGGCCCCCGAACGCCTGCTGCTGGTCGGGGACGAGGAGCGCATCCGGGCCGGCTTGCTCGAGCTGGGGGCCGACCAGGAGTTCGACGTCCTGCACGCCTCCCAGGTGGTCGAGATGACCGACGCCCCGGCGGCGGCCCTGCGCAACAAGCGCGACTCCTCGATCGCCAGGGCGGTCGGCGCCGTGGGCCAGGGGGCCGCCGGCGCCCTGGTCTCCATGGGCAACACCGGCGCCCTGGTGGCCGCCGCGACCCGGGGCCTCGGGACCCTCTCGGGGGTCAAGCGCCCGGGCATCGCGGTGACCATGGACCTGGGCGGGCACCCGATCACCGTCCTGGACATGGGCGCCAACATCGCCCCCAAGCCGGAGCACCTCCTGCACTACGGCTGGATGGGCACGGTCTACGCCCGCGAGTGCCTGGGCTGCGAGGCCCCGCGGGTCGGCCTGCTCAACATCGGCGAGGAGGAGAGCAAGGGAACGGATCTGCTCAAGGAGAGCCACCAGCTGCTGCGGGCGTCGGGGCTCGAGTTCGTGGGCAACGTGGAGGGGAACGACATGTTCCAGGGCAAGGCCGACGTGATCGTGGCCGACGGCTACACCGGCAACGTCGTGCTCAAGCTGCTCGAGGGCTTCGCGGGCTTCCTGCTCGGCCAGGTCCTCGGGGAGTGCAAGCAGCACGGCGTCGACTGGGGCGGCGAGGTCCTGGCCAACGTGAAGCGCCGCATCGACTACGCGGAGTACGGGGGCGCCCTGCTCCTGGGCGTGGCCGGCGTGGCCGTGGTGGGGCACGGGCGCTCGGACGAGGTGGCGGTGGCCAATGCCCTCTCCCTGGCGGCGCGGGCCCTGGACGCGGACGTCAACGCCGGGATCGTGCGGGGCGTCGCCGAGGCCTCGGAGGAGCACGGGCAGGGCACCAGCCCCTGAGGGGCCGGGTCGCCCGGGAGCGTGCCGGCTGGCTTGAACCGGGGGGCGCCTTGGTACATGCTCCGGGCCGGACCTGTAACGGTTCGCGAGGGGCACCAGCCACTGAGGCATCAGGAGACACCGCATGAGTGAAGCTCGAGAGGTCGGCATCGCCGGGACCGGTCACTACGTCCCTGAACGGGTCGTCCCCAACTCGTACTTCGAGCAGTTCGTCGAGACCAGCGACGAGTGGATCGTCCAGCGCACCGGCATCCAGGAGCGGCGCTTCGCCGCCCCCGAGGAGGCCACCAGCGACCTGTGCATCGTCGCCGCTCGCCGGGCGCTCGAGGACGCCGGCATTGCCGCGGCGGACCTGGACCTGATCGTGGTCGGCACCGTCACCCCGGACCAGTACCTGCCCGCCTGCGCGCCGCAGGTGCAGGATGCCCTGGGGGCGCCGCGCGCCGCTGCCTTTGACGTCAGCGCCGCCTGCACGGGCTTCGTGACCGCCCTCTCGGTGGGGGAGGCCGCCGTCCGCGCCGGGCGCGCGGAGAAGGTGCTCGTGATCGGCGCCGAGAGCCTCTCGCGCTTCATCGACTTCGAGGAGCGCGCCTCTTGCATCCTGTTCGGCGACGGCGCCGGGGCGGTCGTCCTCCAGGCCCAGGCCCCCGGTGGCCCGGGCGAGATCCTGCGCGTCAGCCTGGGCTCGGATGGCTCGGGCTACGAGTTCATCCAGATGACCGGCGGGGGCTCGCGGCGCCCCTCGAGTGAGGAGACCGTCGCCGGCCGCGAGCAGTTCATCCGCGTCCAGGGCCGCGACGTGTTCCGCTTCGCGGTGACCACCATGGCGCGCACGGTGGGCGAGATGCTCGAAGGCCACGACGCGGACGAGCTGGGGCTGGTGGTGCCGCACCAGGTGAACCTGCGCATCATCGACGCCGCGGCCGAGAAGCTCGGCATCCCGATGGAGAAGGTCCAGGTCAACATCCAGAAGTACGGCAACACCAGCGCCGCCAGCGTCCCGATCGCCCTCGACGAGGCCAAGGCCGAGGGGAAGCTCGAGCGCGGCAAGCTGCTCGTGATGTGCGCCTTCGGGGCCGGACTGAACTGGGGCGGGGCCCTGGTGCGCTGGTAGGCCCGCGAGCCCTCCGATCTCCTCTGAACAACCGGTCCTCAACCCCACGGAGTGAGCGTTGACTGAAGCTGGAATCCTGCTGCCCGGACAGGGCGCCCAGTACGAGGGCATGGGCCGCGACTGGTGCGAGGCCTTCCCCGTCGCCCGCGACACCTTCGCGGAGGCCGACGAGGTGCTCGACTTCCCCCTCAGTGAGACCTGCTGGAGCGGGGGTGACGACGTCAATCGCACCGACGTGGCCCAGCCCGGGATCTTCACCACCAGCGTCGCGATCCTGCGGGTGCTGGCGGAGCGGGGCCTGGACCTCTCAGCCGCGGGCGTCTGCGCCGGCCTGAGCCTCGGCGAGTACACCGCCCTGTGGGTGGCCGGCTCCCTGGACTTCGCCGACGGCCTGCGCCTGGTGCGCCTGCGGGGCGAGGCCATGCAGGCCGCCAGCGAGGCCATCCCGAGCTCGATGCTGACCCTGATGGGGGCCGACGAGGCCACCGCCCGCACCCTGGCGGAGGTGGGCTCCGAGGCGGGCATCTGCTCGGTGGCGAACCTGAACGCCCCGGGCCAGGTGATCGTCTCCGGCGAGCTGGCGGCCCTCGAGCGGGTCGAGGGCGCCGCGAAGGAGCACGGCGTGCGCCGCGCCCGGCGCCTGGTGGTGGCTGGAGGCTTCCACAGCGAGTGCATGCGGCCCGCGGCCGAGCGCCTGGAGACGGCCCTGCAGGAGGTGGAGCTGCGGGCGCCGCGCATCCCCTTCCTCAGCAACGTCAACGGGGGTCCGGTGGAGGACCCCGCGACCATCCGCAGCCAGCTCGCGGCCCAGGTCTGCGCTCCAGTCCTGTGGGAGAAGTCCATGCGCTGGGCCCTGGAGGCGGGCCACCGCGAGTTCATCGAGCCGGGCCCCGGCCAGGTCCTGGCCGGAATCCTGCGCAAGATCGACGGGGAGGCCGTGGTGCGCTCCGTCGCCACCCCCGCGGAGCTCGACGGCTGAGGGCCGCCTGCGTCCCGTCCTGGGGCTGGCCCCGGGACGGTGACCCCCGCCCTATGGCCCGCAGACCCCCGGTCGACTACCCTTGACCCCAGGAATCCCCACCGAACCGAAGCCCGTGACCTCCACCCCTTCCGACGACTCCCGACCCCTCGACGGCCGCGTGGCCGTCGTCACCGGTGCCTCCCGAGGCATCGGCCGCGCCATCGCCGAGCGCCTGGCCCAGCGGGGATCGCGGGTCGCCTGCGTGGCCACCTCGGCCGAGAACTGCGCCGCCACGGTGGAGGCCTGCGGGGCCCACGGCGAGGGTCACCGGGCCTGGGGCGTGGACGTCTCCTCGACCGCAGCCGTGACCGACCTGGTGAAGGAGGTGCAGGCGGAGCTGGGGGGGCTGGACATCCTGGTGAACAACGCCGGAGTGACCCGTGACCAGCTCATGCTGCGCATGAGCGAGGAGGACTTCGACCGCGTGATCGACGTCAACCTGAAGGGGGCCTGGAACTTCATGAAGGCCGCCACCCGACCGCTCATGAAGGCTCGTGGCCGGGTCATCAACATCGCGTCGGTGGTGGGCCTGACCGGCAACGCGGGCCAGGCGAACTACGCAGCCAGCAAGGCCGGCGTGATCGGGCTGACCCGCTCCCTGGCCAAGGAGCTGGCGGGCCGCGGCGTGTGCGTCAACGCCATCGCCCCGGGCTTCATCGAGACCGACATGACCGCCGCCATCGACGATGCGGCCGCCAGCGCCCTGCGGGAGTCGATTCCCCTGGGGCGGATCGGGCGAGCCGAGGAGATCGCCGACACGGTAGACTTCCTGCTCGGCCCGGGGGGTGACTACATCACGGGCCAGACCCTCGTCGTGGACGGCGGGCTCTCCCTCTGAGGTCTTCCCGACGACAGACACCCATGCGTTCCCGACGGCCGCGACCCGCGCAACCTTGTCCGCGCGAACCCTTCGGCCGGGACGCCTTCCCAAAACCCATCAACCGCTAGTGAGTACCAAGGTGAGCGACTCTTCCATCCAAGACCGCGTTGTCCGTATCGTCTGTGACCAGATGGGCTCGTCGGCCGAAAAGATCACTCCGGAGACCTCCTTCATCAACGACCTCGGTGCCGACTCGCTCGACACCGTGGAGCTGGTGATGGAGCTCGAGGACGAGTTCGAGGTGTCCATCCCGGACGAGGACGCCGAGAAGATCCAGACCGTCGGCAACGCGGTCGAGTACATCACTTCGAAGCTGTAGCCGGAGAGGTTCGGGGGAGGGCCCCCTGGGCCCCGCCGTGCACGTCGACCGCAAGGACGGCGGGCGCCGGCGGGGTGTCGGACCGGCCCCCCCGGAGCCCTCTTGGAGTCTGGCCCGTCGGCCGGCGAGGATCGAGAGGACAACCGTGAGGAGGAAGGAATGCGTCGTGTGGTGATCACGGGCCTGGGGACCGTCAACTCCTTGGGGCTGAATGTGGAGACCTCCTGGGGCCGCATGCTCGAGGGGGAGAACGGCGTGGGGCCCATCACGCGCTTCGACGTCAGTGGCCACTCGACCAAGATCGCGGCCTGCGTCGACTGGGACCCGAGCGAGCACTTCGAGAAGCCGATGCAGCGCAAGCTGGATCCCTTCACGATGTGGGCCTTGATGGCCTCCGGCGAGGCCCTGCGAGACGCGGGGCTGGAGAGCGTCAAGGAGTTGCCCGAGGCGACCCGCGAGACCTACGGCACCATCATCGGGACCGGCATCGGCGGCATCACCGGGATCGAGGAGCAGCACCTGGTCATGGGCGAGAAGGGCGCCCGGCGGGTCAGCCCCCACTTCATCCCGCGCATCATGGCCAACGCCGTCAGCGGCCAGGTGGCCATCGAGCACGGCCTGCTGGGCACTGCCTTCACCACCTCCAGCGCCTGCGCCTCCTCCGGCCACGCCATCGGCATGGCCTGGCAGTCGGTGAAGTCGGGTGAGTGCGAGCTGGTGCTGACCGGCGGAGCCGAGTCGGCCACGACACCCCTGGGCCTGGCGGGCTTCTGCTCGGCGAAGGCCCTCTCGACCCGCAACGACGACCCCGGCGCCGCCTGCCGGCCCTTCGACAAGGACCGTGACGGCTTCGTGATGGGGGAGGGCTGCGGGCTGCTGGTGTTCGAGGAGCTCGAGCACGCCAAGGCCCGCGGCGCGACCATCTACGCCGAGGTCAAGGGCTACGGCTCCACGGACGACGCCTACCACATCACGGCGCCCAAGGAGGACGGCATCGGGCCCGCGCGGGCCATGGGCCTGGCCCTCGAGCGGGCGGGCGTGGCCGCGGAGAGCGTGGACTACGTCAACGCCCACGGAACCAGCACCGCCTACAACGACGCCATCGAGACCCGCGCCATCCGCCGCACCTTCGGCGCCCACGCGGACTCGCTCGTGGTCTCCTCCACGAAGTCCATGGTCGGTCACCTCCTGGGCGCCTCCTCGGCGGTCGAGCTGGTGGCCACGGCCCTGTCGGTGCACCACGGCGTGGTGCACCCGACCCGCAACTACACGACCCCCGACCCCGACTGCGACCTGGACTACGTGCCCGGCGCGGCCCGCGAGAAGACGGTGCGCAACGCCCTCTCCAACTCCTTGGGCTTCGGGGGCCACAATGTCTCCATCTGCATCGGCCAGCTCGACTGAGCTCGCCGGTCAGCTCAATCCCCACCCCCACAGAACCTGATTCACATCCTCGGCCTCACGCGGGCCGGGAGGAGCCACGCATTGCAAGACAAGTTCAAAGAGCTGCTGCACGAGTACAAGAAAGAGGTCTTCCACGCGACGCATGACCCCGTGTCCATCGAGGAGATCACTGCCGAGTGCCTGCACATCACCGAGGACGTGCTGCAGCAGAAGTATCGCTATCACTTCCACAAGCTGCCCGACGCTCCCCGCGCTGAGATCATCAACATGATCAACAACTACACGCGCGAGGCGATCCTGCCCCCGCTGGTGGAGTCGATCGTCCGTCGGCAGGTGATGCAGGACAAGAAGATCGAGGCCCTGGTACACCTGGTGGAGCACCTCTTCGAGTGCCTCTCCGTGGACAGCAGCGTCTCTGGCAACTGAGCTAGACCCGGGCGGCGCCGCTCGCCCCTTGAACTACAGCTAGACTCGATGAGTGTTGGTGAATCGGAGCTGCGCGAGCGCGCAGCCGCCCATGGCCAGGAGCACGTCTTCACCCACTGGGGCGACCTGGACGAGGCGGGGCGAAGGCGCCTCATGGGCCAGCTGGCGGAGGTGGACTTCGACCTGGTCCAGCAGCAGGCGGCGCTGCTGACGGGCGAGGCTCCCGACGAGACGGCAGAGATCGACTTTCAGCCCCCCGAGCTGTTCCCCCTGGAGCGCAGCGGGGAGCAGGAGGCGGCGGCCGAGGCGGCCCGCGCCCGGGGCGCGGAGCTCCTGGCGGCGGGCCAGGTGGCCTTCCTGTTGGTCGCCGGTGGGCAGGCCTCGCGCCTGGGCTACGACGGCCCCAAGGGCGCCTTCGGGGTCGGCCCGGTGAGCGGGCGCTCTCTCTTCGAGCTCCACGCCCGGCGCCTCCGTGCGGCCGAGGCGCGCCACGGCTGCCGGATCTTCTGGTACGTGATGACCTCCGCCGCGAACGACGGAGCGACTCGCGCCTTCTTCGAGCAGCACGGCCACTTCGGCCTCGACCCTGAGCAGGTGGCCTTCTTCTCCCAGGCCATGATCCCGGCCCTCGACCTCGAGGGGCGCATCCTGATGGCGGCCCGGGACTCTCTCTTCCTCGCGCCGAACGGACACGGCGGGACCCTGGCTGCGCTGGCCAGCTCGGGCTGCCTGGCCGACGCCCGCGGGCGCGGCATCCGGCAGTTCTCCTACTTCCAGGTCGACAACCCCCTGGTGCGACCGGCGGACGCCCTGTTCATCGGCCTGCACGACCTGGCTGGGGCGCGCATGTCGACCAAGGTGGTGCGCAAGCGCGACGCGGGCGAGAAGGTCGGAGTGATCGGCCGCGCGGACGGGAAGCTCGGCTGCATCGAGTACTCCGACCTCCCGGACCCGCTGCGGGAGGCCCGGGACGCCGCCGGCGAGTTGCTCTTCGGCGCTGGCAACACTGCCGCCCACGTCCTGGCCCTCGACTTCGCGGAGGAGCTGACGGCGGAGGGGCTCGAGCTGCCCTGGCACGTGGCGCGCAAGCGCATGAAGGTGCTGGGCTCAGGAGGCGAGACCGAGGAGGTCGATGGCGCCAAGTTCGAGACCTTCATCTTCGACGCGCTGGGGCGTAGCCCCGCGAGCGTCACCCTGGAGGTCGAGCGCGCCCTGGAGTTCAGCCCGGTCAAGAATGCCGAGGGCGAGGACTCGCCGCGGTCCGTCCGCCGAGATCTGTGCGGCCTGTTCGCCGGCTGGGCCCGCTCCGCTGGCCTGGAGCTACCGCCGCAGGACGAGGAGGGCCTCGTTCCCGTGGAGGTGGACCCCCTCCTGGCGGAGGACGAGGAGGCCTTCCTGGCCGCTGCTCCGCTCTCCCCAGGTCGAACCGAAGGCGGACATCTGTACGAGCGGGACCGCCAGGGGCTTCCGAAACGCTAGCCTGGGGGGCATGCCGGCCGACGGTTCCGACGTGCCCCGGGTCCTGACCGTGGCGGTCCTGGGTGCCCAGGGCCGCATGGGACGCCACTCCGTGGCGCTGCTGAACGCTGATCCCGACTTCGAGGTGGTGGCCGCCCTGGGCAGGGGGGAGGTCGAGCGCTCGCACCTGGCGCGGAGCGGCGCGCAGCTCGGGCTCGACCTGACCGTGGCCGGCTGCGGAGGCGAGCACGGCATGCTGCTGTTGGAGGCCGGGCTGCGCCCGGTGATCGGCACCAGCGGTGTGACGGCCGAGGAGGAGTGCGAGCTCGACCGCGCGGCCCGGGAGCTGGGCCTGGGAGGCCTGATCGTGCCCAACTTCTCCGCCGGGATCTGGCTCCAGCAGCGGGCCGCCGAGGAGGCCGCGCGCTTCTTCCGGCGCGCGGAGATCGTCGAGCGCCACGGCATCCACAAGCGCGACGCGCCCTCGGCCACGGCCCTCGACACGGCCGAGCGCATGGCCCGCGCCAGGGACGAGGTGGCGGGCGGCACGCTGCCGATCCACTCCGTGCGCCTGCCGGGGGTGCTCTCCAACCAGGAGGTGGCCTTCGGCGGCCGCGGCGAGGTGCTGCGCCTGGTGCACGAGACCTACGGCCGAGAGGCCTTCTCGGCCGGGATCCTCTCGGCCCTGCGCTACGCCGCCGGGGCCCAGGGGGTGGGGCGAGGGATCGGGCTGGCCTTCGAGGCCTGCGGGATCCCGGCCCTGGATTGAGGCCTCTGGGCCCGCCGGCGTCGCGCTTGCATCGAGGAGGGCAGGGCGTAACCTCTGCCCAGTGGCCAGGGTGGCGGAATTGGTAGACGCGGTGGATTCAAAATCCACTTCCCGCAAGGGAGTAGGGGTTCGAGTCCCCTCCTTGGTACCAACCCCGTGCCCTCCCGCCCCTCGGCCACGTGACGAGCGGAGCGGGGGAGCAGCAGGGCCACAGGGCTCTGCGGGGGGACCCTCAGCCGACCCCAGGGAGTGACCGACTTGGCCCACCACCAAATCGAATCGTGCGTAGGCGATCCCCTCGCCGACCACCTCTTGCCGGTGCTCGTGCACCGCATGAACAACACGACCCAGCTCCTGTCGAACCTGCAGGCGCTGGGGAAGGTCAGCGAGACGACCGACTGGCTGTCGGAGCGTAGCGAGGACCTGGCCGACGCCTGTGGTGACATGGACCGCGTCGGCTACCTGATGGCGGTGGTCGCCTCGGCCTGCGGAGCCGACCTGCTGCTGGAGCGGCGTGAGTCCGAGGGCCTGCGGTTCGTCCTGGAGGCGGTGACCGACGTGGCTCGCCGCGAGGGTCGAGAGATCCAGCGGCCGGCGAACCCGCTGCCGCTGCAGGCGCCCCACGTGCACGACGGCTGGCAACTGCCCTGGGCACTGGGCTCCCTCTTGCTGCTGGCGGCCCTCGGGCTCGAGGAGGGCTCCAGGTTGGAGTGGCAGCTGCTCGAGGAGGGGGACTCCTGGGTGCTGGTGAGCTCGAGCTGCGTGGAGGAGGGGTTCCACGGCCTGCGGGAGCGCCTCGCCGAGCGCCTTCCGGAGTGCCGCCTCGACGTGCGGCGCGAGGGCTGGAGCTGGCGTGTGCCGGCCGCCTGGCTGCGCTCCGGAAGCTGACCCTGGTCCACTCCCATGCCCTGGCCCTTCTCCAACTCCTCGCGGGGGGGGGCGCCGACGCCCTCTGGCGACCCGGAGCAGGTGGCCCAGGTGGAGGCGGTTCTGGAGCGTCTGCGCCCGCACTTCAAGGCCGACGGTGGGGACATCCGGCTCGTTCGAGTCGACGAGTTCGGCTGGGTGGAGCTGCGCATGCACGGGGCCTGCGACGGCTGCCAGGTCAGCTCGATGACCCTGCGCGGCGCCATCGAGCCGGAGCTGCGGCGCACCTGCGACTGGTTCGAGGGCCTGCGCACGGTGCCCTAGGGACCGGGAACGAAGAGGGCCCGCCGACCCCCCCCCCGGGGGGAGGGGGCCGGCGGGCCGATACCGGAGGCGCCCGATAGGGTCGGGGCGCCCCCATGGGCGCGGGGCGCTCAGTTCAGGGCGTACTGGCTGCCGCCGATGAACTGGCCCGACTCGTCGGTGATGATCGCCTGGAAGGCCCAGTTGCCCGCCAGGTGCCCCGGGTCGAAGTACTGGAAGGTGCCGTCCCCGTTCGCGTCCGTGGGGATCAGGAGCGGCGTGCGCCGCAGGTTCTGGATCGGTACCGCGCAGTGGAACAGGAAGTCGAACTGCAGCTGGTAGCTGTAGTAGTCGGGGTTGACCAGCTGCTGGGCCCCGAAGACCAGCAGCATGGCGCTGTTGGGCTTCGCCCCCTGAATGCTGAAGGTCGCCACCGACCCCAGCTGGGTGTGGGTGGCCGTGGGCTGCTGAGGCCGCACGGTGACGATGTCTCCGTTGTTGTAGTGCATGAAGACCCCGTCGGCCGGCTGGTAGGCATGGAAGTGCCCCGCGCTGTCGCCCCGCAGCAACTCGACGTTCGTCAGGTAGCTGGGGCTCTCGACCACCACGTCCGCCAGGGCGCCGGTGGCTGCGTCGAACTCGAGGATGCGGCTGGTGCCGCCGAAGACCGACTCGACCAGGAGGACGTTGCCGAACACCGGATCGATGGCCAGGGAGGTGGCCGACTCGAGGCCGCCGTGGAAGACGTCCGCATCACCCTCGTCGAGCAGGGGAGACCCGGACAGCTCGCTGGCCTCCCAGACGATGAGCTGGGAGTTGCTGGGGACGGTGATGTCGACCAGGCCGTAGAAGAGGTCGCCGTTCTCGTCGAAGGCCACCGGCCCCGAAGGACCAGGTACGCTTGCGATGATGGTGGTCGCGCCGGTGTCGGTGTTCACCCGTGCGAGGTCGTTGCCGCAGCCGAAGGGGTTCGTCAGCGAGCACAGCGAGGCGCTGACGATCACGTGGTTCGCGTCCTCGAAGGCGGCGTCGTAGTTGAACTCCAGGGTCGTCAGGGGGGTGAGGCCGCTGCCGTCGAGGGCGATCTTGAAGACGTCGCCGTTGCTGCTCTCGCCGATCACCGCGAAGGTCTCGCCGGGGTCCACCTCGACGAAGGAGTTGAACACGAAGGCGGGCAGGACGGCGAGGTTCTGCAGGAAGGTGCCGCCGGCGTCGTAGAGGTCGATCGAGAGGCCGTCGAAGACGACTCGCTCTCCGCCGGAGAGGGTCGCGTAGGAGGCGAAGGCCACCGGAGTGGGCTGGCTCGCAGTCGCGGCGAAGCCGTCACCGATGGTGTCCTGGGAGAGGGCCGCGGGGGCCAGTATGGCCAGGGAGATGGAGGCTGCCGCGAGGCGGCGTAGCAGGGAGGCGGGAGTCGTCACGTCGGGATCGGGTTGAGGTCTTCGGTCGAGACCGGCCCCGATGGACTCCTGCTGTGCAGCAGGCTGCATCCCGCGTCAGTGGCCGCTGGATCGCGCGAGCTGCGCACGGCCGGGAAACGGGACCCTGTCCTCGGGGTCGAGAGTTTCCACGAACGCCCCGGGTCTCCTGACTCGTCGCTCCGACCGCGGCGCCCAGCCTTCCCGGAGCACGGCTCCAGTGACCGGTCCGCGCGGAGCGCGGACCAAGAGCGTCGCGGCGCACGACTCACAGTGGCGGGACCGTGCAGGATTCACACCTGCTTCCCCGTCAGCGCTCGCGATCCAGTTGTCAGGCCAACAGCCTGGAGCCAACTCGGGCAGGGGTCAAGCCCGGCCCGGGGGAAGCGAGTTCAGCGGACCTTCAGTTCCCCATTGGGCGACACTTCAGGGGGCGCGCTCTCGGAGGTGGGCTCGGTGCCCAGCCACTGGAAGAGGGCGTCCGTGGCGTGGGTCTCCCTCTTGGTCAGGACGGGGTAGCGGGTGGTGACCGCCTGCAGCAGGCTGCGGCTGTAGGTGCCCTCCAGGCGCTCGGCGGTCCAGGGCTGGGGTCCGAGGTGGGCCAGCACCACGAGCCAGGCGACGTGGAGAAGCAGCCCCGTGGCGAGGCCCGCCAGCAGGCCGCCAAAGCGGTCGACCATGCCCAGCTGCATGGCCTCCAGGCTCTTCTTGCCCAGGGTCCCGAAGACGGCGGTGATCACGATTCCGATCAGGAACAGGCCGACCCAGACGAGACCGACGGCCACCTCTCCCGAGAGCTCGGTCGACTCCTGCAGGGCGGCGCCCCAAGGAGCGGAGAGGAGGCGCGCCAGGGCGACCGAGCTCACCAGACCGAGGAGCCGGATCACCTGCCACCACAGGCCGCGCAGGAGACCGAGCAGGGTGAACAGCCCGGCCAGGGCCACTCCGACCCAGTCGATCCAGCTCAGCTCGAATCCGGCCTGCGCCGGCTCGGGGTCGACTTGGAGGGGGGTCAGGATCTCGAGCAGCATGCTTGGTGGTGGAAGAGGGCTGGGGCAGGTCCCCCTAGCCGAGCAAAGGGCCGCGCGCTCATCAAGTCCCGGCGTTGGACGGGGGACGGGTCGACGGTCCCGGTCTACAATTAGGGATCTCTTCCCGCGCGTTTCGAGCGCGGTGACCTGCCCCCCGTAGACCATGGACTTCTCGACCGACACGACCTGGCTGGAGGCCTGCATGGCCCGCTTCTGGCGTGTGCTCCAGGAGCACCCCGAGCTCCTGGAGGAGTTCGAGGCCCGTGCGCCGGACTTCCACGGGGCGGAGCTCTTGCCGGGGGACGAGCGCAGCGAGGAGGCGGCCCTGCGCCGGCGCCTGGAGTGGTTCCTGTTCGAGCTCGACCGCGGCGCTCGGGGATCGGTCGCCGAGCTGGTCTGGGACGAGTGGCGGCAGGGGCTGGCGGAGGAGCCGGCAGAGCGCTCCGAGCTGCTGCTGGAGTCCTGGACGGGCGTGTTCGAGGTCCTGGAGCGGGGGGAGGCCACCTACGTCGTGCAAGAGCTGGCGGGCCTGGCGCGGGTTCACCTGCGCACCCCCGCGGACAGCCCTGATCTGGCGGTCGGCGAGCTCCTGGTGGGGCGCGTCTTCCCGGTCGGAGACGGAACCTACCTGCTCTCTCCCGCGGCGGGCGTGTTCCGCAATCCGGAGCTGCGCACGGCCTTGCACCGGGACCTGGAGCGCATGCGCCAGGGTGGCGCCCAGGCCATCCTGCGCCTGTCCCAGGCTGAGCTCGAGCGCATGTTCTTCGCCATGGGCTCGACGGAGGCCCCGCCGCAAGAGCCGGAGCGTTCCCCCGAAGAGGTCCTCGAGGAGCTCACGGCCTTGCTGGCCGCCGGCGGCGTGGCTCCGGCCCTGGTCGGCCAGTGGATCGAGGTCCTGCGCCGCACGCCCTGGCGCCCTGAGGCGCTGGTGTCCGGAGTGGGGGACGCGGTGGGGGCGATCCTCGACGAGCTGGCCTTTCAGACGGACGTCGACCTGGACCGGGCCCGCTCGCTCTTGCTCGAGGGCTGGTCCGGCCTCCACCGAGACAGGGCACGTCGCGCGACCGAGGAGCAGCCCGCCTCTCCACGGGGGGGAGACTCCGTGCTCGACTCCCTGCGGGAGTTCGACCGGGACCGGGCCGCGGGTCTCGACCTGGAGTCGTCCTTCCGCGAGCTCGAGCGGCGCCTCGGCATCGAGCCGGAGACCGAGGGCAACGACCCGGAGGCCCCCGACTTTCCCGGCGTGGTGGGGGCCATGGTCGAGGAGTACCTGTGGGAGACAGAGCGCGAGCATGGTGAGGAGCGTCGGCGTGCCCACGAGGGCCTGCGCGCCTTCGGCGGCTACACCGAGGGCCTCGGCGTGTTCGAGAACCTGAGCGCCCGGGACTTCCTCAGCTTCGCGACCTTCTGGATCCCGGAGAGTCGTCGCCTGAAGAGCGGGGCCGAGGCCGAGCGCCTGGTGGAGGCCCTCGGCGCCTTTGGCCGCTGGGCGGCGGAGAGTCAGGGGCTCGACGACCTGCGCGAGCCTCTCGAGGAGCACTTCGCGCACCTGTCGGAGAACCTCGCCCGGGCCGTGGTGGCCAACGCGCTCCTGGTGGCGGAGGGGCAGGAGGACGGTGAGCTGTTCGAGTTCCTGCGCCCCGAGGCGGCGGGCTCCGCCCGGGTGCGCGACCAGGCCGGTGAGGAGCGCGAGGTCGCCTTCGAGACCCGCCTGCTCGGGGTGCTCGAGAGCGGCGACCTGCTCCGTGGACACACCCGCCAGGACGGGGTGTTCGTGGTCTCGTGCTGCTACCCGCCGGAGGCCGCTGCCCTGCGCACCTCGAAGGCCTGAGGGTGGCGTCACGCCCGAATGGGCGTTCCTAGGGCGTGGGTGCCCTCAGCCCCCGAAGCGCACCGGGATCTGGATCTCCGTCAGGAGCTCGTCGAAGGAGGCCACCTCGGCCGGTGAGACCAGGTAGGTCTCGCGGATCGGCCCGCTCTCGACCCAGCCGCCGTTCTGCATGAAGCTGTAGAGCCCGGGGTAGGCACGCGGGACCTCGGGATAGGGACCCGAGGCGTAGGCGTAGACCACCGTGGTGCTCGGCAGGACGTCGAAGCCGAGGGCGTCGTCGCCGTCCACGCGCACGTCCACCGGCACGCAGGCCCGGGAGCGCAGCTGGTCCGCCGGCACCCGTCCCGGGTCGTCGTAGTAGAGCGCGAAGGGCGGCCCGACAGGCACGATCCCGCGGCTCCGCATGGCCTCGTGGACCAGCGGGAGCAGCCGGCCCGTCTCGGTGTAGGAGCCCACGTACTCGACGAAGACGTAGGGCTGGTCGATGCGCTGCTTCCAGTTGGCGTGGACCTTCTCGAAGGGCGGAGCGCTGGTGGGCAGGTCCGGCTGGTAGCTGTGGCTCGCCTGGGTGTAGGCGCCGCCGGACAGGGAGGCCTGGGTAGGACTGCCCGGGTGCACGAAGCAGGAGGCGGCGAGGAGCGGGAGGGCGGCGAGGAGGATTCTGTTCATCGGAGCGGGGTCTCGGGGTTCGGGATTCCTTTCGGCAGCTCGGGGAGATTCCTTGCGGTCCCAGACCCAGGGACCGGCCTGGCGGTTCATTCCTCACGCATTAGAGGTCCGATAATGTACGTTATGTTGCACCAAGTGGGGCTTGCAGCGCCCGGGAGCGCCCTCGACCCCGAGCTGGCCCGCTTCCGGCCCTGCGTCCGCCCTCGAGGTCCCGGCTCCGGTCTCGCTCTCCGTGGGCGGCGACGGCTGGTGCGGTCATCTCCGGACTCCCTGCGAACGGCTCCCTGGATTCGGGGGCCCGTCCGGTAAGCTCTCGGCCCGCCCCCCCCGAGCCTGCAATGCCCAAGTACTGCTTCATGGACAAGGAGCGGCCCTGCGATCTGACCTGCAAGGCCGCCTTCGAGGTCGACGACCCGGTCGAGAACATCGACTGCTATCTGATCTGGCTGGCCTATCACTTCGGTGAGGGCTTCTACGAGATCAAACGGTCCCTCGAGGGATCGGGCCCCGGCATGCCGCCGGGAGGCCCTGGCGGCCCTGGCGGCCCCGGCGGCCTCGGCGGCCCCGGTGCGGGTCCAGGGCCCAAGAAGCCCAAGGGCTTCCCGAACAACTGACCCCCCGGGAGAGGTCGGGCGGCCACGGGGAGTGCCCACGCGGGGACCAAAAACGGGTGCTCGCTGTTGGTGGATCCGTGGGCTGGGCTTAGCTTCCTGGCGCCGGTTCCCAACGACCCCCGAGGGCAGCTCGGGGTGCCCGCGCCGGGTCCGCGCCTCCCCCACCTCACCTGCGCCCCACGACCCTCCCGAGACATCTATGCTCAGTTGGCTGACTCGGACGCTGCACTCGTCCATCGGGAAGAAGGCGATCATGTCCCTCTCGGGACTGGCGCTGATCGGATTCCTGATCGCGCACCTCGCCGGAAACCTGACCTTCTTCGCCGACGCCGATGGTGCGGCCTTCGACACCTACGCGGACACGATCGGGAACAACCCGCTGCTGCCCATCGCAGAGGTGGGCCTGACTCTGCTGTTCCTGGTGCACATCGGGCTCGGCCTGCGGGTCACCATGGAGAACCGCAAGGCCCGCTCGAAGGGCTACATGGTCAACAAGGCGCACGGTGCCCGTACGCCCGGCTCGCGCACCATGGTCCTGACCGGGGTCCTCGTGCTGGGCTTCCTGATCCTGCACCTGGTGCACTTCCGCCTGCAGAAGGGTGAGGGCGTCAGCATGGCGGCCCTCGTGAACTACGAGCTCTCGCGGCCCTTCGGCGCCAGCGCATACGTGGTCGGGATCCTGGCCCTCGGCCTGCACCTGAGCCACGCCTTCAGGAGCGCCCTGCAGACCCTGGGGCTCAACCACAACAAGTACACCCCGATCATCGAGAAGGCGGGCCTGGGGCTGGCGGTCGTGCTCTGCCTGGGCTTCCTGGCCTTCCCGCTCTGCGTGTTCTTCGGAGGACAATCCTGATGAAGCCGCTCGACTCGAAGTGCCCGAGCGGCCCCATCGAGGACCGCTGGACGAAGCACAAGTTCGACCTGCCGCTGGTCAACCCGGCCAACCGCCGCAAGTTCAACGTGATCGTTGTCGGCTCCGGCCTGGCCGGGGCCTCGGCGGCCGCGACCCTGGGCGAGCTCGGCTACAACGTGCAGTGCTTCTGCATCCAGGACAGCCCGCGTCGGGCCCACTCGATCGCCGCTCAGGGCGGCATCAACGCCGCGAAGAACTATCCGAACGACGGCGACAGCGTCTACCGCCTCTTCTACGACACGGTCAAGGGCGGCGACTACCGGGCTCGGGAGTCGAACGTGCACCGTCTGGCGGAGGTCTCGAGCAACATCATCGACCAGGCCACCGCTCAGGGCGTGCCCTTCGCCCGCGAGTACGGCGGGATGCTGGACAACCGCTCCTTCGGAGGCGCGCAGGTCTCGCGCACCTTCTACGCCCGCGGGCAGACCGGCCAGCAGCTCCTGCTCGGGGCCTACGGGGCGCTGATGCGTCAGGTGAACCAAGGTACGGTCCGTATGCTGCCCCGGCGCGAGATGGTCGACCTGGCAGTCGTCGACGGCCAGGCGCGCGGTATCGTCGTGCGGAACCTGGTCACGGGCGAGTACGAGCGCTACGCGGGTGACGCGGTGCTGCTCTGCACGGGCGGGTACGGCAACGTCTTCAATCTCTCGACCAACGCCAAGGCCTCCAACGCCAGCGCCGCCTGGCGCTGTCACAAGCGCGGAGCCCTCTTCGCCAACCCCTGCTTCACCCAGATCCACCCGACCTGCATCCCCGTCTCGGGGGACTACCAGTCCAAGCTCACCTTGATGAGCGAGTCCCTGCGCAACGACGGGCGGGTGTGGGTGCCCAAGGCCAAGGGCGACGGGCGCCCGCCGGCCGACATCCCGGACGCAGAGCGCGACTACTTCCTGGAGCGTCGCTACCCCGCCTTCGGAAACCTGGTCCCGCGGGACGTGGCCTCCCGGGCCGCGAAGCTCGAGTGCGACTCGGGCCAGGGCGTCAGCGCCACCGGGCAGGCGGTGCTGCTCGACTTCCGCGACGCCATCGCGCGGGACGGCCGGGCCACCATCGAGGCCAAGTACGGAAACCTCTTCCAGATGTACGAGATGATCACCGGCGAGGACCCCTACCGGGTGCCGATGATGATCTACCCCGCGGTGCACTACACCATGGGCGGCCTCTGGGTGGACTACAACCTGGAGAGCACCATCCCGGGGCTGTTCGTCCTGGGCGAGGCCAACTTCTCGGACCACGGCGCCAACCGCCTGGGGGCCAGCGCCCTCATGCAGGGGCTGGCGGACGGCTACTTCGTCATCCCGTCCACCATCACGGCCCAGATCGCCGGCCGCGAGCGCGGGGAGGTGTCCACCGACCACGAGGCCTTCGCCGAGGTCGAGGAGGCCGCTCGCAGCCGCAATCAGAAGATCCTCGACGTCGGCGGCTCGAAGAGCGCCCAGGAGATCCACCGCGAGCTGGGCAAGATCATGTGGAACAAGGTCGGCATGGCCCGCAGTGCGGAGGGCCTCCAGCAGGCGATGCAGGAGATCCGCGCCCTGCGCGAGACCTTCTGGAACGACGTCAACGTGCCGGGCACGTCCGATCACATGAACCCCGGCATCGAGCACGCCGCCCGCCTGGCGGACTTCCTCGAGCTGGGCGAGTTCTTCGCCATGGACGGCCTGCACCGCGAGGAGTCGTGCGGCGGCCACTTCCGCGAGGAGCACCAGACTCCCGAGGGCGAGGCCCTGCGCAACGACGACGAGTTCTCCTACGCCGCGGCCTGGGAGTTCCAGGGCGTGGGCGAGGCACCGACCCTGCACAAGGAGGACCTGACCTTCGAGTACGTGAAGCTGGCGACCCGGAGCTACAAATGAGCGCCACCGACCACCCCGAGACGATCCGCGTCAAGCTGCACCTCTGGCGCCAGGCCGGGCCGGACGCCGCCGGCGCCTTCGAGGCCGTCGACCTGCCCGAGGTCTCGACCCACATGTCCTTCCTGGAGATGCTGGACGTGGCCAACGACAGGATCGTGGCCGGCGGCGAGGAGCCGGTCTGCTTCGACCACGACTGCCGCGAGGGTATCTGCGGCATGTGCAGCCTGGTGATCAACGGTCAGGTCCACGGGCCGATCCCCGAGGTCACCACCTGCCAGCTGCACATGCGCCACTTCGAAGACGGTGCGGAGATCTACGTGGAGCCCTTCCGGGCCGCTGGATTCCCGGTCGTGCGAGACCTGGTGGTCGACCGCAGCGCGCTCGACCGGATCGTGATGGCGGGCGGCTACGTCTCGGTCAGTACGGGCAACCCCCAGGACGCCAACGCCCTGCCGGTGCCCAAGCGTAACGCTGACCTGGCCATGGATGCGGCCGCCTGCATCGGGTGCGGGGGGTGCGTGGCCGCCTGTCCGAACGCGGCGGCGATGCTCTTCACGGGCGCCAAGGTGTCCCAGATGGCCCTCCTGCCCCAGGGGCAGCCCGAGCGCTCGAAGCGGGTGCTCGACATGGTGGACACCATGGACTCCCTGGGCTTCGGCAACTGCACCAACGAGTACGAGTGCATGGCCGCCTGCCCCAAGCGCATCGACGTCAGCAACATCGCGCGCATGAACCGCGAGTACCTGCGCGCGGCATTCACCAGCCCCGAGGGGGCCGAGTGACCGTGGGCGCCCGCTAGGCGCCGGTTGCCTCCAGGCGCAGGCGCACCGTCGTGCCCGCGCCGGGGATGCTCTCCACCTGCAGCTCCGCACCGAGCTCCTCGGCGCAGGCCAGGACCGAGGCGGTGCCGAAGCCGGTTCCGCCCCGGGACTCGCCGGCGCGCAGGAAGCGGCGCAGCTCGGCGGGGCCCATACCGCGCCCGCCGTCCTCCACGGCGAGCTCGAGGCCATGCTCTCCCCAGCGGCGCGCCCGCAGGGTGATGCGCCCCGCCGCCGGTGAGGCCGCAATGGCGTTCAGCAGCAGGTTGCGCAGGGCGCGTCCCAGGGGCCGCGGGTCGGCCTCCCAGGTGAGCTCCTCCGGACACTGGGCGAGGACCTGGACCTCTCCGTCGCGGGCGGCGAGGCGCGCCGCCGCGGTGGCCTCGTCCCGCAACAGCTCGCGCAGAGGGCGCCGTGGATGAGCTCCGCCGGCGCGGCCGCCGAGGAACACCTGGCACAGCTGCGCGGCCTCTGCCAGGGAGGCCTCGAGCTCGCGAGCGGCCCCCTCCTTGGGGACCTGGAGACTGCGGTACTGGAGCCGGGCCAGGTTGAGCTGGTTGCGGAGGTCGTGGGCCACACCGCCGGCCCGCTGCCCGAGGAGCGAGAGGCGCTGCACCTCCGCCTGCCGGGCGCGGCTCTCGGCCAGGACCGTCAGGTGCTCGAGGGCCTCCACCAGGGCCTCGACCGGCAGGCGGCGCAGGGGATCGGGGTCGTCGGCCTCCACCCAGAGCCGGGATCCGGCGCGCACTCCGCGGGCGCTCAGGGCCCAGGCGAGGCCCTCGGCCCGGGCATGCGGCTCCCGCTGGAGCTGGGGCGGGCCCAGGAGGCGGGGCCGCTCCGGTCCCCCAGCACGCCACCAGCGCCCCGGCAGCCCGTCGGGGAGCTCGGCCTCCCGGCGGGCCCCGCGAGCGTCGCACAGGGCCGCCCCGGTCTCCTCCTCGGCGCCGCGCCACAGGACGCGTCGGGCCCCGAGGCTCCGCCAGGCCACCTCCAGGCCCTCGAGGAGAGGGTCGCCTCCGCGTTGGAGGGCCCGCAGGGCCCCCATCAGGCCATCTCTCACGGGGTCCAGGGCCAGGGTGTCCACGCTGAGGAGTCTGCCGACTGCAGGGCCCCGGAGGAAGGCCCTGGCGGTCGTCGGGGGAATCCGCCTCCCGCATGGGGTAACCACCGGGAGAGGGCGTGCTACGGATCGGGTACGCGAGGCCGCGAGCCCCCGAAAGTCCGCCCCCCGCCAGCGGTTGCGCAGGGGCCGTCAGGGCGGTTCAATGATCCTGGGCCCGCGCCTGGCATGTCCCTTGCGAGGTCCTGGGCACGCATGTGCACATGCCTGTGGGAATCCCCTCTTTCGAACCAGAACAGAAGCTCATCATGAAAAAGCTGGTCTTGCTCGGCACCCTCCTCGCCGCAGGAGCCATCGGCTTGCAGGACGTCTCCACCGGTCACGGCGGGACGTACCGCGGGCCTGGCGACACCGTTCCGCCCGGTGGCGGCGGCGGCGGCGGCGGCGGTGGTCCGTCGACTCCCGGTCCCTCTGGCCCCTCGGCCCCCGGTCCCTCCGGCCCGAACACTCCCGGCCCCGCGGGCCCCGCGGCCCCCGGCAACAGCGGCCCCAAGGGCCCCACGACCCAGGCCTCCAGCGCCGGCGCGGACCTGACCCTGTGGCAGTTCTGGTGGGGCTTCAACAAGGACCCGTACCTGAACCTCAAGAGCCACATCCACAGCGACAGCACGCTGACCGGCTCGGACGACTTCTTCCTCGGCCACGGCCAGAAGACCCAGGCCCGCGACTCCATGGCCCCCTCCGAGGAGACCATCCGCGGCACCATCGTCCCGGCCCTGATCCAGGCCCTCGAGAACGAGACGAACAATGACATCGTGACGGGTGCCATGATCGCTCTCGCGAAGATCGGTGACGCCCAGTCCGAGGATGGCACTTCTCAGTTCGAGCAGCTGATCATCCCCTTCCTGAAGGACGGCAGCCAGGAGATCGCAGAGACCGCGGCCGTCGCCCTGGGCATCCTGGGCAACCCGAACTCGATCGACACCCTGATCAGTCTGCTCGAGGACACCGAGAGCGGCCGCAGGATGGTCGGCTCCGAGGCGGGCGTGAACTACCGCACCCGCGCCTTCGCGGCCTACGGTCTGGGTCAGATCGGTTACTACACCCAGGATCCCGAGCACCGCAAGAAGATCGTCAACACCCTCTGGAAGATCTGCCAGTCCCCCCGCGAGAGCACCCGCGACGTCAAGGTCGCCGCGGTGATCGCGATGGGCCTGGTCCCCCTGGACATCGCCGCGGCGCCCGATCCCGCCGCCGCTCCGGTCGAGGGTGAGGAGGAGATGGGGCCCCAGGACCGTATGGCCCAGATCGACTACCTGATCGAGTTCTTCCAGGACGAGAAGAACAAGGACCGCCACTACCTGGTTCGGGCCCACGCGCCGCGGGCGATCGTCAAGCTCATGGAGGGCGTCGACGACAAGAAGCTCAAGGGCCGCGTGGTCGATGCGATCGCCCCCTACGTCACCAAGCGTGGCAACGTGGGCGTCCGTGAGCTGCGTCAGAGCGCCTCGCTGGCCTTCGGCATGCTGGGCGACCTGGACGACGACAAGGCCGATAAGACCATTCGCGGGGCTCTTCAGGAGGCCGCCGGCAACGCCGACGCTCAGGTGAAGAACTACAGCGTGATCGCCATGGGCCTGGTCGGCGGCCGCCCCGGTGACGGGGACGACCCGACCGCCGGTGCCAAGGACGTGCGCAAGTACCTCCTGGACCAGCTGTCCAAGGGCAAGACGCAGGTCAAGCCGTGGGCCGGTCTCGCGATCGGCGTCATGGAGCGCGGCCTGGCGGACAACAACATCGACCAGTCCTCCAGCTCTCTCCAGTCCCTGCGCATGGCGCTCCAGAAGACCAAGACGAAGCTCGAGGTCGGCGCCTACGCGATCGCCTGTGGTATTGCAGGCGACACGGACTCCGAGAAGATCCTGCTGGACAAGCTCGACTCGATGTCGGACGACGACGTGCGCGGCTACACCGCCATCGGCCTCGGCCTGATGAACTCGGTGACCGCCATCGAGCCGATCCAGCAGGTGGTCGAGAAGTCGAAGTACCGCGGTGAGCTGCTCAAGCAGGCCGCCATCTCCCTCGGCCTCCTGGGCGACAAGGCCCTGGTCGGGAAGCTGGTCGGCATGCTTGCCGAGGCCAAGACCCTGACGACCCAGGCCGCCATCGCCTCGGCCCTGGGCTTCATCGGTGACGCACGCTCGGTGGATCCGCTGGTGACGATGCTCCAGGACCAGACCAAGACCGGAGCCGCCCGCGGCTTCGCGGCGGTCGCCCTGGGAATCGTGGCGGACAAGGAGCCGCTGCCCTGGAACGCCAAGTTCTCGGTGGACATCAACTACCGCGCGAACACCACGACCCTGACGGGCGAGTCCGGCACGGGCCTGCTCGACATCCTGTAACCGCGCTCCCCGGCGGTCGGCAGCGGCCGGCCGGGGACGACGGAATTCCCACGGAGCCGCCCGCACCCTGAAGGGGGTGCGGGCGGTTCCTCGTTCCCGGGGAGCTGCAGGGACCGCACGCGGGGCGTGCGAAGCAGCACGGCCTGTGTCCCCCACCGAGGTCAGGGAGCGGGCGCAGCCCCGCCTGGAGGCGCCCAGGGCGGCTCTTCCTCCGCGCCCGCTTCTTGCTAGGCGCTAGGATGACCCCGGCGGCACCCAGTCCCGAACGCTGACAACGCATGAGCCTTCGCACCGTCTTCTGCTCCCTGCTCCTGACCGGAGTGGCCCTCGGTGGCCCCCACGGGGGCGTCTACCGGGGCCCCGGCTCCACCGTGCCTCCCGGCGGTGGCGGCGGCGGCCCCTCGCCCCCCGGCGGTGGCGGCCCCTCGACCCCCTTCGGGTCGGGTGGCTCCGCGGTGACCGACTGGAGTGTGTGGTGGACCTTCAACCGCGATCCCTACCTGCAGCTCAAGCGCGCCATCCGCGGCAGCCTGGTGGAGACCGGTGACGACGAGTTCTTCCTGGGCTTCGGTCAGCGCAGGACCGGCGGCTCGGCGGATCCCGACGCGGACCTGCTGCGGGACCGGGTCGTGCCCGCGCTGCTCGGGGGCCTGGAGGGCACGAAGAGCCAGGATCTGATCACGGCCAGCCTGATGGCCCTGGCCAAGATCGGCCTCGACCCGTCCGAGGGGCAGCCCCTCACCCGGACTCTCGAGAGCTACCTCTCCCACGACAACCAGGAGATCGCGGAGACCGCCGCGGTGGCTCTGGGGCTGTTGGGGCGCGACTCCTCGGCCCTGGTGCTGGCGGAGGTCATGCAGGACACGGAGCGCGGGCGCAGGCTCGTCGAGCGCCGCGAGGTCCCCTATCGGACCCGCGCCTTTGCCGCCTACGGGCTGGGCCTCCTGGGAAACCGGAGCGAGCGTCATGACGTGCGGGGCTTCGTGCTCTTTCACCTGGCCGCGGCCCTCGAGCAGGACGACACGCCGACCCGTGACCTGGGGACGGCCTGCCTGCTCTCCTACGGCCTCGTGCCCCTCGAGGTCAGCGGGGCGTGGCCCAAGCCCGACGACGGGCCGCCGAGGCCCAACGGCACCCGCGAGACCCAGATCGCATGGCTCTTGCAGTGGTTCTCCGAGTCGCGGGCCAGCGACGCTCTACGCCTGCACGCCCCGGTGGCCCTGGCGCGCCTCGCGAACGGCGCCGGAGAGCTCCCCAAGCGGGCCGTCTCCGCCGTGCTCCTGAGCGTGCTGACGAACCACAGCAAGGCGAGCCGCGACCTCCAGCGGGCCACGGTGATCGCCCTCGGTCGCCTGGGGGACGACGACCTGGATGACATGGACGGACGCATCCGGGACAGGCTACGCAAGCTGTTCGGCTCGAAGGACGCCATGACCAGGGACCAGGCGCGCATCGCCCTGGCCCGGGTCGCCTCGCGCCCGGGGCAAGGACCCGAGGCGGGCTCGGCTCTGAAACCGATCCAGAGCTGGTTCCTGAAGGACCTGGTGGCCGGGAAGAGCACGACCCGACCCTGGACCATCCTGGCCCTCGGCATCCTCTCGTACCGCCTCGGCGAGAGTGGCCGCGAGGTGCCCACGGCCATCGGCTCCGCTCTGCGCCAGACCCTGGCGCGCTCCAGGAGCCCACGGGACGTGGGGGCGCTCGTGACCGCCCTCGGTCTGGCCCGCGACGGCCAGGCCCAGGAGCTCCTGGCGGAGCGCGCCTTCGGCGGTGCGGACCCCCGAGTGCGCGCCCAGGCCGCCGTCGGGCTGGGGATGATCGGCGCCACGGGCGAGATCGAGCGCATGCAGGAGGCGGTGTTGGGCTCGATCGCCAGGCCGCTCCTGGTGCGCGAGTTCGCCACGGGCCTGGGCTTGTTGGGAGACCGGGCGGTACTGGTGCAGCTCGTGGAGGCTCTGAGGGAAGCCCGCACCCTCGCGAGCCAGAGCGCCCTGGCCTTCGCCATCGGACGTGTCGGCGACGCGCGCTCGGTCGACCCGCTGCTGGAGCTCCTCGGGGACGGACAGGTGTCCGAGGCTTCCCGGGCCTTCGCCGCCGCGGCCCTGGGGGTCGTCTGCCACGGAGATGATCTGCCCTGGAACTCGAAGCTCGCGGTGGACGTCCACTACAACCTGCCGCCCTCCACGCTGACCGACGGTCGGCGCGGGGTGCTCGACCTGCTCTGAGCCTCAGCCGTCGGCGGGCAGGCGCCGACGGACGGCGAGGGCCGCGCCCACTCCGACGAGCAAGGCGAGGGCGACGGTCCAGCGGGCGCGACTCAGGGCCGTGCTCTCCCGCTCGCGCTGCGCGACGAGGCCCTCGGCCTCCTCCAGCATCCAGGCGTGCCCCTCCCAGGCGGCGGGCGACTCGACGGCCCGCAGCTTCCCGCAGAGGTCCAGGGCGAGCTCGCCCGCCCCGAGGCTGAGGGCCACGTAGGCGCAGCGCTCCAGGAGCCACGGGTCGCCGGGGGTGGCCTCGAGTCCCCTCAGCCCGGCCTCGAGGGCCTCCGTCAGCTGGCCGGCGTGGTGCAGGACGTAGAGCTCGGCCTGGGCGCGCTCGAGGTCCGCGGGCTCCCCGCGGGCCGCCTCCAGGGCCTCGGCCAGGCGGCCTTCGCCGGCGAGCCGGACCGCGGCCTGCAGGCCCACCTCCTGGGCCACGGCCTCCTCCCCCACCGGGAAGAGAGCGGCGGCGAGCAGCAGGGCGGAGCGCAGAGGGAGTCTCATGCGCGCCCTCAGGGCGACGTGGCCTCGAGGGCGCCCAGGGCCTCGGCCGCCGCTGCGATGGAGCTCCGCTGCAGGTGCTCGATGGGGTTGTGGTCGTCGCGCAGCAGGGGTGCGCCGCTACTCGAGGGACCGCCCATGATCTGCAGCGCCCCTGGGACCTCCAGGGCCCGCAGGAGCTGGGCCACCGGGGCCGCCGGGTCGATCTCCCAGGCCTCCGTGTCCGGGCGAGGCAGCTCTGCCCCGCGCCGCAGGTGCGCGATGCAGTTGCGCGAGAATGGTACCCGCGCCACCAGGGCCTCGCCCCCGAAGGCCGCGGCGGCGGTGGCGGTCACCGCGGCGACCACGGGGTCCGCGTGCCCGAAGCCCCCGATGTTGATCGTCAGCCAGCCCCCGGGCCGCAGGTGTCCCGCAAGCTCCTCGAAGAACTCCGAGGTGCACAGGTGGGCGGGGATCTCCATCTGGTTGGCGTAGGTGTCGAGCACGATCTGGTCGTACTCACCCTCCAGGTAGCGCAGTCCGGCGCGGGCGTCCCAGCCCCCGTGGGCGCGTCGCTCCGGAGTGTCCTCGCCCAGCTCCATCCACTCACGCGCGAGCTCCACCACCACCGGGTCGATCTCGAGGCCCTCGGCCTCGAGGGTCAGCCCCTCGGGCAAGGCCCCCTCGAGCACGCGCCAGGCCGTGCCCGCCCCGAGGCCGAGCACGAGGACGCGCCAGCTGCCTCGCGCCCCGTCCCACCAGGGCGGAAGGGCGAAGTCGTTGTAGTAGTGACCGGGGGGCAGGAGCCCGGGCTCGGGTTGCCAGACAGACTGGAAGGAGTCGAAGCCCTCGTTGACCTGCAGCTGGCGCCGGCCGCCCGGAGTCCCCTCGAACTCCACCACGCGCACGGCCTGGTAGGGCGACTGGCGCGCGGCCAGGAGGCGGGTGCCCTCCCGCGGGGACTGAGGGGCGTAGCCGGGACCGAAGAACGAGCCGGTGACGACGAGCAGCGTGGCCACCTGTCCCGCCCGGCGGCCCCGGTAGGCCCAGAGGGTCACCAGGCCGAGGGCGAGGAGCACCGCCGCCGCCAGGCGGAAGCTGCTGGTCAGGCCGGCGGCGGGCACCAGGTAGTGGGTGGTGCCGAAGGTCCCCACGAGGCTGCCCAGGGTCGAGGCGCACAGCACGGCTCCCCCGGCGGTTCCCGCGTGTCCCCCGCGCAGACGCTGGAGGCACTCGACGCCCAGGGGGCCGACGCAGCCCAGGGCCAGGGCCGCCGGCGCGAACAGGACGAAGGTCGCCGCCAGGCTC
Organism: uncultured Planctomycetaceae bacterium; assembly: GCA_964591315.1. GTDB lineage: Bacteria > Planctomycetota > UBA1135 > UBA1135 > JABACD01. The sequence goes on from CAZQAT010000029.1 coordinate 35,763, forward strand.
CCCCAGTGCAGGAGCCCGGCGGCCCGGTCGAGGGTCACGCCCTGGGGTAGGAAGGCGCTCGCCACGGGGTGCGCCAGGGCCGGCAGCCAGGCGGTCAGGCCCGCGGCCACGACCAGGGCCCAGCCCAGTCCGCGGCCCGGGTGGGTGCGCGCCGCCAGGCGAGAGCCGAGGGCGTATCCCAGGGCCAGCGCCAGCAGCACGACCCCGATCACATTGGTCCAGACCGTGGTGGAGGTCCCGAACCAGGGCGCCAGGACCCGCACCGCGGCCAGCTCGACCACCAGCGTGGCGGCGCCGGCGCCGGCCACGATCGTCAGCAGCCCGAGGGTGCCCCCCCGCTCTCCCACAGGGTCCGCCTTACTCCGTGGCCGGGATGTCGTAGACCTTCGAGGCCGTGTAGACCCGACCCGGATCACTGCGCACGCGGTAGATCAGCTGCATCATCGTGGCGAAGTTGCGCGGGATCTTGTCCTCGTTGACCATGCCGTTGCAGACGACCTTGACCGGCTGCTCCATGTCCACCAGCCCGTCGTTGAAGAACACGGTGCAGGAGTCGATGCCCGTCGCCTCGACTGTGATCGTGTTCGATGCGCGGTCGGCGGTGGCGGTGATCTTGGCCCCTTCGGCGTACTCCTTGGCGGGCACCTCCAGCCAGTACGCCTTGTTGGGGAAGGGGCTCCCGGGGACCAGGTGGACAACGTCGGGGATCGAGCGTCGGGAGACGGTCTGCATCCAGGCCCAGACGTCCGCGAGCTTGCCTGCCGGATCGAGCACGCGCTCGGCCTGGTCCTCGCCGGTGGAGCGCTCGGCGAAGTCGCTGGAGATCTTGCCCCCGCCCGCGAAGTAGCAAGGCAGGTTGCTCAGGTTTTCCGGTCCCAGGTCGGCGGCGTCGCCGGTGCGTCCGATGATGCCGCAGAAGCGGTCGGGGGACAGGCTGGCGATCTGCATGGCGGCCCCCACGCCCGGCCCGCGGCCGGCGAGGAAGATACGGTCGAAGTCGATCGCGTAGTTGTCCCGCACCTTGGCGAAGGTCGCCAGGAGGATGCCCACGCCGCCGGCCTTGGCCGCGTTCCCGGGCTCGCCCAGCTCGCCCCACAGGGACGGGTCCTCGGGCATGTCGAGTGCCACGAGCACCGCGTTGTCCCGCAGTGCGCCGTCCGCCCAGTGGTCGTTGAGGTGGGCCTCGGGCTTCTCCTCGGGCTCCGGGATACAGAGCACCAGGGGGTACTTCTTCTTCGTGTCGTACTTCTTCGGGGTCCAGATCGCAGAGGTGGCGACGTAGTCCTCCCCGAAGAAGGCCACCGGCACTTCCAGGTCGACGATCTTGCCCTTCTTGACCCCCTTGACCTTCTTGTAGTCGATCGAATACCAGAGGGAGGCGGCCAGGTCGTCGGACAGGGCCAGGGGGTCGCGCCCCTTCGCGGCCTTGGTCCACTTCTTCTTGATGGCCGTGCTGAGCTCCTCCTCCGCATCGCGGCGCCCCTCCCGGTTGACGTAGGCCTCGATGCAGTCACCGATCAGGCGCCCCACCTTCTTGTGCTCGGAGTTCTTCAGGACCGGGTCCAGCTCCAGCGCGGAGGGCAGGTGCGCCGAGGCGAGCGGAGGGGCGGCGCTGGAGCAGAGGGCGAGGAGGGCCGACGCGGCCAGGAGCGGGGTTCTCGGCATGGAAGTCATAGCTGGCTTCTCGTCAGGGGGTTACACGGCGTGGGGTGGCGTTGCCGGCGAGCGGGTCGATCCACGGCTGCGTCGCTGGGCATGAACTTGGGACTAGGGCCGGGAGCTCCGCGGGTTGCGCGGATTGTGCGGGGCCAACATGCTAAGTCCCCAGCCGCGGAGTGCCCAGGACTGGGGGGGGTCCTCGTCCAGGAGACTCCGGAACAGGGCTCGGGCACGCTCCTGGCGCCCATGAGAGAGAGCCAGGCGGCCGAGCACCACCCCGGCGTTGGCGGAGCCCCGGGCGAAGGCGCCGCCCAGGGGTGCACGGGCCAGGCGTTCCTGCCCTGCTCCCAGGATCGCGAGACCCAGGCGTTCACGTAGCTCGTACGCTTCGACTCCCTCGGGGGTGCGGTCGAGCTGCTGCCGCAGTACCTCTCTGGCCCGGGCCGAGTCCCCGTCCCTGGTGGAGACCAGGGCCAGGCTCATGGCGCTCCAGGTGGCTCCGGCCCGGCTGTGCATGGCTTCCGCCAGGGGCCTGGAGAGCTCGAGCCGGTAGGCCCTGTTGTGGTGCATGAACTCCTCGAAGGCCGCCACGAGGACGGGCTGCAGGCCCTCCGGCTCCACGCTTCCCAGGAGCTGCCCCAGGGCCCGGCTGCGCTCCGGCCCCGGCTCGAGGGCCAGGACCTCGTCCACAGCTGGAGGCCCGTCCTGGGGCAGGCCGAGCAGGCCCACGGTCAGGACGAGAGTCCCGATCAAGCGAGGTCCTCTCTCCAGACCACTCCGCCTCCGTCAGCGGCGTCCTCGACGTGGCCGAGGTGCGAGACGACCTCGCCCCGCTCGCGCAGGTCCGCGGCCACCGCGGCCTCGTCCTCTTGGTCGACCACGAGCACGAGGCCGACCCCCATGTTGAACACCTGGTGGGCCTCGTCGCGTTCCACGCCGCCGGCCTGTACCAGGTACTCGAAGAGGGGCGGCACGGCCCAGGCGCCGCGGTCGATGACCGCGCGCCGACCGCCGAGCACCCGCGGCAGGTTGTCCAGCAGGCCCCCGCCGGTGATGTGGGCGATGGCCCGCAGGCGCCCCGCCTCGAGCAGCGGCCAGCAGGCGTCGAGGTAGCTGCGGTGGGGCGCGAGCAGGGCCTCCTGCACGCTGGCGCCGCCGAGCTCCTCCGGCCTGTCGTCGAGCCCGTGCCCCTGGCGCTCGAAGAGGATCTTGCGCGCCAGGGAGTACCCGTTCGTGTGCAGCCCGTCGCTGGCGAGCCCGAGCAGGCGCTGGCCGGCCTGGACCGCGCTGCCGTCGAGGATCTTGTCGCGCTCCACGGCTCCGACGATGAAGCCCACCAGGTCGAAGTCCCCGGCGGCGTAGAGCCCGGGCATCTCGGCGGTCTCGCCCCCCAGGAGCGCCAGCCCGTTGTCGGCGCAGGCCTCGGCGCAGCCCCGGATCAGGTCCGCGACGACCTCGGGGTCCAGGCGCCCGGTGCCCACGTAGTCCATGAAGAACAGGGGCCGCGCCCCCTGCACCAGGATGTCGTTGATGCAGTGCTGCACGAGGTCGCGCCCGACCGTGTCGTGAATGCCGGCGCGCTTGGCCACGTCGAGCTTGGTGCCGACGCCGTCGGCGCTGGCCACCAGGATCTGGCCGCCGCAGCCCACCCGCTCGGGGTCGAACAGGCCTCCGAAGAGCCCCACGTCCCCCAGCACGCCGGGGGTGAAGCTCCGGCGGATGCTCTCCTTGGCCCGAGCCAGGGCCTCGTCCTGGGCGCCGATGTCGACGCCTGCGTCGCGGTAGGTCAGGGGGGTGGAATCCATCGTTCGGGGGGCTGGTGGGGAAAGGGGCCACTGTAGCGGCCCGCAGAGCTGCATCCTATTCGATTCGGTCCCCCATCTCCCGACCCTCCAGCTCACGGCGCAGCGGCTCGAGGATGCGCGCCCGGTTGTCGAAGCCGATCGGCTCGGGCAGGTCGTCCAAGTCGAACCAGGCCGCCTCCTTGGCGTCGTCGGCGGCCCGCAGCTCCCCCCCCACCACGCGGCACAGGAAGACCGCCAGGTTGGCCGGCTTGCGGGGGTCGTCGGGGACGTAGACCAGATCCAGCAGGCGCTCGGGCTCGACCCGCATGCCGGTCTCCTCCTGGATCTCCCGCCGCAGGGTGTCGTGGGGGTGCTCGTCGATCTCCTGGTAGCCCGCCGGCAGGGCCCAGTGGTCGAGGAAGGGCTCGATCCCGCGCCGGATCAGGAGCACCCGCCGACGCACGTCGAGCACGACCCCGGCGGCCGCCGAGGCCGGGTTCTTGAAGAGCACCAGGCCGCAGTCCGGGCAACGGGGACGCTCCCGTCCGAAGACGACGACGGTCGACAGGTCGGCCCGGCACAGGGGGCAGAACTTGGCGTGGTCCATCCACATGGTGGCTTGCGGCGGGTCGGGGGCCCCCGCTGGCGGCAGCCTTTCCGGGACGGGAGCTTCGATCCTCGCGGCGCCATCCTAAACTCGGGGCCGGCCACTATGGAGGATTCTCCCCCGGGCGCGGCCGGAGCCATGAAAGAGATCGCCCTGCTCGGATCCACCGGTTCGATCGGCACCCAGACCCTCGAGCTGGTGCGCGAGTCCGCGGGAGGTCTGCGGGTGAGAGCCCTGGCGGCCCGCTCCTCCTGGGAGCTGGTGGCCCGCCAGGTCGAGGAGTTCCGCCCGGACTTCGTGGCCCTGACCGATCCCGCCGCCGCCGAGGCCCTGAGCGGGCGCCTGCCGGCGGACTGCCACCTGTTCTCCGGGGAGCAGGGTCTGCTCGAGATGCTGGGCGAGGCGCCCTTCGACGTCTGCGTCCACGGCATCGTCGGGGCCGCGGGCCTGCGCCCCTCCGTGCGTGTCCTCGAGCGCGGCAAGACCCTGGCCCTGGCGAACAAGGAGTCGCTGGTCGTGGCCGGTCGTCGATTGATGGAGCTGGCGGCGGAGCACGGGGCCGAGATCGTGCCCGTGGACAGCGAGCACAGCGCCGTCTTCCAGTGCCTGCGCGGCGAGGACCTGGGCAAGGTGCGGCGCATCCTGCTGACCGCCAGCGGCGGCCCCTTCCGGGAGTTCAGCGCCGAGCGCCTCGCGGGGGTGACCCGGGAGCAGGCCCTGGCCCACCCCAACTGGGACATGGGCGAGCGCATCACCATCGGCTCGGCGACCCTGATGAACAAGGCCCTCGAGGTGATCGAGGTGCACCACCTCTTCGGCCTGGAGCGGGAGAGGATTCAAGTCGTGGTCCACCCCCAATCGATCGTTCACTCCATGGTCGAGTTCGTGGACGGCTCGGTGATCGCGCAGATGGGCCCGCCGGACATGCGGGGGCCGATCCACTACGCCCTGCACCACCCCGAGCGAGCCCCGGCGGCCCTCCCCGGCTTCGACTTCGCGAGCTTTTGCACCCTGGAGTTCCAGGAGCCCGACCTGGAGCGCTTCCCGGCCCTCGGGCTCGGCTACCGCTGCGTCGAGGAGGGGGCGGATGCGGGCAGCGTGCTCAACGCCTCCGACGAGGTGGCGGTCTCCGCCTTCCTCGAGGAACGCATTCAGTTCACGGACATCCAGCGCATCAACGCCTCCGTCCTCGACCGCCGCCCCGGGCTTTGCTCGACTCTCGAAGACCTCCTGGCCGCCGACGGCATCGCCCGCGAGCTGGCCCGGGAACAAGTCGCCGCCCTCGCCGTATGAGCCGGCGCGTTTCCTGACCCAAGATCACATGGACCTCCTCTCCCTCTGGCGCATCCTGCAGGTGGTGCTGGGCATCGGCCTGGTCATCTTCGTGCACGAGGCCGGGCACTTCTTGGCGGCGCGGATGTGTAAGGTCCGCGTGCACGTGTTCAGTCTGGGTTTCGGCCCGCGGCTGTTCGGCTGGCGCCGCGGTGACACGGACTACCAGATCGCGGCCGTCCCCCTGGGGGGCTACGTGCGCATGGCGGGCGAGGAGAGCCACTACTCCGGGCAGCCCGCCAAGGACTACGAGCTCGGCTCCAAGACCGTCGGCCAGCGCTTCTTCATCTACTCCGCCGGGGTGCTGATGAACGTGGCCTTCGGGCTGGTGGTCTTCCCGATCCTGTTCGCGGTCGGGATCCCCTCGGTCGAGCCCATCGTGGGCCGGGTCGAGGTCGGCTCACCGGCCTGGAAGGCGGGCCTCGAGCGGGGCTCGCGGATCCTGAGCGTCAACGGCGAGTCCGTCTACGACCTGGACCAGGTGCCCGTCGAGGTCGCCTACGGGGGCGGTGGCCCCGTGCAGCTCGAGGTCTTGCCCCCGGGCTCCGAGACTCCGGTCATGCACGCCATCCCGCCCACGCGGGACGCGGAGCACGACATCTACTCCATCGGGCGCATGGCCCCGGCCTGGCGCGCCGGCCTGCCCCTGACCGTGATCGAGGGCAGTGCCGCGGAGCGGGCGGGGGTCCGCAGCGGGGACAACCTCCTCGGGGTCCTGGGCGGGCTCGTCGGGCTGACCCCGGACGAGCAGATGCTGGCGGCCGTGGAGTCGGAGGAGCCCTTCACCCTGCGGGTGGAGCGGGAGGGCGAGGCCCTCGAGTTCGAGCTGGTCCCCGAGGCCGGCTCCCCCACCGAGTACGCCCTGGTGGGCTTCACCAGCCCCTGGCAGCACCTGATCGACCTGCGCGACACCCCCGCGACCCAGGCCACCGGCCTCGCTCCCGACGACCGTCTGCTGGAGGTGGAGGGACAGCCGATCCTTCGCCCCGGGGACCTGCGCCGGGCCCTGGCCCAGACCGAGGGCCTCGTCCAGTGGCGCGTCATGCGAGGCGACCGGCCCCTCGAACTCGAGTCGCCGGCCCTCCTGCCCGAGGAGGGCGTCCGCCTGTCGCGGGACCTGGCCGTGACCTACGACCAGGAGTCGACCCGCATCGTGATCATGCCGGGCTCGGCCGCCGAGGCCGCGGGCATGGCGAGTCTGGACGAGATCGTGGCCGTGGACGGGGTCGAGGTCGCGGTCTACCAGGACCTGGTGAAGGCCTCTCGGCGGGCGGCCAAGCACGGCGCGCCCCTGCGCTTCAGCCTGCGCCGCGAGGGCACCCCCGGGGTGCTCGAGATCGAGGCCACGCCGGCGCCCCTGTCGCGCATGGAGACCGGGCTCTCGATGGCCTACGCCACCTACACCTACCAGGTCTCGGGGACCTTCGAGGCGATCCGGCTGGGCGTGCGCTCCTCCTTCAAGATGATCCACGACGTGTGGCGTCACCTGCGCGGGATGATGCGCCAGGAGGTCGGCAAGCAGAACGTCGGCAGCATCATCAAGATCAGCGTCGTCGCCCACCAGACGGCCGAGGTGGGCTGGGTCAAGTTCTTCTGGTTCCTGTGCCTGCTCTCGATGAACCTGGCCTTCCTGAACGTGCTGCCGATCCCGATCCTCGACGGCGGGCACCTGTTCTTCCTGATCATCGAGAAGCTCAAGGGCTCCCCGGTCAGCGAGCGCATCTTCAGCTACAGCCAGCTCGTGGGGCTGGTGCTGATCGTCTCGATCTTCGTGTTCGTGATCTACAACGATCTCTCGACCCACGTGTTCTAGCCCGGCCTATTCATGAGCCTTCAACGCATTAGCACCCAACCGGCAGCCTT
>CAZQAT010000030.1:0-41640 GCA_964591315.1 uncultured Planctomycetaceae bacterium
AGCCCGACGCGACCCATCGGATCCTGGAGCACCTGGGCCTTCAGAGGGCCGCCCCGGCGCCGGCGCCGGCCTACGTCGATCACTACCTCGCCGAGCGAGCCCATCAGGGCCTCGGTAACGCGCGCATCGAAAGCGCCAAGTGCACCTGCATGGGGGAGGTACGGTGCACCGAGCAGCTGGGAGGCATCCTCAAGCACGACTCGCGGGCGGCGTGACTCAGAACGACGGGGTGGGTCATGGCAGACGGTGGGGGAGGTGCGTTTGCCCTCCAAGATCCAAGGTCGGGGAGGGGCTCACAGCTTGCGGGTCACTTGTGCGGCCGGACTCAGCTCCCGTCAATCAACCCAAGCCCGTACACTGGCTGGCCTTGGACGACGGTCTGGTTTCTGGATAGGACGTGCTCGACGACGAGAGTTGACGGGCCCACGTAACCGGACGCGACGGTCGCCATCTATTTGCTGGACGCCAGCGCTCGGCCGCCTCCAGGATCTGGACGGACCGCGCGAGAAGCGCCGATCCAGGGCGCCTCACGAGCCGTGAGTGGAGGAGGTACGGGACTTGAGGGAGCGAGGCGATCCCTGGAGCTCGCCGGTTCATCCGAGGACCGACCTCGGACGGCTCGTCGCGGTTCGGTCTCTTCGCGCTCGTCCGGTCCTGGACACGGCAGCCGATTCACGGCCCGCGGGCTCCCACCCTCACACGGACTCCACACTACTTGATATGAAAGGAAAGACGCTGACCTCGCTGTGCATCGGGTTCGTTCTCAGCTCCTCCGTCGGCCTCGGCCAGAGCCTCTTGCACCACCTCCCAGGGGACTCGAATGGTGACAGCCTCGGGCTGGAGGTCCGGCACGTCGGCGACGTCAACGGGGACGGCGTCCCCGATTGGGTGGCCGGAGCGCCGGGGAGCGATGCGGGGGGAGCCAATTCGGGGATGGCCAAGGTCTTCCTGGGACCGGACGCAGTGATCGCCCACGTCTTCACGGGCTCAGCTGCAGGAGAGTTGTCCGGTTGGTCGGCGAACGGGGGATCCGACTTCGACGGAGACGGCCTGGACGACGTCATCGTCGGAGCACCTGGAGCGTCGCAAGGGGGGCCGTCTGCAGGCCTGTTCCGCGTCTACTCAGGATCCACGGGGGCCCTGCTGCTGGAACACGTGGGGACCGAACCCGGTGCCCAGTTGGGGTTCCGCGTCGCGTTGATCGACGATCTGGACGGCGACGGGCGGGCCGAGGCGATCGCGGGCGCTCCGTTCGGCGCCGGGGGCTTCGGGCGTGTCCTCGTCGTCTCGGGAACCGGGAGCCTCCTGTACGAGCTCCCGGGGGCGACGCCGGGGTCCGAGTTCGGATACGCAATCGCGGTATTCCCCGATCAGAACGCGGACGGTTCGAGCGACTTCGCCATCGGAGCTCCAGGAGAGCTGGACGACGGAGACGCCGTGGGTGCCGTCAGGATCTTCAGCGGATCCGATGGAGCCGTCCTGGGCCATTACACAGGATCGGAGAGCGACGGTCGCTTCGGCCACGCCATCGACTCCGCTGGGGACGCCAACTCGGACGGCGTGCAGGACTACGTCGTCGGAGCGCCCTTCGCCAAGGGACTCCGCGGCATCGTCTCGCTCGTCGACGGCTCGACCGGCTCGGAGCTGTACGAGATCGAAGGCGACAGCAACAAGTTCAGATTCGGGTTCTCGGTCGCCGGGGTGGGCGACTTCGACGGAGTCGGGGGCCCCCATCTCTGGATCGGCTCCGAGCAGGACTACACCACGGGTGTCGCCGCGGGAGCGGTGTCCTTGCACCGAGCCTCAAACGGAGAGCGGTTGATCTACATCAACGGGAGCCCCGGCAATTACCTGGGTAGCTCCGTTGACTCTCTGGGAGACCTGAACGGCGACGGGCTCCCCGAGATCGCGGTCGGAGCCAGACGGGGAGACTTCAACCTGGGCACGGTCGACGTGTACACGGCATTGGCGTGCACCCCGGTCGACACCTACTGCACTTCGCTCGCGAACTCCACGGGAGCGCCCAGTGCAACCTCGGTCGTCGGTCCGCCGAGCGTCTCGGCCGGGGGATTCACCCTCCGTGCCGATGACGCTCCCCCTGGAGTCTTGGGCCTGTTCTTCTACGGAGCGCAGGAAGGCAATGCTCCGCTGGGTGACGGGATCCTCTGCATGACGGGGCCCACGTTCCGACTTGGAATTCCTCAACAGGTGTCTCCGGACGGATCCTCGATCCACGTCGTCGACTTCACGGTCCCTCCGGCGGCGCCAGGGCTGCCGGGAGAGATCGCCGTCGGCGACACGTGGAGATTCCAGTTCTGGCACCGGGACCCCTCCGGGCCCCTGGGCTCGGGCTTCAACTTGTCGAGCGCGGTGAGGGTCCACTTCTGCAACTGAGGGCACGGGTGGGGGGGCCTTGGTGGGCAAGCGGCGCTTCGCGGCCGAGCCGCTGGCACCGCGCCCTGCGCGAGCCCCTGGCCCTCTCCTGGCCCCGGGACAGCGAGGACTTCCTGGCCGTCTAGGCGGCGCCGGGACCTTCTCCATCGGCTCCTGGAGCACCTGGGCCTTCAGAGTGCCGCCCCGCGCCGGCGTCGGCCAGGAGGCCTCGGCAACTCGAACCGGCGTGGGAGAGTTGCCGGGGCAGGTGCGGGCGGGCTCCGAGGAATCGCCCCGTGGGGGCGTGTGCCTGGTGGGCTCGAACGTCCGCGAGGGGCGCGCCGATACTGGCGCTGTCTGACCGAGCATGGGGCGAAGCGGGCGGGGCGAGGCGTCCACGGCCCGGAAGCGGGGTCTGGGGTGGGAGATCCTAAGCTCGCGGTGACCTATTGGAGTGCTTGTGCTCTGAGCATGAGGTTGAGAGAGACCCGGTGATTGGCCAGGGGTAGGGCTACGGCCCCTTGGAACCTCTTGCTCCCGTTCAGGCCATGCACCCTCGCCAGGTTGTTCACAGTGGACAGTTCGAAGCGCGATCATTCCTCGAGGGGCAGCTCTGAAGAACGGGGTGAATTGCGCCAGCGGAGGCAGATGAAGAGTCCATGATCCCCAGCACGCCCAGGTTGCCGTGACCCAGGCGATTCAGGCCCTCAAGGTCATGGTGTCTGAGGACTGGGTAGACGCCAAGCTGGACCTGAAGACTCCCCCGAAGGGCGAGATCATCCACCCCAATCGCAGCGACAAGCTGCTCTCCTGGCTCCCTGTTCGGGCTCGGCAACAGCAAGCCAATCCTCCAGTTGCGGGGGCGCGCTCCGCAGGGATAGACACCAGGAATGACGACCTGGGCGACATCACCAGCAGGGCGGCATCGGCAACATCGAGCGGAGGGGGAACCTCGAGAAAACCTCACCAGGCCTTGCAGGAACCGCTTGAGCCCTGAGGGGAGGGGGTCAGCGTGCGTTGATCAGCGGAATCCTCAGATTTGTGCTCCTGCAAGAACCCCGGTCGCCGCCTTGAGTACCTGGGTGCCGGAAGCCCCGTCACCACCCCTCTGACTTGGTGAACCCCAATGATGAAATCCTCTGATCGACTCCCCCTCACCCTGCTCTCCTTGGTCGCCCTCGGCCCTCTGGCCGGTGCTCAGCTCAAGTCTCTCCCCACGGAGATCCGCTGCCCGGTGGATCAGCCATCGATCCATCCCTCCAATCCAAGCGGCAGCAACACCGAGTTCAATTTTCTGAACTACCTATGGGGTCAGCCCCTGGCGACCTCCCAGGCAATCCCCGTCCCCGGCCAGCCGGCGACCATCACCTGGGGGCTGGTGCTAGACGGGACGACGATTCCTGCCAGTCCCAATTTTCTGCCCTCTCCATTTCCCAGCAACCTACGAGCCAGAGTCAATGCCTTCTATCCCGGCGGGATGTCAGGGAATGGACAGTTCCCTGGCTTCATCGCCGATGTGACGGGCTGGATGAACGAGTGGGCAGCTGTCAGCGGAGTCACCTTCACTCACGAGACATCTACCAATGGTGGAGTCTCCAACGATGATGGACTCCCCATGGATGGACCTGGGGCACTGGGAGCCGCCGGGTTTGCTGGGACCCGAGCAGACATCCGCATCGGCGGAGCGAACCTGACCTCACCCACAGAAGGTTTCGCTTACTATCCGAATTCCGGCGGGGACATCGTCCTCAACACGAGCTTGAGACAGCCGGGCGGCGGCACTGCTCTCTGGACCAACCGAGCGTTCATGCGCAACCTGATCCGTCACGAGGTAGGTCATTCACTAGGACTTGGCCACGTATGCCCGATCAACGCAACGAAGGTCATGGAGCCGATAGCGCAGCTGACGAATGTTGACCTATCCCTCGATGACCGGCTCGGCGTTCAGACGCTCTACGGGGACGCCTTCGAGAACGATGACACCCTGGGCACCGCAAACGTGATCAGCCTGAGCACAACGGGAACCACGTCGGTCGCCCAGACCGATCGCAGCATCAACAAGGTGGTACTTGCGGGCAGCACTGATGACGATTTGTTCAGCATCGTCACCAGCACCCCAGGAATCGTCACCGTCACCATCTCTCCTTCTGCGGGGAGCTACTGCGCGCTTCCGCAACCGCAGCAAGGCAGCTGCACCCCTGTGTGTGAGTGCACCACACCTTCGAGCGCCACTTGTTACTCGAATGACTGGGGAGACCTCACTCTGACGACGGTCGATAGCACTGGAGCCGTACGACTTTCAGACGTGGGAGGCCCTGGCCTTGGCGAGATGCACGACATCGTGTTCCCAGCTCCCGGAGTGGCCTCCGCAACAGTGAGCGTGGACACTACTAGTTCTGCTCTTAGTTGGCTGCAGGCCTATGACATCACCTTCTCCATCGCTCCGCTGCCGACCTTCCCCACTGGATCGATATGCCAGGATGGTGCTGTTCTTGACGCAAGCGGGGCGCTGGAGGACACCATCTTCATCAATGGAAGCAACGGCGGCACTGCGCGACGAGTTGATGTGCCGATCAACACCCCCTTGAGCCTCTTGGTTCAGCGTCCCAGTCAGAACACGACTGCTCCGGCAGGGTTTGTCATCGCGGCAATCGGCGGCGCTCCGGGACCGACGCCCTTCTCCCTTGGGCCAATCGGGACCTTGTGTTTCGATCCCTTCGGAGCGAGCACGCTTCAAGTCGCCGACACCTTCGGTACTCTCGGACGTCCCAATGCCAGTGCTGCCAACCCCATCTATACCCTCTCCATCCCAGGCGGCTTCAGCGGACCGGGAATCGTGACAGTGCAGGGTGTGATCGAGGAGACCCCCGGAATTCTGAAGGTCACCAACGCGATCATCCTGAACGTGATCAACTGACGAACCAGAGCGCGACGGGCACACTGTGAAGAGGGTCTTCTCAGGGTACCCGTCGCCACCGGTCCTCCAGAGAGTGGAGAGCTGGGCGCCTAGAAGCCGACGACTCCCTTCACGCCGTTTGTAACGATCGCCCCCATCGGGTTAGCACCCGGGTCCAAGACGAAGCCCTGCGTCAGGATCGTGAGTCCGATGAACGTCGGGTCATTCGGAATTGGGAGCGTCCAGCTGGCCGTTGTACCTGAGACCGGCAGGGCGAAGCTGGCAATCTGCCCCGCCAGGAAGCTGGAGCAACCCGGCATGCCGATGCTACCCAGCGGCATTGGAGGCATGGCCTCGGTGAAGCTGACGAAGCCGAAGGCGGCTGTGTTCGCAGGTAGATTCGTCAGCTGGAGGTCGTAGCTCGAGCCCAATGCTGGAACATCGATTGGAGTTAGCTGAGACACTCCAGTGCTTCCCACGCAACCCGTCCCCAGGATCGTCGCCGTGGCCAGTTGCAGGGGCTCGACTGAGAAGATACGCACCCGCCCTGTGTTGTTGTTGTACTGATCGGCGATCGCGATATCTCGAATCTGGTCACCGTTCACATCACCGATCCCAGCGATCCCGGCACGCAGGCCGTGGCCGTAGTGGGTCCCCGGAAAGGTCGCGATGGTCGCAAGGCTGGCGCCACTGATCACGTCGACGAGGTTTCGATCCGCCAGGCCGGCCGGGTAGGAGATCCTCGCCAGCGCGAAGTCGGGAACGGAGTCTCCATCGACATCGCCAAGGCCTGCCATCCCCAGGCCCAGCTGCTTGCCGTTGAACGAGCCTCCCATCTCCGCAATCACCGAGCCGTCCAGACCCGAGCGCAGGGTGACAGAACCCGCCTCCTCGACAATCCGGAAGTCGGCCTCGGGGATAGCCAGGAGAAAGTCCCCAAGCCCGTCTCCGTCCACGTCGCCTGTAGCCGCCAGGTGTGCTTCAACGCTGTCAGGCAACTCTACTGTCCACAGTGTGTTCCCAAACCGACCCGAACGGCAGCGTACGAAGCGCTCGACGCCGAAGTTCTGTGCCTCCTCGAGCACCACGTAATCCGGACGGTTGTCCCAAGATGCTGGAGGACCGCCATCGGTACCGAGCCCGACGATCAGGTCACCCTGGCCTAGTTCCGATGGAGTACGCCACCCGTCACTCACGATGTGGAAGCGCGCACCACTTGAACCGGAGAAGACCTCTACATTATTGACGCCAGCGACCGCAAAGTCCTCGACGCCGTCCAGGTCGACATCCCCAACATTGGCCATCGAGAATGGGTGGTGTGAGACGTTGATCGTTCGTACGAACGAGAGGCCGCTGCCGGTGTGGTCGTACACGTCAACTTCAAGGTGGCCTAGCCCTGCGACCGCAACCAGCGTGTTTCCATTGTTCGTATCACGGTACCCGGCAATCAGAGGATCCCAGCAGGTACTGCAGCTTCCCGTCAGACTGAACAAGGAGGCTCCCGTGCGGCCAGACATGCCGAACACGTGCGAAGGTGAAGTGATGCCCAGGTCCTCGACTCCGTCGCCATCGAGGTCTCCAAGGCTGGTCAGGTTTCTACCAAGCCTTCCTGACATGAAGCCGGGGCTCCCGCCGATAGCAGTTTGTAGCTCCTCACCAGCGGCAGCCTCGGGAACAGGATTCAGAGTCCAATCGACAGTGGTGCGCATCCGGCTCAGCTCTTGATTCGAGATTATCCTCGGACTTGTAGCACCGCCTGTGTGGCCCTCGTCAGTGACCTCCAACGTACAGAGAATAGAACTGGGAGGAGCGGGAAAGGACAGTTCGTGAATCTGAGGGCCGACCCCATAGAGGCTGCCGTTCAGGAACCATCGTGCGTCCTTGGCACCACCAATGGTCAGGTCCTCGAAACCCAACGTGACTCCGTCGGACGGCGTCAAATCAGTAGTACCGGGGACCGGTGACAAGAGGTTGGGTCCAAGCTCAGCTTGTTCGTGAATCTGAATCGCAAGCTCCTCCCGACAAACGGCGCAGTAGTCACTGTTCAACAGGTTCATCATGCATCGATCCATCATGTGATAGACCGGCCATGTCGTCTGAGTGGGCCAGCAGTTGCCATAGAAGCCGAGTCCACCGGTGATCTCAGGTACAGTCGAGATGCTGAACTGCGTGCTCCAGCGGAAGAAGCGGCTGCGGTTCGAGAATCGGCTGACGTTCACCTCCAGGAAGTCGTTCGCGTTCGGCTCGGGCAGCGGGCAACCCGGCAGGGCACCAAAGGTGCCCGTCTCGTCAGCGAGTCCCCCGATCGAGTGGCCGAGCTCGTGGAGCACAATCTCAGGAAACTTCAGAGAGGTCAGGTCCGGGTACAAGGAACCGCTGGGAATATTGCTCGGTATGAGGTAGTTCGTGCGCGGTTGCAGGTTGTTGGTGGCCACTGCGATCACCCCCGGGATTGCGATACCGCCGTACTTGATCTCGGGGCCGGCAGGAGAGTGGATCAACACGATCAGGCCACCGGGATCCACCTCTCCAACTTGTTGTGCGTGAGCTTGGGCCAGTGGGATATCGATCGGCATCGCGGGGTCCAAGTTGCCGCACACCTGGGTGTTGTCAGGGAGAAAGGCGGCGTTGTAGGTCGTGCTCAGGAATTGAGAGCAAGCACCCACGTGGCACTGCGATGGAACAAAGCCACTACGGATGTTGAAGTAGTTGATGTAGCGCGAGAAGGGCTGCTGAGCCACCAATGCAGCAAGTAGCGCATCGACGTCCTGGTTGAAACGGGCCTGGTCGCTGGCGAGATAGCCCTCGCCCAGAACAACCATGTCGAATCGTTCCTCACTCGGGCCCGTCTCCAGGACAGTCCTTACTGTGACTTGCGCGAGGGCCGACGCGCTCATCAGGGAGCTTAGCGCGAGGGCCAGGGCCGCCTGAGACAAGAGCTTACCGGACAAGAAAATTTGCGATCTCATGATTGCCTCTTGAGGAGTTTGAGTGAGTTGCCTGGCCCGGGGAATCCCAGCCTCAGGCAGATGGCGCGAGTGCTTCTCTTCGGGGGCGCGCCAATCTCGAAAAATCGCTGCGCATTCACTCCCTGCACCGCGAATCGAGCCGGCCATGCACTTATCCCTACCCCTCTCAAGCGCCCCTATCTCAACCGACGTCCGGCTCGCCGGCGCCAGGCTCAAGCTGCAGGGGCGCCCTCGGTTGACCCGGCCTCGGGAGGAGGCCGGCAAGGCAGGGTGGTCCAGGGCACGCGCGATTCCACCTGCATCGGGAGGGAGCCAACGTCTGCTTCCCCTACTTGCCTCTCGAGCTCCGGGGCGGGCACATGAACGCTCTCCACGACGTGAGCGCCCCGCCCTGACTTCATACTCCCTGCTCCAACGCAAACAGGGCACCCGCAAGCTGTTCCTCTCTGCGGCGGCCCCCCAAGGCCCTAGCCAATCGGGGCCCATCGAATCGTGACGCTCCCGGTTGGGGCCACGACGGGCACCTCTCGGTCGAAGAGCCCCGTCTCGTTGTTGGTTCCGGCCGCGAGGGGCGCGCCGATACTGGCGCTGTCTGACCGAGCATGGGGCGAAGCGGGCGGGGCGAGGCGTCCACGGCCCGGAAGCGGGGTCTGGGGTGGGAGATGCTGAGCTCGTGGAGATCGCTTGGTGCGCCTATACTCCAAGGACCGAGCTGACGGGGTCCCTGGAGCCCTGCCGAGCAATCGGTATAATCACCTCCATGACCGCTGGATCCCAGGAGGAGCCCGACCCCCTCGCCGAGTCGAGGGTATTGATCCAGGAGTACAAGGCGGGCAACGAGGCCGCGCTTGGAGAGCTCATCGATCGCTATGCGGGTCGCGTTGAACGCATCGTTCGCGCTCGCATGGGGGGCTTCCTCCGCTCCCAGATGGACGTCGAGGACGTCATGCAGCAGGTCTTCATGCGAGTCGTGCGCGACATCGGCGGCCTCGAGCTCCATGAGAACGCCGGGCTGATCCACTGGATCGCCAGCCTGGCGGAGAACGAGCTCAGGAACCAGGCTCGGCACCAGAAGGCCCAGCGCCGGGATGTGCGGCGCGAGAAGGCCCTGGAGCAGCTCGTTCAGAGTGGATTCGCAAGCAGCATGGCCTTCGACGTCTCCTCCGACGAGCCCCGCGTGCTGAGCCAGGTGGCCAACAGGGAGATGGAGCAGGTGCTCGACGAGTGCATCGGCTCCCTGGAGGATGAACACCGCGAGGTGATCCTGTTACGCAATCATGCCGGTGGCTCCTGGGAGTGGATCGCCAAGCAGCTCGGCAAGCCCTCCGCGGACGCTGCACGTAAGTTCCACTCCCGGGCGATGATCGAGCTCACTGAGCTGCTGCATGGGAGTGTCTAGGCCTTCGTGGTGTCCCCCGATCCGGTCATTGAGGAGCGGGCACGAGACCTGTATGCCGCCTTCGTCGCAGACCATCCCGATGCGAGCGAGGAGACGATCACCGCCTTCATCGACTCTCACCCGCCCGAGGCGGCCGCCCTACGGCGCCTGGTCGGCCTGAGCCGCTCGGTCAAAGGCCTGTTCGCCATGGCCTTGCCCGACCCGGACTCCGTGGGGAGCCCGGGCGAAGCACCGAGGCAGTCAACGCCGACGTTCTCGACTCACTCCATCCGCAAGGGGTTCGTCATCGGGGACTTCGAGCTCCAGCGGCACCTGGGGCGCGGAGGCATGGGTGAGGTCTGGGAGGCCCAGCAGGTCACTCTGAATCGGAGGGTGGCGCTGAAGCTCCTGGCGCGGGACCGCATGGACGCCCGCTCGATCGAGTACTTCGCGCGTGAGGCACGCGCAGCGGCCAGGCTCGCCCACCCCGGCATCGTTCCGGTCTTTGGAGCCGGCATGGACAGTGGCGTGCACTGGATCGCAATGGAGCTCGTCCCCGGCGGCGCAACCCTGGCGAACTTCATCGAAGACGTGCGTGGCCAGGGCGAGCACTCGACTGACTACTACAAGCGGGTCTCGGAGCTGATGGTCAGGGTTGCGGACGCCCTGCAAGCGGCCCACGAAGAAGGCGTTATCCACCGCGACCTCAAGCCCCACAACGTGCTCATGACACCAGACGGTGAGCCCCGCGTGGCGGACTTCGGATTGGCTCACCTGGAGGGCGAGCACCCAGTCTCACGCACCGGCGACTTCGTGGGCACGCTCTACTACATGAGCCCCGAGCAGGTGCTGGCGCGGCGGATGGGCATCGACCACCGCACGGACATCTTCAGCCTGGGCGTCGTGCTGTACGAGCTCTTGACCTTGCGGCGCCCCTTCGAAGGGGACAGCGTCCCGCAGCTCGTACAGAAGATCGCGATGGATGACCCTCCCGATCCGCGCACGCTGCGGTCACGGGTGCCCCTTGACCTGAACGTGATCGTCGGGAAGGCGCTCGAGAAGAAGCCCGACGAACGCTATGCGTCCATGGCGGAGTTCGCACAGGACCTGCGGCGTCACCTCGCCCATGAACCTATCCTGGCCCGTGCGCCCTCCTTCAGCCGCCGCGCCGGAAAGTGGATCCTCCGCCACCCGGCAAAGAGCGCAGTCGGTGCCATATCAGTCCTGGCATTCCTCATCACCGCCACGCTGCTCCACCAGAACCTGCAGACCAACAAGGAGCTGCGCGAGAGTCGTGGCCTGCTCGAGGACACGAACCGGGAGCTGCGTGCGGAGCGCGACCAGGCCAGGGCGGTCAGCGAATTCCTGCAGGTGGACTTCATCTCCGCCGTGGAGCCCTCGGCCCAAGCGGGTCGGGGCAGAGACGTGCTGCTGCGCACGGTCATCGACCGCTCGGCCGAGCAGCTCGGAGATCACTTCCACGGGCAGCCTCTGGTCGAGGCACGCATCCGCGACATGCTGGGGCGCGCCTATCAGGCTCTGGGTGAGCTCGGTCCGGCCAACACTCACCTGGAGCTCGCTCTGGCCCTGCGTCGAGAGAACCTGGGCGACGAGCACCCCGACACCCTCCGCTCGGTCGGAAACCTCGGGGTCTTGTGGGGCGAGCTGCGGCGCGATGAGCAGGCGGAGGCCTTGCTGCGCGAGGCACTCGAGAGCCTCCGGGACCTTCATGGCGGCGACCACCCCGAGACCCTCCTCGCCCTGCACCGGCTCGGGAGCTTCCTGATCAGACGCCACGCGGCCGAGGCAGCAGACCCCTACCTGCGTGAAGCGCTGCAAGGGCGCGCGCGGGCCCTGGGTCCGGACGCGCGCCAGACCCTCGCGACCGCCGCCGAGCTGGCCTTCGCATTGTGGCAGCAGGGCCAGATGGAAGAGGCCGAGCAGCGCTTCCGCAGTACGCTCGAGACCTGCCGGCGCGTACTCGGTAATGATGACCGACAGACGGTCGGGCTGATCTTCCAGCTGGCGAGCTTCCTCGGAGATCGAGCCGCTCGCAATCCGGGGCATCCCGATGGATTCCTGGAGACCGAAGCGCTCTTGGAGGAGGCGCTGGAGAGCAACCGCAAGGTCCTCGGGGACACGCACGCCGACACCCTGGAGACAATCCAGCTCTTGGGGATGACCAGGATGATGCGAGGCGATCTCGACGAGGCGGCCAGGCTCATGAGCGAGGCCCTCGACGGAATGCGTCAGACCCTTGGCCCTTCGCATGTGACCATGCACGGATGCATGCTGCGCCTGGCCCAGCTCTACAGGCGCATGGGGCGCGAGCAAGAGGCGCAAGTGCTCGCGCGGGAGTTCGCCGAGCTCGTGCCGGATCCCGGAGAGAGGCTCCCGCAGCATCAACGCATCCTGGATAAGATCCTGCCGGACGGGGAGAAGGCAGAGGGCAGCTCGGCGAAGGACCAAGAGCAGCCCTGAGCCCACCGACGATTCGGGTCCAAGGGGCCGGAGAGCTGGGCGCAGAGGGAAAGGGGGCCTGCTCGAAGGAGCCGGAGGGGTGCTGCGGGAGGATCTGGGGAATTTCTCGGCATCCGGGCTCCGAACCTGCGGCAGCTGGTGCTGGCAGGAGTGTGGGCAAGGAAGCCCGCGCAACCACTCCCGCAACACACCCGCCTACCCGGTCCCATGAAGAATCTCACTCTCCCGCTCCTCCTGCCCACCCTGATCACCCTCTCCACGCCCAGCTCGGCCCAGCTGCACAAGGACAACAGTCTCAGCAAGGACATCGGTCATGTCCTCGCCGTGGGCGACTTCAATGGTGACGGCTACAAGGATCAGGCCATCGGAGCCCCGGACGCCGTAGCTGACCAATCGGCAGACGGCAGCGGCGTGCGGGCCGGGGTCGTCCATGTCACCTATGGCAACTCCCAGGGGCTCGGCACATGGCTCAACCAGTACTGGCATCAAGAGAGCGCTCCCGGCGTCCCTGGAGCGAATGAGGATGGTGACCGGTTTGGAGCCGCGCTAGCGGTTGGCGATTTCAACGGCGATGGCTACCACGACCTGGCCATCGGTTGCCCTGGAAAGAACATTGGCGACATCAATAGCGCAGGCGCTGTCGTGATCCTGTACGGGACATGGCTCGGACTAAGCAGCACGGGAGCCCAGTCCTTCAATCAACTCCAGCCTCAAGTTGCCAATACCAGCGAAGCATATGACCAATTCGGCTTCTCTCTGGCTGCGGGAAACTTCGACAACGACAACCTCACCAGTAGCGGCTGTGATGACCTTGCCGTCGGCGTCCCCCATGAGAATCTCTGGGGCACTGCGGATGTCGGCATGCTCAACATCCTCACCGGCACTCCCTCAGGATTGACGAGCAACCCGTCTAGCCGCGTGTACCCCCCTAGCATGGTCAGGCAGTACTTTGGATTTGCGCTCGCCGCTGGAGAGCTCAATGGAGGCTCCTACACCGACCTGGTAGTAACCGCTCCGGAGTGGACGGTGGACCCTATTGCCAGCTGGGCTGCAGACGACCCAACCGAGTGGCTGCTGCCCAATGCAGGTACAGCGTACGTACTCAGAGGTTCGAGCATTGGCCTCAGGCACACTGGCCTGACCCTTGGCCAGAAGATCCCCTATGCCGATTTTCTCAGTAGTGGCAGCACCCCCTATTATCTAACCGACGCAGGCGACGACGCGTATGCCGGCGGGTGGGACTGGTTCGGATGGTCAGTCGCATGTGGAGACTTCAATGGAGATGGTGTTGACGACGTGGTCATTGGTGCTCCGGGAGAGTCAGTGGGATCACTAACCTCCCCGTTCCCGCCGACCACCATGCTCTCTGGCGCCATCAACATCTTCCTGATGGAGCCGTCAGAGCCGTCCTACCAGGTGTCCGTCAAGTCGGAGTACTTCAGGCACCAGAGTCCTGGCAAGAAGGAAACCGGGGACTTCTGGGGATCCTCCCTTTGCACTGGCGACCTGGACAATGATGGAGCCGATGACATCATCGTCGGTGCGGCCTGGGAAGGCGTTCATTCCACCACAGCTGCAGGTTGCGCTAGTGTCCTCTTCGGTGGGGTGGGCTTTCTGAGCGACACTCGCCTACTGCACCAAGACACCCCCGGAGTCCCAGGTGTCAGTGAGTCCCAAGACTTCTTTGCAAGAAGTGTGTGCGCAGGCGACTTCAATGGCGATGGCCACGCGGAGCTAAGCGTTGGCGTACCCGGCGAGGTCGTCGGCAGCGCCGGGTATCAGTCTGGTTTCGTCCAGGTCTTCGATGTCTCGAGCAACCGCCAGATCACCTGGTCCCAGGACCTGAAGGAACAGTAGCCCCGGACCTTCGGAAGCGCAGGCGGCCGGGCCCATGGTGGGTCCGGCCGTTTCTCTCTTCCCAGGCTGAGCTCGCAGGCCCGCGCAAGAGCCTCAGCAACTACCCCACACTACTTGTTGCCGGGGCCCTGGGGGCAGGGCGAAGGATCTGACCGGGCCTGTCCCGGTGGGTCCGGAGAACAGCCCCCGGAGGATTGCACGCCTTCCCGCGGTTCTGGGCTCCACATGCCCGGGGACTGGTGCTGGCAGGAGTGTGGGCAAGGAAGCCCGCGCAACCACTCCCGCAACCCATCCACTTGCCCGGTCCCATGAAGAATCTCTTTCTGCCCCTCCTCCTTCCCACCCTGATCACCCTCTCCGCGCCCAGCTCGGCCCAGCTGTACAAGGACAACAGCCTCAGCAAGGACATCGGACAGGCCCTCGCCGTCGGCGACTTCAACGGGGACGGCTACAAGGACCAGGCCATCGGAGCCCCGGATGCCGTCGCCGACCAATCGTCAGGAGGCAGCAACGTGCGGGCCGGGGTCGTCCATGTCTCCTATGGCAGCTCCGAGGGGCTTGGGACGACACTCAACCAGTACTGGCATCAAGGGAGTCCCATGATCCCTGGAGCGAATGAGGATGGTGACAGGTTTGGAGCCGCGCTAGCGGTTGGCGACTTCAACGGCGATTACTACGACGACCTGGCCATCGGCTGCCCCGGCGAGGACATCGGTTCCATCCAGAGCGCGGGCAT
Source organism: uncultured Planctomycetaceae bacterium (assembly GCA_964591315.1). Taxonomy (GTDB): domain Bacteria; phylum Planctomycetota; class UBA1135; order UBA1135; genus JABACD01. Next base: position 14,691 of record CAZQAT010000030.1, read on the forward strand.
GATCGTGATCCTGTACGGATCGCCTGTTGGTCTACGCGGGGTAGGAGCCCACTCCTTTTACCAGGACAAGCTCGGCTCCCTCTACTCCTCCAATGCAGCCTACTCCTCCGAGGCAGGAGACCTGTTCGGGTTCTCCCTGGCTTCTGGCGACTTCAATAATGACGAATACGATGACCTCGCGGTCGGAGTCCCCTTCGAAGATCTCCCATACCCTGGTTCGAACTCTATCTGTGAGGACACTGGCATGGTCCACCTCTTCGCGGGTGGATCCCTGGGATTGGACTCGTTCTATATAAGTGGCTGGACGCCCTACTTGCCCTATACGACTTTAGGTCCCACCGCCACAGCGACTCAGGCCACGATGGGATACGCACTCGCGACCGGCAATCTAAACGGGGACCAGTACACCGACCTGGTGGTCACTGCGCCGCACAAGACGACTTACTTCACCGTCCATTCAGGGGAAGCCGACCTGTACAGAGGCTCGAGCAGCGGCCTTGCTTCCAATTCGAAGACCCTGAGTCAAAAGAAGTCCTGGTTGCCCTGGGAGTTGAATGACGCCTATGCCTCTTCCCAAGATATGTTCGGGAGGTCGGTCGCGTGTGGAGACTTCGATGGTGACGGGATTGATGATGTGGTCTTCGGATGCCCGGGCGAATCCAAGGACGCTGGTCTGAACCCGTCGGATCCCGTTTCAGGTGTGGGCGCCATCAACATCTTCTTGATGGAACCGTCCGACCTGTTCTCCACAAGGTCGAGCCTCTTCGTGACCCAGGACTCACCGTTCTTTCCGAGCGGATGTGAAGAGGGCGACTGGTGGGGAGAAACCCTCTCCGTCGGCGACCTGGATGGCGATGACGCAGATGACATCATCGTCGGAGCGTTCATGGAGGACATAGGTGCCATCTCGGATGCGGGCATGGCGACGGTCCTGTTCGGAGGTTCCGGCTTGCTCTACGACATTCGCGCCCTGCACCAGAACACCTCCGGAGTCCCGGGTGTCTGTGAGCCTGGTGATGATTTCGCAGCGGCCTTGAGTGCTGGTGACTTCAATAACGACGGGCGCCCGGAGCTCAGCGTGGGCGTGCCCGGCGAGGTCGTCGGCAGCGCCGGGTATCAGTCTGGTTTCGTCCAGGTCTTCGATGTCTCGAGCAACCGCCAGATCACCTGGTCCCAGGACCTGAAGGAACAGTAGCCCCGGACCTTCGGAAGCGCAGGCGGCCGGGCCCATGGTGGGTCCGGCCGTTTCTCTCTTCCCAGGCTGAGCTCGCAGGCCCGCGCAAGAGCCTCAGCAACTACCCCACACTACTTGTTGCCGGGGCCCTGGGGGCAGGGCGAAGGATCTGACCGGGCCTGTCCCGGTGGGTCCGGAGAACAGCCCCCGGAGGATTGCACGCCTTCCCGCGGTTCTGGGCTCCACATGCCCGGGGACTGGTGCTGGCAGGAGTGTGGGCAAGGAAGCCCGCGCAACCACTCCCGCAACACACCCGCCTACCCGGTCCCATGAAGAACCTCACTCTCCCGCTCCTCCTGCCCACCCTGATCACCCTCTCCACGCCCAGTTCGGCCCAGCTGCACAAGGACAACGACCTCAGAAAGGACATCGGACAGGTCCTCGCCGTCGGTGACTTCAACGGGGACGGCTACAAGGACCAGGCCATCGGAGCCCCCAATGCCGTCGCCAGGGCTGCGACTGATCAACTCGACAATGGCCTCTTCGAGCGAGCCGGAGTCGTCCACGTCACCTATGGCAGCTCCCAGGGGCTTGGCACGTGGCTCAACCAGTACTGGCACCAAGACAGTCCCGGCATCCCTGGCGCCAATCAAGGTGGTGACGAGTTTGGATTCTCTCTCGCAGCTGGCGACTTCAACGGCGATGGCTACCACGACCTGGCCATCGGCTCTCCCGGCGAGGACATTGACTCCATCCAGAATGCCGGTGCCGTCGTGATCCTGTACGGATCATGGCTTGGTCTGAGCAGTGCTGGAGCCCACTCCTATCATCAAGGCAAACAAGGTGTGCTGGGGACCCCCGAGATAGGTGACAGATTCGGTTACTCGGTGGCAGCTGGAGACTTCAATGCCGATGGTCGTGACGAGCTAGCGATCGGAGTCCCATTCGAGAACCTCACAATGCAGAACTGTGACGAGTTCGATGATCTGGACGGGTCCTTCCTCACCACCAGGAAAGACGCTGGTGCAATCCACGTCTTGAACGGTCACATGTTGGGGTTGTGGGCCTACGGCTCTACGGCCTACACCCAGAGCTCGTGCGGTCTCGCTGGCTACAGCGGCCCCGACAACTGGTTCGGATGGGGACTTGCTACCGGCAAGCTCAATTTGGACGCCTACACCGATCTGGTAGTCACCTCGCCCGGTGAGAGAATGCTCGCCGGTTTTAGCGTACGTGCGGGCATGGCGAACCTGTTCAAGGGCTCGGCCGGCGGCCTCGAACCCACACTCAAGATCCTGAGTCAGAAGGACTCGCTCTTCTCAGGCTGGGTCAATGGCGACTCCTATGCCGGCCTCTGGGACATATTCGGGTCATCGGTAGCATGCGGAGACTTCAATGGAGACGGCGTTGACGACGTGGTCATTGGTAGCCCCGGTGAAACAAGAGGAGGAGAGGATGCCTGGACTCCGTGGATCCACAGCGTGGGCGCCATCAACATCTTCCTGATGAACCCGTCCAGCACGTTCTCCACTCAGGCGGACTTCTTCCTGACCCAGAATTCGCCGCTCGTTCCGGGTGGTTGTGAAGACTACGACTACTGGGGAGATTCTCTCTGCGTCGGCGATCTGGACGGTGATGGCGCAGATGACATCATGGTCGGAGCTCGCATGGAGGACATCGGCACCACCTCAGACGCAGGTATGGCGACGGTCCTGTACGGTGGTTCCGGACTCCTCTCCGACATTCGGGTCCTGCACCAGGACACCCCCGGAGTCCCGGGAGTCTGTGAGCCGGGTGATGAGCTCTCAGCCGCCTTGAGTGCAGGTGACTTCAACGGCGACGGCCGTGCGGAGCTCAGCGTGGGCGTGCCCGGCGAGGTCATCGGCAGCGCCGGGTATCAGTCTGGATTCGTCCAGGTCTTCGATGTCTCGAGCAACCGCGAGATCACCTGGTCCCAGGACCTGAGAGAGGAGTGATCCGGGACCTCCGGGAGGACAGGCGGCCGGGCCCACAACAGGCCCGACCGCCTGCCCAGCCTCCAGATCGCCCTCGGTGACCCCCGAAGGAACTCGGACAGGCCCCCTTCACCGGGGGCCGAGGGCCGTGCAGACCGGTCGCAGGGGGGTCCGGGCCCGGCCCCAGCGCCCTGGGAGGTCCATCGAGTGGATCTCGGGGATTTCCCGGGTTTCGGGCTCCGTGTCTGCGAGCGCCGGTGCTGACAGGCGCGTGGGCAAGGAAGCCCACGCAGCCACTCCCGCGCCCCATCGACCCACTCGGTCCCATGAAGAACCTCACTCTCCCCCTCCTGCTTCCCGTTCTCATCACACTCTCCACCCCCAGCCTGGCTCAGCTCCACAAGGACAACGATCTCAGCAAGGAGATCGGACGGGTCCTGGCTGTCGGCGACTTCGACGGGAATGGATTCCAGGATCAGGTCATCGGGGTCCCTGATGCCGTCGCCAGCATCGCGACAGACGCAATAGGTGGCGGCGACTACGAACGCTCCGGCGTCGTGCATGTGAGTTACAACAGCGCTCAGGGGCTCGGGACAGTACTCAATCAGTACTGGCATCAAGGGAGCCCTGGTGTCCCCGGAGTCAATGAAGACGGCGACAAGTTTGGAGGCTCTCTCGCCGTTGGTGACTTCAACGGCGATTTCTACGACGACCTGGCCATTGGATGTCCCGGCGAGGACATCGGCAACATCAAGAACGCCGGCGCTGTCGTGATCCTGTACGGGTCATGGCTTGGGCTGAGCAGCGCTGGAGCCCACTCCTTCTATCAACTCCAACCCTATGTCGCCGATACCAGCGAGCCATTTGACCAGTTCGGCTTCTCTCTGGCTGTTGGAAACTTCAACGTGAACAGCATTACCTCTCCCGGATGTGATGACCTGGCCATCGGCGTTCCTTACGAGGATGTTGAAGGCACCGCCGATGTGGGCATGGTCAACATCTTGACGGGCACCCACCAAGGATTGAAGACCAACGCGTCGAGCTTCTTGCTGCCACCGACGCTGGTCAAGCAGGGCTTCGGGTTTGCGCTGGCCTGTGGCAACCTCAATCTGGACGACTACCCCGACCTCGTGGTCACCTCACCGGACAAGGCCTTTCCTATGAGCTCGTATGGATCTGGAGATGGATCTGGAGCGGGAGCCGCGTACATATTCAAGGGCACGGGGAGCAGCCTCGAGAACCCAAGCCCGTACGTTTGGCTCAGCCAGAGTCGGCCGCCCAGTCAGGCTGACTGGGACAGCGCGGAAGACCACTATGCCGGTACATGGGAGCGCTTCGGGCACTCGGTGGCTTGTGGGGACTTCGATGGAGACGGGGTTGACGATGTGGCCATCGGGAGCCCTTGGGAAGCAATCGGTTCATACATCAGCCCTAATCCCCCAACCAGCGTCTACGCGGGTGCCGTGAACATCTTCTTGATGCGCAGGTCCTCCACCATTTCGGTTCGGTCCGTCTCCTTCTTGACGCAGGACTCGCCCGGAGTTCCGGGCCACACCGAGGACTTCGATGTGTGGGGCATCACCCTCTGCACTGGTGACCTGGACGGCGATGGTGCGGATGAACTCATCGTCGGTGGGCCCTTGGAGGGCATCGGCAGCGCCACGCGAGCGGGCTACGCGACCGTCTTCTTCGGGGGGGGTGCCCTCCAGAGCGACATTCGCTCCCTGCACCAGAACACGCCCGGAGTCCCGGGGCTCTCCGAGCCCCATGACGAGTTCTCGGGTGGTCTGAGCGCGGGTGACTTCGACGGCGACGGCCGCGCGGAACTCAGCGTGGGTGTGCCCGGTGAGATCATCGGTAGTGCGACGTACCATTCAGGCTTCGTCCAGGTCTTCGACGTGTCGGAGAGCCGTGCCATCACCTGGAAGCAGGACCTGAAGGAGCAGTAGCCTCCGACCTCCAGCGGTGCAGCCGGTCGGGCCCATGGTGGGTCCGGCCGTCTTCTTGTTCCGATTCCTGAGTCCGCATGGCCGGGAGCTGGTGCTGGAAGGGGCGTGGGTAAGAAGCCCACGAACACACTTCTGCCACGTTCAGGCGCTTGCGCTCACCAGTGCAGGTCCGGCAAACCTCAGCCACCACAGCCCCCCGATCCTCAGCATGTCCTACACCACCAAGTACACGAAGAGTCACTCCTCCAGGACCCTGGTGTTGCTCCTCGCTGTCATCGCCTCCGGCGTTGTAGCCCTGCAACGAGGATCTTCACCCCTGGAGCCACTGGGCATGGACCTGACGGTGCCACCCCAAGAGACGACCTCCCAGGCAGTCACGAGTATCGACCCCCCCGTGCCTGCTCTGGATGGAGCCGCGGAGAGAGTGAACATCCCCGCTCCCGGGCCTGTCCCCGCTGGAGCTCCTGAACCGAACACCACGCCTGAGTCACGAGAACGCCTGCTCTACTCGTTCACGTTCAGAGAAGATTCGGCCCGGGGGACCCTCGAGAATTCGGGAACCCTGGTCCTGGTCCTCGATCACGGAGACGAGGAGCAGAGGAGCCTGGAAGCCAGCGTTCGGGGGCTGACCCTGCATGACAGCGAGGCAGACCTTTCCGCTCTTACTACCGAGGTGTCGGGTGCATCGGTCACCTTTGGCTTGGACCGGAACGGCGCACTCAAGGACCTGGCGGTGGCCGAGGGTGCCAGCCCCGCGGCCATCCAGCTCTGGAAACAGATCCTGGGACGCTGGCAGGTCAGCAGCAATGACTCGGATGCCCAGGGGTGGATGGCCTGGGAGGCGACAGAGATCGGCAAGGCCCGTTGTAGGTACCGACGCAATGGCACGACCCTCGAGCGCCGACTGGTGGGCTACACCAACTACACCGATCCCGAGCACATGCCGGGCAGCATGTCGACCGGCAAGGCCACCATCACTGCCGATGACCTCCCCATCACCATCGATGGCACAGAGGAGCTCCGACGAACCCGGATGATCCGCAGCAAGATCTCCATCGACTACCACTACACGCGAGTCAGTCGTACAGCCCTGGAAACGGGCGCATCTTGAGCGACCGTCGACGGGGGGAGCGGGTAGTTCTCACTCCCCGGGTGGTTTCTCGTATCGATAGTCGGTAAGAACCCAGTTCCCGAACGGAGCGGAGCGCCCGACCCGTATCGCTGGATGAATGCGAGGGAGCGGCCACCGGCCGAAGGCTGGCATCCTCTGCGAGGCGCCATCCCTTCAGACCGGCAGCACGCTCCCTATCCTGCCGGCGAGCTACTCGACGTCGGCGCGAAGGAACGTCTCGCGTGCGACCTCGATCCCCGCGGCATCGAGGACGTAGATGGAGACGGCATCGACATCTTCGACGTCGACATCCTCCTTGCTGCGTGCATCATACTCCGCAAATGGACCGACCAGAGGGTCGACGACCATAGGCTCGGCAAAATCGTGCAGCACGGTCGTTCCTTCGAGGAACTGGATTCTCAGGGTCAGTCCCTCCGGCTTGTCGACGGTGCCCCGGATCCGGATCTCGTCCTTGCTGTTCTTGAACTTGAACTTCTCGGCGGTGATTTGGACGCCGGCGCCCGGGTTGATGAGCTCGGTCTCGATCTCCTGTACCAGCATCAAGTGATCACCGATGAGATGCCCGATCGCCGAGACGGGGGCTGTGGGATTCAGGCCGAGCTGCGCGAAGAAGTCCTCCTCGCTCAGCGGCACACCACCGAGCCCGGAGATGCTGGCGGTAAAGCGCGGGTCCTGGTTCATGACCAACAGGAGGCCGCCTACCACGAACGAGGCCGGCGTGCCGGCTCCGCCCGGGTGGGACGAGACGACGGTTCCGCCAACGACGTTCTCCGCCAGTTCGATGACGAGCTCGAGGTCCGGGATGAAGTAGGAGTTCCCCGCCGCATCTTCGTAGACGTGGCCAGCACACTTCAGCGTCCCTCCGGTCATCCGGGGGTACGCCGCAGTGATGGACTCGGGCGGAAGAACGACAGTCGGGTGCGCGGTGATAGCCGCGTTGAACAGCGCGTCGAACTGAGCCTCCATCTGGGCATGCGTGGTCGGTAGCTGTGCTTGCGCGAGGTCGGTGCTGAGGATCGAGCGCGCCGCACCGGTGAAGGTGCCGTTCGTGTCACGTCCGCCGGGCGCGGCGTTCACGTCCAGAAGTCGATCGAAGGTGGAGGCGGAGATCTCGCCGCCGAGGCCGTCGCTGGTGCCTCCGATCGAGATAGTCGCACCATCGACCGTGGCCGGAATCGTCACGTTGTGTCCCATCGCGAAGATCTCCTTGGTCGACGCGTCCAGCTTCCAGATGGGGCCTTCCGTTCCGAAGGGCTGCAGCGGGGTGCGGATGGTGAGCGTCGTTCCGTCCGCAAGGGTCGCGGTGGAGCCTTGTGCGAACCCGGGGGCCACGAGCGCGGCCAGGACAATCATGCAAGCCGGGAGGCGCGTGCTTTTCTCGAGAATGGTCATTGAAATATTGCTGTTGATAGACTTGGAGCCCAGCACGGCATGCGCCTCCAAGAGACAGCCGAGCTGGCTCGAGAGGCCCAAGCGTGTTGGGGTGGATACTCGATAGGGGAGGGCCGTTGGGAGGGCGGAAGCAACTGCCGTGCCATGGGTGGGACCCGCTCTCTCAGGCAGCTCCGGGGTGAGTGCGGGCTCTTCCAGCGGGTCTTTATCCCTGATCAGGATTACTTTCCAGATTCTGGACGTGAGCTCCGCGGGGAGCGGCGGCGCCACGCAGCGTCGCCTTCGACCCGCTGAGGTTCCTCGAGCGCCTCGCGGCGCTGGTGCCCCAACCGTGCGTGCACGCGGTCACCTTCCACGGCGTGCTCGCGCCGGCCTCGCCCTGGCGGGACGAGATCGTTCCCGCCCCTCCGTGAGCCACGCGGCCCCCGTAACGACGACCAGGCCCCCGCCGGGCGTGTCACCAGCGACCGCACGGCCAACCCCACCGGCGTCTCCCGCTGCCCGTCCCCGGCGCTACCGCTGGGCGGAGCTGACGCGCCGCGTGTTCGAGCTCGACGTCCTCCGCTGCGACCGCTGCGGCGGTCGGCGCCGGCTCATCGCCCTGATCCGCGAGCCTCCCTCGGATCCTGGAGCACCTGGGCCTTCAGAGGGCCGCCCCTGCGCCGGCGCCGGCCAGGATGCCTCGGCAGCTCGAACCGGCGTGGGAGAGCTGCCGAGACCGGCGCTGCCTGACCGAGCATGGGGCGAAGCGCGAGGCGCGAGGCGTCCACGGCCCGGAAGCGGGGTCTGGGGTGGGGATGCTGAGCTCGCGGAGACCGCTTGGAGCGCTCGTACCCAGAGAGCTCACCCCCCGCGCGGCTCCGAGTCCGTGCGGGGGATGATTCGCCTCAGTTCACGTCCACGCGCACGCGCAGGTTGGTGATGCCGAGGATGCGCCCCGCCACCAGGGGGTCGGCGTCCGCCAGCGCCCCGTCGAAGACGACCGCGAAGCGCATGGCATTGGAGCTCAACCCGAACAGCTCGAGCTTCGCCGGGTGGCTGACGAAGGGCGTCAGGCTGCCCGGTACCACGTCGGTGTCGAGCTCCAGCTCACAGGGCGCCACGCCGAGCAGCGCGTCACGCACGCCCTGGAAGCGCACGGCAAAGAGCGAGCCGCTGTCGAGGGTCGGCTCGTCGTGGTTCAGCGTCGTTCCGAGGTAGGTCTCGAAGTCCACGCCGCCCAGCAAGGCCGACGGGTAGTTGGCCTCGTCGTAGGCGTCGTTCGGGTCAACCGGCGGAATGCCGCGGTAGGGGAAGATCCGCCGGCCCACGCCGGGCACGTCGAAGATCACGTCCATGTTCCAGCCCAGACGGCTCAGGTCCGTGGGCGCACCGGGAGTGTCGTCGATGTAGGTCACCTGCGAGGCTTGCGTGATCCCGGCCGGGCTCATCCAGCAGGACTGGGCGCCGGAGAAGCGCTCGGGCCGGTGGAGCTGCTCGGCCCAGTCGCCGACCGAGAGGATGGCGGCGGAGTCGTAGGGCGTGTTGAAGGAGGAGAGACCCGGACGGTAGGGGGCCACCAGGGGCGCGAGCCCGGCCGCCGCGCCGGGGACGTTCTGGTATTGGAACGACTCGAGGCGCACGAGGCCGGGGCCACCGGTACCACCGAAGGACCTCCCGGCACCGAGACCTCCCTGACCGCCACGCACGTCGATCCGGCCCACACCATTCCCGAGCTCGATCACCGGCGCTTGCAGGCGCACCGCGCCCCCCGCACCGCCGCCGCCCGGGGCGGCCATCATCTCGCAGTCAGGGGCCTGGCCGGGGATTTGCCCGGACTGGGTACAGTTACCGATCCAGGCGCCGGGGTCGGTGGAGCCACCCCCCGTGCCGCCGGTGCAATCGATCACTCCGGTGATGCGCTGGCGACGCCCCGCGGCGATCATCAGGGCGCCACCACCGCCACCACCGCCGGCGGCGCTGTGGTCGAAGAAGGGGAAGAGACCGCCGTTCAGGTCACAGTTGGGGCCCTGGGCCGCGTTGTGCTTGGAGCCGTAGATGGAGGTGCCCCCACCGCCTCCGCCGGAACCACCGCGCAGGTGATCGAGCCAGAACTCGAGGTTGCGCTGGGCGGTGGGGGAGACGGTGCCCGGAGGCTCGAGGCCCAGGACGCTGTTGTCACCCCCAGGGGTGGGCGGCGGAGCGTTGGGCGTGAGGGCCGAGGGCACGGGCGTGTGGGGGCTGATGGCGACGCCCTGGGAGCCGTTCAAGGCGTGGGAGCCGCCGCTCCCGGCTCCGCCCACCATCGCGATGCGGCAGGCGTTGGCGTCGCTGGGGATCGCGCTGAAGACCGCGTCCCCGAAGGCCGGGTTGCCCCCGTTGGCGGAGTAGAAGGTCGGCAGGATGCTCGGCCAGTGGACGCCGCCGCGGCCGCCGCTTCCGTCCGGCTGCCCGCCGATGCCGTGGCCATCACGACCGTCGTTCACGGCTCCTGGGTTGAGGATGCCGCCGACGTTGATCATCACGGGCAGGGTGGCATTGGTCATGTCCATGCGGTCGGCCCCCTGGCCGCCGGCGCCTCCGGCGGGACCGGAGTCGCCGCCGAGTCCGCCGTCCTTTGTCGCTTGCCCGTTGCCGTTGTTGTTGAACTGGTCGCCGCCGGAGTTGGAGGCGTGGGGCGCGGGCGTCTCGCCGGAGAGGTCGATCACGCCCTCGTGCAGCACCTCACCGCGCACGAAGATGCGCCCGGGACGCGTGCCCTCGAGGACCAGGCGCGCGCCGGGCTCGAGCTCGAGGCGGCTGAACTCGAAGCCCTCGCCGTGGCTGTCGATGGTGACCTGCGGCCAGGAGAGGGGGTTGGTCGGGTCGTACTGCCCCGGACCGAAGCCGGGCTCCTCGTTGCTGAGGATGGCGTGGTGCTGCCCTGTCAGCGGAAACACCTGGCTGTCGGTGTTCAGGGTCACGGTCTGGTTGGAGGGGACGTGCAGCTCCCCGAGCCGGCCGGAGCCGCCACCGTGGCCGAAGGTCAGGCTGCCTTGGCCCCACCTGGCGCCGCTCGAGCCGCGGTCCTCATTGAGGTTGTCGCGGAAGTCCTCGAGCAGGACCACCTCGACAGGTGGCGCGCCCGGCGCATGGGGGGGAGCGGCGGTGGGGAGCAGGAAGGCAGCGGTGGCGAGCGGCAGGCCGACGCAGAACAGAGCGGGGTACGAGTGGAGTGATCGCATTGGAGTCATCGGAGGGGCCGTGAGGCACGTGTGGGTGCTCAGACGAGGGAAGGCGGTGATGAACCTGAGCTGCCTGTGTGGGCAGGTCTGTTGCGCTGCACGACTCTCGGTGGTGCTGAGAGGGGTCGGTCGCTCAGCGGTGTGCCGCGGGCGGCAGCCAAGCCGTGCGAGGCCGAGAGCGGGCCGTCAACCTCCAGCGGGCGAGGCATGAGCGCGGGCGAGCGGACCCCACCAGCCATCGAGCCTTCGAGAGGGTGATGCTGAGGGTGCCGCTTGTTCATGAGTTCGAGCGCTACCGGAGAGGTAGCCGAGGGGGTTAGTCTTCCAGGCGCGAGCTGCGACGAAGAATCAGAAGAAACTATACCAGGGACACCTTTTTTTTGAGGTCCGTCCCGTGGTTCACCCGCTCCCTGCAGGCCTACTCTCGGGGAATCCCCCCCCGCGCCCCTCTCCATGACCCCCCCCCGCAAGGCCACCGCGAGCACCTCCACCTCCACCAAGGACAAGGCCCTGGCCCAGGGCCTGCGCGACCTGGGCCTGACCGAGTACGAGATTCGGGTCTTCCTGGCGATCCTCCGCCACCCCCTGAGCCGGGTGCCGGAGATCGCCAAGCACTCGGGCGTGCCCCAGCCCAAGGTCTACGCCACCGTGAAGCGCCTGATCGCCCGCGGCCTGTGCGAGAGCCACCTGGGCCCGGTCAACACCTACAGCGCCATCCCCCCCGAGGTGGGCTTCGCGCCCCTGGTCGAGGAGCTGGGCAAGAAGCACGTCGGCGCCCAGGACGTGGTCCAGCGCCTCGAGAAGGAGCACGGCGCCTCCGCCGACTCCCTGGCCGCCCGCGAGGGACGCATCAAGCTCTTCCAGGGTCGCCAGGCCTCGAGCCGCAACTTCCACGAGCTCCTGTCGCGGGTCGAGCGCGAGGTGCTCCTGATCGCGAAGATACCCTTCGTCGTCTCGGACGACGACGCGCTCCTGGCCGCGGCCCTCGAGCGCGGCGCGAGCGTGCGCATCCTGCTGGGCATCCCGGACGACTTCGACCTGGAGGCGGAGCCCCTGCTCGACCGGCAGCTCGCCCTGGGCTGCGAGTCGCGGCGCACGGCCCAGGTGCCGATGCGGCTGGGCATCTTCGATCGCCGCGTGGCCCTGATGCCGATCAAGGACGCCCAGGCCGGCGAGGACGTGCTGATGATGCTCGAGGTGCGCAACGAGGGCCTGGCCCAGGGGCTCGCCAACGTGTTCGAGATGCTCTGGGAGCTGGCGACGCCGATCGAGTGACGGGAGCCGAGGGGGCGGTTGCCGATCGTGCCCGGGGGGCCAGAGCCCCCGTGGGAGAGTCCCTCCCGCTGCCCCTGGCCGGCTCCCTGGACCGCGAGCCCCGTCCACATTGAAAACTCTTACAGGGACGACGAGGACGAGGCCCGGGGCCCGGCGGAGCGGGCGGGTCTCGAGATCGAGGGCCCCTGGGAGGACCCGCAAGGGTGCTTTTGCGAGGTCCTTCTGGGAGCCCCTGAGGGAGTCGGAGGGCTTCTCGGCCCCGGGAGGGGGGCCGCCTCCAAGAAAGGCTCGGCCGGGAGACGGTGGCGGGGTGGGTCCCCACTAACCTACTGGCCAACGATTCCATCCGTGGGGCGCGGACCAGGACTCGGCGCCCCTCCGCTGACCCTCCCAGGGGCCGCTCGCGGACTCCCGTCCCAGGAGCGCGTCCCACCGGCGAATCCACTTCGCCCCACTTCCCCCCCGATCCGACGAATTACTGCATGAACGCCGGAAGCACCGCCCCGGCCGCGGCTCACCGCAGGCTGAACTGGACCAACACCCTCTTCATCGCCTCGGCGCACGTGGTGGCCGTCTTCGCCATCGTGTACATGGCGGCCATCCAGTTCTCCTGGTGGTCCCTGGGCCTCGGCCTGGTGTGGCTGGCCTGCTCGAGCATGTCGATCACCGGAGGCTACCACCGGCTGTTCGCCCACAACGCCTACAAGGCCCGCGGTCCCCTGCGTCTCTTCTACCTGCTCTTCGGCGCGGCGGGCGTGCAGAACTCGGCCCTCAAGTGGTCCGCCGACCACCGCGTGCACCACAACAAGGTGGACACGGACAAGGACCCCTACAACATCAAGCGCGGCTTCTGGTGGGCCCACATCGTCTGGATCTTCTACCTCGAGGGGGAGGGCGACGAGCCGGCGGGCGTCAAGGACCTGCAGGCCGACCGCATGGTGATGTTCCAGCACCGCCACTACGTGAAGCTCGCGATTCTCGTGGGCGCGGTGGTGCCCTTCTGCCTGGGCCTCCTGTGGGGTGACCCGATCGGCGCCATGCTGATCTGCGGTTTCTTGCGCCTGGTGCTGCAGTGGCACGCGACCTTCTCGATCAACTCCTTCACGCACCTGATGGGCTCCCAGCCCTTCTGCACCCAGAGCTCGGCCCGCGACAGCTTCTTCGCGGCCCTGATTACCCTGGGCGAGGGCTATCACAACTACCACCACCGCTTCCAGACCGACTACCGCAACGGCGTGCGCTGGTACCACTTCGACCCGACCAAGTGGTTCGTCTGGAGCCTGCAGCACGTGGGGCTGACCCGCGACCTCAAGCGCACTGCGCAGGAGAAGATCGAGCGCGCCCGGGCCTCGGTCATCGCCCAGAAGGAGGCCGCGCGCGTGGCCCTGACCGAGAAGGCGTCCAATGCCAAGCAGGCCTTGGCCGACACCTCGGCCCAGGCCAAGCAGGCCCTGGCGGAGACCTCAGCGGCGGCCAAGCAGGCCCTGAGTGAGACCTCCGAGGCCGCCGGCGCTCTGGCCCAGAGCGTGATCGAGCCCCAGCCCGCCGTGGTGCGCAGCAAGAACAACGGCCCGACGAGCTGAGCCCCGCAGGGCTGACCAGAGCTCCGCTCACCAGGCGACGGCGTCCGAGCCCACCAGCTCGGGCGCCGTTCGCCATTCGAAGAAGCCGATGGCCTCCAGGGCCTCGCGCAGGGCGTCGAGCTGCTCCGGGGAGATTCCCCGGTGCGGCAGGCGCGGCGGGCCGACCTCCACCCCGAGCAGGCCGAGGGTGGCGCGGGCCGCCGGGAGGTAGCCGAAGGGCACCAGGGTCCGCACCAGATCGACCGTGCGCCGTTGCTCGACCCGTGCGCTCTCCAGGTCGCCGGCCCGCTGGGCCTGGACGAGGCGCAGGGGCGGCCCCGGCGCCAGGTTGTAGGTGCTGCCCACGGCGCCGCGCAGGCCCAGGGCGAGGCCCGCCAGCAGGGTCTCGTCGGTCCCGTGCAGGACATCGAGCCCGCGGCCCAGGAGCTCCTGCAACACCAGCAGGTCGCTGCTCGTGAACTTCACCCCCGCGAACCTGGGAATGTGCTCGCGGGCGCGCTCGACGAGCTCGATCAGGGGCAGGTCGACCCCGGTCATGGCCGGGATGTCGTAGTAGTAGAAGGGCGTCTCCGGCGCGCCGCTGGCCAGGCGCAGGCAGCAGGCGAGGAGCGCGTCCACGTCCGTGGGGCGGTAGTAGTAGGGGGCGAGGGCCGCGATCCCGTCGGCCCCCGCTGCCGCGGCGTGCCGCGCGAGCTCCTCGCCCGCCTCGACCTGGGTACCGCCCACGTGCACCACCACCCGCAGACCCAGGGGGCGTGCCACCTCGATCCAGCGCTCGGCCAGGGCGCTGCGCTCGTCGATGGTGAGGGCGGCGAACTCGCCGGTCGAGCCGCCGACGAAGACCCCGATGATCCCCTCGCTGACGAGGCGCGTGGCCTGGGCCTCCACGTGCTCGAGGGCCAGCTCGCCCTGGGGGTCGAAGGGGGTGTGGGGGGCGGCCACCAGGCCGCGGTAGGGGGTGACTTGCATGGGGGGTCAGGGGTTCGCGAGCAGGGCGACCTCGCTCAGGCCGCAGCCGCCGTGGTACTTGGAGCCGGGCTCGCGCACGAGCTCCTCGATCCGGAGGGTCCGCACGCGGATCCGCTTGGGTAGGACGAGCCGCGCGGCCCGTCGCGGGTCGGCGTCGAAGGTCAGGGGGTAGCGGTCCTTGCCGTTCACGAGGACCTCGACCGAGCGCAGGCGGTCGAACTCCCTCGCGCGCTCGCGGCTGCTACCGATCGAGCCGACGACGATCACCTGGGCCCGCTGGCCGCGCCCGAGGTCGAGCTCGAGGAAGGGCGCCCGGTCGTCCGCGGCGCACAGCCAGGCGGTGGACTCCAGGCCGTCGCAGGCGAGCTCGGGCGCCCAGGTGTCGGCCCAGCGGCTGCTGGCCCGGGCGCTGACCTGGGCGCCGGTCAGGAGGTTCGCGCCGCGCAGGGCCGCGGCCGCGTCCATGCCCGCCTCCCAGGCGTAGGGCACCTCGACGGTGAAGGGGTCGGCCAGCAGGGCGACCGGCTCGCCGGGCAGCGCGGGGTCGGCGTCGGCGGGGAGCACGAGCACCCGCACCTCGATCTCGAAGGTGCCACGCCGGTCGAAGGTGAGCTGGGCGGCGTGGCGTTCGCCGTCCCAGGCGCGGCGGGGGTTGGCCTCGATGCGCTCGAGCAGCTCTCCGTCACGGAGGTACTCCACTGCGACGATGCGCGGGCCTCGCCCCTGGACGGCGAACTCCTCGAGCACGCGCTGGCCGAAACCGGTGACCCAGACCGTCAGGGGGTTCTCGCCCGTGGCCCGCAGGTGCACCTCGGCGCTCGGCTGTTCGAGCTCACGCACCCGGGCCTTGAGGGGCCGCGCTCCCGAGCTCGGTGCGGTCGCGCGCTTGAGGAACAGGAGCGCGAAGCAGGTGTCGGGCTCGCGCACCCGCTGGCTCCAGCTCCCGTCGGCGTCCCGGCGCTTGAGGATCGACTCGGCCCCCTCGAGGTACCAGGGGTGCGCGCCGATGCGCTCGATCTCGAGCAGGGCGCCGATGCGCTCGAGGCCGTAGAGGTAGTAGTAGAGCCACTTGTCGGCGCCGGGGTTGGTCTCGGTCGTCCAGTTGTGGGCCAACCAGGCCAGGCCGGAGCGGATGGCGTGATCGGTGTGGCGCGCGGTCTTGCCCTTGAGGGCCTTGCCCAGGGCCTCGCGCCCGATCTCGAGCACCGCGATCCCCGCGGCGGTCATCGAGCCGTAGGGCTTGTCCGGTCCCTTGTAGCCGAAGCCGGCGATGGCCGTGGTGCGGGTCGTGCCCACGTCGGCGGCGGTCAGGATGCGCTCCTCCGGGGTGCGGTAGCCGAGGGTGCTCTCGATCAGGCTCTTCCAGGTCTTGCGCGGCACCTCGGCCCCGGCCTGCTCCGCCGCGCGTAGCCCCAGGGCGGCGAGCTGGGCGTTGGAGAGGTCATTGCGGCCGACGTTCTCGGTCCAGCCGTTCGCGTAGTCGAAGGGGTAGCCCCAGCTCCCGGCCTCCTGCCACTCCACCAGCGCGTCACGCAGCTCCTCGATCCGGGGCAGGTGCCGCGGGTCGCCGGTCGCCTCGAGGGCGAGCAGGGTGAAGGCCACGCTGTAGGTCTCGTGGGGCACCATCTGCTCCAGGTAGGCGAGGGCCTGGCGCACCGCCGGGTGCTCCGCGGAGAGCCCGCACTTGAGCAGGGTGTAGGCGCACAGGGCGGTCTGCCCGCCGAAGAACTTGCCGGCATCGCAGGACCAGGAGCCGTCCCGGTGCTGGGTGCGCAGCAGGTACGCGACTCCCTCGTCGATGGCCTGGTCGATGGCCGGCTGCAGCTTCAGGAGCTCGCGCGGGTCCCGTGGAGGCGGCGTGCCGATCGCGCCCGAGGCGGCGAAGCGGTGGATGCGCAGGGTGGCGCGGTGGGGGCGGAAGCCGAAGCGGCCGAGGGCCTGCGCGCCCACCTCGTGCTCGTGGGCCAGGGCGCCGTCGATGGAGATGCGCAGGGACCTCCCGGTGCGCTCGGCCACGAGCTCGAAGGGCTTGCCCGGGGTGATGAAGGTCTCGGCGCTCCCGAGGAAGCTCACGCCGCCGCCGAAGAGCGGGCCGTTCAGGAACAGGGTCTTGTCCTTCCCGTCGAAGCCGAAGTAGCTCTGGCCCAGCTGCAGGGCCGCGGCCGTCCACGCGAGCTCCACCATCGTCAGCCGGGCCTCGATGCGGAAGTCGCCCTCGAGGAGCTGGTCCTTGGCCCAGGCCACACGCCCGACCCCCTGGCCCTCGATCCAGGTGCGCACGCGGGCGAAGTCCTCGCCCTCGTAGACGACTCCGGGGGCCCGGTTGCCCTCGACGTAGACCTCTTGCTCGTCGAGGGTCGACGCGGGGCTGCAACCCGCGAGGGCAAGGGTGAGCGCGATGAGCATGGGACCGGTCCGGCCGGTGCGTGGCCGCCGGGTGTCGAGGCTCCCACCCATCGCGCACCTTGGCAAGTGGCCAGAGCACATCGCGGGCCACTCCCGGTCATTGTTTCCGGTCCCTCGGAGCGAGCCCTCGATGTTCCGTGGCGGGAGGCGCGGCTGCCACGATCCTGGTGCGCGGTGGGGAGGGAAACATAGGATCTCGAGGCGTATCGGCCCGTTCTTCGCCAGAGCGGCGTAGGATGAGAGTGTTCACCCGGTCGGACGACGTTCGGCGACCGGAGGCACCCGGAAACGGCCCTGGATCCGGCATGAAAACGACACTCACGACTCTCCTGGCCCTGGTCGCCGTGTGCTTCGCGCGAGAAGCCACCGCCCAGGCACTCGTCTCCTACGAAGCCGGTCTGGCCGGTGCGCCGGCGGTCGCTCCTGACCCCCTGACCCAGGGCTGGAGCCTCGACTACCCCGCCGGCACGGGCGTGGTCATCAGCGACGCCTCCCCCGACGGGAGCACCGGGCTGAATGCCTGGGTCATCAGCGACCAGGGCTCCGGCAACGGCCAGCGGGCGAGCTACTACCAGCTCATCAGCCAGCAGCAGGTCACCGAGGCCTACCAGAAGGGCTGGGAGCTGGGGATCGACATGCGCGTGGTTCAGACCGCGGGCTTCGACGTCGTGGTCGAGTACGCCGAGGGCCAGGCCGGCTCGGCGCGGCGCTACCTGGCCTGGTTCGAGTCCCAGGGCAACGACGTGCTGGTGACCATGTCGATCGTCGGCACCTCTTACCTGTGCCCCGGCGCCATGGACGGCAACCACCACTCCTTCGTGTACCGCAAGGCGCCCGGGGTCGACGACGCCGAGTTCTTCTACGACGGCCAGCTCATGGGGACCTTCCCCGCGGGCGCCTCCGGCGGTGGCGCGCCCAACGGGGGTGTCAGCTTCGGTACGGGCTCGAGCGGGGGCCAGGGCACCATCTACGTGCACGCGGTCGGGTTCAAGGTGCTCGAGAACAACGGCAGCTCCTTCTGCGACGGGGACGGCTCCGGCACCGTCTGCCCCTGCGGCAACCTGGGCGCCGCGGGAGAGGGCTGCCGCAACAGCTTCGGCAGCGGCGGTGTGCTGTCGGCCAGCGGCAACGCCGACCTGACGGCCGACAGCCTGGTGCTGGCCGCCAGCCAGTGCGCCCCCTTCCGCTCGGGGGTCTTCATCCAGGCCGACGGCATGGAGAACGCCGGGGCCGGGAGCCTCTTCGGTGACGGGCTGCTGTGCGTGCAGGGCGGCATGATCGTCCTGGAGTACGCACCCACCGACGGCGGCGGCGGCGCGACCTCCTCGGTCGTCCTCTCCCAGGCCGGCGGCGTCTCGGCCGGGGACACCCGCGCCTACCAGTACTGGTTCCGGGACCAGAGCGGTCCCTGCGCCGGGCAGTTCAACCTGACCAACGGACGGCTCGTGACCTGGTAGGCGGCGCTCAGCGCCCCTCGAAGCCCGCGAGCCAGGCGGCAGCCAGCCGGCGGCCCACCTCGAGCTTGGCGGCCCTGTCGAAGTGCAGGCCGTCGTAGAGCCGGGGGGCGAGGTCGAGGGTGTCCACGTAGCTCGCGCGCCGGTCGCGCTCGGCCGCGTCGCGCTGCAGGTCCCGCACGCGATCGCGGCGCGCGCCGGGGGCGGCGATGCCGGCCACGAGGAGCTCCAGGTCCCGGGCGTGGGGCAGGTCCTTCCGCAGGGCCTGTGCGAGCTCGAGCAGGCGCTCCCCGGCGACCCGCGACTCCTCCTCGTCATCGCTCTCGCCTTGCAGGTAGAGCAGGGCCTCGACCTGGAAGCTGCGCTCCCGCGGCAGGGCCGCGCTGGCGTCGCGCACGGTCCGCAGGAGATGCTCGTACATCTCCCCGCCCTCCGGCCGTGCCCGCGAGGGGGTGCGCCAGTGCCGGTTGCCGCCACCGCCTCGGCTGGCCTTGACCACCGCGAAGTCCCGCAGGCCGGCCTCCCACAGGGCGCGGGCGAAGCCCACCTCCGGTCCCCAGAAGGTCCCGTTCGCCCCCTCGCCCTGCTGGGCTTGCAGCGGCCGGAAGCTCCCCCCCGAGTCGCCGATCAGGACCGCCGCTCCGTCGCCCGCGCGGGTCGAGCGGTTGCTCCAGAACAGGCGCAGCTCCCGGTCCGCCGGGTGGGCGCCCGGGCTCGGGTCCGACTCGTCGGGGTCGGCGGTGGTGCCGAGGGAGTTGGACTGCCCCGTGAGCACGAACAGGCGCAGGGGCCGCAGGGGCGGGACCTCGACGTTCCTCAGCCCTTCGCGCAGGGCGCCGTGCACCGCCACCGCGATGGCCGCCGCCCCCTCCGGGTCCGGGTGCAGGTGGTCAGGGAACCACAGGTGGTGGTCCGCGAGGGGCGCCCGCATGTCGATGGTCGCGCAGCCCGTGGCGCGGGCCACGCGCGCGATGCTGGCGCTGATCTCGGCCTCGCGCGGATCCCCGTGGAAGCGCTGGCCCGGGAAGAGGGGCGCGAGGGGCGCCCACAGGAAGATCCGCGGGTCGCTCTCGAGCTCGCGATAGTCGGCCACGAGTGCGGTGTAGTCGCGCTCGAACTCG
Organism: uncultured Planctomycetaceae bacterium; assembly: GCA_964591315.1. Taxonomy (GTDB): domain Bacteria; phylum Planctomycetota; class UBA1135; order UBA1135; genus JABACD01. Next base: position 34,304 of record CAZQAT010000030.1, read on the forward strand.
GCGCCGGGCTGGTCGCCCTCCCGTGGCCAGTCGCCGATGTCGTTGATGCCCAGGTTCGAGACGACCACCTCGGGCGCGAAGGCCAGGGCCGCGGGGTGTTCGGGGCGCAGGGCCAGGGCCCGGGGCCCGTCGCCGCGCCGGCTGGAGAGCACGACCCCCGCGCCGGAGCGCGCGAAGCTCTCGACCCGGAAGCGGTCGCCGAGCAGGCCCTGTAGCCGCGCGGGGTAGGTCTCTCGCGCGCGGTCCTCCAGGCCGTGGCCGTAGGTGATCGAGTCGCCGACGCAGGCCACCCGCAGGGGCTCCACCGGGTGGGTGCGGAAGGGGGCTACCGGCAGGCCCTGGGCGCTGACGAGCCCCCAGTCGGGCACGGGCGCCCAGGCGTAGCGGGCGGCAACCGGTCGCGGCACCTCGAGGGAGGTCAGGTGCACGCGGTTGCGGGCGAGGCGCGCCCTGGCCGGGTAGAAGCGCAGGTCCTCTCCCGCCACCTCGAAGCCGAGGCCCTCGCGCTCCGGGGCCCAGACGGGGGCTGAGGACTTCGGGAAGCTCAGGATCAGCTCGCCACCGCGCCGGCGCCAGCCCTCGGCCTCGGGGGCCCGGGCCTCCAGCTCGCGGCTGTGGACATCCGCGAGGGCCAGGCCCGCCAGCCGCTCGCCCACGGGCCGCTTGCGCCGCGGGTGCACGTCGGTCGGGTGCCCCAGGTCGATCGTGACCGCCATCGACAGGCCCGGCAGCTCGCGCCAACCGGCCTGCACCTCCCGGAAGCGCGGCCAGGTCGCGCGGCCCATGGCGGGCAGCTGGACGAAGAGGAGCGGCAGCTCGTGCCCGCCGCGACGCGCGCGCCAGGCTTCGACCATCAGGCGGAAGAGGCGGTCCGCGAGCTGGGGGTCGTGGGCGTTCGACTCGCCCTGGTACCAGAGCGCGCCGCAGAGGCCGAAGGCCTCGAGGGGCTCGAGCGCCGCCTCGTACAGGAAGCCCGGCTCGAAGAAGTGCCGGGCCGCCGCACCCGGCTCCGGCAGCCCGCCGAGCTGCACGGCGACCCGCTCGCGGATGAAGGGGTGGGTGCGCGGCGAGCGCAGGTAGTCGCCCCACAGGTCGGCCAGGTCCGGCTGCGCCTCGAGCTGCGCGCGGGGGATCCAGCCCTCGGTGGTCGAGCCGCCCACGCTGACGTCGATCAGCCCCACGGGGACCCCGAGCTCAGCCTGCAGCCGGACGCCGAAGGCGTGGGCGACCGCGGAGAAGCCGGCCGCACTCTCGGGCGCCGCGACGGCCCAGCTGCCGGACTGGTAGGTGGCCGGGGAGAGCTGGGCGAGCTCCTCCGGCCGCAGGCGGCGGGCGTCGCCCCCGACCTTGCCCTGGCGGTCCAGCAGCCGCAGGTGGGGGAGGTGTCCTGCCTGTGGCGCGGCGCTGCGGGCGAGGGAGAAGTCCATGTTGGACTGGCCCGCGCAGAGCCAGACGTCGCCCACCAGCACGTCCGTGAAGCGGCGCGCGCCGTCGTCGGCCTCGATCGAGAGCTCCAGGCCGGCGCTGGAGGCGGGCCGCGGGTCGAGCTGCACGGACCAGAGCCCGGCCTCGTCGCTGCGGGTCGTGCGCTGCTCCTCCCCGAGCCGCACCCGCACCTCGCAGCCCCCGGATGCACGGCCCCAGACCGCGATGGGCGCGTCCCGCTGCAGCACCATGTGGTCGCCGAAGACCCAGGGCAGCTCGAGCCGCGCCGGCGCCTCCTGCTGAGGCGACCCCAGCAGGGGCCCGGCGGTGAGGAGCAGGCTCAGCAGGGCCATGGCGGGGTCGGGAAATGTGAGCGAATGATTCCCACTGCGGCGGAAACTTATACGATGCCCCCATGGCCGCACAACCCCTGACCGAGCGCCCCCCCGTCCTGGAGCTGGCGGAGCGCATGCAGGAGCTGATCCGCGAGACGGGTCTGGCCCCGGGGGACCGCTTCCTGACTGCCCGCGAGGCGGCGTCGACCTTCCGGGTGCGGCTCGACCTGGCGAACCGGGCCCTGCAGGTGCTCGTGCAGCGCGGCTGGCTCCAGCGGCGCCAGCGGCTGGGCGCGGTGGTCACGGACCCCACGCGCTCGAGGCTGAGCCTCGGCCGCATCCACATCCTGTTCCAGGAGGACCACCAGCGGGTCGAGCGCGGGCTCGCCGCGCCGGTGCAGGTCGGCCTGCAGCGGGTGTTGCCCGGCTGCGACGTGGTGGTCTCGGTCATCCCGACGGGCGGCGGCGCGGACTACGTGGAGACCATGCTGCGGCGCCTCGGCGCGGGGGAGCGGCCCGAGGGTCTGCTCCTGCGCCGCTGCGACTACCCGACCCAGCGGCGGGTGGCCGACAGCGGCCTGCCGGCCATCGTGCACGGCTCGATCTACCCGGGGGTGGCGCTCTCGTCCGTGAACATGGACGGGCGGCAGGCTGGGGAGCTGCAGGCCCGCGAGCTGGTACGCACCGGCTGTGCGCGGGTCGTCTACCTGCGCGGCGACCGCTCGGTGCCCGGCGAGCAGGAGCTCCTGCGCGGACTGCGGGCGGGGGTCGAAGCCGAGGGCCTGGGGCCCACCGCCGTCGACCTGATCGAGGTGCCGCCCTTCGCGGACCTGGTGCGCGAGGAGCTCGCCCAGAACCTGGTCGACGCGCGGCCCGACCGCCCGGTCGGGGTGGTCGCGAACATCGCGCCCCTGGCGGACGCGGCCCTCGACGCCCTCGGGCGGCTCGGCTGGGAGGACGGCCGGGTGCGCGTGCACGCGAACCTGATCCCCACGGAGCTGGGGGCCCGCGCGCCCTACCCCTTCCTGCGGCCCGTGGTGGACGAGGAGGAGCAGGGGGTGCTGCTCGGCCAGCTGCTCTGTCGGCGCGTCGAGCTGCCCGGCGCCGCGAACACTCACCGGCTGGTGCCTTGCGAGCTGGTGCGCCCCGAGGGCCCATGCGACTGAGGTTCGGGGAGGAGCTCGAGGCGCGCGCCGCCGCCCTGCGCACCTGCTTCGAGCAGGACGGCTTCGTCTCGCTGCCCGGCTTCCTCGCCGCCGGCGAGCTGGCGGAGCTGCGCGCCCAGCTGGCGCGCTTCCTCGACGAGGTGCTGCCGCGCGTCCCGCGCGAGGAGGTCTACTTCGAGGAGCGCGACGACCCGTGCAGCCTCAAGCAGGTCCAGCAGCTCGGGCGCCACGACTCCTTCTTCCAGGAGCTCGCCACCCGCGGCACGGTCCCGCGCCTGGCCCAGGTCCTGCTCGGCGAGCAGGCGCTGCCCCGGAACGTGCAGTACTTCGACAAGCCCGCCGGTCGCGGGCGCGCCACGCCGCCGCACCAGGACGGGGCCTACTTCCCGATCGAGCCCAACCACGCGGTCACCCTCTGGCTGGCCCTCGAGGACGTGGCGGAAGATCAGGGCTGCGTGCGCTACGCCCGGGGCTCCGCCAGGCGCGGGCTGCTCGAGCACGAGGCCTCCGGGACCCTGGGTTTCTCTCGCCGCGCGGTCGGCTTCGATCCGGCGCGGGCGGAGGTCGCGGCCTTTCCCTGCCGCGCCGGCGACCTCGTGGCGCACCACTCCCTGACGGTCCACTGGTGCGGACCGAACACCCACGAGGACCGAGGCCGCCAGGCCCTGGGCTTCATCTACTACGGCGCCGGCTGCCACCACGACGCGGCCGCCTCCGAGGACTACCAGCGACGTCTGGCGGCGCGCCTCGCGGCGGCCGAACGCATCTGAACTCGAAGCCATGCGCTCCCTCCCTCGACGCAGCGTGTTCCTCCTCGCCCTGTCCCTCTCCCTGACCTCGGCCACGCCTGCGCAGGAGCTGGGCTTCGAGGACCTCCCCGCCGGCGAGCTGCGGGAGCTCGAGACCGAGCTCGGCACCTGGAAGCGTGTGGCCGGCCGCGTCGAGGTGGACCCGGAGCACGCCCGCAGTGGCAGCCAGTGCTTGCACCTGGCGGGGGGCGAGGGCCGCGCGGCGAGCGCCGTCGAGCTGCGCTTTCGGAAGCAGCTCGAGGCTCCCGCGCTCTTCGGCTTCTGGGTCGAGCGCTGGACCCGGCGCAGCCCCTTCGCCTTCACGGTCGAGGTGCGCCGCGGCGGCCGCTGGCGTGAGCTGTACGACGGGAGCGCGCAGGCGAGGATCGGCGGCTTCCACACGCGGGTCGAGCTGGCCCTCGAGCGCGGGGACGCTGCCCTGCGCCTGCGCAGCGAAGCCCCCGAGGGTGCGGGTGTCCTGATCGACGACATCTCCCTCGTGCCGGCCGTGCCCATGGAGCTGGGCTCGGTGCGCGCCTTCCAGCCGCGCTTGCCCGTGCTCCTCGGCAACGAGGTGAACCCCGTGGTGGGCCTCGAGGTGGTGACCACCGGCAGCCTCGAGCCGCTGGCGATCGCGGAGCTGCGCTTCGACCTGCGGGGGACGACGCGCCCCGAGGACCTGCGCAAGGTGCAGCTCCTGGTCGGTGACAGCGAGACGGCGCCGGGTCCCCAAGAAGAGGTCATCCTCTACGGGGAGCTGGCCGCTGGAACCGCGGAGGACGGTGGGGAGCTGGTCATCAGCCGCGAGCACACCCTGCGGCCGGGGGTCAACATCCTCTGGCTGTCGGTGGTGCCCGCCGCGGACGCGGACATCGAGGGCTTCGTGGACGCCCACTTCCGCGGCCTGCGCCTGGTGGGCAGCGAGGGCTGGATCGAGGTCGACGAGAGCGATTCGGATCGCGACCACCGCCAGCGCATGGGAGTCGCCCTGCGCCGCGGCGGCGACGACGGAGCCGCGGTCTACCGCATCCCGGGGCTGGTCACGACGCCGGAGGGCACCCTGATCGGCGTCTACGACGTGCGCTACCACGGCGGAGGCGACCTGCCCGGACACATCGACGTGGGCATGAGCCGCAGTACCGACGGCGGCCACACCTGGGAGCCCATGCGCGTGATCATGGACATGGGGGATGATCCGAAGTGGCGCCACGATGGCGTCGGGGATCCCGCGGTCCTGGTCGACCGGGAGACCGGGCGCATCCTCGTCATCGCGGTCTGGAGTCACGGGAACCGGGGCTGGCATGGATCGGGGCCGGGCCTCGAGCCCGAGGAGACCGGGCAGCTGATGCTGGTCCACAGCGACGACGACGGCCGGAGCTGGTCGAAGCCCCGCAACCTGACCAGGGAGCTCAAGGACCCGGACTGGTGCTTCCTGCTCCAGGGCCCGGGGCGCGGGATCACCATGGCCGACGGCACCCTGGTCTTCCCGGCCCAGTTCCAGCTCTCCCCCGAAGAGAAGCGCATGCCCCACTCGACGGTGATCTACAGCCGTGACCACGGAGAGAGCTGGGAGATCGGCACGGGCGTCCTGGCCAACACCACCGAGTCGGCGGTGGTGGAGCTGGCCGACGGCGTGCTGATGTCGAACCAGCGCAACAACCGCGGCGGCTCGCGCTCGGTGTACACCTCGCACGACCTGGGCCGGACCTGGGAGGAGCACCCGAGCTCGCGCTCCCTCCTGCGTGAGCCGGTCTGCATGGCGAGCCTGATCCACGTGGGCCGGGAGTTCGGGGTCGAGGGCGACGGCCTGCTGCTCTTCTCGAACCCCGACGTTGCCAAGGCGCCGCGGCGGCGCATGACGATCAAGGCCTCCCGGGACTCCGGCGCGAGCTGGCCTGAGGGAAGCGCCCTGCTCCTCGACGAGGGGCGCTCGGCGGGCTACTCCTGCCTGACCATGATCGACGCGCAGACGGTGGGCATCCTCTACGAGGGCAGCCGGGCCCATCTGACCTTCCAGCGCGTGCCCCTGGCGGACGTGCTGGCGGGGGGGGAGGCGCGCCGTTGAGCGACTTCACCGCCCTGGCGGAGGCCTACCGCCGCGAGCTGCTGGAGGACACGCTGCCCTTCTGGCTGCCGCGCGCCGTCGACTCCGAGCACGGCGGCTTCCTCTTCATGCGCGACCGGGACGGGAGCCTGATCGACGACGACAAGGGGGTCTGGACCCAGGCGCGCTTCACCTGGCTGCTCGGGGAGCTCTACAACTCCGTCGAGCCGCGCGCGGAGTGGCTCGACGCCTGCCGCCACGGGATCGAGTTCCTCGAGCGCTGTGCCTTCGACCCCGCGGACGGGCGCATGTGGTTCCACCTGACCCGCGAGGGGAGGCCGATCCGCAAGCGGCGCTACGCCTTCAGCGAGTCCTTCGCCGCCATCGCCTACGGGGAGTGCGCCCGGGCCACGGGGGAGGACTGGGCCGCCGCGCGGGCGCGGGAGCTCTTCGAGCGCTTCGTGGAGCACTCGACGGCACCGCGCGGCGTGGAGCCCAAGTTCACCGCCGAGCGCCCGCTCAAGGCCCTGGGCTTCCCGATGATCGCCATCGCCACGGCCCAGGAGCTGCGCGACTCCATCGGCCTGGAGGGCGCCGACGCCACCATCGACCGCCTGGTCGAGGAGATCCGCCGCGACTTCTGCAGGCCGGAGCTGGGGGTGGTCCTCGAGCAGGTCACGCCCGAGGGTGCGGTCAGCGAGCACGTGGACGGGCGCACCTTGAACCCCGGCCACGCCATCGAGGCCGCCTGGTTCCTGATGCGGGAGGGCGCCCTGCGCGGACAGGAGGAGGTGACCGCCCTCGGGGTGCGCATGCTCGACTGGATGTGGGAGCGCGGCTGGGACGAGGAGCACGGCGGCCTGCTCTACTTCGTCGATCTGCACGGCGGACCGCCCCAGGAGTACTGGTCCGACATGAAGTTCTGGTGGCCCCACAACGAGGCCGAGATCGCCTGCCTGTACGCCTTCTCGGCCACGGGTGAGGTGCGCTTCCGCGAGCGGCACGCCGCCGTCAGGGACTGGAGCCGCGCGCACTTCGCCGACCCCGAGCACGGGGAGTGGTTCGGCTACCTGCGCCGCGACGGCAGCGTCGCCAACACGGCCAAGGGCAATCTCTGGAAGAGCCCCTTCCACCTCCCGCGCATGCAGCTCGAGTGCTGGCGGCTGTGCGAGGCCCTCTCCGAGGGGGAGGCCTAGCCCTGCCTATTCATGAGCCTTCAACGCATTAGCACCCAACCGGCAGCCTCTCCGCCCCTGGCGGCACTTTGGGTGTCGCCCGATCCTCGACGACCTCACCAGGTCGCCTCCGGTTCGTCCGACACCCAAAGTACCGCCAGGAACGCAGTTGGGTCCCAATGCGTCAAAGCCTCATGAATAGGCCGGGCTAGCCCTGCCTATTCATGAGCCTTCAACGCATTAGCACCCAACCGGCAGCCTCTCCGCCCCTGGCGGCACTTTGGGTGTCGCCCGATCCTCGACGACCTCACCAGGTCGCCTCCGGTTCGTCCGACACCCAAAGTACCGCCAGGAACGCAGTTGGGCCCCAATGCGTCAAAGCCTCATGAATAGGCCGGGCTAGC
>CAZQAT010000031.1:0-41273 GCA_964591315.1 uncultured Planctomycetaceae bacterium
CTGGTGGAGCCGGGGTCGCGGTGCAGGTCGTCTGCCTCCTCCTGGCGGAGGGGGCGGGGGGCTAGCCGAGCTCTCCCCAAGGCCCCCAGGGCTCCGCCATCCGCAGGCCTGCCCTCAAGCAGTCCGCGCGTCCTGGAACTGCGCCGCGTGCAGCCGCGCGTACGTCCCATTCGCCGCGATCAACTCCTCGTGCGTCCCGAGCTCCACGAGCTTGCCGTCGTCCATGACCGCGATCCGGTCCGCCTCACGGATGGTCGAAAGGCGGTGGGCGATGACCACCACCGTCCTCCCCTCGCACAGGGTGTCGAGCGCCGCCTGCACGTTGACCTCGGTCTCGGTGTCGAGGGCACTCGTCGCCTCGTCGAGCAGGAGCAGCGGCGCGCCCTTCAGGATCGCCCGCGCGATCGTGATGCGCTGGCGCTGACCTCCCGAGAGGCGGGAGCCCATGTCCGCCACGTCGGTGGCGTAGCCGTCGGGCAGGCTCGTGATGAAGTCGTGGATGTCCGCGGCGCGAGCGGCGGCCTCGATGTCCGCGTGGGAAGCACCGGGCTTGCCGTACCCGATGTTCTCCTCGATCGTCGCGTGGAACAGGAAGGGCGACTGACCGACCATGGCGTAGTGGGCCGCCCAGGAGTCGAAGGTCAGCTCCCGCAGGTCGTGGCCGTCGGCGGTGACGCGGCCAACGCTCGGGTCCCGGAAGCGGGCGAGCAGGTCGATGAGGGTCGACTTGCCGGCCCCCGAGGCCCCCACCAGGGCCAGGGTCTCCCCGGGCAGGATCTCCAGGTCCACGTCGCTCAGGGCCTCTTCCCCGGTGTCCGTGTAGCTGAAGCAGACCCCCTCCAGGCGCAGACCCCCGCCGAGGCCGTCGAGGGTCAGGGCGCCCCTCGACTCGACCACGTCCTCGGGCACGTCGAGGAGCTCTTGCAGGCGCTCCGAGGCGCCGACGGACTCCTGCAGGTGCGCCCACTGGCGCGTGGTCTTCTTCAGGTTCGTGTAGATGTTCGCGATCAGGACGAAGAAGGCGATCATGTCGCCGCCGTCCCTGAAGCCGCCCTGGCCGTTGATGGAGAGCCAGCCGACGAGCAGGATGATCGCCCCCAGCCCCGCATGGGTCAGGACCGTCGTCCAGGAGTTCGAGAGGGCGATGGCCCGCACCATGCGCAGGGACTCGCTGACGTACTCGCGGTTGATCTTGCGGAAGCTGTCGAGCTCGCGCTCCTCGGCCCGGAAGGCCTTGACCGTGCGGATGCCCTGGAACATCTGGGACAGGGCCTGGATCGACGAACCCAGCTTGCCCAGGCTCGAGGCGGAGCGCTTGCGCACCCGCTTGCCGAGCAACGCCACCGGGAGGACCACGAGCGGCAGGCCGATGAGCATGCCGAGGGTCGCCAGGGGCGCGATCATGAAGGCGATCGCCAGGGAAGCGATGGCTGTCAGGGGCTCGAGGATCAGGTTGCGGAAGGCCGCGTTCAGGACCCCCAGGGTCTGGCCCACGTCGGCGCTGATGCGGCTGAGCAGGTCTCCGAGCTCGCGCGAGTCGTGGTAGCGCATGGAGAGGCGCATCAAGTGCCGCGCGAGGCGCATCCTCAGCTCGACCACCATCTCCAGGGCCACCTTGCGCGCCAGCCAGGTGAAGGCGTACTGGAAGACGCCCGAGAGGACCGCCAGCAGGACGACCACCAGGGCCACCCGCAGGAGCACGCTCATGCGCTCGTCGGGCGTGCCGGGGTCCACCGTCCCCAGCAAGAAGGTCATCAGGTCGTCCCGCAGGCCGTGGACCCAGTCGAAGGTGCCCTGCTCCGCGACCTCCTCGACGGCGGGCGGAGCCTCCCCCTCGGAGGGGAAGACCGTCTCGAAGGTCGGCGAGAGCAGCAGGATGGCGGAGCGCTCGATCGAGGACGCCAACGCGCCCAGCGCCACCACCAGGCCCAGGACCCAGAGGCGCTTCTTCGCGTGGGGCTTCAGGAGCCGCCAGATGCTTCCCAAGTCCGCTTTCATGGACCGGGGATCTTCTCCGAAGGAGATGCCGGAGTCAGGGCCGATTCCGACAATTCAGCCACAGTATCGGCCAGGGACCCCCGGTCGGCAATGCCGACCGGGGGTCCCTGGTCACGGGGTCACGTGCCCCCTCGAGCGATGACTACTCGGCGTTGCCGAAGCGCACCCAGCTGGTCAGGCCGTTGACCTCCGCCTGGTCGAGGGCCTCGTGGGCGTACTCGATGAAGGCGATGCGGGCCCAGTCGTCCTGGAGCAGCTCCACGTGACGCTCGTCGTTCACGTTCAGGGGCCGGATGGGCGGCGTGCGCTTGACGACCTTCGCCAGGTACCAGCCCTGGGGGCCGCGCATCGGACCCGCGACGGAGCCGATCGGGGTCTTGAAGAAGACCGCGTCGGTCAACAGGCCGCCGTTCAGGAAGTTGAGGAACGGGCTCTCGGTCAGCAGCGAGCGCATGTCGTTGCGCGTGCGCTCACCGAAGCGGCCGAGCTTGCGGTAGGCGTGGTCCGAACCGGGGCGACCCTCCAGCGGCGGGGGCGGATCCCAGAAGTCGCTGTGCTCGTCGACCAGGCGCGACCAGAAGTCGTGGGGCTCCATGGCCTCGGTCTCCGGCTTGAACTCGGTGCCCTCGGCGGCGGCCTCCATGCGCTTCTTGCGGTACTCCGCGTACTCGACGCCGTTCTTCTCGATCTCGGACTTGAGCCAGTCGGCCTTGGCCTTGGCCTGCTCGAAGCCGTCCTCGACCCAGCGGCAGCTGGGATAGTCGAAGGCGGAGAGCATGATCACCTCGGCCTCGACCTTGGCCAGGCCCATGACCTGGTTGGCGATCGGCAGGTGCTCGCGCAGGGCCGGTGCCAGGCCACCCTCGGGCGGGCTCGCCATGTCGGCCTCCCGCGAGCGGCGGAAGGACTCGAGCAGCGGCATGTAGGCGGCGTAGGCCTCCACCGAGGGGAACTGGTGGGCGCCGACGGCCATCTGGGCGATGCCGAAGACGTTGCTGCCGAACTTGCTCCGGATCTCTTCCATGTGCTCGGCGGCCTCCTCGTCGGAGATCATCTTGCCCTCGCCGGCCAGGCGCTGGCGAGTGGCCTCCATCAGCGCCAGGAAGCGGCGGGCCTGTTCGATCTCGACGCGGCTGACCAGGGGCTTCACGTCCTCCCAGATCGCGTCGACATGGAGGGCCAGCTCCGGGTTGCCGTCCCAGTCGAAGTCCATGGTGCACAGGATCTCGGGCGGCAGCCCGTCGATCGAGGACTTGCACTCGGTCACGCCCAGGACCGCGTCGCGCACGATCTGACGCAGGATCGAGCGGTACATGCTGTCCTCCTGGCCCATGCGCGGCGGGTCACTGACGATCTCTCCGGCGTCCTTCTGGGCCTGCCACTCCGCCATCGCGGACGCGTAGTTGGCCTTGCGGCGCTCGAAGCTCTCCTTGAAGTCGTCGATCAGGATCTCGCCGGCTTCCTCGCGCATGGCCTCGTAGGTCAGGTCCGGCCAGTGGGTCTGGTCGTCCGGCACGAAGACGCGGTCGAAGAACATCTCCTGACGCAGCTCTCGCTGGTACCAGTCCGCGGAGCGGTAGGCGCGGCGGATCTCCGCCTCCTTGTCGAGGGTCGGGTAGCGCCGGAAGAACTTCCCCATCTTGTCTTCCAGGTGCTGCGCGAACTCCTCGTCCGAGATCTCGAACCACTCCCGCGTGTACTTGAAGGGCTTGGGGCCGGCGTCCGCACCCGTGGAGGCGATCGCCTCCCAGACGGCGAGCTCGTCCTCGTAGGAGGCGATCCGGCGGTTGATCTCGTCCTCACAGATGGCGTTGATCCGGCGCCACTCCATGGCGGAGCGGCAGGGGCCGTAGATCAGGTAGCGCTTGATCTCGTGCTCGGTGATCTCCGTGCCGCCCACGCTGAGGGGGCCGCCCAGGTCGTCACCGGGGTAGACCTCCCGCAGGTCGGTGGTCTGGTCTTGGACGGGGGTCGGGGCGGGGGCCGCGTCTTGGGCGAAGCCGGCGGTTGCGCCGAGGCTCAGGCTCGCCGCGAGAGAGAGGAGGAAGTGCATGGCAGGAAGGGGTGTCGCGGAGTGGGGTCGGGGCCTGAGAGGAGGCCGCCAGGACCCTTTGCGGGGGCTCGAGCCCCGGACAACGGAAGCGAAGAGCCTACGGAGGGCCAGGAAGAGTGGTGAAGGCAAGAGGCCGTCTTTTTTCGAGCGGTCGAGGCCGGCGCCTTGAGGGGCTGGCGGGGCGCTCCCCCGGTCCGTCCCGCTGGGGATTCGAAGGCCCCTGAAACCCCCGCAGCCGCCGGTGGTACCCTGTGCGGCCCGCCCCCCCGCGCCCACCGCCGCGGGATCGCCCCGCGGCTCAGGAGGCCCATGAACGCCTATCCCACGCGCACGATCGCCTACATCTGCGAGCTGTTCCACGCCCCCGAGCCGCCGGCCACGGAGGCCATCCAGCGGCTCCACAACCGCTACTTCTCGGACGGTACGCCCCCCTACTCGAGCTTCGCGGTGACCCCCGCAGGGCCGATCCTGTCGAACCCGGGCTCCCAGCCCGGCGCCCTGTCCCAGGTGGCCTTCCTGGCCGACCGCATACAGTTCCGCGAGGAGCTCGGAGCCCTGACCGCGGAGGAGTTCGGCGAGCGCGTGCGCACCGTCGCCAGCGACGCCGCCGGCGAGCGCGCCATCACCGGCTTCATCGGCCAGCAGGTGACCATCCGCACCCTGGTCAACCCGCGCAAGTTCGGCAACGCGTGCGAGTACATGCGCGACGGTCTGTTCGGCTTCGGCGACCTGGTGGAGACCTTCGAGGGCGACCCGCAGATCTACGGCCTGCGGATGGTGTTCCAGCCCAACGAGGCCTGCCGCAACATGCTGCGCATCGAGAACTACGTGCAGGACCCACGCTCTCTCTTCCTGGAGAACCAGAGCTCCTTCGGCCCCCTGCGCACCGCGGACCAGCTCAACCTGCTCGAGGAGAACGTCACGGACGCCTACGGCTTCCTGGTCGACAAGGCCTCCAGCTTCGTGCAGGCCTTCGACCTGCGCCTCGAGGAGGAGTGAGGGCGAGGACCCTCGCCACCGACTCCGCTCGCCGATGACCCCTCGCCCGCTCCGCCTCCCCCGCATCGCCTGCGCGGCGCTCTTCGGGCTCGCCGCGGCCTGTGGCTCCGAGCAGGCGGCCCCGGCCTGGCCGCAGGGGACGGTGGTGGCCGTGGACGGCGAGCCGATCCTGGCGAGCGAGGTCGACGCCCACGTGGAGGCCATGCTCGACCTCGAGAACGCCTTCGGGCTGACCCAGCGCCGGCGCATGGTGCTGGTCAACGTCAGCCTGCCCCTGGCCCACGCCCGGCGCCACGGGGGCGAGCGGCGCGCGGAGGCCCGGCGCGCCGCCGAGGAGTGGCTGGCGCGGCTGGATGCGGGCGAGGAGGTGGAGTCCGACTGGCAGCGCCTGGTGGGCAACTGGGACCAGGTCGGGCTGACGGTCTGGCTCGCGGCCCGGGAGCTGGAGCCCGGCGCCCGCTCCGGCGTGGTCGAGCTCCCCGGCCGCTTCGCCGTGGTCCGCCTCGAGGCCCGCGACGGCGCGCGGAACCCGGCCCTCGAGAGGGTCCAGGTCCTGCTCGAGGCCTTCCCCTACACCGACCGCCTCGACACGGTCCTGCAGGACTACCTGGGGGGCGAGCTCGAGATCGTCGACCCCGCCTGGGACGAGATCGTGCCGGGCGCGCTGAAGTACGAGATGACCGGGGACGCGACCCCCGAACCGAAGAGCTGAGCTGACCATGCGGCACCGCTGCCTCGCCCTGCTGACCCCCGTGGCCCTCCTCCTGGGAGCCTCCGCAGCGCCGCCCGCCGCGCCCCCGCTCCAGGACCCCCCTCCCGAGCAGCAAGAGGAGCAGGCGCCCGAGCGCCTCGAGGCCTGGCCCGCGGTGGACCAGAAGGCGGTCAAGGTCGAGCTCGCGCGCCTGCGCAAGGCCCGCACGGCGGAGATGGGCCGGCAGGGGCAGGCGGCCCTGATCGCCCTGGGCTCGGGCGCGGCCCCCTTCGTGATCGACAAGCTGTCCCACGAGAAGGGCGAGGAGGCCCTGGAGCGCATGCACGCGGTGCTCGAGACCCTCACCGACGCGCGCCACACGCGCCTGCTCGCGGAGCGCTTCGGGGACAAGGCGGCGCCGGTGCGCCTGTGGTGCCTGCGCCGGGTCGCCGGTCTCCCCGACCCGGGGACCCGCGCCGCGGCGGAGAAGGCCCTCGAGGCGGCCCAGGGTCGCAAGCGCAAGCTCGACCCGGCGGAGGTCCTGGCGGCGGCCCTGTGCTGCGCGGCCAGCGGCTCCTTCGAGGGCTTCGACGTCCTCTGCGCCGCGGCCGAGGAGGACTGGGGCGACCAGCGCGAGGCCCTGGGCATCGCCCTCGGTCCCTTGCGCGGCGTCGAGGCCACGACCCGCCTGCTGCCCTACCTCGAAGAGGGCTCCCGCAAGAAGAAGCTCCTGGGCCTGCGCCTGCTCGCCGCCTGCGGCGAGGCGGGGAGCGCCGTGCCGAAGGTGCGGCCCTTCCTGGACGAGTCCGACAACAGCCTGCGCGTCGGCGCGATCAACGCCCTGCGCGGGATCGTCGACGGCGACCCGCCCCTGCCCCGGCTGCCGGTCTTCGAGGCCATCGAGCGGGCCAACAAGTGGAAGGCCCGGCTGTGAGGACCCTCACCAGGACCCTGACGGCGGGGCTGGCTGCGACCCTCCTCGCCACGGGGGCCGCGGGCCAGAAGCTGCTCGACAAGGACCTGCCCGCGAACCACCCGAGGAACGACCCCTACACCAAGGGCGAGGCGGAGCTCATGGAGGGCGCCGGCATCGTCTCCCACGGGGGCTTCGAGTTCGGCAACTCGGACACGGCCGGGGTGGAGGACCTCCTCGCCACCTCCGACATCCGCTGGCTCGAGACCGAGCACTTCGAGCTCGGCTTCGCCCTGGGCACCTACCGGGTGCCGCAGAAGGAGAAGAAGAAGATCCGCGCCGATCTGGCGCGCCTCGCGCAGCGGCTGCCGACCGTCAACCCGAAGGCCAAGACCCTCGACCCCTGGCTGCGGACACACCTGTTCGCCATGCGGCTGGAGGAGATGTACGACGACTTCCTCGAGCTGGTGCAGGTCGAGCAGTCGGTCTTCCCCGACGGCTCGAAGCCCTGGGACCTGACCGGCACCTACTGGGGCGAGGGCCCCCACCTGGGCCAGAAGGGCAAGTACGAGGTCCTGATCCTGCCCAGCGAGGCCTCCCACCTGGCCTACCTGAGCGATCAGTTCGGCCTGCAGATCAAGCGCACCCAGCGCTGGAACGTCGCCGAGCGGGACACCCTGACGGTCACCATCCACATCCAGCAGGGGACCCTGAAGGCCGATCCCGCCCTGCACGGGCACCTGGCCTTCAACCTGGCCCACAACTTCTTCGACGGGCTCAGGCACTACACCTACGACACGCCGATCTGGCTCCACGAGGGCCTGGCCCACTTCCTCGAGCGGCGCATCAACCCCAGGTTCAACTCCTTCGACGGGGCCGAGGGCTCGATTCCCGAGATGTCCCGCAAGTCCGACTGGGAGACGCCGGTCAAGAAGCTCGTGAACGCGGAGAAGGCCCCCCGCCTGGCCGCCCTGGTGCGCAAGAACAACTACGGGCAGCTCAGCCTGGACGACCACTTCTGCACCTGGTCGATGATCGACTTCCTGCACCGCACCCGGCCCGAGGGGCTGGCAGCGCTCCTGGTGAACCTGAAGGGTCGCACCGGCGAGGACGGCTTCGGCGACGGCTCGAACCTGCCGGAGGCCCACCGGGAGCTCTTCAAAGAGCAATTCGGGATGAGCTACTCCCAGTTCGACAGCGCCTGGGCGGAGTGGGTCCTGGCGACCTACTGACAGGTGCCGGAAGGGCGCCCGGAGCGCCACCTCCCGGGCCCGGGGGAGAGCCGCGAATCCGGGCAAGAATGCGTCCGGTTCGAGCCGATGATGCCTCCCGAACCGTATTCTCACCCCTCGCTGGGACGGGGTGGTAGCATTACGCCCACGTCAGGTTTTGCCCATCACCTCGGTCCATTCCAGCCCAGGTCCAGCGGCAGGGGGCAGGATCTGAACGCCCGAGCTCCGGGACCGACTCCGACCGCCTGAACTCGACCCCCCCTCCGATCCACCGCGCCGACCCGGGCCCTGGGCGGCACGTACGACCTCGATGATTTCGAAGAAGAAGCGCATCGTCCTCTTCCTCCCCCACCGCGGGGACCCCTCCAAGGGGGTTCGGGTGAGTGCGGATCTGCTGCCCCTGGAGCTGCTGCAGATCGCGGGCATCCCCGACCGGGAGGGCTACGAGGTCGTGATCGTGGACGCCATGGTCCACGAGAACTACATGGAGCGCCTGATGGAGCTGTGCGACGGCGCGCTGCTGTTCGGCTCCTCCTGCATCCTGGGCTTCCAGGTGGCCCACGGGGCCGAGGTGGCCAAGGCCGTCCGCGAGCGCTTCCCGGACCTGCCGATCATCTGGGGCGGCTGGTTCCCCAGCGTGCTGCCCGAGCAGTACCTGAAGGAGAACATCGCCGACGCGGTGGCCCTGGGCCAGGGTGAGTTCACCTTCTGGGAGTACATCCAGGCCATCGATAACGGCGAGGACGTGGCGAACGTCCCCGGCCTCGCGATCATGCGCGACGGCAAGCCCCACTACACCGAGCACCGCAAGGTGGTGGGCTTCGACGACATCCCGGACGTGCCGTGGCACCTGATGGACTTCGAGGAGTACGTGGCGCTCCAGAACGACAAGTCCAACAAGTGGAAGGTGCGCCACAAGTACGCCGATCCCTGGGACATGGAGCCCGGGACCGAGCTGCGCGGCTTCAGCTACTACTCGAGCTTCGGCTGCCCCGAGCCCTGCACCTTCTGTTGCAGCCCCATGCTGACCAGCCGGCGCTGGAAGGCGCTCCCGGGCAAGGTCCTGGCCGAGCGCATCATGGAGTGCCACGAGCGCTTCAACTTCAACGTGCTGCGCTTCCAGGACGCCAACTTCGGTGTGCACGAGAAGCGCTCGAACGAGTTCTGCCAGGGCCTGATCGACGCCGGCAAGCCGTTCTGGTGGAACGGCACCTACGAGATCGAGACCATCGCCCGCTACAAGGACGAGTCCCTCGACCTCCTGGCCGAGTCGCGCTTCCACATGGCGGCCCTGGGCGCCGAGGCCGGCACCGAGGAGCAGCAGCAGCGGATCAAGAAGAAGATCGACATCCGCAACAACCTGGCCCCGGCCCTCTCGCGCCTGAACGAGCGCGGCATCCAGACCGGCGTCTCGTGGATCATCGGCTACCCCCAGGAGACGGAGCAGTCGATGCTCGACACCATCACGGTGGCGGCCAAGACCAAGCACATGTTCCCCAACTCGCCCTCGGACGTGTTCCCCTTCCGGGCCATCCCCGGCAGCGAGGACTACGACACGGCGATCGAGCTCGGCTACGAGCCCCCCCGGAGCCTGGCGGAGTGGGGCGACGTGCTGGAGTACAAGTACGAGCTCGGCGGCAGCGGCCTGCCCGAGGACGTGGTGCGCCGCTGGCGTCGCTACGGCGTGACCTCAACCTTCTACGACGGCCTGGCCAAGGAGGGCGCGGGCGTCGTGCGCGACCTCATGCGCAAGATCTCCGGTTGGCGCCTGCGCACCAACAACTTCCACTTCCCTATCGAGCAGAAGCTGTTCCACACCTTCGTGCGCCTCTCCGGCGGCCGGACGCAGGAGAACACCTTCGGCCAGACCAAGGCCAACAAGGCGCCGACCAGCGCCACCGCATAGACAAGTGATTCAGCGCAAGCCCTCGAAGAAAGTCGTCCTGTTCCTCCCTCACCGGGCGGACCCAAACCGCGGCGAGCGCTTCAGCGCCGACCTGCTGCCCCTCGAGCTGCTGCAGATCGCCTCCGGTCCCGTGGTCGACGGCTACGAGATCGTGATGATCGACGCCATGATCGAGGAGGACTACATCGCGAAGGTCCTCGAGGCCTGCGATGGAGCTCTGCTCTTCGCCAGCTCCTGCATCCTCGGCTACCAGGTCTACGACGGCTTCGTCGTGGCCCAGGCCGTGCGCGAGAAGCACCCGGACCTCCCGATCATCTGGGGCGGCTGGTTCCCCAGCGTGACCCCGGAGATGTACCTGAACTCCAACATCGCCGACGCCGTCGGCCTGGGTCAGGGCGAGCTCACCTTCCGGGACGTGGTCAACGCCGTCTACAACGGTGAGGACCTGGCGAACGTGCCCGGCCTGGCGGTCAAGCGCGACGGCAGGGTCGTCTACACCGACGCCCGCCCCGTGGTGGGCTTCGAGAAGCTCGAGCCCGTGCCGTGGGAGCTGCTCGAGTACGAGCGCTACGCGGAGCTGCAGGTCAAGCCGACCAACTTCAAGGTCCGCCATCGCTTCCCGCTCCCCGGCCACTGGACGCCGGACAACCCGCCCCGGGGCTTCAGCCACTTCTCGAGCTTCGGCTGCCCCGAGGACTGCACCTTCTGCTGCAGCCCGGCCCTGACCGGCCGGCGCTGGAAGGCGATCAAGGGCAAGGCGCTGGCCGAGGAGATCGCCGAGCTCCAGCAGCGCTTCAAGTTCGACGTGCTGCGCTTCCAGGACGCCAACTTCGGCGTGGCCGAGAAGCGCACCAAGGAGTTCTGCGAGGAGCTGGTCAACCTCAAGGTCCCGATCCACTGGAACGGCACCATCGAGATCGAGACCATCATGCGCTACTCGGAAGAGACCCTCGACCTCCTCGAGGAGTCCAAGTGCCACCTGCTCTGGCTGGGCGCCGAGACCGGCACGGCCGAGATGCAGGAGCGCATCAAGAAGCACATCGACATCGACCACATCCCGACGGCCATCGGCAAGCTCGCCAACCGCGGGATCATCCCCGGCACCTTCTGGATCATCGGCTACCCCGGTGAGACCCAGCAGTCCATGGAGGAGACCCTCAAGCGCGCCGCGGCGGTCAAGTACGCCTACCCCCTGGCGGGCTCGGAGGTCTACCCCTTCCGGCCCATCCCGGGCACCGAGGACTTCGACCACGCGGTCAAGCTGGGCTACGAGCCGCCCCACGACTTCCAGAGCTGGGGCGACTGCTTCGAGTACAAGTACAACGCCCAGAACACGCCAATTCCCGAGTCCGTGCTGCACACCTGGGACCGCTACAACAACACTGCGGCCATCTACGACCAGCACGTGCGGGAGGGGCCCAAGTGGATGCGTCAGACCCTCTCGAAGATCGCGGGCTGGCGCCTCTCGAAGGGCACCTACCAGTTCCCGATCGAGCAGAAGCTCTTCGATCTGTACGTGAGAGCCACCGGTCAGACCCAGCCTGCCCCCGCGACGGACTGATCCTCCGAGCTCCGATCGACGCGGGCCGGGCCCTCCGACGGGGGGTCCGGCCCGCGCCCTTGGGGCCGGGCTCCGCGCCCGGCATGATGGCGCCGTGCAGGTCCTGATCGTCAGCCCGGCCCCGGCCGGATCGCGCGTCGGCAACCGCGTCACCGCCCTGCGCTTCGCGGGCCTGTTGCGCCGGGCCGGCCACCGGGTGCGGGTGCGCGGGGCCTACGAGGACCTGGGCGAGGACCTGCTGATCGCCCTCCACGCCAGGAAGAGCGCGCCGGCCATCGAGGAGGCCCGCCGCGCGCACCCCGGGCGGCCGATCGTCCTCGTGCTGACCGGAACGGACGTCTACGGAGACATCGGTCACGCCCCCGAGGCGGACCGCTCCCTGGAGCTGGCGGACCGCCTGGTGATCCTCCAGCCCCGGGCAGCCGAAGAGCTCCCGCAGGCGGTGCGCGCCAGGACGCGCCTGATCCTGCAGTCCGCCAAGGCCCCGCCGGGGCCCCACACCCCGGACCCGGAGCACTTCGACGTCTGCGTCCTGGCCCACCTGCGAGCGGTCAAGGACCCGCTCCTGGCCGCGCGCGCCGCCCGCGGGCTGCCCCCCTCCTCGCGCATCCGCATCCGCCTCGTGGGCGGCGCCCTGGACGAGTCCAGCCGTGCCGAGGCCCAGGCCGAGCTCGCGCGCAACCCGCGCCTCGAGTGGCTCGGCGCCCTGCCCCGCGGCCGGGCCCTGCAGGTCCTGGCCAGCTCACGCCTGCTCGTCCTGAGCTCGCGCAACGAGGGCGGACCGGCCGCGGTGACCGAGGCGATCGCCTGCCGCGTCCCGGTGCTCTCGACGCGCATCCCGGCCGCCGAGGGCCTGCTCGGCGCGGACCACCCGGGCCTGTACCCCCCCGGCGATGAGGCGGCATTGAGAGAGCTCCTGGAGCGCTGCGAGGGGGATCCCGAGTTCTACGAACGCCTGCGCCGACGTAGCCTGGAGCTCCTGGAGAGCGTCGATCCCGCGCGGGAGGAGCGAGACCTGATCGAGCTGATCGCGGAGCTCACGGAAGGCCGATAGGATCTCCTGCCCCCCATGCAGCACCGCCCCTATCTGATCCTCGACTGCTACTTCGACGAGCGCGGCTCGGCTCCGAGCATCCGGCACCTGATGCGCGGCGCGCCCTCGGTCACGGTCCGGGCCGTCTGGGACCCCCTGCCCAGCAGTGTCGAGAGCTACGCGGGGATCGTCGTCACCGGCTCCAAGGCCTGCCTCTCCGACCCCGAGCCCTGGATGACCCCCCTGCTGGAGTTCCTGCGGCGGGTGGCCGAGCTCCGCACGCCGCTCCTGGGCATCTGTTTCGGGCACCAGGCGATCGCCGCGGCCCTGGGCCCCCCTGGGGCGGTACGCCTGGCCCCCTTGGGAGAGCTGGGCTGGGAGGAGATCCGTGTCACCTGCGAGAATCCCCTGCTCGAGGGCCTCGACCGGGAGTTCCGCTGCTTCGTCTCCCACTTCGACGAGGTCATTCCGGGCATCGAGGGGCTCGAGGTGCTGGCCTCCTCCCCGCGCTGCCCCGTGCAGGCCTACCAGGTCCACGGAAAGCCGATCTGGGGCCTGCAGTTCCACCCCGAGATGGACCCCGAAGAGAGCGAAACCCTGGTCCAGCGCAACCTGGGGCGCCACGCCACCATCGAGGAGGACCTGCGGACGGTCATGGCCCGGCGCCTGGACGGGCGATATCTCGGCGAGCGGATCATGGAGAACTTCATGCGCCTGTGCCGGACGGAGGACGCCCCCCACCGGCCACCGGCGCCCTGAAGTCAGGCACCCGAGATCCGGTCGACATGCCGCTGGCTGGCCGATATAAGAAGAGGCCGCGCATCGAAGCCCCCCTCCGCCTCCTCCCCCAGGACAGACCGCCTTGCGACCCTTCACACGCTCGACCGAGTACGCCATCCGCGCCCTGACCTACCTGGCCCTGAACCAGGAGGAGGAGCGGTTCCACCTCGCGCGCGAGATGTCCGAGGTGCTGGGAATCCCGGCCCCCTTCCTGGGCAAGATCCTCCAGCCCCTGGTCATGCGGGGCGTCCTGGAGAGCCAGCGAGGCCGCAACGGAGGATTCCGACTCCTGGGTGACCCGTCGGAGGTGACCCTGATGCAGATCGCCGACTCCCAGGAGCTGATCTACGAGAAGCGCCAGTGCTTCCTGGGTCAGGCCGAGTGCACGGACGATCGAGCCTGCCCCATGCACGAGTACTGGAAGGTCGCGTCGGCCAACTTCGAGTCGCGCATGAACGAGACCAACCTGAAGGGCCTGATCGAGTTCTGCCAGAACAGCAAGGACACGGACTACCCCCGTCCGGAGCGCTTCGCCGACGGTTCCCAGCCGCCGCTGAGCTTCGAAGAGCTCGTCAAGAACGGCGAGGGCGAGGGCGAGAAGTAGCCCCCGGCCTCAGGGCATCCTCAGCACCCGCGTCAGGTGGTCGCGGGTCAGGATACCGAGCACCTGATCGTCTCGCTCCACCAGGAGCTGACCGACCCCCTCGCGGTCCAGGGTCCGCAGGGCCACCAGCAGGGAGACCTCGGGCCGGATCCGCACCAGGCGCGCCAAGGGCGTCATCACCTGCCGCGCCAGGTGGTAGGCGCGCTTGTTCTCCGCCACGGTGCGCAGCTCCGAGGTGCCGATCACACCCACGGCCTCGCCACCCTCGTCCACCAGCACGAGGCGCTTCTGGGGATCCGCCAGGGGGCCCTCCGCCACGTCCTCCAGGGTGTCCCAGCCGTCCACGTGATCCAGGTCGGTCTCGACGGCACTCTCGACCTTCACGCCCCGCAGGCGGGAGCTGATCATCGACTGCATGATGTGCGCCCGGGCCGTGCGCAGCAGGAACCAGCCCATGAAGGCCATGAACATCCCGGCCACGAGGTTCTGACCGAGGATGGCCGAGACGACCCCGAGCACGATCAGGAGCCGCCCGAAGAGCATCCCCACGCGACCCGACCAGAGGGTCGCGCGCTCGATGCTGCCGGTGGCCGCCCACAGGAGCGAGCGCAGCACGCGCCCGCCGTCCAGGGGGAAGCCGGGGAAGAGGTTGAACACGGCCACCCCCATGTTCACCGCTCCCAGCCAGATGCAGATCACCTCCAGGGGCCCGGATTCCGGGGCCAGATAGCCCGCGAGGAGGAAGCTCATCCCCAGCAGGAAGCTCACCGCGGGCCCGGCGATGGCGATCAGGAACTCGTCCCGGGGCCGCTTGGGCTCCCCGGAGAGCTCCGCCGCTCCGCCGAAGAGGAACAGGGTGATGGCCCGCACGGGCAGGCCCAGGCTGATCGCAACCACGCTGTGCCCCAGCTCGTGCAGGAGGATCGAGACGAAGAACGTCAGGCTCGCCGCCACGGCGGAGCCCCACACCACCCAGGCGGACCAGCTGGCGTGCTCGAGACGGAGGTTGTTGCCGAGGATCCAGGTCACGAACAGGAAGACCACGAACCAGCTCGGGTCGATGCCGAGCCGGATCCCCCACAGGCGCCCCAGGGGGATGACCCGCGGACCGAACAAGCCCGGCGGTCCCTCACGGGACCGGGGCTGCTGCTGAGGTGCTCGGGGAGGGGAGTCCAAGGTGCGCTCAACCGAAGAGGTGGTCACTCGATTTGGACCAGGCCGCGAAGCGGTACAAGTCCTCCAGCCGCTGCAATTCGTCGAGCAGGGCAGTGCCGACCCCCTCGCCGAAGAGGGCGCCCCGAACGGCGGCCTGATCGCGGGGCGCGGGCCAGACTCGCTCCACCGCCAGGGCATGGGTCCCGGGCTCGTAGTAGCGGAAGAACTCCTCCAGGCGCAGGCGCTCCAGGTCACCGCAGCGCCACTCGCCCTTCCAGTCCGCCAGGCGCAGCGTGAAGCCGTCGAGCTCGCGCAGGATTCCGAGCAGGCCGTCGGGGCCCTCCTTCTGCACCCGACGCACGAGGTTCTGGCCGTCGAACCAGGCGTCCCCGTGGATGCGCAGGGAGACCTCCACCCGCTCCGCCTCCACCGCGACGCAGAAGTAGGCGTTGCGGTAGGCCGCGTCCAGGTCCTTGGCCAGATCCGCGCCGACCACGCGACGCAGGCGCCCCTTCTCGGTCTTGTCGCGGGTGACGTAGGCCCACAGTCGCCGCACGCGGTTGCCGTTGAAGGCGTGCGGGTGGTGCAGGCTGGTGCGAGAGACCAGGGGCAGCTTCGGCCGCCGGGGCCGGGCCACGAAGGTCTTGGCCAGGGCCGCCAGCTTGCGCCGCAGCTCCAGGCGCCGGTCGTTGTACTGCGGATCCCGGTCCAGCCCCTCGGAGAGGGCGTGGAGATCCCCCTCCTCGAAGACGACCTCCCCGCTCGCCGGGGTGGGCTCCTCGCCTTCGGGAGAGCGGCTCGGTACGGGGGATCGGCTGGACATGGGACGGGATGGCGGGATCATGGCTTCTGGAACTCCGAGAGGAGCGTGTAGAATGCCTGGTCTTCGTGGGTATGCAACGCCCACACCCCCCAGGATCCCCATGCAGTTCGCCCATTTCGAGTTCGACCCGGAGACCGACCGTCTCGGGGAGGGGCCTCTCAGTGAGGTCTTCAAGGCTGTCGACCGGCAGCTCGACCGGACGGTCGCGCTGAAGGTCCTGCGCGCCCATGCGGAGATCGACCCGGCGGCGGACCAGCGCTTCCACCGGGAGGCGAAGCACGCCTCCAACCTCCAGCACCCCAACATCACGACGATCTACGAGTACGGCCACGCCCAGAACACCGCCTTCATCGCGATGGAGTTCCTGGAGGGCCGCACCCTCGACAAGATCCTCAAGGAGCGCAAGCTCGGCTTCGAGGAGTGCCTGCGGATCGCGATCCAGGTCACGAAGGCCCTCAGCAAGGTGCACGAGAGCGGCCTGATCCACCGGGACCTCAAGCCCGGCAACATCATGGTGCTCGACGACGGCAACGTGAAGCTGCTCGACTTCGGCATCGCCCGGGCCGGCAACGAGTCCTCGATCACCCAGCACGGGACCCTGGTCGGCACCGTGCTGTACATGTCGCCGGAGCAGGTGCGGGGCGACACCCTCGACCACCGCTCGGACATCTTCTCCCTGGGAGCGGTGCTCTACCACATGATGACGGGCGCCTTGCCGTTCCCCGGCAAGTCCTTCCCCGAGGTCTGCATGGCGATCCTCGACGGCAAGCCCCAGCGGCCCTCGAAGATCCGCTCGGGCTTCCCCCAGGGCTACGAGGACATGGTGCTGCTCTGCCTGAAGGCCGATCCGGGAGAGCGCTTCCAGGACGCGGGCGATGCACACGGCGCCCTCGAGAGCCTCGGCACGCGGCGCGCCCGAGGCGCGAGTCCGGCGGCCAAGATCGAGGGCAAGCTGCTGCTCCTGCCCGTGGAGTGCCCCGGCGACGCGAGCTCCACCTGCAAGGACTTCGCCGGCAGCCTGCGGAAGGACCTGGCGAAGGAGCTGGGTCGCGCCGTGGGCCTGACCGTCGAGCTGGCGGAGGAGGCCCGCGTGCCCGACGACGGCGACTACGACTTCGTGCTGCGCTCGTCGATCGAGTTCGAGGCACCGAGCGCGACCCTCGACCTGATGCTCGAGCCCTACGCCCGCAACGGCTCCGAGCCGGCCCTCGAGGACCACACGACCGACACCGTCCACCAGAGCGACGACAACGAGTGGACCCTCCAGGACAACCTGGTGCGGGCTGCCACGCGCACCATCCGGCGGCGGCTGACGGAGAAGGCGGTCACCCCGTCCCACGACTCCCGACGCCAGGTGGACCAGGCCCTGCACCTCGCGATTGCGGCTCACGGCGTGCTCTACAAGGGCACCTCGAAGCACCTGATGTCGGCCATCAGCACCTTCCGCGCCGCCCAGGACGCGGATCCCTACTGCGCACTCGCCTACGCCGGCCTGGCCGAGGCCCTGGTGCGCAAGTACCTGTACATGGAGGGGAAGGAGGAGTACCTGACCGAGGCCCGCGTGATGGCCGAGAAGGCTCTGGCCCTCGACAAGGAGTGCGCCGAGGCCCACACCTCGCTCGGCTACTCCTACCACGTCGCCGGTCACCTGACGGAGGCCGCACGGGAGTACCGCATCGCGATCCAGGAGGACGGCAGCGAGTGGCTGGCCCACCGCATGCTGGGGACGATCCGCGCCCGGGAGGACAACTTCAAGTTGGCGGCCGGGATCCTGCGCCAGGCCATCAGCTACAAGCCCTCGCACATCCCCTCCTACGACCAGCTCTACACGGTCCTGGATCGGATGAACCGCTTCGAGGAGGCCTACGAGATCGCCGACGACGGCATCGCGGCCGCACGCGCGCACCTCAAGAAGGAGCCCGACCACCAGGAGGCGCGCCTGCACCTGGCCCTGCTCCTGGCCCGCATGTCGAGCCGCGACGAGGCCCGCAAGCACGTGGTGCGCGCCCTGGAGATCGCGCCCAAGGACGCCTACACCTGCCTGCACGCGGCCTGCGTCCTGGCACTCACCGGCGACTACACCGAGGCCATCGAGCAGCTCACGCGGGCCCGGGACCGGGGCTACTACCTCCAGGTCGAGCTGCGCAACAACCCGGACCTGGAGGTCCTGCGGGACCGGCCGGAGTTCGTGGAGCTCTCGAGCTAGCCGCGCCGCCTTGGGCCCCGCCCCGGCGAAGTTCGAGTCCCCCTGCCGCCCACCCGCCTGGGTCCTGGGCGGGCACGCCCAGACGGTCCTGGCGCACATCCTGCCCATCGAGGAGCCCGCTCTGACCGAGGGCGCGCGGGAGATCGAGCTGCCGGACGGCGACCGCCTGCGCGCCTTCTACCGGGAGGGGGTCACGGGCGTGCTGGTCACGATCTTCCACGGTCTCTCCGGCGACAGCGGTGCGGACTACGTGCGCCTGGCCCAGGCGGCGGCCCGCCGCATGGGACACTCGGTGCTCGCCGTCAACCACCGCGGCTGCGGTCCCGGCCGCGGCCTGGCCCGGGGGCTGTACCACTCCGGACGGGCGGACGACGTGGGGGCGGTCCTGGGCTGGGCGCGGGAGACCCTCCCGGAGCGGCGCCAGCTGGCGGTGGGCTTCTCCCTCAGCGGCAACGCGCTCCTGCTCTTGATGTCCGGCGGCGCGGGCGACGCGCGGCCGGACGGGGCGATCGCGATCAACCCCCCCATCGACCTGCGGGCCTGCTCGGTACGCATCTCGAAGGGGCTGAACCGGATCTACGACCTGCGCTTCGTGCGGCGCTGCATGGGCACCGTGCGCGAGCGCGTGGCGGACGGCCTGCTCGCGCCGGAGTTCGCGCGCCTGCGGCCGCGCAGCCTGTGGGACTTCGACGAGCTCGTCACCGCCCCCCTGGGGGGCTTCACGGACGCGGAGGACTACTACCGGCGCTGCTCGACGCGGGAGCGGCTGGAGGCGATCGAGGTGCCGACGGTCCTCCTGACCGCCGCGGACGACCCCTTCGTGCCGGTGGAGGCCTACCGCGCGGCGCGCACCTCCCCCTCGACCTGCCTGCACGTCGAGGCCCACGGCGGCCACGTGGGCTATCTGTCGGGCGGGCCCCTGGGCCTCGCGCCGCGGCGCTGGCTGGGGCCCGCCCTCGAGCACTACCTGCGCGCCCTCGGAGGGGCCGCGCGCCCTACTCGCGGCTCATGAAGATCTGCAGCACGTACCAGAACAGCATCGCCACCGAGGCGAAGAGCTGCAGCGAGGCGCCCACGTAGCGGTCCTCCGGGTACTCGTGGAAGATCTTCTGGGTGTCGTAGAGGATCGCCCCGCCGGCCAGCCCGACCATCGCGAAGCTGAACACGATCCCCAGGTTGAAGCCGAAGACCACCCCGGCCACGATCAGGCCGAGCGCCAGCAGGAAGCCCCACTTCAGGAGCGCGCCGAGGAAGGAGAAGTCCTTGCGGCTGAAGATCGCGATGGCCGAGAGCCCCGCGAAGCCGCCCAGGGAGACGAAGCCGGCGCTGGCGATGACCCCGCCGCCGGCGTAGGTGTTGGCGATGTAGAGCATCGGCACGAAGATGATCGCCTCCGCCACCACGAAGGCCGCCAGGGCCGCGTACTGCTTGCCCAGGGAGTCGGCCGTGTGGGCCGTGCGCGTCGCGAACCAGGCGACGACCATGAAGCCCCCGAGCACGAGCAGCCAGCTCGTCCCCATCAGGGCCGCGGCGATGGTCTCCGCCAGGCCCGTGGTGAACAGGGCCACCTGGATCAGGGTGAAGCCCACCAGGGCTCCGAAGAGGTGGGCGTAGACCCGCGAGAGGAAGGCCGCGCGGGCCTGGAGGCTGAGGTCGATGACGGGGCGCGGGCCGTAGGCAGCCCCGCCCTGGGTCCGGAGTTCGTCGTGCATGGTCGCTCTTGGGTGAAGCGTCGGTGAAGGAAGGCGGCCCGTGACCGCCGGGCGGCAAGGTACGTCATCTGGGCGCTGGAGTGGACCGACCCCGGCCCGAATCCGACCCCCGGCCCCCCGACCCGCGGGTCCGATTCCGGCCCGATTTGGCCCCCTGACCCGGGACCCCGGCGGCTACCATGCCGGGCTGCACAGCGCCCGATGGACTCCTCCCTCATCATCCTCGACACCGAGACCGCGACCCTCCTGGGGGCCCCCCACCTCCTGGAATTGGGGGCGGTGCGCGTCGTCGACGGCGAGATCGAGGACCAGTTCGAGTCCCTCGTCTGCCCCCAGGTCGAGATCGAGCCGGGGGCCACGGAGATCCACGGAATCCGCCAGGAGGACGTGCTCCAGGCCCCCGAAGCCCCGGAGGTGCTGGCGGCCTTCCGGGACTGGGCCGGCGAGGGCTGGCTCGCCGCCCACAACGCACCCTTCGACGCGGGGGTTCTGGGCTACGAGCACGCCCGCCACGGGCTCACGCCGCCGCCCGGGATCTTCATCGACTCCCTGGTCCTGGCCCGCAAGCACGTCCCCGAGTCCATCGACCACAAGCTCGTCACCCTCTGCCAGCACCTCGAGCTGGAGGAGGGGCCGCACCACCGGGCCCTCTCGGACGCCGTCTACTGCTGGATGGTGATCGCCGAGTGCATGGAGCGCATGGACGTGGCGCCGAGCTGGGCCGAGCTGGCGAGCCAGTGCGGAGCCCCCCTGACGATCGAGGGCTCCCTGCCCCGCCCCCCGCGCATCAACCGGCGCCTGCGCCCCCTCGAGGAGGCCGTGCGCACGGGCGCCGAGCTGACGCTCCTGTACGGGGAGAGCGACCAGACCCCCACCCAGCTCGGCGTGCGGCCGCGCTTCCTCTTCCAGCGCAACAAGACCGGCTACCTCGAGGCCGAGTGCCTGCGCAGCTACACCCTCAAGACCTACCGCCTGGACCGCGTCCACAAGGTCCTGCCCCGCGATTGATGACCGACGCCATGACCGCCGCCAAGACCCAGAAGGGCCAGGAGATCCGCAACCTCGCCATCGTCGCGCACGTCGACCACGGCAAGACCACCCTGGTGGACCAGATGTTCCGCTACGCGGGCACCTTCCGCGACAACCAGCAGGTGCAGGAGCGGGCCCTCGACTCCGACGACCAGGAGCGCGAGCGCGGCATCACGATCCTGGCCAAGAACACCGCCATCCAGTTCGAGGGCACGCGCATCAACATCGTCGACACTCCCGGCCACGCGGACTTCGGCGGCCAGGTGGAGCGCACCCTCTCGATGGCGGACGCGGTGCTCCTGCTGGTGGACGCCTACGAGGGGCCGATGCCGCAGACGCGCTTCGTGCTGCGCAAGGCCTTCGAGCACGGCCTCAAGGCCCTGGTCATGATCAACAAGATCGACCGCCCGGACGCGCGCCCCGAGGACGTCCTGAACGAGGTCTTCGACCTCTTCGTGGAGCTCGGCGCCGACGAGCACCAGCTCGACTTCCCGGTGGTCTACGGCTCCGGGCGCGACGGCTACGCCATGGACGAGCCGGATCACGATTCGAAGGACCTGGAGCCCCTGATGCGCGCCATCCTCGACCACGTGCCCTCCCCCGAGATCGACCTCGAGAGCCCCGTGCGCTTCCAGGCGGTGACCCTCGAGCACTCGGACTTCGTGGGCCGCATGGCGATCGGCCGCGTCAACCGCGGCGTGCTGGAGGAGGGCATGAAGGTCCTCGTCTGCCACCCGGACCGCGACCAGCTGGTGCACGCCACCGTCAAGAGCCTCTTCCGCTACGAGGGCCTCGAGCGCGTGCCGGCCCAGGCCGTGCAGAGCGGCGACATCGCCGTGGTGGCCGGCATCGACGACCTCTCGATCGGCGACACCCTCTGCGACCCGGAGGTGCTCGACCCCCTGCCGGCGATCACGATCGACGAGCCGACGATCTCGATGCAGTTCTCGGTCAACGACTCCCCCTTCGCCGGCAAGGAGGGCAGCTACGTCACGAGCCGCCACGTCCAGACGCGCCTCGACCGGGCCGCGATCCGGGACGTGGCCCTGACCGTCGAGACGACCCAGAAGACGGACACCTTCGAGGTCAAGGGCCGGGGCGTGATGCACCTGGGCGTGCTGATCGAGGGCATGCGCCGCGAGGGCTACGAGTTCGCCGTGGGCAAGCCGCTCGTGATCGTCAAGGAGGTCGACGGCAAGATGTGCGAGCCCTACGAGCGCGCCACCGTCGAGGTCCCCACCGAGCACTCCGGTCGCATCATCGAGTACCTGGGGCGCCGCCGCGGCGAGATGCTGCAGATGGAGGCCCTGGGCAACGTCACCAAGCTCGAGTTCCTGATCCCCGCCCGCGGTCTGATCGGCGCCCGCACGGCCCTCCTGACCCTCAGCCAGGGCGAGGCCATCCTGGCCCACGTCTTCGACTCCTGGAAGCCCGACGGCGGCGTCATCCCCCGCCGCACCAGCGGCGTCCTGGTGTCCGACCGCAGCGGGCCGGTCCTGACCTACGCCCTCGACGGCCTCTCGGACCGCGGCAAGTTCTTCGTGCGCCCCGGCGACGAGGTCTACGAGGGCATGGTCGTCGGTGAGCAGAACAAGCCCGGAGACCTCCCGGTCAACGTCTGCCGCGCCAAGAAGCTGACCAACATCCGCGCCGCCGCCAAGGACAGCGCCGCCAACCTCGCCCCGCCGCGCATCCTCTCCCTCGAGGAGAGCCTCGAGTACATCGAGGACGACGAGCTGCTCGAGGTGACCCCGAGCTCCCTGAGGCTGCGGAAGCGGCTCCTGAACGCGGACCAGCGCAAGAAGAGCCAGAAGGTCAAGTAGGGCGCGCTCCCCCGGGGTCGAGCGCCTCGACCCCGCCGATCAGAAGGCGACCTCCAGGACCCCGTCCTCCTCGAGGCTCGTGGCCTGCACGCCCTCGAAGACCTGCCGGGAGGCGCCCTCCCCCACCTCGATGCGGTAGGCGCCCTTGGCGAAGACCTTGGGCCGGAAGCTCGTGCCGTTGATGCGCAGGCAGTAGATCCAGTCGCCGCTCGCCTCGTCGACGACCTTCACCACCGGGTCCTCCGCGCCGCTGACGCGCAGCGTCGGCAGGTAGGCGACGGGGGCGCGGCCGTAGTTGTCGGTCTGCTGGATCGTGCGCGGCCAGCCGGGGTACATGCGCGCCGCGGGGTCGCTGACGTCCACGTTGCGGGGCCAGCACTCCATGGTGATCGTGCGCTCGGCCTTGTTCAGCCGCACGACGCCGAAGCCCGCGGCGCGGGTGGTCAGCTTGCCGCCGGACCCTCCGGGCTCGGGATTCGCCACGGCCCAGCAGGTCAGCAGGTTGCCGAAGCCGTCCCGGTGGTCGCCGAGGTGGGGCGGCATGCCCTCCTCCCTGTTCTCGCCCTCCTCCAGGGGGTCCCACCAGCGCAGGTAGAGGTTCGCGATCGACGGCACGCAGAAGGAGTAGATGCCGTCCCGGAAGGTGTTGACGCCGTGCTGGAAGATCGTCGCCAGGTGCTGGTCCCCGGCGAAGTGCAGGGCGAAGCACTTGCGCAGGGCGTGGATGGCCCGGTCACGGCCGGTCTGGGGCCAGCCGTTGGAGTCCAGGTCCGCGTGCAGGCGGCCGCCGACCTTGCCGTGGATGTGGGCCCCGCCGCAGAAGATGGTCTGGGACAGGGCGACCTTCATCTGCGCGCCGGTCCAGTCCTGCCCCCAGGCGTCGAGGAAGGCGTGCTGGCGCTCCCCGAGCAGCACGGCCTCGGGCACATCGACGCTCTTGGGGTCGTACTCCGGGCTGGTGATGTGGTCCGGCCGCGGCCCCTGCTTGGGGATGCAGCCCGAGGGGCCGGTCTTGAACTTGCGGTCCTCGAGGATCGCGAAGCTGATGCCGCCCCAGGTCATGTCGGTGAAGTAGACGCCGATGCCCTGGCCGATGGGCTCGGGGTCGAAGGGGTCGGGCAGGTGGCTGGTCTGGGCCCGCTCGACCATCTTCACGTAGTCCGCGCTCTTGAAGTAGCCGCCGTCGTGGCCGGCGCCGAACCTCGACCTCTTGCCGCTCTGGCCCCAGAGGTTGGCCTGGCCCACGTCGTGATCGTCGGGGATGGTGACCACCGGCCGGTCCTTGAGCACCTCGCCGAAGTCGCGCCCGAACTTCATCCAGGCCGCGTAGTGGCGGTTGTGGTCGTAGACCTGGTCGCCGGAGAAGAACAGCAGGTCCGCGTCGAGGCGACGGATGTTGTCGATCAGGTCCTGGCGCGAGATGTCGCCCCCGTGGGCCGGCCGGATCGAGTTCCCGGTGAAGCCGACCACCACCAGCTCCTCGTCGTCGACCGGGTCGCGGCGGATCAGGCCCTCGTAGGTGGCCTGCTCCCCGTGGCGCAGGCGGTAGGGCACGTCCCGGTCGGCCTTCCAGCGCGGCACGCGGAAGAGGGCGTTCCAGCCGCGCTCGTCCACGGGCGCCTGCTCGACCTCGCGCCAGCCGTCCCCCACGTCGATCTCGAGGCGCACGACCCGCGGCTCCCCCTCGAGCAGGGGATGGAGCTGGGCCGTCAGCTTCAGGGTCTCCTCGTGGACCGTGTAGAGGGCGAAGCCGATCACCTGCTCGCGGGTGATCTCCGGCAGGGCCAGGAGGTCGGGCTTCTTCTGGGGCGCGGCGAGGGCCGCCGCGCCGGTCAGCAGGATCGCGAGGGGGGCGTGTCGGTAGCTCAAGCGGTCTTCCCTGCGCGCTCAGCGCTTCTTGTACCACTCCAGGGTCAGGTCCTTCTTCGGCTCGAGGCGCTCGAGGAGCGCCTCCATCTGCTCGGCATCCAGCGCCTCGTGCGCCCGGGCCAGGGCGGCGTTGGTCCGCACCTGCGCGGGGGACTCCATGCCGCTGACGATGACGCTCACCGGGAGCGACCACACGTAGTCCAGGTTCTCGGCGATGGTGGTCACGCCGCGCTGCACCAGGGCGCCGGCGGCGGTGGTCTTCATGGCGATGATCCCGATGCCCCGCCTCGTCAGCTCGGGCACGAGGGCCCGCTGGAAGGAGAGCTGGTGGTAGTCCATGGGGTTGAGGGGCAGCTGCATGGCGTCGAAGCGCAGGCCCTCGTCGAAGTGGTGGAGGGCGCGCCGGTTCGCCTCGGGGTGTACGTGCCCCGTGACGCCCACCTGCCGCACGACGCCCTCTTCCTTCATCCTGGCGATGAACTCCCAGGCGCCGCCCTTGGCGAAGGCGCGGTCCACGTCGGCGGCGTCCTTGACGCTGTGCAGCTGCCAGAGGTCGAGGTAGTCGGTGCCGAGCCGCTCCAGGCTGCCCTCCAGGTGCCGCCTGGCGCTCTCGGCGCTGCGGTCCTTCGGGGAGTGGGTCTTCGTCATCAGGAAGACCTCCTCGCGCAGGCCCTCCAGGGCCGCGCCCATCCAGCGCTCGGCCTTGCCGCTCTGGTAGCTCTCGGCGTTGTCGAAGAAGCGCACGCCCTCCTCGAGGGCCGTCTCCATCAGGCGACGCGCCTCGGCCTCGCTCTCGCACGCTCCCAGGTGAGAGCCGCCGAGGCCGAGGACCGTGACCTCGGGCCCTTCCTCGCCGAGCCTGCGGCGCGGGAAGGGTCCTCTCTCCGGCGCGGACCCGTCCTCGCCGCGCGCCTCCTGGGACCAGGCGAGGGGCGCCGCCACGAGCCCGCCGGCCACGCCGAGCATCGACTGCAGGAACTGCTTGCGGTTCATCGCGCCCCCTGCCTCAGGCGGGCAGCCCGTCTCGCATCGCCCTCTCGACCGCGTCACAGAAGCGGTCGAGCTCCTCGTGGGTGGTGTAGACGCTGGGCGAGACCCGCAGCCCCTGGAACTCCTCGTGGTTGATCGCAGCGGTGAAGATGCCGTGGGCATCCCACAGGTGGTCGCGCAGCGCCTGGGTGTCGAGCCCCTCGACCGTCACGTTGGCGATCCCGCAGGCGTGGCCCGGGGCCAGGCTCGTGTTCAGCCGCACACGGTCGCTGGCCAGGAGCCGCCGGACCCAGCGCTCCCGCAGGTGCACGAGGCGCGCCTGCTTGCGGGCCGCGCCGATGCCCTCGTGGAAGGTCAGGGCCTCCCCGATGGCGAGGAAGTTCGCCGCCGGGTGGGTGCCGATCTCCTCGAACTTGCGGATGTCGTCCGTCTGCTCCTCGCGGGCGCCCATCAGGGGCCACAGGTCGGCGATCTTCTCCCGCCGCACGTAGAGCAGGCCGGTCCCGTGGGGCGCGAAGAGCCACTTGTGGAGGCTGGAGGCGTAGTAGTCGCACTCGAGCTCGTCGAGGCGGAACTCGAAGTGCGCCAGGGCGTGGGCCCCGTCCACGATCACGGGGATCCCCCGCTCGCGGGCCATGGCCACCACCTCCCGCACGGGCAGGATCTGCCCGGTCAGGTTGACCATGTGGCACATCAGGATCAGGCGCGTGCGGTCGCTGATGTGCTCCCGGAAGAGCTCCACCACGCGCGCGGGGTCCTCGCAGGGGATCGGCAGCGAGAAGCGTCGCAGCACGATCCCGTCCCGGCGCTCCCGCTGCCGGAAGGTGGTCAGCATGCGGTGGTAGTCCTGGGTGGTGGTCAGGACCTCGTCGCCGGGCTCCAGGTCGAAGCCGAACTGGCAGGTCTGCAGGCCCTCGCTGGCGTTGCGCGTGACCGCGACCTCCTCGGTGTCCACGCCCCAGGCCTTGGCCAGGCGCTCGCGCACGAACTCGCGCCGCGGCTCGAGGATGCACCACATGTTGTGGACCGGCATCTCGTTGGAGAAGTCCAGGTGGGACTTCATCGCCTCCTGCACGAAGGCCGGCGAGGGGCTGACGCCGCCGTTGTTGAGGTTGACCAGGCTGCGGTCGACGGTGAAGGCGCGCTGCACGACGGCCCAGTAGGCCTCGTCTTCCGCCAGCTCCTCGGGGCTCCCCTCGACGCCCGCCAGCTCGGCCACCGCCGCCCGCGCCCGCGAGGGGAGCAGCACCCCCGTCGCCGCCACTGCTGCGGCTGGCGCGGCCAAAGCGCCGAGGAATTCGCGGCGGTTCTGCATCGGTCGGGATCCTAGCAGGAATCAGGCGCCGCGCAGGCGCAGGAAGCGCAGGGGGTCCCCCACGACCCCCGTCAGGAGCGCATCCTCGGACGCCTGCATGCACCACCTGCGCCGCGCGAGGAGCGGGCGCAGGACCGGCAGCTCCTCGTCCGTCGTGCTGAGCAGGGCCTCCGGCGTCAGGCGGTCCAGGAGGGCCTCGCTCAGGGCCTCGGCCCGGGCGCGCTCCTCGTCGAGGTCGCCGCGCCCCGTGGCCAGCTCGCCCGTGCGCTGGTAGAGCTGGTCGTGCAGGGCGGGGAAGGCCTCGGGGTCGTTGAGCACGCTCACCAGCCAGCCGTGGTCGAAGGGACCCTCGACCTCGGCCAGGTCGAGGGCGCGGATGCGCGGCATGCGCAGGCCGCTGTCCGACTCCGCCAGGACGAAGGCGCGGTTCAGCGCGTCGCTCTCGGCGTTGTCGAGGTTCACCACGACGACCTCCCGCTGCAGCACGTGGCGCTCGACGAGCAGCGGCACCAGCTCCGCCACCGCCGCCCCCACGTACAGGCTGCGCCCGACTCCTCCCCGCAGGCGGGCCAGCTCCTCCCCCAGGCCGCCGGCGATGCGCAGGCCGCTCTCGCGCATGGCGGCCACCTGCTCCGGTGGGAAGAAGGCCTCGCCGCCCTCGTGGCAGTACAGCTCGCCGAGGGCCTCCCAGTCGATGCGCGCCTCCACCGCCGCCAGGGCGCGGGCGAAGTCGTCGAGCTCGGGGGACATGGCCGCGGCCCGGCTCAGTCGAGCACCGCGCGCACGGTGTCGGCGTAGCTGCGCTGGGGCAGGGCGTCCACGCCGCCCCGGTGACCGACGCCGTCCTGCACCACCTCGAGCAGGCCGCCGTCCGCGAAGCGGCCGGGCTCCTCGAGCACGGAGGCGGTGGAGACGAGCAAATCCGCCCGCTTGCCCGCCGCCAGCACTCCCGCGTCGCTCTGCCCGATCTCCTCCGCCGCCAGCCCGGTCATGCCGTGCCAGGCCTGCAGCGGGTCGAGGCCATCGCCGATCAGGTGCTCGAGCTCGAGCCAGTTCTTGCCGTGCATGGGCGCCAGCACCGCGTCCGTCCCGGCCAGGATGCGCAGACCGCCCTTGCGGGCGAAGTCCACCGCCTGGTGGTGCACGTCCGCGGCGCGCTGGGCCTTCTCGCGCACGAAGTCCGAGAGGCCCGGCGCCTCGGGCAGGGTGTTCAGCACCCAGGAGGTGGGCGTCACCGTGCAGCCCCGCGAGTAGGCCAGCTCGACCATCTCCTCGTCCATGAAGGAGATGTGCTGGATGTCGTGCACGCCGTTCTCCACCGCGAGCCGGATTCCCGAGCGCGAGTGGGCGTGGGCGGCCACCTTGAGCCCGCGCGCCTCGGCCTCGACGCAGATGGCCTGGATCTCCTCGGCGCTGAAGTCCAGGTGCTCGAGGTGGTCGGAGGGCGAGGCGACCCCCGGGCTCGTGCAGAGCTTGATCAGGTCGGCCCCGCAGGCGGCGATCTCGCGCACCCGCTTGCGGCACTCCCAGGGCCCGTCGACGATGCTCGAGGGTCGGCCGGGTCCCTCCGGCCAGAGCTTCGAGAGGGAGGCGTGGCAGCGGTCCGGCCCGCGGAAGTCCGCGTGGCCGCCCGTCGTCGACAGCATGCAGATGGCGATCTTGAGCCGCGGCCCGATCCAGATGCCGTCGTTGACGAGCCGCTTGATCGCGTCGGTCGCGCCGCCGATGTCGCGCGCCGTGGTCACGCCGCCGTCCACGAGGGTCGTGTAGAGCACCTTCTCGATGCGCGCCAGTCCCGTGTGGGTGTTCACCTCCGCCATGCGGTCGGGGGTGATGCCGGTCACCGTCACGTGGGCGTGGCAGTCGATCAGCCCGGGGGTCACGGTCCAGGCCGAGGCGTCCACCAGGGTCACCTCGCCCCCGGTGCGCAGCTTCGGGTCGTGGGGCCCGAGCTTCGCGATCCTCGCGCCGTCCACGTGCAGGTCGACGCCGGTGTGCAGGGCGGAGGAGTCGGCGCTCGAGCCGTCGTAGAGGCGAGCGATGTTGGAGAGCACGATCATGGTGTCGCCGAGGATGCCCGAAGGACCGCCGGCGCGAAAGCGCCGGCCCGCCTTTCACTCGGTCGCGGCCTCCGGCCTGCGCGGATCGAACAGGACCTCCTGCACCTGCCCTCGGGGCCGCGCCTCCGCCTCGATCCTGCCGTCGAGCTCCTGCGCCAGGGCCCGCAGCTCCGCGGCGAGCTCCGGGTGCTTCTCGGCCACGTCGCGCGCCTCCGAGATGTCGTGCTCCAGGTGGAAGAGCTGGTCGGCCTCCTTCTTCAGCAGGAGCTTCCAGGGCCCGCGCCGGACACCGGCCAGGGGCCCGTTGCTCTTGTAGTAGAGGAAGGTCCGCTCTCCGCGCAGCTCCCCCTCGCCGGTCAGGACGGGGAGCATGCTCTCACCGTCGAGGGTCCTGTCCGTGGGCAGGGCGGCGCCGGTCAGGGCCGCGACGGTCGGCAGGACGTCCATGGCGGTCACCACCTCGCGCCGGACGGCCCCGGCGGGAACCAGCCGCGGGTAGCGCACGATGCAGGGCACCCGCTGGCCGCCCTCCCAGTTGGTGCCCTTGCCCCCGCGCAGCGGACCGGCGCTGCCGCCCTCCGCCTTGAACTGCTTCCAGGGCCCGTTGTCCGTCGCGAAGATCACCAGCGTGTCGTCCAGCACTCCCACCCGCTCGAGGGCCGCCAGCACCTGCCCCACGCTCCAGTCGATCTCCTCGATCACGTCCCCGTAGAGCCCCCGCGGGCTGCCCCCTTCGAAGTCGGGCGAGGCGTAGATCGGGATGTGCGGCATCGAGTGCGGCAGGTAGACGAAGAAGGGTTCGTCGCGATGTTCCTCGATGAAGGCCACGGCCTCCTCCGTGCACTCCTTGGTCAGGAAGTGCTGGTCCGGCTCCCACGCGATCACCTCTCGGTCGCGCATCAGCGGCAGCCGGAACTGGTACTTCGTGTCCGGCTTGCGGTGGAACTGGGCCATGTCGTTCGAGTAGGGCACACCGAACCAGCGGTCGAAGCCCTGATCCAGGGGCAGCAGCCCGGGCCGGTGTCCGAGGTGCCACTTGCCGAAGATGCCGGTGGCGTAGCCCCGCTCCCGCAGCAGCTCGGCCAGCGTGACCTCATCGGGGTTCAGGCCCCAGTCGTCGGCGGGAAAGACCACGTGCCGCTCCATCCCGATCCGCTTCGGGTAGCACCCGGTCAGCAGTGCGGCCCGCGATGGCGAGCAGACGGGCGAGCCCACGTAGAACTGCGTCAGCTTCGCCCCTTCCGCCGCCATTCGATCCAGGTGCGGCGTGTGGATGGTCGGGTGTCCGTAGCAGGAGAGGTCGCCGTAGCCCTGGTCATCCGTGAAGACCAGCACCACGTTCGGCGGCCCGTCCCCCCCTCCGTCCTCCTCGAGGAGCGCGCATCCGGACAGCAGCGGGAGCGAGGCGAGAGCGGCGTGCTGGAGTCTGAGCATCGACCCAGGCTAGGCCCCTCGCCCCCCCAACGCGAGCCGAGCCCCCCCACCTCCCCCGAGCTTGATCTCTCCTCCGAAATCGCTACCCTCTCCCCCCGCTGCGCGCCCCGGCGCGCGGCCCGAGCGGCTGTAGCTCAGTTGGTAGAGCGTCAGCTTCCCAAGCTGAATGTCGAGGGTTCGAGTCCCTTCAGCCGCTCCACACAGGCTCGCGTGAGTGCGCGACTTAGGGCGTCTGGCAGGAAGCCCACCGCGGGGCCCCGCCGCGCTTGTCGCTGGTTTGTCGCTGTTTGGTGCGTCTGACCCGATTGCTTGCTGAGAGTGAAGGGGTTGACGATGCGTGATCCACCCTCGCGCTCAACGGCTACGCACGTGAATTCGTTGCGGATCATTGCCCCTGAGGGTATCCCCGAAGCCGGGCCATCAGGAGGAGACGTACCGGCCGCGGTAGGACACCATCGGCACGGGTGATGCATCAGGAGGAGCTTCGTGGGAGCAACCCCCTGCGCCCAGGAGGAGCGCGAGAGCTGGGTGGTGGGTCCATCTCATCATCGAGGTCCGGAGGGGCCCAGGGGAGGGAAAGCGACCACACCCTACCTCCCCGGCCGACGAATCGGCCACGGCATCCGGCACCAGAGTCCCCGAGTCCCGACAGGGGCGGAGGCGCCCTCACCACCAGCGAGTTGCGGGGCTTGCAAGCCTGTCGAAGGGGTGGGGCACGGGGATCAGCGGCGTGCCCTCAAGGGTCAAAGCTCAACACTTCATGCCCTTAAAAAAAAGAACGAAGACCAGGTTCTTTTTCGGCCATCAAGAGCATTAGAGCACCTGTACAGACTGCCTGCCGAGCGCCAGGCGTCTTAGAGAGGATCACCACAAGGAGCTTGAAGACATGAGAAGGCTACTACCCTTTACCGCGACCGCGCTGCTGACCGCACTCGCCAGCTGCAATTCCTCCCCTCTCCCCGTAGAGACCTTCATCGGAGACAGCATCACGGGGAGCACCTCCGCTCCCGCCTGGGTCGAGGGGAGCATTCCGAACGATGGAAGCCACGTGCGCTTCGTGGGCCGCGGTGGCGGCTTCGACGTGCTGGACGAACGGGCGGCCTTCGACGAGGCCATGGGCCATGCGCTGGCTCAGCTCTCCGGCTACATCAGCACCAGGGTCGTGGCAGAGGCCTGCGCGACGGACTCCTCCCTCGGAGCCCGCTTCCTGCAGCCGGGCAGTGACCAGTCCGGCTCGGGGGAGCGAGTCGATCAGAGCCTGAGGAGCTGTGTCCACAGCATCTCCGAGGCGGTCGTCGGCGGCCTGGCCGCCACCGATCAGTACTGGGAGCGCTGGGAGGTACAGACCAAGTTCTCGAACAGGCACGGCGCCAACCGCTGGAAGTGCTGGGTCCTCTGTGAGGTCAGCAACGCGGACATCGACCTCTACGTGGAGGCCGCGCTCGCCGCAGTGCGCAATGAGGTCGCCCTGCGCGAGGCCCAGGAGGAGCTCGCTCAACGGAAGCTCGATGAGGTCAAGCTGATCGCCGATGCCCAGCTGGCCGCGGCCGACCTCGAGGAGGCGCGCGCGAGGCTCGCGGAAGAGGTGCACCACAACAGGCTGCTCAGCGAGCGCATCTACTACGGCCGTCGCTTCCGCCTCATCCAGGACGAGGACTGCCTCCACTACCCGGGCACCTGCTCGCACCAGGCCGACCACCCCGCCTGGCGAACCACGGATGTCGTGGTGAGCCGCGAGGCCGTCCCCATCCCCGTCGAGCTGGAAGACCACGAGGACGACGACGATTCGGGCTGCCTGGAGTCCTCCGGTTGCGACGAGGGGGAATAGCTCATGCGCACCCTAGCCTTCACGCTCCTGGCGCTCTGCGCCGGCGGCTGTCAGGTCAATCTGCAGGACGTCCCCGCTCACGGGCCGGCCGAGCTCGAAGCCACCGTCATGCTGGGCCAGGTCTACGACGCCGTGGACCGTCTCATGGGCCAGCACGCGAAGCACCAGGACACCGATCGGATCCTCGTTGCCACCGCGGTGGATGTGAACGATGTGCGCGACACCTCGATGTTCGGCCGGGTCGTCACCGAGAGCGTCCAAGCCCGCCTGACGCAGCGCGAGCACGACGTGATCCATGCGACGATCCGGGAGGACCACCTCCTCGTCCGTAACGAGGGGCAGTTCCTGCTCTCCCGGGACGTCAAGAACCTCGCCGCGGACTACAACGCCCGATCGGTCCTGGTCACCACCTACGGCGTCCTCGAGGACAGCGTCATCGTCTCCCTGAAGCTCGTCTCCACCGTCGAGGCCTCGACACTTGCGGCCGAGGACCTCGTCCTGCACCGCACCGCTGCGGTCTCCCAGATGCTCGGACGAGCAAACCGCTTCTGAACCCGGAGCGCCCCCTCCGGCGCGCGGCCCCGCGAGCGACCCCCTCGTCGCAGGCGGGGCCGCGGGCCACTCGCGCCTGCCCAGGCGGCTGAGGCCGGGCCTCGGTCTCGGACGGCCGTCGGGAGCCTCTCAGCCACCGCACCGGAGCGGGGGCCCGTGCAAGCGCACAGGCCTCAGCGACCCAGGGCGGTGCGCAGGGACTCGGGCAGGGAGGCGCTGCCCTCGGCGAAGGGCTGCAGGGAGAGCGGGTAGGAGCCCCACCACTCGCCGCCGGCCCAGGCGCAGACGGTCAGGTCGTTGGCCTCCACCTCGGCCAGGAAGCCCGCGAGGACCGGTCTCCAGGCGGGGTCCTGCCAGGGAAGACCGAACTCTCCGATCACCCCGGTCACACCACCGCGCTCGCACCAGTCCAGGAAGGGCAGCAGGCGCTCCCTGCCCCGCCAGCCCGCAGCCGGGTCGGCTCTCAGCTCATCGGCGAAGGAGAGCGCGTAGCGCCCGCTCGCGTCCGAGTCGAAGTAGACGTGAGCCTCGTAGGCCGTGCGGTCCAGGGGGTCCTGGATCCAGGGCAGGGCTGGGTTGTGGCTCGTCCACTCGTGGGCCTTCGACCAGCTGTCACCCGCGACCCACAGCCACATCTCGTGGCCAGCCCCACGGAGGGCGCCGACGACCTGGCT
Organism: uncultured Planctomycetaceae bacterium; assembly: GCA_964591315.1. GTDB lineage: Bacteria > Planctomycetota > UBA1135 > UBA1135 > JABACD01. The sequence goes on from CAZQAT010000031.1 coordinate 33,241, forward strand.
CGAGCACGCGTGCCAGTCCCCCACGCCCATGTCATGGGGCTCGTTCATCAACCCGAAGGCCAGCAGCGCGGGGTGGTCATGGACCCTCTCCGCCATCCGCAGCCAGAAGTCGGCGAGGTGCTCGGCGCGGAGCCCCGGCCCGGCGGAGCCGAGCGGGACCCCGAGGACGAGCTCGTGGACACCGCCCTCGGTGCCCATCCGATACCGCCCGTAGGCGTGCAGGTCGAGGACGACGCGGACCCCGTGGACCTGGGCCGCATCGAGCGTGGAGAGCACCGCGACCACCTGGGCAGCATCCAGGGCCCCCCCCGGCGCGGGCTGGACCCGCTCCCAGGACAGCGGGAGGCGCAGGGTGCGGAAGCCGAGGTCGGCGAAGGCCTCCACCGTTCCGGCCTCGGGAAAGCGGAAGTCCTTGCCGAGCCGGCCAGGGGTCAGGTTCGAGTACCCCGGGACCTCCATCCCGAACTCAGGGCCAGCCAGGTTCACGCCCAGGCTCGCATCTCCATGGGGACGAGGCGAGTCCAGGCACCCCGCGAGCAGCATCACCCCTGAGGCCAGGCCCCAGTGCCCCCAACGCCGGAGCCGCGCCAGGGGCTCGCCGGCACTCGATCTCACGGCCAGCGCAGCGTGAGTACGGCGTTGGCTGTCGTGGCCTCGATCGCCGAGGAGCGCAGCAGGCGCATGTTGGCCCTGAAGCCAAACCAGTCGGTGAAGTCGTAGGAGCCGCCGACGGTGAACTGCATGTAGCCGACCGAGTTCGAGTCGATCGCCCCGGAGAGGCTGGCGTTGTAGTACATGTCCTTCGCTCCCGTGAACCAGTCATCTCCGAACTGGTGCTTCCAGTCGGCCCGGAGAGTGTAGATGGAGTATCCGCGGGGTGAGAAGTAGGGGATTTTCAATCCCTCCAGTTCATCGTCATCGAATTCCCCCACTCCCAGGGGTTCGTTCTCGTGGGCGAAGTTATCGAAGTCAGCCTTGAGCATCAGGCGGAACTCCTGCGGAGCGGGGTTGAACTCGTAGGCCAGGAAGGCATTCGCGCTGACCTGGCTGTTGCCCTCCTCGTCCGAGTAGTCGGCGAAGAGCGCACTCACCCCGTAGTCGACCTCCTCGGCCGCGGCGTTCGAGAACCCCAGCCGGGCGCCGAGCCGGTAGATGTCCTCCTTGAGAGTCACACGGTTCTGAACCACGGGCTCGGTGAAGATGCGGAGCGCGACCTCGACCTCGTCGCTGGTCAGGTGAGTCAGGCCCGCGTTGAAGTAGGGCCGACTCCGCATCCAGTCCTCGACATCGTAGTTCGGGTACTCGACCAGACCGTCGATCGTGGTGCTCTTCGCGATGCGGCTCGAGCCGAACAGGCGCAAGACATCGGCGCCGATGACGACCTTGCTGCCCTGAGGCACGCTGTTGTCCTGGTCCTCGCCACCGTCGTAGTTACGGTTTCCGTATCCAAGGCCGAAGAAGTCGTCCCGGTCACCGAGCGGGAAGGTCACGTCGGCCAGGGTCCAGCTCTGAGTGATGGAGGCGAGCCTGTCCGCGCCGAGGAGCTTCGAGCTACCGGCGTCGAGGCTGAACCGCAGGTTGGTCTCACGATAAGCGCCCTGCATCACCTCCACGGCCTCACCGTGCCCATTGGAGAGCTCGATGAGGTCCTCGTACTCGTCGATGGCGTCCTGGGTCCGGCCACGGCGGTGCAGGAGCTGCGCCAGGTCGAAGCGCGCCTCCTGGTTGGCCGGCTCGAGGACCAAGAGCTCCTCGAGAGCTCGGATGGCCAGCTCGGGCTTCCAGTTCATGTACATCTTGGCCTCGCGCTCGAGCCGCACGGCCGCAGAGAGCTCGAGCTCGGCCTGGAAGTCCAGCTCAGCGCCGAGGATGTCGTCCGGCCCGGTCTGACCGAAGATGTCGACGACCATCGCGTCCGTGGGGAGGCTGGCCAGCAGGTCCTCGTAGACCTCGAAGGCTGCCTCGTTCTGGTGGTCCCAGTAGAGCGCCCTGGCGTACTCGCGCTGGGCAAAGGTGTAGGTAGCGTCCTGGGCGACCACGCTCTCGTACTCGGTGATGGCCTCCTCATACCGACGGCTGCCGACGAGGGCACGGGCAAGTCCGAGGCGGGCCCGGGTGTTCTCCGGGTTGCTCTTGAGGACGCTCGAGAAGGTCCGCAAGGGGTCCGCATCCGCGCCGGCCTTGAGGGCCATGTTCTGAGCCTCTCCGAGCAACACCATGGCTGCCACATTGTCCGGCTGCCACCGCAAGACCCCCTGGAAGTAGGCGATGGCCCGCTGGTGGTTCTGGTCGTCCAGTGCCAGCTTGCCGAACTCGATGCGCAGCCGGACGTCCTCACCCGAGGCGCGCATGGTCGATGAGAGCAAGGCCAGCTCACTGCTGGCCTGGCTGATGCCACGGCGCTTGGCCTCTGCCAGGCCATAGAAGGCGACTGGGGTCTGGGCAGTGGGCTCCTGCAGGGCCTGCTCGTACATGCGCACCGCCTGGAAGTTGTTCCCCTCCATGGAGAGCGCCTGGGCCAGCATCAGCCGTACCTGGCCGATCCCCATGGCATCACTGGGGCACTCTTCGATGAAGCGCTGCGCCACGTACTTTGCCTGCATCGTCGCTCCCCCTTCAATGTGGGCGCGCAGGAGCCCGAGGGTCGCTTCGACGTCATTGGGCCGATCGCCCACGAGAGCCATGCACACGCTGACGGCCTCGTCGAGACGCCCCTGGACCACCTTGGCGGTGGCCAGCTCGAGCCGAGCTCGCGGCCCCATGGGTGAGTCCTCGGGGATCTTGCTCAGCTCGGCGATCGCACGGTAGATGTCGCCCTTCTCGATCAGGAGCGAGGCCAACCGAATGCGGATGTCGTGGTCCGTCGAGTTCTCGATGAGCATCATGTCCAGGATGCTCTGAGCGACGACCCACTCCCCCGTCAGCTGGTGGAGCTTGGCGCGCGCCAGCTGATAGCTGCGGACGCCGTAGAGGTCCTCACGCAGTTCGTCGAGCAGGTCCCGGGCGGCGGACACGTCGTAGGCCTCCAGGTGGATCCGAGCGGCCATGAGGCGCGCCATGGGATCATCGGGCGAGGCCTGCAGGACCTGCTCGTTGACGTCCATGGCCAGCTTGTAGTTCTGCAGCGACAGCAGCTGATCAGCCAGTCGGATGCGCAGATCGACCGAGTCCGGCTCGAGCTCGGCCATCGTCCTGACCATGCGGTCGGCACGGTCTCGCTTCCCCGAGAGGTAGTAGCACAGCACCATGTGAGTGGCCCAGCGCAGCTCCTGCGGGAAGCGGCGGTGCAGGCGCTCGAGGTACGGGAGGGCCTCCTTGGGCCGCTGCATGTCGAGCAGGACGGGCGCCAGCAGGAGCTGGTCCGCCTCGACCAGCGGATCCAGCTTGCGCAGGTAGCGGTCGAAGATCTCGTCCGCATTCTCGAAGTCGCGGATCCAGGTGTAGCAGCGGCACAGCAATGCCGCGGACTCGAGATCATCGGGCTCGATCCTGAGGACGTTATCCAGGTGGCGAGTCGCGCTGAAGTACTCCCCGCTCATGATCAGGACGTTGGCCAGGCTACGAAGCAGGGCGGCGTCCGAGGGACGCACGAAGAGGGCTTCGTCGTAGTTCTCCTTGGCCAGACCGAGCCTTCCCTCCCCCACGAGGAGCCCGGCGTACTCAATGCGCACCTCGACATCCTCGGGGCGCATGAGCAGGTAGGAGTCGAAGAACTTCAGGGCCTCGGACGTATTCCCCAGCTTCAGGGCATTCCGCGCCGAGCGGAGCAGGAGATCCTCCTCGGTGGTCCGCCCCAGGCCGTCCTGAGGTGGGCTGCTCAGACCTTTCAAGGTCGGCCGGCTGGTGTCCTGAACCTCGAACCGGGCCGCCTGCCCCGTGGAGACCCGGGGCGGGTCCAGGAGCGGCGGGACCACGACCCCAATGGCCGTGGAGTCCCCCCCCCGCTCACCGGGGGACCCGGAGAGCTGAGAACCGTCCTGGCACGAGGCCAGGGACGTGAGAGCCACGACTACAAGGGCAGTCAGCTCTCGAGAGAGGCCGGTGGGCTGGCTGGAATGGGCCATATTCAGGGTTCTGTTCTGGTCTCCGCTGCTCGGAGCGGTCAGTGGGGGCGCCACGGCCGCCGGGCGGCACGAGGGGATATTCCGTACGGGGTCGAGAACGGCTATCGACGACCGCGAGCCCAGGCTGAAATCCACCCGGGGAGCTTTTTCGAACTCCAACTCGGCACGGGCCCGGAATTGGATGCAAGTTCTTATGGAGGGCCATGCACTCCGGGCCCCTGTTCTCGAGGGGATCCAGAGCCAGACCCTCCCGATTGCGGGCCACCTGCCCACTTCCTGGACCTCAACTTCCCCCGGCTGCACTTGAGAGCCGCCCGGGGCCCTAGAATCCCAGAACTTCCCCCCCCAGCCAGCCAGCCACAGTGATGTCCCAACGCAAGAGACAGGCCCTCATGGTCCTTTGTGGCCTCGTGACCACGGCCTACCTCCTCTACCGCGGCCTCTACACCCTCAATTACGAGGGCTGGTACGGCGTCCTGGCCTCATGGATGCTCTACGGGGCCGAGATCTGGGGCGGGGTCTCCCTCCTGCTCTTCTTCCTGCAGGTCTGGGACACCACGGAGCCCTCCGAGGAGCGCCCCCTGGAAGGGGTCACCGTCGATGTCCTGGTCCCCACCTACAACGAGGATGTCTCCCTCCTCCGGGGAACCCTCCAGGCCTGCCTGGCCATGGACTACCCCCACCGCCTCTACCTCCTGGACGACGGTAGCCGCGACGAGGTCCGCCAGCTATGTGAAGAGCTCGGGGTCCACTACATCACCCGGGACGAGCACCTCCACGCGAAGGCGGGCAACCTCAACCACGCCCTGGAGAAGACCGACGGCGAGTTCGTTGCGATCCTCGACGCCGACCACATCCCCGAGCCGCACTTCCTCTCGAAGATGATCGGCCACTTCCGAGACCGCCGGCTCGGATTCGTCCAGTCTCCGCACGCGTTCTCCAACTTCGACACCTTCCAGGGGCGCGTCAACTACGAGAAGGGGCGCTTCTGGGACGAGGGTGAGCTGTTCTACAAGGTCATCCAACCCGGCCGGAACAGCTCGGACTCGGTCGTCTTCGCGGGCTCGGCCGCCCTCTTCCGCCGTGAGGCGCTGAGGGATGTCGGGTACATCGCCTCCGAGACGATCACCGAGGACATGCACACCGGCCTCCGCATGGCCTCACGTGGCTGGGGGTCGAAGTTCGTCTCCGAGCGATTGGTCGCCGGCCAGGGCGCCACGGACGTCACCACCTTCCACAGCCAGCGCCTGCGCTGGGCCGAGGGCAACCTCAGCATCCTCGCCCATGACAACCCCCTCTTCATGAAGGGGCTGACCTTCAGGCAGAGGCTCTGCTACCTCGGATCCATCATCCACTGGGCCGGCGGTCTGCCGCGCCTTGCGATGTACCTGACACCGGTCCTGATGCTCCTGACGGGAATCTCGCCGGTCAAGGAATTCACGCTGACCCTGGCGGCGGTGTTCTCCGTCTACATCCTCCTGATGCTGGGGACGCTGCGTGCTCTCTACCAGGGGTTCATGACCTACGGCCTGGTCGAGTTCTTCAACATGGCGAACTTCTGGACGCAGATTCGCGCCACGGCCCGGGCGGTCCTGTATCGCGAGAAGTCGAAGTTCGTCGTGACGAACAAGTCAGGTGGTGCACAGGGTTCGATCCTGCCCGTGATCCTCCCGCAGATCATCCTCGTGACTCTCTGCCAGTTCTCCTTGATCTACGGGTGGTCGCGAAACCTGCTGTTCGAGCCCCAGCTCAACCTGCTCGGGCTCGGCATCGCGACCTTCCTGGTGCTACACCACGCGTACTTCGCAATGGCCTACCTCAGGGTGGCCATGACCCCCATCTCGAGGCGCTCCTCCTACCGCCACCGCCTCAACATGCCCGTGACCTACAGCTTCACGGACTCGGAGGGAGAAGAGCACGAGGGCATGGGGGTCACCACGGACCTGAACGAGCTCGGCCTGGGCTTCGTGGCCTACGAGGACCTGCCCGCCGCTCAAGACGGCACCGTCACCATCCTCGCCAGCAGCGATCGTCTGGAGGCCAAGGGCAAGCTGCGGCTCATGGACGATCCCGGTCAGGACGTCGCGGTCGGAGCTGAAGGTCGCGCCCTGTATCGCTACGGCGTCGAGTTCCAGGATCCGTCGCCGGAGACCATCGACTCGGCCGCCCGAATCACCCAGCGCTTTGCCGTGGCACCCTGGTTCTCGGTCTTCGACAACCAGCGCACGAAGAAGGGCATCGGCAACCTGTTCAGCAAGCGTGAGGTCAGGCGGGTCCCCTTCAAGCTCCCCGTGCGCCTGCAGACGCCCGAGGGGGATGTGTACTGCACCACCCGCGATCTCTCGAGCAAGTCGATGCGCTGCACCGTCACCAGCGAGATCGAGGAAGGAGGCACCCTACGCGCCGAGGTATTCGGCCCGGCGGGTTCCTTCATCGCTGACGTATTCGTCGCTTCTGCCCGCGAGGTCACGGGCCCGCCGCACCAGGTGCGCGAGTTCGTCCTCGAGTTCGACGCATTCGAGGCCCAGGGCCGCAGTATGCTGCGCTCCATCCTCGAGCTCGAGAACGAGCCCGAAGCCAGGCGCAACCTCGCCGCCGAGCACGGCGAGAAGCGCAAGCCCTTCTTGCGTCCAGCCGCTGCATCGTCCTTCGCGGTACTGGCGCTGGCCCCGGTGGCCGTGGGTGTCTTCCAGGAAGTCCACAGCGATGACTTCCTGCTCCTGCGCTCGATCGAGCAGGAGGCCCTCTTGGATCCTGCGGGACTCCAAGGGCAAGATCTCGACCGCATCCTGGCCGAGACCCTGGCCAACCCCAGCCCCGAGACCCAGCGACTGGTGCTGCTCAAGGAGGCCCTCGAGCGCGAAGGACGGCATGAAGAGCAGGTTCGCGTCTGCCGCTACCTGACCTCGAGTACCCCCGATGACCCGGACATGGGCCTCGCCCTCGTGGCCGCCCTGACCATGGCGGGGCACTACGACGAGAGCGCCGAGATCTCCGACCGCTGGATCGCTCGCCTCTCGAGCACTGGTCAGATGGAGTCGAAGCGCCAGTTCGAGCTCCTGGCTGCCCGCAACAACATGTCGAGAGGACAGCAGCTTGCGGGCCTGGAGGGCTTCCGGCGCCTCGTGGCGGAAGAGCCTCAGGACACCGAGGTGGGCCAGGAGTACGCCTGGGCATTGCTGCAGGCTGGTCTCACCGACGAGGCCTTGCAGATCAACTCGAACCTGCCCCAGGACCAGTCGACTCGCCGCCAGCTGGCGGCGATCCAGAGTGCCCTGGGCGACTTCGAGGCTGCTGAACTCACGGTGCGCGGCCTGGCCAATGAGACCCCCCTCGACCTGGAGCTGCAGATCCAGCTCGCCGACCTCCTCGTCTGGCAAGACAACTACGAAGGCGCCGTACGGGTCTATCGCAGGCTTCTCACCATCCACCCCACCGATCCCCAGGTCGCACTGGGCCTGGGTGAGACCCTGACCTGGTCCGGCAGCGCGGACGAGGCACTCCAGCACTTCGGAGGCCTGATCGACCGCGGAGCAAAGAGTGACAGACTCACGGGGGCCTTCCTCGACGCCATGCTGGGGGCCGAGAATCCCGCCACCGGTGACATCCACCGGTTGCGAGTGATGCTCGACAAGCACAACAACCACGAGCCCCTGGCGAGCGAGTTTGCCGCGCGCCTGGGCTTGGCACTGGTCCGTGTGGGACCCGAGGATGCTGGCATCGACGTGCTCGAGCGTGAGCTCGACATCGCGCCCAACAACCATGACCTGCGCCTGCATCTCGCTGACGCCCTGGCCATGAGCGGCGAGAACGAGCGGGCCCAGAACCACTACCGTTACCTGCTGGCAAACGCGGGCCACGGGCACTGAGACCCCCCCGGTGGCTGAGGGGCCGGAGGAGTTTTTGCCCAACTAGCCTGACCTATTCATGAGGCTTTGACGCATTAGCACCCAACCGGCAGCCTTCGGC
>CAZQAT010000032.1:0-37658 GCA_964591315.1 uncultured Planctomycetaceae bacterium
CGGGCGGTCGAATCAGGATCGGGAAGCCCCCCGGCAGCGTCAAAGACTTCCTTTCCCTGGCCGCCTGGGCGGCCATCATGGCCCCTCCATGTCCAACCTCGACGAGACTCGCGCGGAGATCGACCGGATCGACCGCCTGCTGATCGACGCCCTCGCCCAGCGCATGCGGCTGGTCGGCAGCGTCGCGGCCATCAAGAGCGATGACAAGGACGTGCCCCTGCGCAACGAGGAGCGCGAGCGGGAGGTCTTCGACAAGTGGGCCAGGGAGGGGCACGCGCACGGACTCTCGCCCTTCTTTCTGGGCCGCATCCTGCGCGAGGTCCTGAACTACTCGCGTCGTGACCAGGAGAGCGTGCTGAACGTCGATCACTCCGACACCAGCCAGAGATCAGTCGCGGTCGCCTTCCAGGGGGCTCCCAACGCCTACAGCGACCTGGCGATCGAGAAGCTCTTCATCTCGAGGCCCACTCCGGTGCGCGAGCGTGTCGGACTGCACACCTTCACCGCGGTGATCGAGGCACTCGAGGCTGGCGAGGTGGACTACGCGCTGCTGCCCGTGGAGAACACCATTGCCGGCTCGATCAACGAGGTCTACCGGCTTCTCGCCGAGCGGGACGTACACGTCGTGGACGAGGAGTACTGGCTCGTGGAGCACGTGCTCGCGGCCCTGCCGGGCGCGAAGGTGGAGGACCTGGAGGTCGTCCGTTCTCACACTGTCGCCCTGCAGCAGTGTGAGCGCTTCATCGAGAGCCTCGTCGGTTGCCGCGCCGAGAGCTACTACGACACGGCCGCCTCCGCCCGCTCTGTCGTCGACACGAACGACCCGCACGTGGCTTGTATCTGCTCTGAGCAGGCGGCCCTGCGCGCCGGTCTCGACATTCTTCAGTACGCCATCGCGGACCGGGCCGACAACACGACGCGCTTTCTCCTGCTCGCCCTCGAGCCTGAGTCCGTCGACTCCCGGATCGACGCGAAGATCTCCCTGCTCTTCACGACGGATCACCGCCGCGGCGCCCTCGCCTCGTGCCTGCAAGGCTTCGCGGACGAGGACATCAACCTCTGCAAGCTCGAGAGCCGGCACCTGGCCGACAGTCCCTGGGAGTACCTCTTCTATGTGGACATCGAGGGCAACGCGGAGGACCCCCGTCTCGCGGCGGCCATCAGGAACCTGGAGCAGCACACGAACTTCCTGCGCGTCCTGGGCTGCTACCCGAACCGCGCGGAAGGCGAGTAGCGGGGTCCCAGGGGCCGCCGGGGGCCATCCCTGGGCCCAGGCGCGAGGCGCGCCCGCGCTGGCTTCAGTCCTGGGCGGGCCCGGGTCGATGGGGGAGGTGGCGAATATTTTTCCTCCTGCCACTGCCCTCCATGAGACTCCCCCGCTGGACCACCTATCCCGCCCTGGCCGTCATCGGCATCCTGGTCGTGAGCGCCGTCCCCCGCGGTAACAGCGCACCGCAGAACGAGGGCGCTGCCATGCGGGCCCGTGCCGCCTATCAGGAGCGACTCGAGGAGGCGGCTCGGTCGCAGCGGGTCGAGCTGGAGAGCGAGACACAGCCGCAAGCCGGGAGGTAGGGCTCCATGCGCATTCCCCGCTGGACCACCTATCCGGCCGTTGCCCTGCTCGCCCTGGTGCTCGTGATGGCCATCCCGAACGCGCCGCAGAGGCAGGGGGAGGCCCAGCGCGCACGAGCCAGGTTCGTGGAGCGGGAGCGGGCCATGGAGCCGGCTCCCGAGCGCGTCCACAACGCCGCCGTGCCTCAGGCGGCACAGCGCGGCGAGGATCCGCCCAGGGTCTTCGTGGTCGACCACCTGCCCCCGCACCACGTGACGGACGGCAGCGTGGACTACCGCGCCGAGGTCCAGGAGGCCATGGACGCCGCCGCCGGCGGTAGCCTGGCCTTGCCCGACTTCCCCGTGCGCATCGGCCGCGCCCCGGGCAAGCCGTACGGCTTGATCGCGCGAGGCGAGCTGCGGGTCTACGGCGACACGACCTCGACCCTCTTCACGCGCGAGCCGGGCCTCCAGCTGCTGCGGGGTGAGCTCGTCAAGGACTTCCTGCTCCAGGACTTCTCGGTCCACGGCATCGGCGGCCACGGGAAGGAACTAGCCCACGGGCTGGTCCAGATCACCGGCGGCTCCAATGTGCAGGTGCGCAACCTGCGCATCTCCTCCACCGACGCGGACGGCCTGGCCATCGCCCAGGTGGACGGCGTGCACGTCGAGCGCGTGACGGTCGAGCTAGCCTCCAAGGCGGGCATCTACCTGGCGGCCTGCAGGAATGCCGTGGTGCGCGACAACGTCGTGCGCGACTTCGGCGGTCACTACCTGCAGTTTGGGGACAGAGTGGGGGTCGGCCTGCAGCTCTCCAGCTGCAAGGACGTGCTGGCCTCCGCGAACAAGATCACTGACGGCCTCGGCGTTGGCATCCTCTGCAACGCCCTGCAGGGCGGCGCGCACCCCGAGGCCAACACCCTGACCCTCAACCAGGTCCGTGACGTCGCCAACCCGGACAACCCCGACGTCTCCGGTGGCATCCGTCTGGCCAACGGGGCCACCGCCAAGGAGACCCGTACCCACGTCTACGGCAACACGATCTGGAGCTGCGGCGCCAACGGGGTCTACGTCGAGAATCACGGAGGGGCCGTGGTGAGCGCCAACCTGGTCCAGAGGAGCGCCCGGGCGGGGGTGGTCGTGAGCACCATCCTCGGCGCCACGATCGAGAACAACGTGATCCTGGAGAGCGGCTCGGGTCACGCGGCCATCGAGGAGATCAACGGCGCCCGCAGCGTTCGGGCCCGGGACAACGTCCTGGGAGACCAGGACTGATCCCGCCGGGTCGAGGGGGCGCCCACGTGGACTCGTCGGGGCTGAGTGCCTCGGCGCGACCCCGGCTCTACCAGCGATCGACCTTGTTCACCCGCTGCGCGGCGGCCTCCTCGCCGTCGCGTGGGCGGCACTCGAGGCCGACGATGTCCTTGTAGCCGAGCTTCTTGGCCTCCTCGAGAACACGCTGGTAGCGGATCTCGCCGGTCATGGGCTCAGTGCGGCCGGGGTGGTCGGCGAGCTGGAGGTAGCCGATCTGGTCGAAGCCGTCCTTCATGCGACCGCAGAGATCACCCTCGGAGATCTGCATGTGATAGAGATCCCAGTTGATCTTGACCATCGGGGAGTTCACCTCGCGACAGATGTTCACGGCGTCGACGCTGCCGTAGAGGCAGTGGCCGGGGTGGTCGACTCGGCCGTTCATGGGCTCGAGGATGAGCATCAGGTTGCCCGCTTCGGCGATGGGCGCGGCGAGCTTGAGGCCGTCGGTGACGCCCTGGAGCATCTGCTCCTGGCTCATGCCCTTCTGGTTGTTGCCGGCGACCACGGTCGCCTTGCGAGCCTTGAGGATCTTCGCGGCCTCGGTGGCCTCGTGGATCGCGGTGAGAAAGGCCTCGTGGTTCTCGGGGTTGTTCATGCCCGGGTTGAAGCCCCAGGCCGTGAACTGGGCCACCTCGACCTTGAGCTCCTCGCAGAGCTTGGCGATCGCCTCGAGGTCCTTGCCGCCGAGTCCCCACATCTCCACCGCGTCGAAGCCGAGGTCCGCGCTGGCGCGGATGCGGTCGAGGAGGGGCTTGCCGCCGAAGCGCCACATCTCGACGTTGACCGCGAAGCGCGTGTTCTTGGTGCGGCCAGGCTTGTCGACCCAGTCCGCGGGGCGCTCGACGGGCTCGGGGGGCGGCACCGAGCGCTCCTGGGAGCGCGCTGCGGAGGAGGTGGCGGCGGCGGCGAGGGAGCCGGCGAGGAGAGTGCGGCGGTCGATCGGGGCCATTTGCGTCAACGGGTGCTGAGGTATTCGACGAGGTCCCGCATCTGGCGGCGGGTCAGGAGCTGTCCAAGGCCCTCGGGCATGGACGAGAGATCCGGGCGGCGCTCCAGGACGGCGGCGGTCTCGACCTCCACGGCCTTGCCGTCCGAGGGGAGGACCACCAGGTAGTCCTCGGTCTCCTCCACGATGCGGCCGGCGATCAGCTCGTCGTCCTCGAGCACGAGCAGCACCCCCTCGTAGCCGGGCGAGATGCGTGCGTTGGGGTCGACGATGGCCTCCACGAGCTGGTCGCGGGTCAGGCGGCTTCCGATGCCGGTGAGGTCGGGGCCGACACCCTTGGCGGCGTCTTCTCCCACCAGGTGGCAGCGCAGACAGGTCAGGGCCTCGTTCTCCTCGAAGATCTTGCGGCCCGCCTCGGCATCGCCGCCGAAGTAGCTGTCGACCCACTCGGAGAGCACCGTGTTCTGGGCCTTGCGGGTGGCCTCGAGGCTCTCGATGCGGGCGCGCGCGACGCCGGTGCCGCGAGCGGCCACGGCCTCGACCACGTCCAGCCGCAGCTCGGCGGGCAGGCTGCCGGCCTCGAGCTTGTCGAACTCCGCCAGGAGCAGGCGCTCGGCGGCGCGGTCCTCGGTCGCGGAGAGCGCCTTGTAGACCGCCCGGCGCTCTTCGATGCCGCCGGAGGAGAGCACGGTCTCGAAGAGGGGCACGGCCTCGGCGAAGTCGATGCGTGGCAAGGCCTCCAGGGCGGCGGCGCGCAGTGTGCTGTCGCCGTCGTCGAGGCTCGTCCGCAAGAGTCCCTCGAAGCTCTCGTCGCCGCGCTCTTCGAGCAGGCGCAGGGCTTCGCTGCGGGTCGTGCCCTCACGCTCCCGGTCGCCGACGATCCCCGCCAGGACCGGCTCGGCGGAGGTCGGAGGCTGCGCGCGCGCCAGGCGGATCCAGGCCCGGAGCACCTCGTCGGGAGCCTCGAGGATGCCCTTGGTGGCGAGGTCGCTTGCCAGGAGGGGGACCTTCGCGGCGGAGCGTTCCGGGAGGGGGTCCCAGTTGCTGATCACGTAGTCCCTCGGCGCCGGACGGTCCCAGGCGGCGAGCATGTCAAGGGCGTCGGCTCGCAGGCGCCCCGGCGCGTCGTCGAGCAGGCTGAAGCGCGCCAGCCGACGCGCGCTCTCCTCGTTGCCGTGGCGAAGATTGGCGTTGATCGCTCGGCGCAGGAGGGCCTCCTCCCGTGACTCGGTGTTGTCGAGCAGGGCCGCGAGCTCGCCGTAGGCGTCGGCAATCGGCACGTCGTTGACGGCCCGGGCCGCCTCGAGCACGACCAGCGGCTCGGGGTCCCGCAGGTAGGTCGTGACGGCGGCGGAGCCCTGGAGGCGGAGGGCGACGACCGCGGCCAGGCGTACGTGCAGGTCGGTGTCCTCGGCGGCGGCGGTCAGGCGCTCGGTCTCCGCGCAGTGGTGAAGAGCCCAGCTCGCGCAGTGGCGAAGCACCGGGTCACTCTCACCCACCTCGCGAGCCAACTGGAAGAGGGCGTCGACCGCGCGCGCGTCCGCGAGCCGGCCGCAGGCGATGGCGGCGTAGCGTTGCACGGCTCCGTCGTCGTCCCGCAGGGCCTCGACGAGGTGGGAGGCCGCTGGTGCGTAGCGGTGGTCCCCGAGCACGCGCGCCACCTGGGCCCGGATGCGAGGGTTCGTGTCTCGCAGGAAGGGGTGCAGGTACTCGAGGGCGGCGGGCTCCCGCTCGGCCACCATGCCCAGGCCCCAGATCGCGTGCAGGCTGGCCAGCTCGTGGTCGCCGCGCTTGAGGATCTCCTGCAGGCGTTGGCGGCCCTCGCCGTTGCGGCGAACGAGCTCGAACTGGGCCTTGCGGCGCACGCGCATGTCCTTGTGGCGCAGCAGCACGTCGAGCTCGTCGAGGCCGCGCTCCTCGAGGCTCGCCGCGAGCAGCTCGCGCACCTTCTCGACCTCCGGCGCGGCTCGCAGCTCGGGGTGGTAGGCCCGATAGAGGCGGCCCTTGCCGGTCATGTTCCAGCCGTGGACCCAGTCCGTGAAGTACAGGGCGCCGTCGGGCCCGAAGTCCACGTCGGTGGCGAGGGTCTGCCAGAGGAACTTGCGCGCGCCGACGAGCTCGAAGCCGCCGCCCTTGGGCTCGACCTTGAAGGTGTGCACCCCGCTGATGTTGGCCTGGCCGCGGAAGTCGCACAGGAAGAAGGACCCGTCGAACTCCGGGGTCAGGCCCGTGCCGGGGTAGTAGGTCAGCCCCGACGGGCCGTTGGCGAAGTTCGTGATGGGGGGCAAGAGGTAGGCGGCCTGTCCCTCGAAGGGCGGGTGCCACAGCTTCTCCGCGTTCCAGGGGCCGCGCGAGACGGGTCCGTTGATCCACTGATAGGACGAGCGCCAGCCCGTGTCGGCTCCCTCGACGATCTGTACCCATCGGGCGAGGTCGCCGCCGTCGGAGTTGTTGTCGCCGGTGAAGAGGTTGCCGTACTGATCGAAGACGATCTCCTGGGGATTGCGGAGCCCGGTGTGGAAGACCTCCAGATCCGAGCCGTCGAGGCGGCAGCGCAGGACCGCGCCCGTGTCCGGGTGGAAGATCAGGCCGTCGTCGGTCTCGACGGTGAAGCCCCGGTCTCCGCAGGAGAAGTACAGCCAGCCGTCCGGGCCGATGGCGAGGCCGTGCAGGTCGTGTCCGAGCAGGGTCACCCGCACGCCGTAGCCGCTCGAGAGACTGGTGCGCTCGTCGGAGACCCCGTCGCCGTCGGTGTCGCGCAGGAGCCAGAGGTGGGGGATGCAGGCGTAGAAGACCGCGCCCTCGTGCTCGAGCACTCCGGCGGCGATGCCGGCCGACGCGTCCTTGAAGCCGTCGGCGAAGACGGTCGAGACGTCGACGACGCCGTCGCCGTCCGTGTCCTTCAGGAGCTTGAGGCGTTCGTGCTCGGTCTCGTAGATCTCCTCGAACTGGTCCCCGGACCAGCGCTTGAACATGGCCACGCGGTCCTCGACGGTGTCGCAGGCCATGTCCTCCTCGAGCCTGTCCACAATGTAGCGCATGTCAGTCACGCCCCGGTGCAGGCGGAAGGTCTCCGAGACGTAGAAGGACCCGTCGTTGGCCGGAAGGAAGCAGACCGGGTTCGCAAGGTGCGGCTCGGCGGCCACCAGTTCGACCACCCAGCCCTCGGGCAGCTCGAAGCGGGTCATGGCGTCCGCGCCCTCGTCGGAGGCGTCGGCGATCTCGGGGGTGTAGCCGGGGTCGCCGCCGACCTCGTGCTGGAGGGCGGCAGCCGGCGTGGCGAGGACGAGGAGCGCGCCGGGCGCGAAGCGGAGTGCGGTCATCGAGGTGGTCCTAGGCGAGCTCGGCACGGATGCGGGTCAAGAGGTCACGGGTCAGGAGGATTCCCTCGTCTTCGGAGTGTCGGTCGCCTTCGAACTCGATGCCGATGTAGCCGTGGTAACCGGCGTCCTTGACGATGCCGAGCATGCGTCGGTAGTCGGTGTTGGTCTCGTCCCCGGCCTCGTCGAAGTCGTGGCTCTTGGCGCTGACCGCCTTGGCGAAGGGCATCAGCTCGGAGACACCCAGGTACCGGTCGTACTGCTCACCGCCGCCGATGTCGAAGTTGCCGAAGTCGGGCAGGGTGCCCACCCGCGGGTCGTCCGCCGTGCGCATGACGCCCGCCAGCCAGGCGCCGTTGGAGGAGCGGCCGCCGTGGTTCTCGACGATCACGCTGACGCCGTAGGGCTCGCCGTGGTCCGCCAACTGGACCAGCGAGTCCGCAGCGCGCTGCATCATCTCCTGGGCGTCGCCGCCGCCTGCGGCATTGACCCGGATCGAGTGGCAGCCGAGGTGCCCGGCAGCCTCGATCCAGCGCTTGTGATTCTCGATTGCACTGGAGCGGTGGTCGGCGTCCTGGTGGGCGAGAGACCCCTCCTGGTCGATCATGATCAGGAGCATGCGGACGTCCACATCAGCGGCGCGCTGCTTCATCTGGTCCAGGTAGGCCTCGTCCCGCGCCTTGTCCTTGAAGAAGGAGTTGACGAACTCGACCGCGCCCAGGTCGTAGCGGGTGCGTGCGTTCGTGATCCACTCGAGGTTGGATTGCTCACCCGCCTTGAGAGACCTGTGGTTGGACCACTGGGCCAGAGAGACGTCGAACCAGTCGGTGCCGGAGTCGGTCATGGAGCTGCGGCAGCCGGCCAGGGCCAGGAGGCCGAGGCCGCCTGAGGCTCGCAGGACGTCGCGCCGAGAGGGGGGCTGGGGCATGAGGGGTCGAGTTCGGAGCTGGGAGGGGGGTGGCGATCGCGGCACATGTTAACGTGTGCCGCCCGCCGCTGACCGTGGCCTTCACCGATCCCCTCAGGACCCCCGCTAGCCCTCCCGCACCCCCCTTGAAGCACCGTCTCGGAGTCTGTTCCTGGTCTCTCCAAGCCGAGCGTCTCGACGCCCTGACGGGCCTGATCGGGGAGGTCGGCGTGCACTACGCCCAGCTGGGCCTCGATCCGGTCGTGGCCGGGGTCTGGCAGGTCGCGGACGTGCGCGCCGCCTTCGCCGCCGCGGGGATCGAGGTGCGGTCGGGAATGATGGGCATGAAGGGCGAGGACTACTCGACCCTCGACGCGATCCGCGAGACCGGCGGCGTGCGCCCCACTCAGCACTGGCAGGCGAATCTCGAGGCCGCCCAAGGCACCGCGGACGCGGCGCGCGAGCTCGGCCTCGACCTCGTCAGCCTCCACGCGGGCTTCTTGCCCCACGACCCGCACGACCCGGAGCGGGGCGAGCTGATCGACCGGCTGCGGCAGATCGCCGACGCCTTCGCCGAGCGCGACGTGCGGGTCGCCTTCGAGACCGGACAGGAGACCGCCGAGACCCTCTCCGGCGTCCTGGACGAGATCGACCGGGCCAACGTGGGTGTCAACTTCGACCCGGCCAACATGATCCTGTACGCCATGGGTGACCCGGTGGAGGCCCTGCGCGTCCTGGGGCCTCGGGTCTTCCAGGTTCACGTGAAGGACGCGACGTCCACGGACACCCCCGGCACCTGGGGCGCGGAGGTGCCTGCGGGCACCGGCGAGGTGGACTGGAACGCCTTCTTCGGCGTGCTCGCGGACCAGGGCCTGGCCTGTGACCTGATGATCGAGCGGGAGGCGGGCGACGCGCGCGTGGAGGACATGCGCACGGCGCGCGGGCTGCTCGAGGGCTTGGGCGTGGTGGAGGTGAAGGCGTGAGCGCTACACCGACCCGCGTGGCCGTCCTCGGCCTGGGCTTCATGGGGCGCACGCACCTGGGTGCCTATGCCCAGGCCCGCGAGGCGGGCAGCCCGAACGAGCTCGTGGCCGTCTGCGACTCCGACCCCGAGCGGCGCGCCGGCAGGTCCGGCGCCGCGGGCAACCTCGAGAGCGGCGAGAGCGACGAGCTGATGTTCGACCCCTCCACCGTGCGGGCCTACGCCGATCCCGCGGAGCTCTTCGCGGACCCGGAGGTCGACCTCGTCTCGATCTGCACCCACACCGACAGCCACGTGGACCTCGCCATCGCCGCCCTCGCGGCGGGCAAGCACGTCCTGGTGGAGAAGCCCGTCGCCACTCGCTCGGAGGACGTGGCGCGCCTGGCGCGGGCCGTGGCGGATGCCGGGACCCTCTGCATGCCGGCGCACTGCATGCGCTTCTGGCCCGGCTGGGACTGGCTCAAGGCGAAGATCGACTCCGGCGAGTACGGGGCCGTGCGCTCGGCGGTCTTTCGCCGCCTGGCCTCGCCCCCGGCCTGGGCGCCGGACTTCTACGCCAACTCCGCGCGCACCGGCGGGGCCCTGGTGGACCTGCACATCCACGACGCGGACTTCGTGCGCTGGTGCTTCGGCGCTCCGGACGAGGTGCGCAGCACGGGTAGCATCGATCACCTGACGACCCTCTACCGCTACGCGGAGGGGCCGTCGCACGTGGTGGCCGAGGGGGGCTGGGACCACAGCCCGGGCTTCTCCTTCCAGATGCGCTACGTGGTCGTGTTCGAGAAGGCCACGGCGGAGTTCGACCTGAGCCGGGATCCGCAGCTCTTCCTGTCCCGCGACGGAGAGGAGAGCGCCGTGGAGCTGCCGGCCGGCGATGGCTACGTGGGCGAGGTTCGGCACCTGCTCGGCTGCATCCAGACGGGTAGTGAGCTGGCCTGCACCATCGACGAGGCCCTCGAGCTCGCACGCATGCTGGAGGCCGAGGGCGGCCAGCTGTGAGCGGTTGAGGGCGGGCCCCCCGGCGCTACCGCAGGTGGCGCTGCATGCGCAGGACCAGCACGACGAGGTAGAGCGAGCCGCCGAACAGCCCGCAGGCGAGGACTCCCCACCAGCCGCCCACGGTGAAGCCGACCAGGAGGCTCACGCTCGTGAAGAAGAGCGCGCGCTTCGTGCGTCGCTCCCCGGCGGATAGCCGTGCGGCGCGGGCGTAGCTGCGCCAGCCGGTCGAAGCGGGGGGCGGCTCAGGGGTCGGGGTGGTCGTGCCGGAAGTCATGGAGGGTCGGGCGGTGCGAAGGGGCGGCCGCGCACGCCCCAGAGAATACCCGCGCGCCAACCTCTGCCGGTCGAACTGCTAGGCTGGGCGGCCCCTCCGACTCGCCCGACCCGTCGCCCGCCCTCGATGCTCCGCCGTACACCGCCCTGCTCCCTGGCCCTGGTCCTCTTCGGCTCCCTCTCTCCGGCCCAGAACGGCGACCGCCCCGGCGAGCCCCAGCCGGACCTGCCCGTGGACCTGGAGATCCCCGCCTCGCCGGCCCTCTCCGTGCGCGAGTCCCTCGACGGCTTCGCCCTGCCGCCTGGCTTCCGCATCGAGTGCGTCGCCAGCGAGCCCCTGGTCGAGGACCCGGTCTGCATGGCCTTCGACGGGGACGGTCGCATCTGGGTGGCGGAGATGCTGGCCTACATGCCCAACGTGGACGGCACCGGGGAGGACGCCCCCACGGGCAAGATCGCGATCCTGACCGACACGGACGGCGACGGTGTCCATGACGAGCGCACGAACTTCCTCGAGGGCCTGGTCCTGCCCCGGGCCGTCCTGCCCTACCGCGACGGAGCGCTCGTGATCAGCCCGCCGGAGCTCAGCTTCTGGCGCGACACGGACGGGGACGGCGTGGCCGACGAGCGCGAGGTGATCGCCAGGGGGCTCGGCGGCCTACACAGCCCCGAGCACGCGATCAACGCCCTGCGCTGGACCCACGACAACTGGATCCAGTGCGCGAACCACTCCCTGCGCTTCCGCGAGACCGAGGAGGAGGGCTGGATCACCGAGCGCACGGGCGGCGGAGGCCAGTGGGGGCTCAGCCTCGACGAGGAGGGGCGCGCCTTCTTCAACACGAACAGCGACCCCCTGCGCGGGGACCTCTTCTCGTCCCACTACGCCGTGCGCAACCCGAACCACGGCAAGATCGGCGGCACGAACGTGCGGGTGGCCCACGACATGCAGGTCTGGCCCTCGCACATCACGCCGGGTGTCAACCGCGGCTATCGGGAGGCGACCCTACGGGACGACTTCACCCTGCGCACCTTCACCGGTGCCTGCGGGCCGCTCGTCTACCTGGGCGGTGCTCTTCCCGAGGAGTTCCGGGGGAACGCCTTCGTTCCGGAGCCTTGCGGGAACCTGATCAAGCGCTACACCCTGCACCCGAAGGGCGGCCTCGGTCTCCAGGCGCGCAACGCCTACGAGGGCCGCGACTTCCTGACCTCCACGGACGAGCGCTTCCGGCCCGTGAACTGCTACGACGGGCCCGACGGGGCCCTGTACGTGGTCGACATGTACCGCGGCCTGATCCAGCACCGGCTGTTCGTGACGAGCTGGCTGCGCAGGCAGGTGGAGGAGCGAGGGCTCGCGCAGCCCCTCGGTCTGGGGCGCATCTATCGCATCGTGCACGAGGAGATGGAGGAGCAGGAGCCGCCGTCCATGAGCGAGGCCAGCTGGACGAACCTGGTGCGCGAGCTCGGCCACTCCAACGGCTGGCGGCGGCTGAAGGCCCAGCAGCTGATCGTCGAGGACGGCGTGGGGGATCCGGACGCCATCGAGGTCTGCCGAAGCGCGGTCACGGACTCGCGCTCACCCCTGGGGCGCATGCACGCCGTGAATGCACTGGCGGGCATCGGCGGGCTCGAGGTGGAGGTCCTGAAGCGGGCCCTGGCGGACGCGGACCAGCGCGTGGCGCGGGCGGCCCTGCGCGCGGCGGAGGCCCTGCTCGCCACCGGCGACGAGGAGCTTCACGACGCCGCGGCGGCCCTCTTGGATGCGGGCGACCCGCGGACGCGCCACCAGGCCCTGCTCTCCATCGGGCAGGCCAACACGGCCCAGGGGGACCGCCTGCTCGCGGACGCCCTGTTCGGCAGCGCGGGCTCCAAGTCCGACCGGGAGGCCGTGATCTCGGGCCTGGCGCACCGGGAGGCGGCCTTCCTCGAGGAGCTGTTCGGTCGCGAGGGCTGGGCGGAGGAGGCGAAGGGCCGGGTGGAGCTGGTGAAGGCCCTGGCCCGCTGCGTCGTCCGCGAGGGTCAGAGCGAGTCCCTCGACGACCTCTTCACCCTGATCATCGTGACCGCCCTCGAGGAGGATCTGAGCTTCAAGCCCTCCATGGGCTGGCGCTCGAGCGCCCTGATCGAGGGCTGGATGGCCGGTCGCCCGAAGGGCCCCAAGGGAGAACCCGTGCCCGTGGCTCTGGCGTCGGAGCCGGAGCGCATCGTCAGCGCGCGCTACCTGTGCGAATACAACGCCACGGGAGCGCTCAAGGAGATGATGAACTGGATCACCTGGCCCGGCGGCCCCAATGCCGAGGGCGTCGAGCCGGTGCGCCCTCTGACCGAGGCGGAGCAGGCGCTCTTCCTGCGTGGCCGCGAGATCTACACCAACGTCTGCGCCGCCTGCCACCAGGGCTCGGGCCTCGGGGACCCCGGCCTCGCGCCGCCCCTGCGCTACTCGGAGTGGGTGCTCGAGGACGCGATCACGCCCGCGCGCATCGTCGTCGGCGGCATGACCGGGCCCATGAAGGTGCGCGGCAAGGTCTGGGACATGGAGATGCCGGTCTACGGCGGCTCTGCCGAGGACGTGGCCGCGGTGCTGACCTACATCCGTCGCGAGTGGGGCCACGGCGCGGAGCCCGTGACGCCGGAGGAGGTGCAGGCCGTGGTCGAGGAACTCGCCCAGCGCGGGCGGCCGTGGACCGCGGAAGAGCTCTTGAAGGCGCGCGAGGAGGAGTGAGCTAGCGCTGGGCGGGGCTCAGGACCCGCATCTCGCGCAGCTTCAGGGTCGCGTCCTCCGCGCACAGCTCGAACTGCACCCGCGGCGGCGCCGCGAATTCCAGGTCCACGAAGCTCGTCCGCCCGTTCAGCTCGAGGGCGAGCCGGCCGCTGGCCACGCCAAGGGCGCAGTGGTGCCACTTGCCAGCTTCCGCACCCTTCCAGGCGCCCGGGAGCCGGAAGCGCTGGGCATCCGAGACCAGGTGCAAGACGAGGTGATCGCCGGCGGCCTCGTCGAAGAGAACCTCGAAGGACAGGGCGCGGTTCTCCAGGGCCTCGCCCGTCGCGACCTGCGCGACGTCCTTCGGCGAGGTGCGGCCGACCAGGACCCCGTCCTCGACGCTCCAGTTCCCCTCCATCGCCTTCCAACCGTCGAGGGACCGCCCGTCGAAGGCGGACACCCACGAGCGCACACCCAGGTCCCACACCCGCGGGTTGCGCCAGCGCACCCGCGTGTTGTTCCCCGAGTGCACCTGCAGCGCGATGAAGCCCTCCAGGTCCGCCGTGTCGAAGTAGTCGGTCACCGGAACGCCGTTGACCCAGGTCTTGATCCAAGGGCCCACGCACTCGATGCGGAAGCGGTTCCACTCCTGATAGCGGAAGGCCGCGCGCCCCGCGGGGTTCTGCTCCAGGTCCTGGAGCCAGCCTCGGCGTGCCTCGTCGAACAGTCCGCCGGACCAGGCGCGGTCGGAGGAGTCGATCTCGATCTGGTACCCGAAGGGCCGCTTGTTCTCCTTCTCGTGGGAGCGGATCTGGATGCCCGAGTTGCCCGGCAGCTCGGGCATCACGTCCACCTCCATCACGAAGTCCCCGAAGGTCTCCTCCGTGATCAGAAAGGACTGGCCGCCGCCACCGGTGCGCCCGAGGATCGAGTTCTCTTCCGCCTCGTAGATGGCGTCCCCGTACTCGTACCAGTGGTCGAGGGACTTGCCGTCGTGGACCTCCACCTCCGGCGCGCCCCAGGCGGGCAGCTCGCGCAGGCGCAGGTTGCGGTACCAGACCTCGTCCCCGTGGTCTTGCAGGGCGATACGGCCGGGTCCTGCGCTGGCGAAGTCGGCGCGGTTCCTGAACTTGCTCCTGGAGACGTTGGCGGCCCAGGTCTCGCCGCCGAGCTCCACGTCGAAGAGCCGCTCTCCGTTGACCCAGTGCTCGATCCGACCGGCGGAGCAGACGATGCGGCCGGTGTTCCACTCCCCGACCAGCGGCGGCGCGGACTTCCCCGCGGCCATCACCGCGTAGAGGGCGCCGGCGGAGGTCTTGGAGTTCGCGCCGTCCTGGTGCTTCCCGTCGTCGAGCACCTGGTACTCGGGCCCGAAGGCGCTGCCCTGCCCCGGCTGGTCGCGCACGCGGTACTTGACCCCGCTGTTGGCCCCCGGAGCGACCTTCCACTCGAACGCGAGCTCGAAGTCACCGAACTCGGTCGTCGTGACGATGTCGCCCCCGCGCTCTCCGGCCTTGCGGTGCAGGCAGCCGTCGGCGACCTCCCAGCCCTTGTCCGGGAAGATCTGCTTGCCGATCCCGCGCCAGCCCTTGGTCGTCGCGCCGTCGAAGAGCTGCGTCCAGCCGGCGTCGCGCTCGATGGAGGACAGGGTCCTGTGGCCGTCGGCGGGGGGGAGGGGCATGAGGCCGAGGAGCAGGCTGGAGGCGAGGAGCAGCATGGGGGGGATCCTACCCGGTCGGTAGCCTAGAATGGGCGCGCCATGACCGACGGGACGAGAGCAGGATTGGAGCAGGCGGGCGCCTGGCTCGTCGTCGAGGACGACGGGCTGGCGCGCGAGGTCACTCGGGAGCTCGAAGAGCTCGGCGTCCGGACGTCGCGCTCCTCGGAGATCGCGGTCGACGAGCCGGTCCCGGCCGAGCTCGCCGTTCTCGTCCTGCAGGGAGCGTTCCTTGCCCGCGAGACGGTAGCGGCCTGGCAGGAGCCCATCGCCGCCATGGCGGAGCGGGGCTTCGGGCGTGTGGTGCTCCTGACCGACGCCCACGGGCCGCACCGCATCGAGGGCGAGCTGAGCGCCTGCGCGCAGCACGTCGCGCCCCGGGGCGTGACGGTCAACCTGGTGCGCTACCTGAGCGAGGGCGAGGGGCCGCGGGCGGCGGCGCAGGCGGTCGCCTTCCTGGCCTCGCCGGGAGCGGCCTTCATCACCGGCGCGACCCTGCCGGTGGACGGCGGGCGGGGGCTGGGGTTGTATCCGGAGATGTTCGACAAGCTGCCGAGGTCGATGTGATCGGGCTGCGCCTCGTCTCGGCCGTCACGCTCCTGGTCGCCGTCGCCGGCGCGCAGTCCCAGGAGCGACCGAACGTGGTCTGGCTGGTGGCCGAGGACATGAGCCCCTGGATCGCCTGCTACGGTGACGACACGGTCGCGACGCCGCACCTCGATCGCCTGGCCCGGGAGGGCGTGCGCTACGCCAGTGCCTTCGCCACCTCGCCGGTCTGCGCCCCGGCGCGCTCCTCGATCATCACGGGCATGTACGCCACGCGCATCGGCACGATGCAGATGCGCAACGGGAACCCGAGCAAGGCGGCGCTGGAGAAGGACCCCGAGGCCTACGCGGACATCCCCGGCTACGAGGGCGTTCCGCCGGAGTGGGTGCGCTGCTTCCCCGAGCACCTGCGGCGCGCGGGCTACCACTGCACGAACGCGAGCAAGACCGACTACCAGTTCAAGGCGCCGGTGACGACCTGGGACCGCTCCCACGGCAAGGCCCACTGGCGTGACCGGAGCGAGGGGCAGCCCTTCTTCGCGGTCTTCAACTTCGGCGGGACCCACGAGAGCCGGGGCTTCCCGACGGCCAGGCGGCAGCCGTCCGCGGTCGAGGCCGAGGACGTCCCGATCCCGCCCTTCTACCCGGACACTCCGGCCGTGCGTGACGCCCTCAAGCGCACCTACGACAACATCGCGGCCCTCGACCGCTGGATCGGCCAGCGCCTGGGAGAGCTCGAGGAGGCCGGGCTGCTCGATGAGACCTGGGTCTTCTTCTACTCCGACCACGGGGTCGGCCTGCCGCGGGGCAAGCGCTCGGTCTACGACACCGGGACCCGGGTGCCGCTGCTCGTGAGGCATCCGAAGGGCGCCCGAGCCGGGGAGGTCGAGGAGCGCGTCGTCAGCTTCGTGGACCTCGGTCCGACCGTGCTCTCGATCGCTGGCCTCGAGCCCGATGCACGCCTCGACGGCACGCCCTTCCTCGGCCCCCACGCCCGCGAGGGCTCCGGCCTCGCCTTCGCCCACGCGGACCGCTTCGACGCTGAGCGCGAGCAGACCCGCAGCGTGAGTGACGGGCGCTGGCGCTACGTGTGCAACCACCGCACGGATGTGCCGTACCTGTTGCCCGTCGCCTACAGGGAGAGGATCGAGATGACCGCCGATCTCTACGCCCTGCGGGAGTCGGGGCCGGAGCGCCCCGAGCAGTGGCAGATGGCGGCCCTCGAGCGCCCCGAAGAGGAGCTCTACGACACGTCCAGCGACCCCTGGGAGGTCCACAACCTCGCGGGCGACCCGGCGCACGAGGAGCGCCTGGCCGAGCTGCGCGGGGCTCTCGAGGCCTGGATCGAGGAGACCGGAGACCTGGGATTCGTGCTGCCCGAGACGGTCCTCGTGCGCGAGCACCTGTGGCCTCCCGACGGCGTGCAACCGAAGACGGCGACCCCGAAGCTCATCACCCTGCCCGAGGATGACGGGCTGCGATTGACCGTCGAGTGCGCGACCCCCGGCGCGTCGATCGGCCACCGCTGGGTGCCCTCGGGTGAGGAAGCGCCCAAGCGCTGGGAGATCTACGACGGGCCGTTCCTCTTGCCCACGACCCCGGGCAAGCTCCAGGTGCGGGCGCACCGGATCGGCTACGCGCCGGCCACCGAGAACCTGGTGCTGCGCGGGGGCTGAGCCGAGACCTCAGTCTCCCGCCGGTTCCTCGATCTCCCGCACGTACACGTTCCGGAACCAGGCGAAGGCGTCGAGATTCTTGTCCGCGATGCTGTGGCGTTGCAGGCCGATGAAGCCGCGCTCGGCGCGCTCCTGGAAGGGGGGCTTGGCCTTCTCGAGGGTGAAGGTGTCGACGTCGTAGAGCTGGTGGCCGTTGAGGGCGACCTGGATCCGTGAGCCCACGTAGCGCACCTGGTAGGTGTTCCAGACGCCGATCGGGTTCAGCGCGTCGGTGACCTCCGGCGCGTGGGCGCCGTAGAGGCCGCCGGAGAACTGGTAGGGCTGCAGGGTGGTGTCGGTCAGCTTCTCCCAGTTGAAGTCGTCGATGATCTGGACCTCGCAGCCCGAGTAGGCGGGGTTGCCGTCGGGGGCGGCGCGCAGGAAGAGGCCGCTGTTGGCGCCCTTGGCGATCTTGAAGTCGAGGCGCAGCTCGAAGTCGCGGAACTCCCGCAGGCTGCGGATCTCGCCGTGGCCGCCGGCGACGGGAAACACGAGCTCGCCGTCCTTCACCACGTAACCCTCGGGCCCGGGGCGCGGGTCCCAGCCCTCCAGGTCGCGGCCGTTGAAGAGGGGCTCCCAGCCGGCCTTGGTGCCCGCCTCGGTGGGGGTCAACAGGCCGCGGTCGTCGCAGGTGAACAGGGCCTGGTCGTAGTCGGGCAGCTCGCGGATGCGCACGTCGCGGAACATGGCCCGCTGGGTGTCGGGCACGTGCTCGCCCCCGTGGACCTGGAGGCCGATCAGGCCCGTGTCCGCGAAGCCCTCGGTGCCCGGCGGCGTCTCGTAGTCGCAGAGCAGCTCTCCGTTCAGCCAGGCGGTCACGTGCATGTCGTCCCCCTTGCAGCGCACGGTCACCCGGTTCCAGGCGTCGCGCTTCAGGAGTTCCGTGCTGTTGGGGTTGTGCTGCAGGAAGCCGTCCGCGTAGAGGCCGCCGACCTCGCCGCCGGGGCGGTAGTCGAGGGTGACCTGGATGCCCTTGCCGCCCACGTTGCGCGGCACCATGTGCAGGAAGACGCCCGAGTCGAAGGGGTAGTCGATCCAGGTCTCGAAGGAGACGATGTAGTTCTTGTAGGGGCGGTCGGTGTAGATCAGCCCTCCGGAGCGGTTCGGGCCCTGGCGGCCCACGATGGCGCCGTCCTCCACGGTCCACCTGGCGTTGCCGTCGTAGCGGCCCCCGTGGGTGGTCCAGCCCTGGAGGGACTCGCCGTCGAAGAGCGAGGCCGAGTTCGTCCCGTCGAGGACGGGAACGTCCTCGTCGCCCGCCAGGTTCTCGCGGCCCAGGCACCAGAAGATCCCGCGCCGCAGCACCGCTCGGAAGGCCGGCATAGCGAAGTCCGCCGGAGCGCCGAGGGTGGTGACGAAGACGTTCGCACCCCGGAAGCCGCTGAGCCAGGCCACCGGCTCGGGGTCCACCGGCCTCGCGCCCTCCCCGGCAAGGCTCGGCACGCACCAGAGCAGCGGCTGGGCAGTCTCGGCCAGGGGCGTCACGCGGTGGAGCGGGCCGCTCACCTCCTGGAAGGCCTGCCAGCCCTCGACGATCGGGTGCTCACCGCCCTCCAGCATGCGGCCCACGAGCAGGTGGGCCTCCTCCTTGGCCGTCCCCAGGTAGTTGGCGCCCGTGGCTCCCTTGTGGAAGTCGGCGTGCTCCTTCAGGGCGGCGACCGTCCCGCGCAGGAGCACCAGTGGGCGGCCGCTGGCCACGTACTCGTCGATCAGGTCCGCCTCCGTCTGGCCCACGCCGGCCTCGTCGAGGAAGGCCACGAGGAGGTCCGCCTCGCGCAGCTTCTCGATGCCTCCCACGCGACCGCTCTCCTCGCGCACGAGCAGGCTGAGCTCGAGGTCGTGGGCGCGGACCAGCTCGGTCTCGGCGAAGGCGTAGAGGGACTCCTGGGCGCGGCTGTCTTCGTCCCCGGCCAGGAGGACGACGTGGTCCGCCGCGGCGGGAGTCGCGAGGAGGAGGGTGCAGAGGGGGAGTGCGGTGTGGAGTCTCATGATTCAGCTCGCGAAGACCTTGTCCATGTTGGCGGAGATCTGGGCCAGGCGCTCGCGGTCGCCTCCGCCCACCTCGGCGGTGGCCCAGCCGGAGTAGCCGATCTTCCCGAGGGCGCGCATGACCGCCGGCCAGTCCGAGTCGCCCTCGCCGATCTGGACTCCGAAGCCCTTCCAGCGGCCCTCGTCGTTCAGCTTCTTGCGGCTGTAGTCCTTGATGTCGAGCTTCAGGATCCGTTTGCCCAGGGCCTCGATCCAGTGGGCCGGCCAGCCGTAGTAGACGATGTTGCCCACGTCGAAGTGGAAGCCCACGCGCTCGCTCTCGAACTCGTCCACGTAGCGCGCGGCCTCGAGGGGGGAGAGCAGGAAGTTGTTCCAGACGTTCTCGAAGGCGATGTCGATCTCGAGCTCCTCGGCCAGGGGCAGGCACTTCCGGAGCTCCTCCTGGGAGCGGCGGTAGGCGTCGGCATAGCTGACGCCGGCGTTCACCACCGCGGGTACGACAAGCACGGAGGTGCCGCCGTAGCGCTTGCAGTCCCGCAGGGCCGTCTCGAGGGCCGCGACGCCCTCGGCGCGCACCTTCGGGTCGGGGTGGGAGAAGGGCTTGCCCCAGTGCACCGAGTCGACCACGCCGGGGATCTCGACGCCGGTCTGCTCAGCCGCCTCGACGACCTCGTCCACGTCCAGGTCCGAGGGGCTGTCCGGCTCGACGCCCTGGAAACCGAGGGACTTCACGAGCTGGAATTTCTCGAGGGGGGTCTTCCCCTCGCCGATCATTCCGTACTTGAGGGCCTTCTTGAGCTTCACTCGCGGGCGCGAGCTTCCCGAGGCCAGCCCGGCGAGGGCCCCGGCGGCGGTGGCGGTCATGAGCGTGCGGCGGTCGATGCGGTGGTCCATGGAGGGTTCGGTGGAAACGGCGGGGCGCCGAGTCTACCAGCCTCTCGGCCGCCCGCCCTCAGAGCTCGATGCCCATCGCCGCCAGCTGCTTCTCCGCCTGGGGAGCCCAGCCCCGGTTGGCGATCGGGCTGGCCGGACTGGGGTGCAGGATCGTGCCGAAGGTGCAGCCCATCTCGCCGAGCACCGCCTTGGCGCGCGTCTCCGCGAACTTGCCGACCCCGATCACGCGCTCCGGCTCGAGGTGCTCCACCAGGCGCCGCAGGGCCGTGTTGCAGGCCTCGAAGAGGGGCTCGCGCTCCGCGGCGGGCAGCTTGTCCGGGGTCCGGTTGCGCCCGCTCTCCTCGAGGAACACGAGGGGGCAGTAGTTCCAGATGAAGAAGCGCTCGAAGAAGGCGTCCGCGGAGTCGAAGCGCTCGCTGGCCCAGCCCCAGAGGCGTCGGCCGCTGACCTCGCTGCGGGTGCAGTCGAAGCCGAGGATCGGTCGCTTGGGGTGCTCGACCGGCGGCTTGCCCACGGGCTCCTCGATCCCGAGCCAGTCGCGCACCAGCGCCACCTCACCGAAGGGCACGCCGGTCTGGGCCATCCCGAAGGGCCCGGGGTTCATGCCGAGGAACAGGGCCTCGACCCCCGGGCGCGCGAAGCGCTCGAGATAGGCTCCGTGGGAGCGCTTGGCGTAGACGAGCGGGTTGTAGACGTGGGTGACCGGGGGCGCGAACTCCAGCCCCTCCACCGCGCGCACGAGGGCTCGGGTGATGCTCGAGGGCTTCATCCGCGCCGGATCAGATGCGCACGCGCTCGATGTGCAGCAGCTCGTCCCCGCGCGTGAAGGCCACGCCGGTCATGCCGTTGGAGTAGAGCTCCTCGTTGACCCCGCGGCCTGGGTAGCGGAACTCACCCTCGCTGCCGTCGCCGAACTGGATCAGGAAGTGGTAGACCACGTCGCCGCCCTTCTCCAGCCCGGTCTCGCTGCGGCGACGCACCAGGTAGGCGCTGCGCTTGAGCACCTTCATGGCGTCGAGCTTCCCGCGCTTCGACGTGCCGATCACGGCCATCAGGACTCCGCCCACGGCAAGCAGACCACCGAGGACGTACAGCAGCGCGCCGCCGAAACCGAGGACGACCTCCAGGCCGGCCAGGAGGACTCCGACGATGGCCAGTACGGTCCCCTGCCCTTGCCGGTTGCGGGCCTGGGCGTACTCGGGGGTCCAGGGCGTGGTCGTCTGCTGGGCCTCTCCGAACTCGGGCTTGTCCTCCATCTTCTTGAGGCGCTCGACGATCGGGTTGCGGTCATCGTCCGACTTCGTCGCCTGGAGGGGCGAGGCGCAGTACGGGCAGAGGGACATCCCCGCCTTGGGGATCTTCGCTCCGCACTCGGGGCAGACGGTGACGGCGGCAGGTGCTTGTTGGGCCATGGGACTGGGGGGACCTCGGGGCGCGACATTCTATCGACCGGGCCCCGGGCTTGGCTGCCCTTGTTCTCCCCCTTTGGGTGGGAGCAGTCTCACCAACAGCCCGGGAGTCCCGGGGCTTGCCTCAGCGCTTCTCGAAGAGGCTGGCGCGAGAGAGGTTCTCGGCCCAGGCCGAGAGGCGCGCGGCGCAGCGGGTGAATTTCTTCCCGGGGCCCTCGGCCCAGGCCGCGAGGCGGGCTCCCAGCTCCCCCTCCAGGGTCCTCGGATCCAGCAGTTCGAGCTTGCTGGCGACCCCCTGGCACAGCACCAGGTCGATGGCGCGCCAGGAGTCGACGCCCAGGTCGTCGAGCTTGCCCTGGCAGCGCGCGATCGAGCGCCCGGTGTTCAGGGAGATGCCGGCGCACAGGTCGCGGGTGCAGCGGTCGAGCTCCACGAGGCCCTCGAGCTGCTTGGCGGTCAGCTTGGCCTTCGCTAGCGCCAGCGCGTCCTTCACCGAGAGGTCGAGCTCGATCACGGCCATGTCGTCCAAGAGGCGCGGTGAGAGTGTGCCGGGGCGCACGGGGTCGTCGACCGTGGCCACGAAGCGCACTCCGGGCGAGAGCATCAGGCGCGGGGTGGCGCCGGGGGCCCAGCCGCGGACCATCTCGGCGGAGAGGTCGATCGTGCGCTCGGCGGTGGAGCGGGCCGGGTACTGGGCGCGTACCAGGATCTCCGACAGCCAGTCCTCCGGAGGGCTCGCATCGAAGTTCTCAAACACCACCACGCGCGTGGCGAAGTCCCCCGAGCGCCAGGCGAGCTCGGCGGCGCGCAGGAAGTTCGTGAACAGGGTCGGCTCGAAGGCGCCGGTGTCCTCGTTCAGGTGGCCAAGGAGACCCTCCGGGCCCTTCCAGTCCGCGTGTACAGGGACGACCAGGGTGCGCAGGCGCAACGGGTCGTCGATCAGGTTCAGCGCCAGAGTGCTCTTGCCCACACCCGCGTGGCCTCGCATGAGGATGAGCGGGTGGGTCAGGGATGCGACGCGCAGGGACTCGAGGGTTCGTTCGCCGTAGGTCTCGACGATGCGCGGGCGTTGGGCCTCCTCGATCAGCGGGTAGTGGTCCGGCGGTTCGGTCGAGGGGGTCTTGGGGGGCAGGGGGATCAGGCGCGTTGCGAGTTCGGGCTCGGGAGTGGCCTTCTCCACGGGCGTTCCCCGTTCGGGCCTGTGCGCATCCTGGCGCGGACGCGGCGCTGGGACGGGGCTGACCTGGACCAGGGCGCGGGCCTTCTCCTGGGCGGTATCGAGCCAGGACTCCACGTTGGCGGCGAAGACCTCCAGCCGCTCCTTCTCCTCCTGGGTCCAGTACTCGCTCGTCTCCTTGCCCGCCTCGAGAGCCGTGGCGAAGAGGTTCGGGATCGCCGAGCGGTCGACCTGCTTGATGTAGGGGCCGCCGAGGTGGATGAAGCGCGGCGCCTGGGCGTCCAGGCAGCCCATGTACGTCCAGCCGTCATCGTAGGGCCGGATCTTCCACTCGATGTGGTTGCGCTGCTCGATGCGCTCCACGCACTCGACCCGGTAGGCGCCCGCCATGAACGAGCCGACAGGCCGTCCGCCGACCATGCCGTTGGGCTCCTCCGCCTGGGGGGCCCATATCAGGAGAATCTGGTCGTTGAAGGCAGTGGGGATCTTGTTCAGGAGCCAGCCGACGCCGCTGTCAGGAATCGTCAGGTACGGATCATCGTCGTCGAACAGGTGCAGGTGGAAGCAGCGCGGGGTCCCGGTGGCGCAGTACTTCTGTCTGAAGTCCGCTTCGATGCCGCAGGCCCAATCGGCGGCGTCTTCGCAGATCGATCCGTCCCAACCGTGTCGGTGTGCGTTGGTGCGGCAACCCAAGGCGTTGCCGGGGACGAGGTCGAATGTCATTGCTCGGTCTTCTGTGGTTGTGCGACCCGAAGATCGGATACTGGGAAGTGCAAGTAGCGGATGAGGAGGGGACTGACCTGGGCTCGCCGTGCGGTGGCGGACGTGCACGGCTCACTCAGTCGTTGTAGAAGAGGGAAAGCCTCTTCGGTGTCGAGTTCAAGGACTCATCACCTCGAATTCAAAGATCTTCAGTGAAGGGGCGTGGCCTCGGTTGACCGAGTCGTGCGGACCGGAGGCTCGGCGGGGCCGGTCTCCTCGTCGGTGGTTTGCGCGTGCGCAACCTCGACCGTCACAAGTGCGCGAGACCTCTTCACTGGGAAAACTTCCCGTGGCGGCGGTGATTTCTGGCGGTCGAAGGACCTCATAGCTCTGTTCCCCGGATCAAAGACGGACCGTTCTGATTGACCGTGGACCGCTGCGGGTGCGGTTGACTCCACGTCGAATGAGAGGGGTGCGGTAGAAGAACTTCCTGGTTCCCGTCGATTCCGGCGCGTCCAGAGTGCGGCGCGGTGCCTCACATCCTTCTTCGAACCCTTCCTACCCTGATCCTCGCCTACACTCCTCCATTGTGTCCAGTGCGCAAGTGCTATTAAGATCCCGTATTCCTGTCCTCAAACCGGGTGAACTGACCGACTTCGAGCCAAAGTCCATGCAACCGTCCAAGAACAGGACTTTCCAGATGCGCTGCACTCTGCTGCTGTCCGCGCCGGCCTTATTGGGCAATAGGACGCTGACCGGGAGGCGCCACTGCTGGAATAGGAGATTGCAGTACAGGGCCGGGGTCCATAGCTTGCTGTCGTGCTACTCGACGTTCTGATCGCGGCCGAGGACCTGGGGCGTCTGCAGGAGATTACCCGCATCCTCGTTCAGTCGGGCTTTCAGGATGTGGCCCAGCGCATGGGGCTGCTCGGCCTCCTCCAGCGCACGGGCCGCCTGCTGCGGATCGAGCGCGCCGAGAGCATCACCGAGGGCAGCACGGCCAGGCGCGCGCGGGTGGCGATGGAGGCCCTCGGCCCGACCTTTGTCAAGCTCGGGCAGCTGCTCTCCAGCCGTACGGACCTGCTCTGGCCGGAGTGGGTGGAGGAGTTCTCGCTCCTGCAGTCCAAGGTCTCGACCATTCCCTGGGAGGAGCTGCGGTCTCAGCTGGAGGAGGACCTGGGCGCCACCCCGGAGACGGTCTTCAGCGATCTCGAGATCGAGCCCCTGGCCGCCGGCTCGATCGCCCAGGTGCACCGCGCGACCCTGCCGGACGGACGCGAGGTCGTCCTGAAGATCCGCCGACCCGGGATCGAGAAGAAGGTCGCAAGCGACCTTCGGCTCCTCGAGCGCCTGGCTGAGGTCGTCGAGCGCGAGCTGACCGAGCTGCGGCGCTTCCGCCCGACCATGGTCGTGCGCCAGTTCGCGCGCTCGATCAAGGCGGAGCTCGACTTCATGATCGAGGCCCGCAACACGGAGCTGATCTCCCGGCACATGGCGGAGTTCGAGGACCTCGTCACTCCGGACGTGTTCAAGGAGTACTCCTCGAAGCGACTCCTGGTGCTCGGCTACATCGAGGGACACACCGCGGACGACTGGATCCGTGGCGAGCGCCCTGAGGGCTTCGACCCCGCGCATGTGGCGCGCCTGGGGGCGGGCGCCATCCTGAAGATGGTCTTCGTCGACGGCATCTACCACGCGGACCCGCACCCGGGGAACGTGCTCTTCCTGCCGGCGGGCCGGGTTGGGTTGCTCGACTTCGGCATGATCGGGCGCCTCTCGGACGAGCGCCGTCAGCAGTTCACGCTGCTGCTCGCCGCCGTCATCGAGCGCGACGAGGAGGGGCTGGTCGACACCCTGCTCGAGTGGTCAGACGGGGGCGAGACCGACATCGAGCTCCTGCTCCAGGACTGCAACGACTTCCTCGACCGCTACACGGCGCGGGAGCTGAAGGACCTCGACGTGGCCGGGATGCTCGAGGACATCACCCGCATCGTGCGGGAGAACGACCTGATCCTGCCGGCGGACGTGGCGGGCCTGATCAAGGTCTTCCTGACCCTCGAGGGCCTCGGCCGCCGCCTCGACCCGGCCTTCAGCCTGGACGAGCACGTCGAGCCCCTGGCGCGGCGCATGATGCTCGAGATGCGCTCGCCGCGGCGCATGGTGGCGCGCAACTGGAAGGACCTGCGGCGGCTGGCCATCGCCCTGCCGCGGGACGTGCGCAAGGTGGTGCAGCGCCTGCGGCGCAGCGGCTTCAAGATCGAGCTGGACCTCAAGCGCCTGGAGGACTTCGGGCGCCAGCTCGACCGCAGCGCCAACCGCGTCACCGTGGGCCTGATCACCTCGGCCCTGATCGTCGGCACCTCGATCGCGATGACAATCGACACAGGGCCGACGGTCTTCGGCCTGCCGATCCTGGGGCTGCTGGGCTTCGGCACCTCCTTCGCGATCGGGCTGATGCTGCTCTGGTCGATCCTGCGCAGCGGCATCCGCTGAGCGGGTAGGCACTCGGGCCTGATGCTGGAGCTGAACGTCCATCCCCACGAGCGCCTGGAACTCGGGCTGCTCGCCGCTCGTTGTGAGCCGGGCCTCGCCTCGCCGGAGTGGCTGAGGGGACTCCTGGCGGCCGATGCTCCCGCGCCCATCGAGCGCGAAGAGGCGGTGCGTGGCGCCGTGCGGGACCTGCTGCGCTCGAAGACCTACAAGCCCACCGGTCGGGGCAAGCCGGCGTCCGAGTACCTGGTGCGCGCTGCCGAGGAGGGAAAGCTCGGCTCGATCAACGCGGCCGTCGACCTGAACAACGTGGTCAGCCTGCACTCGGGTCTGCCGATCAGCGTCGTCGACGTGGAGCGCCTGCATCCGCCCCTCGAGGTGGGGCTCGCGGGAGAGGGGGCGAGCTACGTCTTCAATGCCTCGGGTCAGGAGATCCAGGTGGACGGCCTGCTGTGCCTGATGGACGCTGAGGGGCCCTGCGCCAACGCCGTCAAGGACGCCCAGCGTACGAAGACGGACGCACAGAGCGGCGAGCTGCTCTACCTCCTGTGGGGCACGCGGGAGATCAGCGGGCGCACCCGGGCCGCCCTGGACTGGCTCGTCGAGCTGGCCGAGCGTGTCGGCCTCACCGCGGTCGAGGCGGACCTGCGCGTGATGGACTAGATGCCGGCGGGAGCCGGCCGCCGGTCCCTCTGGGGGAGCGTCGCCGCCAACCCCAACCTGCGCAGCCGGACGCCCCTGCTGCGCGGGGGGGCCAGGCGCGAGCAGGACCGACGGCGGTGGCGCCCGGGGGCACCGCCGTCGTCCGTCCTGGCCCTGTTGGGACCCTCTCGCTCAGGGCAGGAAGGTCGCCGACAGCGCGTCGGTCAGGTTGAAGCCCACCCCGACGGTGGGGTCCCGATACCAGTACTGGAACTTCCAGTTCGTTCCAGGCGCCCATGCGCCGTTGACCGGGAAGGCTGTGTTGTCCACTGCGAGGCTGACCGTGCCAAGGTTGTCGGTCGGGGTGACCGCAAGGCGCTGGATGTTGCCGGCGACGCACAGCCAGCCGTTGCCCAGGGGCGTGAAGGTTTCATTCGGGCCGTAGAAGAAGAGGCCCTGGACGTTGAGGGGGCAGCCCGTGGCGTTCAATACCAGGTCGTTGGCCGCGATGCTCGTGGTCCCCGTGGCGAAGATCAGCGCGCCGGAGCCCACGGAGTTGGCCGAGGTGAGGCAGTAGTTCTCGACGAGGTCGGCCGCGCTGAACTCCTGGATCCAGGTGCGCCAGGAGTTGTTCTGGGGCATGAATTCATGGGCCGCCCAGAAGGAGCCTGTCAGGCTCGGATCCGGGCCGATGCCGGAGTAGTCGCCCCAGCGCCCGGCGCTCGTCTCGGGGAAGTTGCTGGTCTGGGCTGTCACGGGCGCGCTCGTGGTACCGAGGGCGTCACTGGCCGTGCGCGAGACGAAGCCCATGGAGATGAACTCGCTCGGTGAGGAGCGTGAGAAGGTCATCCCCATGTTGCCCGCGTCGTCACAGGCGATGCTGCCGAAGAAGGTCCGGATGGTGCCGCCCAGGTCGATCTCGCCCGACTGCACGAGGGTGGGCGTGCCGCTCACCGGCCAGTTGGCCATGTCGATCTCGTACCAACGCTGCCGCACGCGGCTGCTGTTGACGTGGTGGGTCGCCCACAGGGACCCGTCGTTGTACATGCAGCTCCAGAAGCGCGACTCGAAGGTCTCCGGCCGCACAGATGTGTTGGCCTGAGGCGGGTTCTCGGGCTGAGTGAAGTTCGGGACGGAGACGGTCGTCGATACCAGCGAGGGAGACGTCAGCGGGTTGTTGATGGCGTAGACCGTGACCGACGTCGCCGTCCCGTTCTCCTGCGACCAGATCATGTACTGGCGCGGCGGGGTGCCGTAGCTGACCGGGATGCCCAGGGAC
Source organism: uncultured Planctomycetaceae bacterium (assembly GCA_964591315.1). Classification (GTDB taxonomy): domain Bacteria; phylum Planctomycetota; class UBA1135; order UBA1135; genus JABACD01. The sequence continues at coordinate 27,551 of CAZQAT010000032.1, forward strand.
TGGCGTCCGTTCAGCACCGTCGAGCTGGAGTTCACCGGGCCGCCGCTCAAGAGAGGAGCCTTCTCGATGACGTACACCAGGTACTTGTCGGGCCCGAAGAAGTCCGCCGTCAGGTAGACGGCCTGGGCGTCGATACCCATGTTCGGGGAGTCGATGTCCGTGTCGCCGATGGCGGACAGGACGTTGATGCGGTACTTGTGCCAGGTCCCGTTCGGGTTCGAGTCGTCCGAGACTGCCAGCAGGAAGTAGGGGTTGCCGTTGCTCGCCCGCTCGTTGGCCATGGCGAAGAAGCGGCTCGAGTGGGGGTCCCAGATCACCTCGGGGTCGAAGACGAAGCCCGTGGCTCCCTGAGGGCCCCAGAAGCCGCCGCCGCCCTCGATCTGGTCCTGGAAGGTCGCCGTGCCGTCCTTGGTGAAGAAGGCGATGGCCCCGTTGGTCATCTCGACCACGTGGTTCGGTCCGACGGCCAGCTCGGGGTCCGGCGGGGTCCAGCCGGTGTTGGTGATACCGGTGAAGCCGATGCCGCCGGCCATGGGGTGGAACATCGGGTTCGGGTCCAGCGGCTGCAGCCCCTGACCGGGCGTGTAGGTGGGGGGCACGTGGGGCCGTGCCATGTCGAAGACCACCTGAGCCTCCGGGTCGGTCGAGGTCGCCGCGAGCTCCTGGCCCTCCCCGGCGATCCAGGAGACGTGCGCCGCGTGGTGATCGCCCTTGCCCGCGTCGCCGGTCCAGCCCACCACCAGGCGGCCGTCATCTCCGTAGTGCAGCATCTTCGAGCCGTCGTCGGCGGCGATGCGCTGGTGGCCTTCGGTGGCCTTGGTGGCCACGCGCGGCGCGTCGAGCGGTGCGCCCTGCGGGTCGAAGGTGGCCACGAAGAGGTCCGCGTGCTGTTCGGGTGCGACGCCGTAGCGGTTCCAGGCGAGGGCGTAGCCCCCGTCCGCGCGGGCGCAGACGGTCGCGCCGCTCAGGTAGCCGACCTCCGGGCTCTCGATGCGACGCGCGCCGTCGAGCTCGACCGCGCCCTCGGCGTCGAAGGTGAACCCGCGGTGGCCGATGGCCCAGTCGCCCGCGTGTTGCTCGAACCAGGCGGCCACGAAGTGCTCGCCGTCCGGGCTGGAGAGCGAGGCCTCGATGCCCGACGCGCGGTCGGGGGTCAGCTGGAACTCCGTGCCGGGCGTGCCGTCCCCTGCGATCCGGCGCCCGAAGACGCCCCGCGACATGTGGTCCTCACCCAGGCGCGTCCAGAGCACGGTGAAGGAGCCGTCCTCCGCCACGGTCACGGTGGGGGAGCCGTTGGTCCCGAGGTCATCCGTGTCGATCCGGACCGCCTCTCCGCGCACCGCGCCATCCGGACCCAGGCGGCGGGCGAAGACGTGGCGGCTCTCGGAGCCCTCGAGCTCGGAGGTCCACACGACGACCGCGTTGCCCTTCCCGTCGGAGTCGATGCGCACCTCGGTCTGGTTTCCGGCGGTGACCTCATTGACCAGCACCTCGTTCGTCGAGCTGTCGAGCCCCGCGTCGAAGCGCCGTGCGATGACGGACCCCTCGTCGCCGTCCTGGCCGTGGGAGCTCCAGGCGAACCAGGTGGTGCCGTCCGCGTCGAGCGCCACGCCGGGGGTTCCCTGGTGGCTGCGGGTGTTCAGGTTGACCTCGACCTCAGCGGTCAGGGGGGAGCCGTCGGAGTCGAAGCGCCGGGCGTAGATCCCGTAGGTGCCGCCCTGCTGGCGACGGCTCTGCCAGACGGCCACGGTGCGTCCGCTCGCATCCACATCGAGGGCGACGCTGTCCTTGGTGCTGCTCTTGAAGGTGCTCGCCCGCACGTCGAGCACCTGGGCGATCGCTTCCTCCTTGGGAGCTGCCACCTCCCCCTCGTCGAGGGCCAGCCCGGCGGGGGACAAGAGGAGGGCGAGCGCGGAGAGACCGGTTCCCGAGCGGAGACGATTCTTCATGGCGAGAGTGGAGGAAGAGGTTGCGAGACGAGGAGGGGCCGCCCATCGAGAGGTACCCTCCCGGCTCATTCTGCCCGATTTCGCCGATTCGGCCAGGGTGCACGGAGGAGTACGAGCGCTCAGCTTGCCGGTCACCGCAGGCCGCTGCAGAGCCGGGCTTCCTGGCGCTGCCAGGAGGCAGGACAGCGTCACTGCTGACGCAACGTCAGTTTTTCCGCACTTCCATGGCGGGCCTGGTGGGCCGGCACATTTAGGGGATGGTGCATGATCTGATGAACCCAGGGGCGTCGCGTTGGCACCACGCGTCAGGCGCCGCTGTACCTACGGAGGAGTGAGCATATGGTCCTGTATCGCATTCTTGTCGTCGCCCTCGCTGTCTTGGCGTGCTGTGGGATCACGCGGGCGCAGTCCTGGGCCATCGAGCTTCATGACAACGGGCGCCTCGAGTTCCCCTGGCACTCGGTCATGAACACCGATACGACGGCCACGATGGAGGGGTGGTTCCGACAGACCGGGCCCATGAGCCAGCAGATGGGCTTCTCTCGCTACCAGGGAAGCGCCGAGCACAAGGAGCTGAGGATCGATCCGGGCGGGCGGCTTCTTTGGCTCTACGCCGGCCAGCCCTGGGCTCACGGTGGCTCCTGCAGGGAGACGGACCCCGGGGTCTTCCCCGCCGACGGTGAGTGGCACCACTACGCCTTCTCAAGGCACGCCGACCACCGCTGGGAGGTCTACATCGACGGCAATGTGGTGCACTCTGGCGGCCCCTCGGGATGTTGCTGGCTGACCTGCAACATCATCAATGCACAGGCGCCGACTCTTATCACTGGTGCGAGCGGGATGCAGCTCCGTGCCTTGCGTGTGTCGGAGATCGATCGCTACGACGGCCCCTTCGAGCCGCAGGACCAGTGGACGAGTGATGCCGACACGGCCCTGCTACTGCCCCTGGAGGAGGGCGCAGGGAATATCATCTTTGACCATGGGGTCGTGGGGCAGACGGGCGCGATCAGCGGTGACTTCACCTGGGTCGACCTGAGCGCGGACGAGTGCACTGCCCAGAGCTACTGCACGGCATCTCCAAGCTCAGCCGGAACGGCCTGCATGATCGGGTGGCAGGGGACGCTGGAACTCTCCAGCAACTACTTCGAGCTGACCGCCAGCGGTGCCCCTCCCCTCAGTATCGGTGCGTTCTTCTACGGAGCGCTGCAGGCACAGACCCCCCTCGGTGAGGGGACGCTGTGCGTGGGCGGTCAGCTTCAACGCTTGTACCCACCGGTGCTCACGAATCACCAGGGCGATGCCACGCTACCAATCGACTTCACCATGCCGCCCTTGAGCAGCGGTCCCTTCGCCGTGACGCCCTCTTCGACCTGGAACTTCCAGTTCTGGTTCAGAGATCCGCTTGGAGGCCCAGAGGGATTCAATCTCTCGGACGGGGTTGAGGCGACCTTCTGCCCTTAGCCGCCGAGGAGAGCTTGTCGTGAGGAGGGGGTTGACTGCTTGGATGTGGCTGGCGCTTCTGGCAGCCAGCGTGGCCGGAGAGCGTCCGGGAACCGATGGGGATGGCGAGGGGCTTCCGGGGCTCCAGGAGCGGCTGGAGCTCGCTCCGGAGGACCCGGAGCTGCTCGAGCTTCGTGGCCTGGAAGTCCTCGAGGACGGAGATCGAGATCGGGCGGTCTGGCTCCTGCTGGACGCCCTGCGCTTCTCCACGGGCGAGGCCGCGCATCAGCGCCGCCTCGCCAGCCAGCTGGAGGAGCTCGGCTATCCCCACGGGGAGTACGAAGGACTCCTGCAGGCGCATGGCAGGAGCCTCTTCCAGCTCTCGAAGTCCTGCGGTTCAAAAACGCTGTACGCCACGGCGGTGAATCTCCTGCACCGTTGCGGGGGAACGCCCCTGGAGCAGGAGGCCTACGAGCGCCTGGAGGTGCTGTACGACCGCCGCAAGACCGTCGACGCGCTCCTGGCCACCGGCGTGGAGGTCCCCCTCAGGGCTGGCAGCCGCTACTCCCCGGAGGAGCTCGCTCGCCTCGAAGGCCAGCACGCACGCTGGGAGGACGCCTTCGTCGTCAAAGGCCCGAACTACCGCGTTCGTACCAACATGGGGCTCGAGATCGCCCACTCCGTCGCCGAGTCGATGGAGCAGATCAACTCCTTCTATCGGCAGTTCTACGGCTACAAGACACGCGGGCAGTCGATGCGGACCTGCGAGGTGCGGGTCTACGCGACGCGAGAGGACTTCGACCGACACGAGCCCTCGGCCAAGCCCACCCATGCCGGCTTCTACAGCCCTGGTGACAACTTCGTCGCGACCTACGATCCCCGGGAGGACGACACCCCTCGTGGGCTCGCAAGCCTCTGGGGCACCTTGTTTCACGAGGCCTCTCACCAGTTCACGCGTGCCCTCTGGCCGAACTTCATTCCAACCTGGCTGAACGAGGGAACCGCCTGCTACTTCGAGGGGACACGCATCGAGAGGGGAGGGCGGGTGAGCTTCAACGGGATTCCCGCCTCCCGCCTGCGAAGCCTGGTGAGCTCGTTTGATGAGGGCCGACCCACTCTCGAAGAGGTGATCACCTACTCAGGCGAGGGCTCCTACGAGGGCAGCTACTACCCCTTCGGTTGGGGGATGGTCTACTTCCTTCGCAACTTCGAGGACGAGGCCTTCGATCGAGTGTACGAGCCGCACTTCGCGGCCTACATGGAGGCCTACAAGGGCGGCGAGAAGCACGATGTGATGGAGCGCTTCATCGAGCACTTCGTCGAGGCTCCCGGACGGGAGGGCATCACCAGCTTCGGGGACCTGGAGGCCCTCTGGATGAGCTGGATACGGGACCTGCACCGCCTCGAATTTGGCGGGGCGGAGGTCGCCGACGAGCTTCTCGAGCGCGCCAGAGCGCAGCTTGACGCGGGTCACAGCGCAGCCGCCGCCAGCACCTTTCGCTGGGCGCTTCGCAAGAGACCGGGAGATCTGATCGCCACCAACGAGCTGGCGCGGCTGTTGGCCGCCGAGGGCCAGGGTGACGGTGCGCTCCACACCTACCTCGAGCTCGCCAGCCTCGCGAGCGCCGCTCCGGCTCCAGAGGAGGTCGACCCCGATCCTCACCCCTTCGCGCCCGCACCCTTGGACTGGCGTGAGCTCGCCATGACCGGGATCGAGGAAGTGGACTCGCGCTTCAAGGCCAAGCTCTGCGGCCTGGAGGAGGAGACCGTCACGAAGGCCGTCGAGTTGATCGAGACCTGTGAATCCGTCGGCTTGTTCCGTGCAGCACTGACGATTGCCAGCGAGGTGGGGGCGCTCGTTACCGAGAACGGTCGTCTGGCAGCCATCGAGGAGGAGCTGAGATCCAGGGTTGACATACGGCGTTGGCGCCAGCTGATACCTCCGCCGGGGCTCGAGGGCTGGACGGGCCACGCTGCCTTCAGCTCGGACGGCGGGGACATACGCTTCGATGCGAGTGGGCTCGTCTTCCTTGCTCCACCTGTGGGGGTGGTGGACGACTATCGGCTCGAGGCGCTCTTCGAGGTGGAGGAGCGAGGCGCCATCCCATGCATCGGGATGACCTTCGCGAACATGCCGACCAGAGACCCGATGATGCTCGTCAGTCGCTTGAAGCATGGAGACCTCTTCATCGGGGAGTATTTCGAGGGCAATCCAGAGGAGGTCTACCGCTTCAAGGCCCGACTCGACCGAGAGGCTGCGAGCCACCGCCTGGCAGTGGAGGTGCACGGTGGTGTCGTGAGCGCCTTCCTCGACGGGCGCAAGGTGGGCAGCTACACGGCGAGTGCTGCGGCGCTCGAGGGGCGCCCCGGACTGCTCGTGCAGCAAGCAACGGGCAGGATCAGCAAGGTCAGACTGCTCAGGTAGGGGACTCTCCGTACCTGGGGGGCGAAGTGAGCGCCCCTGGCCAGCGGGTAGCCGAGCATATCGATTCGTCACGGTGGGGGTGCCGTTGGTTGCGCGGCCGTCGGGGTCGACCCACCCGGCCGAGAATTTCAGGGAAAGTCACGAGTCCACCACAGGCTCGGGTAGCTCCGCTTGCGGAACCCTCGGTCGTGCCCTTGGCGACTTTCTTCTGCACGTGGATTACTGGCAACAGCTGCGTCCAAGTGCGCCTCTCGAGACATGGCCCTCAGTGCTCCGGTCGATGGTGACCGGGGTGGAGTTCACGTCGCCGGGACGAGGGCTGGAAGCAGTTCCTCCCGGACGGGCTCCATGTCGTTGGCCCAGGAACGAGAGGTCTGAAATGCACTTCAACATCGCACGCTCCCCCCACAGATGGCACGCATCAATCGCCCTGTTGTTGTGCCTCGCCACTCCGGTCGCCGCCCAAGGTCGAGGCCGCCACCTGAACGTAGAGCCCCCTCAGGTCAAGCCGATCTCGATCGGTGTCTTCCCATCCTTCGACGAGGAGACGGAGATGCACCGCTTCATGTTCGTGTGCAACACACCGAACGACACGGTCGAGATCTACCATCTGGGGGAGGAGAGCTCGCCCACTGAGCCCCGGCTCATGGCCGAGGTCCTGGTGGGCAAGAGCCCTGTCTCGGTGCTCCCGACCCAGCTGCAGCTCTCGGGCGCCGGCACCCCGCCCGTGAACGCGTTCCTGACAGCGAACTTCCTGGGGGACTCGGTCTCCTACGTGGGCTTCAGCTTCGGGACCATCTTCGGACAGCTGTTCCTGGAGACGCACACCGTGGGCACGATCCACGTCGGGGACGAGCCCATGGACATCGCCGTCCGGCCGGCGAGTGCCGAGGTCCGGGACCCGCTGACGGATGAGCTGATCGCCCCGGCCTTCCCGCCGCGCGCCTTTGTCGCCATGCGAACCGCGAGCTCCTACGCGGTTCTGGATCTGGATCAGCTGAACTTCCGGATCGCGACGGGCCCGAACCAGGGCACGGATGGAGGGCCCGTTCGTCTGGAGGATGTCCAGCTTGTGGCCGTCGATGGCGATGGCTCCAAGGCGCTCAAGGAGCCCCACCGGATCTTGATGCACCCTCACAGAGACGAGCTCTGGATCCTCGGGCATCAAGGGGGCAACGGGAACGAGGTCGCCTATCAGTCCTTCGACGTCAACGGCGACATGCACGGCCAGGGGACCCTGGAGGCCTTCGACTTCGACATCGCCCGGGTGCGCTTCGACCCGCTGCTCGGCCCCCATGACGCCGAACCCAACGTGACGGCCATCGCCGGCCTGGGGACGACGAACTTCAACATGGAGTTCTCCGAGGATGGTGAGCGGCTCTACGTGGTCGGTACGCGTGCGCTCTCGGGCGGCAGCGAGGCCATCGAGGGGACAGTTCCCCTGGCGAGTGCGCTCACCGGCTTCGTCCGCACCTCGATCTACCGGGTCAACGCGCGGGTCCAGGGAGGGGGGGCGAACCCCTTCGTTCCCGGGGAGCTGGAGGGAGGCACGCCCTTGGAGTGGGACGCCAACCTGGACTGGTCGGACCCGGCCAACTCCACACAGCCCGTCAGCGCCGTCGCCGCCGAGGAGTCACTGGCCCACCTCACGGACATCATCGTCCGCGACGGGGGTGACGATGACATCCTGTACCTGGCTGCATTCCACAGCGACAAGATCGCTCGGGTTGCCGTGGACAAGGACGGGCAGGGTGCGGGGGGGGGCTCACTCGAGCACTATGAGCACCTGAGCTCAGAGCTCCGTTCACCCCTGTGGGACACAGGCGCCGCCGATGACGTCCTGCGCTCGGAGTTCAAGGGGGCACGGGGGATCGCCCTGAACGACGCGAGCGGCGACCTGTACGTGTGCAACAGCAATGAGGCCAGCGTCGTGATGCTGCTCGCGGGCTCCGATCCAGCCTACGACTTCGGCGCCTCTACCCAGCTCTCCATGCGTGGCAGGCAAGAGCCTGCGTACATCCGGGATGGCCGAAAGTTCCTGTACAGCACGCGCTTCTCGGGGAATGGCTTCGTTTCCTGCGCGAGTTGCCACGTGGACGCGCGCTCCGACCAGCAGGCCTGGCTCCTGACCCCGGAGGTGGGCCTCATGCACCCCTTCGACGTGGACCTCGACGACCTTCCCGGCGACGAGCCGGGCTTCGGCTTCGAGTTTCCCGCTGAGAAGGGGCATATGGTGACCCAGTCCCTGCAGGGTCTGACCAACTTCGAGATGAACCCCGTCCGAATGGTGGCCCCCCCTGAGTTCACCCCGTACGCCGATAGCTCGATGAGCGAGCGCTTCGAGCCCCTCCTGGAGTTCGACCTCGTCTCGAATGCTCCCTATCACTGGCGAGGCGACAAGCCCAGCTTCCTCGATTTCAACGAGGCCTTTGTGGGCCTGCAGGGCATGGGGCCCGACTCGGACGGTGTGCTCGGGCCCTACGAGCGGAGCTCCGACGGCGAGGGCCTCGGACCTCATGAGATGCTCGCCTTCGAGGAGTTCGTCTTCTCGATCCACTACCCGCCGAACCCCGTCCAGCCGATCAGCCGCGACTACGGAGAGGAAACCCCCGAGAGTCGCGGCCTGCGGGGGTTCCACGAGAGCCCGGCCTTCTTCGACGGGGGGGGCAGCTGCGCAACCTGCCACGCCCTCCCCGAGGGCAGCATCAACCGCCCGAGCCTGACGTTCTTCAACCAGGTCATCCCCGAGACGGACATCACCGGACAGGACCTGTTGCCGATCTTGGGAAGAGAGACGCCGCTCGAGGCGGCGGCCCTCCGTGGGTTCTTCCAGAAGAGTGGGCTCCTGGAGGAGAACTCGGGTTTCTCCCTGTGCAGTGGGGCCTCCACGATTCGCTCGGCCGACCTGGGCCTGGGACGTAACGGCTTCCTCAGCAGGTCCGGAACTGACAACGCTGACACCCTGACGTTGCAGTCCTTCATGGAGCGTGTCTGCTCCACCTCGGCCTCTAATGTGGTGGCGGAGGAGGTCACGCGCTTCGTCTACGCGCTCGACTGGGGTGTGGCCCCCATCGTCGGTCGGAGCTTCACGGTGAGGCGCACCCCGACCGGCCAGGTCACGCTGGCCGGTGAGGACCCCTCCCCCCTGATGGCCACGTGGATCGAGGAGGCACAGCAGGGCAACTGCGACGTGGTGGCCTCCTTCCACTTCGTGAAGGTCGGGACGAACGGCTTCGCCCAGAGCTTCGTCTACGATCCGGTCTCCGAGCTGTTCATCGGCAGAGGGGAAGGCCTGAGCCAGAGTGCGCTCCTTGACCGGCTGGAGAATCCGCCCCAACTGGGGCTGATCCTCGAGCTTGCCGGCCTCCTCGATCCCGGGACCGCGGAGATCTGGACGTACCTGAACCGCATCGTGATCGAGGCCGTCCCCTTGGGGACCGGTCACGAGAAGGTACGGGTCGCCCGGGAGCCGGCGTCCGGGACGCTGCCGTGTCCTCTCCAGGTCGGGACCTCCCCGAACGAGGCCTATCGGGATGTTCCCACCTTCAGCCGTGAGGACCCCAACGGCGTGGGGTTGAATCCTCTCGACCGAGAGGAGTCAGCCTTCAACCGTACGGTGCACCACCTCCGGAGAGGGCTCGACCTGGAGCTCTTCGGGGACTACCAGGCCTGGGACGCTCCCCGGCGCCTTCAGTTCGTTGCAGGGGCGGGGGAGTTCCCCATGGGAACCGTGATCGAGCTCTACGTCCACCACCAGGACCCTGCGAGCACGGCTCCCCCCACAAGCACGGGCTCTCCCTGTGGCGATGTTCCGAGTTCCTGCGTGCTGGACGAGTCCTGCGCGACCAGGTTCGAGATCCCCATCTATCCCACCAAGGAGCTCGGTGGCTCCGCGGTCGTCTGGGAGTCAGCGATCGAGTTCGAGCCGGAGGTCCTCTACAGCCTCATGCTCGGGGGTCCTTTCGAACCGAACGTCGCGGCCGTCTGGAGTGACCCGCCCATGCACTCGCCAGCCACCCCTCCGGCCCTGTCCGAGGCGTGGAACTCCTACTGGTGGCGTGCCATCTACGAGGACTCGAACGGTGGAACGTTGGAGAGCGCCTTCGTCCAGCAGCCGATCCTCTATCCGGACGTCACCCCGTGAGGCGCACCTCGGAACTCCCGGGTCGAGGAGGACCTGGGCCCGAGAGGTGAGCTCCGCGGCCCCCGCGGCGAGCCGCCGGGGCCGCGGCCGGTTGGGGGGGCCGGAAGCCCACCGTGCGCCAGGGGCGCCCGGGAGATGCCGGGTCGTGCC
>CAZQAT010000032.1:37668-40119 GCA_964591315.1 uncultured Planctomycetaceae bacterium
GTTCCCCCGGTGTGGGGACCGTGGTAATTCGGGGGTGGTGTTGTAGGGGGGCCGTTTTGGGGGGGGGGGGGGCCCGGGTGGGGGGGGGGGGGGGCCGCGGCCTGTTGGGGGGACCTGAAGCCCTCAGTCCTCCAGGGTCGCCAGGTAGATCGCGGATCGTCCCTCGTGGCTCGAGTAGTAGGAGACGAGCAGGGTGTCCCCGACTCTGACCAGGCCGGGGTAGCTCGTGTCGCCGCCCGAGGGCAGGACGAGGGGCGGGCCGAGGGTGCCGGCGGAGTCCAGGTGTGCGAGGGTCGTGCGCGGTTCGCCCCCGAGGTAGCGCCTCCCGCCCACGATCCAGCCCCCGCCGTCGCCGGCGATCAGGTTCGGTCCGCCGATGTGCTCCGGGAGGCGCTCGAAGCGCCAGGTGTCGTAGGGCGCCGCGGCCCGCCCGAAGGAGGCCCGCCCGTCCTCTCCGTCGTGGCGCACGAGGGCCACCAGCTCCCCACCCTCCGCGGCGCGCAGGGTCACCTCGCTGGGCTGGTCGTCGAGGTCGAAGGTGGTGATGTGCCGGTAGCGCAGGCCGTCGGTCGTCGCGACCAGGTGCGCCCGCCAGGGCTCTCCCTCGAAGGCCTGGTAGACGACGCCGTGGCCCACCTCTCCGTGCCAGGTGACGCGCCACAGCCAGTCGTTGTCCGAGCGGATCGCCTCGTCGAGGACGACCGGCTGGAGTGGCCCGAAGCCCTCCCCGCCGGTGTCCGAGAAGGCCACCCGGGACGCGCGCCGCCGGAGCACACCGTCCTCGTAGACGGACCCGCCGCAGGTCAGCATCACGCGCCCGTCCGGCGCCAGGCTGAGCTTGGGATCCCGCAGGTCGACGCCGGGCTCCGCCAGGAGAGCGACCGAGCGCCAGGCCCCGCCGGGGTCGCGGGCGAGGACGCGGATCAGGCCGTCCTTGCCGAGGGCGTGGCGCTCCCCCTCGCGGAAGGTGCACAGGAGGCGCTCGCCGACCCGCAAGAGGTCGGTGAAGGCGGAGTGCGGCGCGCCGTCCCAGATGCGCTCGAGGGAGCGCAGGCGGAGGCCCAGGGAGCGCTCCGCGGCGGAGGGCAGCGGGGCCCCGCGCGCGAAGCGGAAGGAGTAGAGGTCGGCGTCGACCATGCGGAAGCGCAGCCGCACGACCCGCCCCGCGAGCCAGGCGAGATTCGCGCCGCCGGTCCAGCGCGCGCTGCGCTCGACCTCGTTGCCGATCAGCTCGACGGACTCCTCGAGGGAGTGGCCCGGCAGGGGCCGGCCGGCTTCGTCCTGGAGCTCGACGCGGATCCCGCCCCCCGCCGAGGTGGCGAAGTTGAGGTCGAGCCGCTCGCCCTCGAAGGTCAGCGGCCGACTCGTCCACTCCCCGCCATCCGCCGACGCCCGCAGGGAGGCCAGCCCGTCGAGCCGCATCGAGTAGCGATGCAGCTCGGCCGTGGGCTGGGCGTAGTTCTGGTTGACGTAGAGGGACATCTCGTGCGGTCCTGTCTGCACGACCCCCAGGGCCGGGAAGTTCGAGCGGGAAACCCAGTTCCCGAGGCCGATGCCGGGGCGTAGGAAGGCCTCGCGGAAGGTCCGGTCGTAGGTGTCGCTCCCGCGGGTCGTCATCAGGACCGCGTCCGAGCAGTCCGAGCCGTAGCGCGGATGGACGCCGAGGGCCTCGGCCTCCGCCTCGGGCACGACGCGCCGCCCGGGGAAGAAGCGCGCGCCGATCGAGACGTAGAGCTCGGGCGCCCGGAAGTAGGGGTGGGTCTGGTGGGTGTAGACGTGCTCGGGCGGGCCGTCGCCGAGGACCATCTCGACCGACTCGCTCCAGCTCAGGAAGTCCGGGGATGTGGAGCGGCTGACCGTGCGGAAGCCCGAGTAGCCCTCCCCGGTCCAGGTGCGAAAGTAGCAGACGTAGCGGTCCTCGGAGACGGACCAGAAGGCCACGTTCTGTGAGTCGAACTGCCCGGCGGTCAGGACGGGCTCCGCGCCGAGCCGCGTCCAGCGCAGGCCGTCCGCGGACGTGAAGGCCATCAGGCCGGAGAGTTCGCTGCCGGCGAGGGCCTTGAAGCGCTGTGCGGGCTCGACCCCGGGCCGCGCGTCGAGGAAGGGCGTGAAGTTGTGGCTGGCGGGCGCGGCGCCGGCGAGCACCACGTTGTTCTGCCGCGAGCCGTTGACCTCGAACAGGCCCAGCTCGGGCCTCGTCCAGCTGCGGCCGTCCTCCGACAGGGCGACGCAGGTCACCTCGCGGTCGGTGTTGTCAGCTCCGGCATCGGGGAGGCCGCGGTAGTAGAGCAGGTAGCGGTCGCCGTCGTGCAGCACCGTCGAGTAGCCGGAGAAGCGTCCCTCCCAGGGCTGATCGAAGTGGAAGACCGCCCCCTCGTCCCGCGGGCTCCCCAGCTCGAAGCGCAGGCCGCTCATGGACTCGACCACGTGGTCGTCGAGGAAGAGCTGGCG
>CAZQAT010000033.1:0-39943 GCA_964591315.1 uncultured Planctomycetaceae bacterium
GGCGGCGCGACAGCCGGCGCAGCAGGGCCAGGGCCTTGGAGGAGAGATCGCTCATGCCACCATCCGCTCCCACGCTCGTGCCGCCCCGATTCCCCCTCGACGGCGGGGCAGCCGTCGGGGACGGGTGGGGGCGATGGTCGCCGATGGCTGACGGCCGCCCGCACCCCTCTGCCCAGATATCATGCTACTCCCGGACGACCGGGGGGAGCAATCGAGCGGTGCTCCTCGGCGGGTCCTACCCCCCGGCCGCGGCCGACGGGGGCGTGCGATCGCGCCGGACGACCAGCCAGATCAGCCAGCCCACGAAGAGGAGGACCAGGGCGTTGAGGATCGTGTAGAGGACCTGGTGCACCGGTTCATCGTTCACGGCGTCCGAGGTGGACTGCATCCAGGCGCTGGGCAGGACCGGATCGGGGGCCTCGAGCGCCCCGCTGGCCGTCGACAGGGCGTGGACCTTCTCCGGCACCAGCGGCTGTGCGGCGGAGGCCAGGGTGCTGGCCGGGCCGCCCGCCGCGCCCATGGGCCCGGTGGACGGGGCCGGTCCTGCCAGCAGGACCTGCGCCGACAGGGTCTCGAGGCTCCCCTCTTGCTGGCTGTAGGTCCCCGACGGGATCCGGGCCGGCCGCAGGTACGGCAGCAGGGTCGCGCGCTCCGGTCGGACCCACGCGTCGAGGGGACGCAGCGCCAGCGCGCCCTGGGCCAGCGCCCGGGTCAAGCGGTCGTCCGCCAGGGGCGCCAGGATCAGGGCGCCGTCCAGATCCCCCCGTTCGACCATCTTCAGCAGCTGATCCACGCTGCCGTACGCCGCGGGTAGCGCGTCCTCGGCGAGCAGCACCAGCTCCCCGACCCGGGCGCCACCGCTCCCCCGGGGGGGCAGTCCGATGGAGCCATCGAAGAGCCCTGTGTCCCCGGCGCGTCGTACCAGGTGCAGGGCGCGCGAGCCCACCACGGCCACCGCCGCCACGCGCTCCTCACGCTGGAGCTCGCCGTCGATGTAGAAGAATCGCTCGGCGCCGATCAGGCCCAGCCGGCAGCGGCCCAGGACCACGGCATCCACCGGCGTCTCGTCGGCGGAGAGGGTCACCGCCCGGTCCGGGTAGGCCTCGCGCACGGCGCCCAGGGTGCGGGTAGCGAAGGCGTCCAGGTCGTCCCCCGGTGCATGGACGACACACATCGACGGCGCCGGGAAGACGCCGGCTGCCGACTCCGGAAGCAGATCGAGGTCGCGCAGGTGCCCCAGGGCGACGGCGTCCGGAGCTTGTCCCTCCACCTGGACCGCGTAGTTCAGCCCCCGCATGGTCTCGAGATCCAGCCGGCCCACGAGGTACTCGAGCGCGGCCCGGAGCTCCCCGTGCTCCTCGAGGGCCCCATCCCGCACGAGGAACGCCGCCTCGTACGGCGGGAAGAACGCGAGGTGGTCCTCCAGGACGGTCAGCCGAGTGTCGGTCATCACCCCATCGGTGGCGTAGGTCACCGCCACGTCCACCTTGCCGTCCATCAGCGCCCGGATCCGCTCGGACGGGTCCTCGAGCAGCACCGGGTCGGTCGCGAGATCGAAGCCGTGCCGCCGCGTGATCGCCCCGAGGCCGTCCACCGGGCGACGCACGAACTCGCCGGGGCAGGCGAGCCGGACGCCCCCGGGTACGCCCTGGAGATCCCCGATGGTCGACAGGCCCCCGGCCAGGGCCACGTCGGTGCGCATGACCAGCAGGTACCCGTTGTCGAAGCCCAGGGGTTCGAACCAGGTCAGGCCGCTTCCCGCGTAGAGCTCCTGGAGCTGGTCCACGCCCACGTGCCGGTCGGCCCAGCGCCCTCCGCGGAAGACCATCCCCGTGCCCGTGTACTCGATCATCACGTCCAGATCGCCCCGGTAGAGGGCGTCGTGACAGCCGTAGGTGTCCACACAGGCGGTGACCTCGGCCACATCCAGCCCCGCGTGTCGCAGCAGCCCCGCGGTCATCTCCCCCAGCAGCTGCTGCTCGGCGAAGTCCTTGACCCCGACCCGGACGGCCCCGGCCCGATCCGCACACCCCGGCCCCGCCAGCAGGGAGACCGCCAGGAGCGTCGCTGCGGTCCCGGCGCCGGCCCCCTTGCCCCCGCCCCGCTTGCGTCGCGGCCTCCGGGGGACGTCCGGATCGCGACGCAACATCTTCATCAGGGCCGCGACCTGCAGCAGCAGGATGAAGGTGAACGGAACCGCGCCCCCGACCACCACGGCCTTGAGCGCGTCGATGTTGTCGGTGAACAGCAGGGCGGCGCCGAGGACCCCGAGGATGATCCCCCAGGTGATCTTCCGGCGCACCGGCGGGTTCTGCGTCCCGTGGGTGGTGAGCATCCCCAGCACGAAGGTGGCGCTGTCGGCGCTGGTGATCAGGAAGATGAAGATCAGGGTCAGGGCGGTGAAGCCCAGGACCAGCGAGAGGGGCTGCAGGTCGAACAGCGCGAAGAGGGCGACGGTCACGTCCTCGTTCACCAGATCCGCGACCCCACCCACTCCGTGCATGTCCTCGTGGATCGCGATCCCGCCGAAGACCGAGAACCACAGGATCGAGAACAGGGTCGGGGCGAAGAGAACCCCCAGCACGAACTCCCGCAGGGTCCGCCCCTTGCTGATCCGGGCCACGAAGACCCCCACGAAGGGGGCCCAGGCGATCCACCAGATGAAGTAGGTCAGCGTCCAGTTCTGGGTCCAGCGGTCCAGGTCCCGGTAGGGGAAGAGCCGCATGGTCAGCCGGGCCAGCGATGAGGTGTAGTCACCCAGCGCCGTGACGAAGACCTGGAGCAGCGAGGCGGTCGGGCCCGCGAGCAGCAGGAACACCAGGAGGCAGATCGCGATGACGATGTTGATGTTGCTGAGCCACTTGATGCCCTTGTCCAGGCCGGTGGAGGCCGACGCCAGGTAGGCCAGCACGAGGACGATCATCAGCACCGAGGCCAGCGCCTTGGAGTCGGCGGGCAGGCCCACCGTGACGCTCAGGCCGGCCTGGATCTGCATGATCCCCATGCCCAGGGAGCCGGCCACGCCCGCGGTCACCGCGATCACGCCGATGAAGTCCGCCAGCCAGGCCACCGGCCCGACCCAGCGGCCCCGAAACGCGATCCTGAGGGGCGCGCCGGGCAGGTAGGGAGCCCCCATCCGGAAGCCGAAGTACCCCAGTACGATCGCCCCGACGGCGTAGACCGCCCAGGCGTGCAGTCCCCAGTGGAAGCTGGTCAGGACCACCGCGTTGCGGGCGGCGTCGGGTGTGCTGCCCGGTCCGACGGGGGGAGCGGAGTAGTGCATGACCGGCTCGGCCACGCCCCAGAACAGCAGCCCCACCCCCATGCCGGCGGCGAACAGCATCGCCAACCACGAAAGGGTCGAGAACTCCGGCTGGTCGTCGGTCTTGCCCAGCTTCACGCGTCCGTAGCGGCCGATGGCCAGCCAGACGCACAGCAGCAAGAAGAAGGTGACCACCGCCATGAAGAACCAGCCCAGGGCTCCGAAGGCGGCGTCGGCGAAGGTCGCTCCGTGGCGGCCCAGATCTTCGGGGAAGAGGATCCCGTACAGCGCGATCAACCCGGTGAGGATGATGGACAGGAGGTAGAGCGGGTGGCGAGCGAGGAGCGAGGTGGCGGATTTCAACAGCGTCATAACGGATCGGCGACGGTGCGCCGACGAGCGCAGGGCATGCGATGCCCCGGCCCGGGTCGGTCCCTCCTGCGGCTCGGGTTCGTGTCGGCTGATCCCCCCGGACCTAACAAATGGCCCCCGCGCCCGTCAACCGACCCCTACCCCTCCAGCACCTCGAGGGCCAGCCACGCGGTGGCGCCCGCGCCGTACACGCCCGAGCCGTGGACCTTGTACAGCTCGTCGAGGAGGTTCGAACCGCCCACGGAGATCTGGAGCCAGTCCACGGGTCGGATGCCCGCCCTCAGATTCAGGGTCCACCAGCCGGGCGTGCCGCCCTCCGGGATTCGGGCGTCGCTCTGGTCGAGGGGGGAGAGCCGGTCCTGTGCACCGCCGAACAGGGCGAAGACCTCCACGAACAGATCACTCCAAGGGTGGGCGTAGCGGACCCGGGCGGTGCCGAAGAGGGGGGGGATTCGCGACATGGGGACCCAGCCCTCCGCCGGGTCGTCGTACTCGCCCCGGGTCCAGGTCAGGTTGCCCCCCACGCCCAGCCCGAAGGGGCTGTCGGCCATCAGTGAACCCTCCGCGCCCACCACCCGGCCCTGGCCCGAGTTCACGTTGTGCACGACCAGGGTCTCCCCCACGATCTCCTGGCCCTCGTAGGTGGTCGGCACCCTCACGATGTAGTCGCGCAAGAAGGTCGCGTAGCCCACGGCCCCGAAGGTGACCGGGCCCGCATGGAAGCGCCCGCTGGCCTCCAGGCTCTCGGCCCTCTCGGAGTTCAGATCGGCGTTGGGGACGTGGAACCAGTTGCCGGTGTCCCCGATCCGGGCCGCCTCCATCAGGTTCGGGGCGCGGAAGCCCTGGTCGAAGCCGATGCCCACGTTGAACACGCCCCGCTTTCGCAGGTGCAGGCCGGCGGCGACCACGCCGCCGGTGTTGCGGATCGCCACGTCGCCGAAGCCCTCGATGTCGGGGGCGGAGGCGGCGAACGCGGAGAAGCGGGCGCCGCCGTGGACCACCAGCTCGACCCAGCTGGCCGTGCGGATCGGGGTCGCGGTGGCCAGCATGTACGCCCCGAAGGTGTCGTAGCCCGACCCCTCGGGATAGGTGGGGATCGTTTCGATCAGGGAGTCCTCGTCCGGCCCCGAGGCCGCCTCGGAACGGACCAGGTCGTGGTAGTACTCCGCGCCGTAGATCAGATCCAACCTCCGGCCGAACAGCCGGGTGTCGAGGCGCACCGCACCGCCCACGGTGTTCACCACGTCCCTCGACCCGTCCACCCTGGACACGTCCCCGTGCCCGTCGTCGGCGAAGGTGATCTTGCGCCGGGTCTCCAGCTGCCGCTGCCAGGACGGGGTGATCGAAACCCGCGTGGACAGGGGATCGATGCGCAGGTGGGCCTTCGCGTAGACGAGATCGCGGAAGTTCTCGTCGTACATGGTGAGCTGGCCCTTGGTCTCGAGCTTGTCCGTGCGGCCGGCGTCCCGGACCCGGACCCCCTGGTAGAGAATCTCCAGCCGATCGCCTCCGGCCTGGCCGAGCCGTACCTTGGCGTCCCAGTCGATCTCGTTGTACCCGGACCAGGGCTGGATGCCCCCGGGCCCCCCCGCCCGCCGGGGGGGGGGGGCGGGGGGGGGGGGCCCGCCGGGGGGGCCCCCCCCGCTCCTTTTTGGTCCCATGTTCCACGTGGAACCTGCTCGGCTACAGAGGCCAGCGTTCCACGTGGAACACTCCTTGTCAGAGCTCTTCCGCTGGAGCCAGCAGGCTGATCAACCGGTCCAGGTCCTCGCGACCATAGAACTCGATCACGATCCGGCCCTTGAAGCCCTCCTTGTTCTGGAGTTGAACCCGGGTACCAAGGTGGATTTGCATCCGCCGCTGCAGGTCCGAGACCCAGGGCTCCACCTGAGCCTCGGCAGCATCTGCATCCCCCTCACCCGTGTCTTTCGCCTTGGGCCCCTTCGAAGGCTCCTCTCCCCGCACCCGGGCCTCCGTGGCCCGTACGGAGAGCCCGTCGCGTACGATGCTCTCCAGGGTCGCCTGGGCGCGCTTCGGGTCGGACTCGGAGAGCAGGGCACGAGCATGGCCCATCGAGATCAGTCCCGCGGTCAGAGCCTCTTGAGCCTCCTGGCCGAGGTCCAGCAACCTCAAGTGGTTGGTCACCGTGGCCCGTTTGAGTCCCACCTTCTCGGCGACCTGGGCCTGGGTCAAGGACAGCCGGTCCATCATGCGACTGTACCCACGAGCCTTCTCGAGGGCATCCAGGTCCCGGCGCTGGACATTCTCAACCAGCGCCAGCTCGAGCATGTCCTCGTCCGTGACGCCCTCGCGGATGCGCGCCGGGATGGCCTGAAGACCCGCGAGACGGGCGGCGCGCCAGCGCCGCTCTCCCGCCACGAGTTCGTACCCATCGGTGGCTCTACGCACAACCACAGGCTGCAAGACCCCGTGGTTCCGGATCGAGTCCCGTAGCTCTTCCAGCCCCTCCGTGTCGAACACCTCCCGCGGCTGGTGCGGGTTGGGGCGGATCTCGATCAGCGGCAACTCGAGTTCGCCCTCTCCAGAACTCGCCGCCTGCTGCTCGGGCTCCGCCGCCGCGCCGCCACCCAACAGAGATCCCAGCCCTCGTCCTAAGCGCCTCTCCAAAGCAACTTCCTTTTTCTTGGTGTCTAGATTGAGGTTCTGCAGGCCCAGAGCCCGCCGTGAACCAACTCGTAGGCTATCCACTCCTCGGCTCGGGTCAAGGGTGGAGCAGGCCTTCGCGATACCCATCGGGCCCTGGATTCCCACTCCCCGCCGAGCTAGAACCTCCCCGTGAACTGCCTCAGCGTCAGCCGGTGGATGGTCCAGAGGGCCCTGAGAACCCCCACGGGGTGGCTCTGGATCCTCTGCGCTGGGGCCGTCCTGCCCACCTGCAGGGTTCTGACGCCCGTGGGCGTACTCGGTCACCCTGCGAGCGAGGAGGCCCTGACCAGCCAGGCGGCATTTCTGGCCGGATTGGTCGGCTCGATGCTGGCCGTGACCTCGCTGGGGGATAACTCCTGGGTCCTCTCGCGCACGAGCTCTGCTCGAGCAATGGTCTACAGGCTGGCGGGGATCGCGACCTGCGCGGCCCTGGGCGCGGCCATCGTAATGGCAGTCCTCTGTGTCACCCGGAGCGAGTGGGCCCCAAGTGGCCTTTATCTTGCGTCCATATTGACCACGGCGCACATAGCAGTCCTCGCCACAGCCCTGCTCAGCCTTCCCCTGGCGCCCTCCCAGGCGGTCGCGGCCCTCCCCATTCTCACCTGGGTACTCCCCGCAGCCGTCCGACACGACACCGGCTCATGGTCAGGGCTGATCACCTTTCTCCAGGTTCACCGGGACCCAGGTCAGTTCGAGCACGCCTCGTTCACGACCCTCGCAACGACCTCGGCCCCTATCCTGGCCCTGGGCGCCCTTCTGCTCGCAGGCTCCCTTCGCAAGTCCTGACTGCTCCCCAATGAAGTACGGGATCCTCGGAGACATCCACAGCAACCTGTCCGCCCTCGAGGCCGCGATCAGGGCCCTCCAAGAGGAGCAGGTCGACGTCATTCTCAGCGTTGGCGACGTCGTTGGCTACGGCGCCGCGCCCGCGGCCTGCATCGCGCTCTTGAAGGAGGTCGAGGCGGTCACCGTCAAGGGCAACCACGACGCCGCCGCCGCGGGCCAGATCGATCTGATCTACTTCAACCAGTTCGCCCGCGAGGCGGTGAAGTGGACCCAGTCCGTGCTCGACGAGGATGACCTGGAGTGGCTGGGGAGCCTTCCCCTCACCGTCGACTTCGAGGACTGTTCGGTCGCTCATGGCACGTATCACAAGCCCGAGCTCTTCGACTACGTCAACAGCCCCAGCGACGGCGACCCCTCTCTGGACGCCATGTGTCGCCCGGTCTGCTTCATCGGGCACACGCACGTTCCAAGGATGCTGCTACGCCTGGCGGACGACCCTCACCGTACGGCCTACACGACCGAGGACTTCGTGGACCTGCGCGAGGTGAACAAGGCCTTGATCAACGTGGGCAGCGTCGGTCAGCCCCGAGACGACGACCCGCGCGCGGCCGTCGCCCTCTTCGACTCCCAGGAGGACACGGTCGCCCTACGTCGCGTCGAGTACGACATCGACAAGGAGTCCGACCGCATCCGCCGCGCAGGCCTTCCGGCAGTGCTGGCAGATCGCCTGTTCCTCGGGGTCTGAGCCACCTCTTCGGGCCCAGGCCCGGAACCTCACTCGCTCACGAGGTACGAGAGCGGCGCAGGAAGATCCTGCAGCCCATTCTCGCCCAAGCTCGCCTCGAAGAGCAGCTTGATGTCCATCAGGGGACGCGCGTCCCCGCGAAACACGTAGCGGCTCTCGTCCGGATTGGAGCCCGCGTTGATCAGGACCTCGAGGATCGAGGCGGCATTGCAGCTCTTGCCCGCCACCTCCATCTCCACGGGCATCTCGTAGCGATTGACCACCGCAACGATGAGGGAAACGGGCCGCGCGTGGAGAGTGACCCCCTCGGGCAGGTGCAACTCGACCTCCTGCACGTTGCTGAAGCTGGACAGGATCTCGCGCGCCAAGGGCTCTCCCAGCAGGAGGAGCTCGCTAGCCCAGTACAGCAGACAGTTCAGGGTGATGTCCCGCACCTCCGTGCGGTCGATCAACTCGCCGATACGCCGCTTCTGGTCGTCTTCTCGGGCGCCCACCTCGTGTCGCTCGACGAAGTGCGCAAGACCCGTGACCGACTCGAGCAGGTGGAAGGCGGCGGAGGCGTGGCCACGCATGCGGTGCAGGCGCGCGTCTCCGGCCTCCATCGTGGTGTCCTTGATGTGCGTGTCGTAGGCCGACTGCAGGTTGTGAACCGTGGCCTCGTACACCCGCGCCCGCTCCTCGGTGCAGACCTTAGCCAGGAAGCGCTCGCGAACGTCCGCGTCCTCCAGGGGGCGAACCGACAGCTCGGAGAAGAGCGAGCAGACCTGCAGGTACTTGCTCGCGACCTCGGCTATCTTGAGCTCCTCTTCCTCCAGCATCTCGTCGCCGAGGTTGTGGGGGAGACGCAGATTGACGTGGCCGGAATGGAACCTCTCCTCTGGGAAGAAGCTGTCCCCCCAATGAACCCCAAGTGAAGTCGATTCGCCCCTGAGATCGCGGATCAGGCTGTGAATCGACTCCCGGGTGAAGTGCCTCGCCCGGAACAGCGACTCGCGGCAGGCCTGGCTCCGATCCGGATCCTCCGCCAGCAGGGTGTCGTAGCCCTCCAGGCGATTCTGCAGGTGCTCGAGCCTGAATCCGACCTGAGAGAAGCCCCGAACCGAGGCCATCAGCTCCCGAAAGTAGCAGAAGCTGCGATTGTGCTTGGCCCCGTGGTCATCCAGGAAGGACTCCACCAGGTCAGCCTCGATCCAGAGCTGGTAGAGGTGCTGGCGCGCCTTGGAGGGCCCCTGCTGCTGCTCCAGGGTGTTCGCGAGGCGGAAGAACATCTCCGCCTCCGACCCGAGCGCCCCGGCAAAGCTGGCCTCGGTGATGATGCGGTCCAGGGAGGTCTCGGTCATGGTGGGGGGGGCCTCCAGGGCCCGTGGGGACACCAGACTACCAGATTCCGCCCGACCTCCGGAGCCGCGCTGGCCCGCCGGAAGAACCCCGCTGGCCTCAAGACGGGGACAGCGAGCGGCCGATCCTGGAATTGACCCTATCGCCCCGAGATCGGGGTTCTTTCATTTCCGTATTCGGTTCCCCACCAGGGCACTGTCCGCAGTGCTCCCTACCCGCCAGTCCGCTGGCAGGGAGGCCTGCCATTTCCGCTGAACGCTGCCTCGAGACCTATCTCCAGGAAATCAACGAGGTCAATCTCCTCTCCGCCGACGAGGAAAAGGACCTCGGCCGCCGCATCCAGGCTGGCGATCAAGAAGCCCGCGAGCACCTCATCCGCGCCAACCTGCGCCTGGTGGTGTCCGTGGCCAAGATGTATGCGGAGCGCGGCCTGAGCCTCTCGGACCTGATCGCCGAGGGCAACATCGGCCTGATCAAGGCCACCGAGAAGTTCGACCCCGAGGCGGGCTGCCGCTTCTCGACCTACGGCACCTGGTGGATCAAGCAGTCCATCCGCCGCGCACTGACCAACACGGTCAAGTCCGTGCGGGTCCCCAGCTACATGAACGAGCTGATCTCCAAGTGGCGAACCGTGAGCCATGAGCTCGCCTTCCACCTGGGCCGTACGCCCACCGTGGAGGAGGTAGCCGAGGAGCTCGGCGTGTCGCGCAAGAACTGGCCGTTGCTCAAGCGCACGATCGCCGGCTCTGGAGTGGGGCCCCAGATCTCCCTCGATGTCCTGTCGCAGAACCAGGACACCGTCCAGGACGAAGCCGTACGCCCCCCCGACGAGGAGATCGTGGACATGGACCTCCTACGCCGCATGGACGAGCTCCTGGACGTCATCGACGAGCGAGAGGCGGCCATCCTGCGCCTGCGCTACGGTTTGGGCGACAACGACAGTCCGCTGACGCTCAAGGAGATCGGTAAGATCGTCGGCCTGACCCGCGAACGCGTTCGCCAGATCGAGCACGAGGCGCTGCGCAAGCTGTACGCGGTCATGAGTGGTGACGAGCAACTCAGCACGATCCAGCGCAAGCCGAAGAAGCCCGAAAAGGGCTGAGACATGCGGCGAGGGCCGCGCCCGAGAGGGCACGGCCCTCTACGTGCACTTGCCCTTCTGTCAGGCCAAGTGCCACTACTGCGACTTCTTCTCCCTGCCCGCCGAGGGGCAGGACGTGGACGGGATGGTGGACGCCGTGCTCGAAGAGGCCCGGCTCCGTGCTCCGCGCAAGCCGCGGACCCTCTTCATCGGTGGGGGGACTCCATCGCTCCTGAGCCGTGCGCAGCTCGAGCGCTTCCTCGACGGTCTCGAAGGGCTCACCCGCTACCGCGACAACGCGCGCGAGGTGACCCTCGAGTGCAACCCGGAGAGCCTCGACGCAGACAAGGCGCGCCTCCTGCTCGACCGCGGAGTCCGCCGGCTCTCGATCGGCTTTCAGTCCCTGCGAGCGGAGACCCTCGAGCTCTTCGGCCGCGTGCACGACGCGAGCCAGTCCTTCCGGGCCTTCGAGGCCGCTCGGTCTGCCGGGCTGGAGGACATCAACGTGGACCTGATCTACGCCGCCCCCGGCAACGACGCCGACCGCTGGCGGGTGGACCTACAGCGCGTCCTCGGTCTGGGTCTCGACCATCTCTCCGCCTACAACCTCGCCTTCGAGGAGGACACGGTCTTCAGCCGCCGCCTGCGGGACGGGACCCTCGCGCCCCTGCCCGACGAGCTGGAGCTCGAGATGCTCGCCATCACCCGTGAGCTGACCGCCGCGGCCGGGCTCGCCCCCTACGAGATCTCGAACTACTCCCGTCCGGAACGCGAGTGCCGCCACAACCTGAACTACTGGGCCAACGGCGACTACGTCGGCCTCGGCCCGAGCGCGGTCAGCCACATCGCGGGCGTGCGCAGCGGAAACACCCGCGGCATCGAGGCCTACCGCGGGGCCCTGGCCGGGGGCGAGAGCCCGGCGGCCTGGAGCGAGCGCCTCGAGCCCACCGCACGCCTGGGTGAGACCTGGTGGCTCGGCCTGCGCAGGACGAGGGGCGTAGACCCCGTCGAGGCGCGGGCGGTAGCGGGTGTCGACGAGGGCCGGGACCCGGCCGTACCCGTCGCCCGCGGCCTGGTGGAGCAAGGCCTCCTGGAGCGCGATGGTGCGCGCTACCGGCTCAGCGCCCGAGGGCTGCCCCTGGCCGACCGGGTCGCTGCCGAGTTCCTCGAGTCCACGCCGGCCCCTCCCTGAGCACAGGGTGAAATCCCAGCCGCCGGAATCCGGAGCACCGGTCCACGGCGGCGCGCTGTTCCTCCCGATCATCGAGCGGGTAACATGCTCGCCGGCGCGTCGAGCGCGGACAGGATGGCGGACCCCAACAACGACCCCGGAACCAAGGCCAAGCGCCCCCGGCGGAAGTTGCGCAAGCCGAAGAACTTCTTCCTCCGGGGCCTGATCACCATCCTGCCGGCGGTCCTGACTCTCTTCATCCTCGTGACGGTGGTGCAGTTCGCCCAGAACTACGTCACGACTCCGATCAACTCGACCATCTACTGGCTGCTCGAGAGCAACGCCATGGGCTGGAAGGTGCTCGAGTCCGTGGACATCGACCCGCTCGCGGACGAGTTCCTCGACACTGAAGCACTGCCCCAAGAAGCCCAGGAGCAGCTCAGGAACACCGGCATCTCCAGCGAGCCCTTCCAGTCCGAGCTCGAGATCCTCCGCGGGCCCGAGATGGGCTTCTTCAGAGACCTGCACGGCCTGGCGATCAACCCCTACAAGCTGCGGCGAGAGGTGCGCGCGGTCGTGCACCCGATGGTGGGGGTGCTGGTCAGCCTGCTGCTGGTGCTGACGGTCGGCTACTTCACCAGCGGCTTCCTCGGCAGGCGAATGATCGCGACCGTCGACCGGGCAGCCCAGAACCTCCCGGTCATCCGGTCGGTCTATCCGTACACGAAACAGCTCGTCGAATTCTTCGCCGCGGAGACCGAGTTCGACTTCGACACCGTCGTGGCCGCGCCCTACCCCAGTGAGGGTGTGTGGGCCATCGCCTTCGTGACCAGCCCAGGACTGAAGACTGTCCACGAGCACCTGGGGGAGCGCTACGTGTCGGTCTTCGTGCCCACCTCGCCCATGCCCATGACCGGCTTCACCGTGTTCATCAAGGAGGACCGCCTGATCCCCTTGCCGATCACCGTGGACGAGGCCCTGCGCGTGACTGTGTCGGCTGGAGTGTTGATCCCCGCACACGAGCAGGTAAAGGAGCTCGAGAACTCACTGACCGCCCTGGGTGCGGAGCTGGGCGAAGCTGGCGACGGTGAAGCAGCCACGGATTCCTAGCCCGGATTGTTCATGAACACGCACACCAGACTTCGCAAGCGGCCGCCTTCGACGGCCTCTCGGCCCCTGGCGGCGCTCCTCGGAACCTGCCTTCCTCGACGACCCGTTCAGGGTCGCCTGCGTCGACAGAACCCGCAAAGCACCACCAGGAACCGAGTTGCTGTGTCTGGTGCACGTGTTCATGAATAATCCGGGCTAGGAGGGCAGGATGACCACGACCATGACGATGAACTACGCCGACCGCCTCGACGCCGCGATCACCGATCGGGGGAATCCCTGTCTGATCGGTCTCGACCCGCATCTGGATCTCCTGCCGGAGGAGTTCTCGGTCGCGCGCGACGAGAGCGCGCCGCGAGCCGAGCGCGCGCAGGCCGTGGAGGCCTTCCTGCTGGAAGTCGTCGACCTCGTCGCGGGGCGCGTGCCCGCGGTGAAGCCCCAGTCGGCCTTCTTCGAGCGCCTGGGTGCGGACGGCGCCCTTGCCTGGGAACGCGTCGTCGCGGCCGCTCGCCGCGCAGGGCTGGTGGTGATCGGTGACCTCAAGCGCTCCGACATCGCGAGTACGGCCCGGGCCTACGCCCAGGCCTACCTCGAGGACCACGGCGACGCCTGCTGCGACGCCATCACGATCAATCCCTACCTCGGCGAGGACTCCGTGGAGCCCTTCGTCGAGGTCGCCGCCCGGGCGGGCGCGGGCCTCTACGTGCTGGTGCGCACATCCAATCCCGGCAGCGGTCTGTACCAGGAGCACGGCACCCCGCCCCTGGCCGAGCTCGTGGGCTCCCACGTGGAGCGCTGGGGTGAGCCCCTGCGTGGCGAGTGCGGCCTCTCGAGCGTCGGCGCCGTGGTGGGGGCCACGCACCCCGACGAGCTCGTCAAGCTGCGGGCCCTCATGCCCCAGACCCCCTTCCTGATCCCCGGCTACGGCGCCCAGGGCGCCGGCGCCAAGGATGCCGTGCCCGGCTTCTTGCCCGGCGGTCGCGGAGCATTGGTGCTCGCCTCGCGCAGCATCCTCTACGCCCACCGCGACCCGCGCCACGCAGGCAAGTCCTGGAAGGACGCGAGCACTACGGCCCTCGACGAGATGATCGCCGACTTCCGCGCCGCCCTGGGCGCGGCCGGCTGAGGGTCCGCCGGTGGGGGCGATCCGCATCGAGCACCTCGCCGCCGACCTCCTCGGCCTCTCGGACCTTGCCCGCACCGCACTCGCCGGCCAGCTCGTAGCGAACGGAGTCGCGCGCCGCGCAGACCAGGTCGAGCCGCCCTTGGACCGCTTCCTGCCGGGGGAGCGTGCGCACCTCGCCAGGTGGCTCGAGTCCCAGACCGCGGCCCATCAACCCCCGGTGGCGGTGCTCGAGTCCGTCCGTGCCCTGGCGGAGCCCGGCACCACATGTGTCGTCACCAGCGCCCGGCCGGGGCTGCTCTTCGGCCCCGCGGCGAATCTGTGGCGCTGCGCCCAGGCGGTGAAGCTCGCCCGGGAGCTCGAGGCCACCTGGGGCGAGCGGGTGGTGCCCGTGCTCTGGAACCACGCGGACGAGGGCTGCGGCGTGGAGCTGATGACGGCCTGTGTGCTCAACCGGCACTTCGATCTGCAGGAGCTCGGTCTCGACCTGCCCTCGACGCGAAACGTCCCCCTGCACACCCTGCCCCTCGACGTCCACGCCCACGGGCTCGGCGCCTTGAGGGCGGCGCTGTCCCAGCTCTACGGCGACCTGCCGCACTGCGCGCGGGCCCTCGACCTCTTCGTGCCCCGGGCCGGCGAGAGCCTGCCCACGGCCTTCACCCGCTGCGCCTACGAGCTCTTCGGTCAGGTGGGCCTCGTCGTCGTCGAGCCACAGGTCCTGGGGGAGGAGGTCGCCCATGCCCTCGCGCAGCTCGTGGGAAGCGGCGCCCAGTCGAGGGCCCTCGAGGCCTTCGACGCCCTGCCCGCGCGGCTGGTCGCCGAGGGGCAGAGGCTGCGTGACGAGCCCCTCGTCGTTCGCCTCGACACGGCCGGCCGCCGCCCTCTGCGGTCGGGAGGTGACGGCTTCCGCTACGCCGACGAGCCGGGTTCGCGCACGGCCGCCGAGCTCGCCGCCGAGCTGGTCCAGGAGCCCAACGCCTGGGCCGCCGGCGAGGCCGCCCGGGCCGCCGTGCGGGGCCTGCTCCTGCCGGTGGCGGCCGAGGTCGCGGAGGAGGAGGACCTCCTGCGCCACCTGCGCTGGCGCCCGGTGGCCGAGGAGCTGGAGCTGCCGAGCGCCGCGGTCGTGCCGCGCACGCGGGTCACCTGGTTCGACGAGGACGCCCGCCTGGCCCTCGAGCGGCTGGAGCTGACGGCCACCGAGGCTCTCCTGGGATCGCCGAAGGAGGTAGACGCCGAGGAGGCGGCTCGGGCGGGGGAGCTGGTGGGGGAGCTGCGCGCCATCGCCGACCATGCTCGCAGCGAGCTCGCAGCGCGGCGTGCGCCCCTGCTCGAGCTGGATCCCACCCTGGCCTCGCCCCTCAAGGCCGCCTCGAGGGAGCTCGAGGAGGTCCTGGGACGCCTGATCTCGAAGGTCGGCCGCGTCGAGGCCACGGTGGGGGGGCGCCGCGAGCGGCATCGGCGGCGCATCAGGAACGGCCTGCGACCCCGTGGCGGACCCCAGGACGAGCTCCTGGCGCCCTTCGAGTGGATCGCCCGGCACGGGACCGAGTGGATCGACCCCTGGACCGCCGAGCTCGACCCCTTCGCCGGCGAGCACCTGGCCCTCCACGTGGGTGAGGCCCCCTCCGACTGAGAGGTCCGGGCTGATCCTTGGTCGAACCTCTCCCCGTCGCTATCGTGCGGATCCGGCGCCATCGCGCGCCGTTCGGCTGACATGCGCAGGATCGCGATCATCAATCAGAAGGGCGGGGTCGGCAAGACGACCACCTCGGTGAACCTGGGCGCCGCCCTGGCGGAACAGGGACGGAGGGTCGTGGCCGTCGACCTCGACCCCCAGGCCAACCTCAGCCTGCACCTCGGCATCGAGCCCGAGCCGTCCAAGCCGTCGGCCTACACCGTGCTGCACGGGGCCTCGACCTTCGCCGAGGCGTTGCACGCGACCAAGGAAGCGAACCTGCGGGTGCTTCCGAGCAACATCGACCTCTCCGGGGCCGAGCTCGAACTCGCCAGCGCCATCGGCCGCGACAACCTGCTCTCGGACGCCATCGAAGCCTGGGAAGGGGAGGCCCAGGGAGAATTGGGCGGCCGACCCGCCGATTACGTCATCTTCGACTGCCCGCCGAGCCTGGGCCTGCTGGCGATCAACGCCCTGGCGGCGGCGAACGAGGTCATCATCACGGTCCAGACGGAGTTCCTGGCCCTGATGGGCATGAGCAAGCTGGTGGAGGTGGTGACCCTGATCCAGAAGCGCCTGAACCCGGGCCTGAAGATCACCGGCATCGCCCCCTGCCTCTACGACAGCCGCCTGCGCCTGGCGCGCGAGGTCCTGGCCGAGATCCGCAAGTACTTCCCCGGCCAGGTCTTCCGCCAGCCGGTCCGCAGCAACGTCAAGCTCGCCGAGGCCCCCAGCTTCGGCACCAGCATCATCGACTACGCCCCGGAGTCGAACGGGGCCCTCGACTACCGGCGCCTGGCCCTCGAGGTCATCGCTCAGGAGAAGGGCCACCCATCCCTGTCAGGCCTTCCGGAGCCGAAGGACGTGCGCAGCCTCGCCACCCAGCGGACGGAGGAGAAGGCGGGCCAGGTGCCAGCCCCACCGCCCGTGCCCAAGGCGCGGGAGAAAGACCCTCGGCCCACGAAGCCGCCGGCCTCCTCGAAGGCCGCAACCCCGGCCCCCGAAGCTCCTCAGCCGGGGAGCGCCGAGGCTCAGGCCATCGAGCCGGCGAGCCCCCCCGCGCTGGACGCGTCGAGCCCAGAGCCCGCCCCCGAGCCGCCCCTCTCCCAGGTGACCCTGACTCCGCAGGCCGCGCCCCCGGGAGCCGAGGCCTCGGGCCCGGACGAGACCCGCGATCCCGTCCGCCCCCAGCCCCTCGCCGCCCACCACGGGGACGCCGTGGAGGAGGAGCTGCGCATCATGCGCAGCCAGGACCTGCCGCCCCTGCCCCCCGAGGCCTTCGAGGTCGACTCCTGAGGCTGCCGACCGCGCCTTCCCCGATTCCTCGGGACGCGCGGAGGGCCAGCGGCGCAAACTAGGGGGCGTGAGCGTCTACCTGGACCACAACGGCACCACACCGACCCGGCCCGAGGTGCGCCGGCTCTGGGAGGAGCAGCTCGACGCGGGGCTCGGCAACCCCTCCGCCACCCACGCCTCCGGCCGCCGGGCCCGGGCGGTGGTCGACGAGGCCCGAGAGCAGGTGGCCGCGGCCCTGGGGGTGCCCGAGGAGTGGGTGCTGTTCACCTCGGGGGGCACCGAGTCGAACAACGGCGCCCTGCACGGGGTGCTGGAGGCCCTCGGTGGGGGGCTGGCCATCGGCGCCACGGAGCACTCCTCCGTGCTGGAGACCGCCGCGGCCCTCGCGCGAGGCGGGCACCGCCTGTGGACCCTGCCGGTGGACGCCGAGGGGATCATCGAACTCGAGGGGATCACCTCCGCCGCCGCCGAGCCCGACTGTCGGCTCCTGTCGGTCATGACCGCCAACAACGAGGTGGGCAGCCTGGCCCCCATGGAGGCGATCGCCGGCCGCCTGCAATCCCTGGGCGAGGGCGCCCCGGTCTGGCACACGGACGCGGTCCAGGCCCTGGGCAAGGTGCCCCTGGAGCTGCGCGCCTGGGGCGTCGACCTCGCCAGCTTGAGCGCCCACAAGGTCGGCGGACCCCAGGGCGTGGGAATTCTCGTTCGTCGCGCGGGTTTGCCCTTCGCACCGGTGTTGCACGGGGGCGGCCAGGAGCACGGCCTGCGGTCGGGCACGGAGAACGTGGCGGGCATTGCCGCCGCGGCCCTGGCGGTCGAGCTGGCCGTCTCCGAACAGGAGGGCTATGATCGCGGGCTCAGGGAGTTGTCCACAGCCCTGTGGGAGGGCCTCGTAGGTCACGAACCCGACCTGCGGCTGCTCGGCCCGGCGATCGACGCACCCACGCGCCTGCCGAACACCCTGTGCGTCGCGGTCGGGGGTGTCGATGGACGGACGTTGTTGGCACGTCTGGACTTGGAGGGCGTCGAGGCGAGCTTGGGCTCGGCCTGCTCGAGCGGAGCGATCGAGGCCTCGCACGTCTTGCTCGCGATGGGACGACCGGAGGAAGAAGCGCGCGCGGGTTTACGTCTGTCCCTCGGTCGCACGACGACGACCGAGGATATCCACAGCGCTGTGGAAATCGTGGGGACAGTTTTGCGCGAACTTCGCGCGCGAAACTGAGCGCGCCGCCCACGAACAGAGTGCCAAGGGTTTGGCGGGCATTCGTTGACCCGCGCCATGTCCCTCACTCTAATGGCCGACCCTCCGCCGCGCCGCGGAGAACGCGCCATGGACCACGTGCTCGAGAACCCGACCCCCGCTGCGCGCCATGCGCATGAACACTCCGTTACGGGGGCACCTCAAGCCTTGATCCGCCGGACCCGAACTCGACCGGGCATGACTGCCCGGTGGGCCCGCGGGGCGCGGAGCTGACCGAGCCGCCTAGGCTTCTTCAGCTCCCGCCCCTCCGTCGCCCCTGGCGGCGACCTCGCGCCAGCGGTCCAAGACACCGACCGCCCACTCCGACTCCCCCTCCGCTTCTCTCCTGCACGCCACCATGCCTGAGGCCGATCGTTCCAGCCTTCGAGCGCCGTCCGACGAGTCGACGGAGCCCCGCGCGAAGACCCAGCGGACGACCGAGTCGCCTGCCGCCGAGCAGAAGAACGCGGACGAGCGCAGCGACGAACAGCAACGGAGCGAGCTGTGGCGGGAACTGCGCTCCTCGATTCGCAAGCGCATCCAACCGGAGCAGTTCGAGACCTGGTTCCGGCGCGCGGACCTCGCGAGTGTCGAGGGGGACACCCTCTGCATCGCGGTCCAGAACGCCTTCTCCCGTGACTGGCTCCGCAGCTACTACCGCGAGGTGATCGAGGATGCCGCCCAGCGGCAGCTCTCGCGCCGTATGAAGTGCGAGTTCAGCGTCAATCCGGAGCTGACCATCGCCGCCAGCGTCGGGGAGCTGGAGGAGCCCGGCGAGACGGCGCCCGACTCCGAGGTGGAGGAGCGGTCCCCCGATGCACCCGAGACCGGCTTCGCCCGCCGTCAGTCCGCCCCCCCGCAACCTTCGAGGACGACGAGCGGTAACGGCACCGTCGGAGGTCTCGCCGCGGGCAGCGACATCGGCCTCAACCCGCGCTACACCTTCGACAACTTTGTCGTCGGCCCCTGCAACCGCTTCTGCCACGCCGTCTCCCTCGGAACCTCCGAGGCCCCCGGCAAGACCTACAACCCGCTCTTCCTCCACGGGAACGTCGGCCTCGGCAAGACACACCTCCTGCAGGCCATCTGCTACTCGCTGATCGAGAACTGGGTCGACGTGCGGATCCTGTACCTCTCCTGCGAGACCTTCGTGAACCACTTCATCAGCGCCCTCGAGAACGGGGACCTGCAGAAGTTCCGCGGGAAGTACCGCAACGTGGACGTGCTCGTGGTGGACGACATTCACCTGCTCGCCAACAAGGAACGCACGCAGGAGGAGTTCTTCCACACCTTCAACTCCCTCTACAACGCGGGCAAGCAGATCATCCTCTCCTCGGACTCACCGCCCAAGGAGATCCCCACCCTCCAGGATCGCCTCGTCTCGCGCTTCAAGTGGGGGTTGGTGACCGAGATCGAGCCCCCTTGCTACGAGACGCGCATGGCGATCCTCAAGCGCAAGGGCCGCGAGCGGGGCCAGGAGCTACCCGACGAGGTGGCTCAGATCATCGCCGAGCGGGTCGACACCAACATCCGCGAGCTGGAGGGCACGGTGAACAAGCTCTACAGCTTCTCCAACGTCACCGGCCAGGCGATCGGCCTGGACTTCGCCCGCGAGGTCCTGACCGATGTCTTCAACAAGCGCCGTGGCCAACCCTCGATGGACGACATCATCGAGGTCGTCACGGGCCACTTCGGGGTCAAGCTCTCCGACCTGCAGTCCAAGAAGCGCACCAACCAGATCGCCTTTCCGCGCCAGGTGGCGATGTTCCTGGCGCGCAAGATCACCCGCCACTCCCTGGAAGAGATCGGGGGCTTCTTCGGCGGCCGAGACCACTCCACCGTCCTGCACGCCGTGCGCAAGATCGAGCAACTCAACCAGGATGACGATGTCACCCGCGACCTCCTCGGCGGCTTCCTGGACGACCTACAAGCCTCCGGCTGAGAGGCCCCGCGATCGACCCCCCGGGCCCGCCTCACTCTCCAGGGCGAGAGAGGCCCGTGGGCAGTGTCAATCGGCCCTGAACTCAGGCCTTTCTGGGGCCCCTCGGAGACCCGTGGGAGATGTACTTTCAGGCCCGATTTGCCTACTCTATGGGGAGTTCCGAGGGATCCTGGGAGCCCCCGGAGGGCGCCTGGAGTCCGGTCAGAGCAGCGCCTACCAGCCCGGGCTTCCCGCGGACACGGCGTGGATAGAACCTGCATGGATCGTGAGTACACCGTGACAGCCTGTGGACTGCCGAAGTCCTTTCCACGCTGCTCGCGCCGCACACTGCGCCACCCTGAAGAACCGTTCACAACTCCCTCCCCACTGCCGCGTTATCCACCTCCTCCGCGTCTCTACCAACAGGCCTCGACGGCTTGCAAAGTCTGATGACCCTGGAGGTTGTGTTCGCACTGTCAGCACCTGTCCACGATTACGAGCCGCCCTTATTAAGAAGATGATTCTTCTTTAAGAGAGGGAGGCCCAGAACTTGTCCACGCCACCCCCCCGCATCTCCAGCCACGCACCATCGCCATGAAGGTCCTCTGTGATCGCGAGAAAGTCCGAGAAGGCTTGGCGATCGTCAACAATGTCATCCCCGCTCGCAGCACGAAGCCCGTGCTGGAGAACGTGAAGTTCGTCGCCACCGACTCCGCTCTGGAGTTGATCGGCACCGACCTCGAGGTCTCCGTGCGTTACGTGATCGACAACGTCAAGGTGGCGGACCCCGGTGTGACCGTCATCCCAGCGCGTGTCGCCCTGGACTTCATCCGGGATCTGACCAGTGAGACCGTGACCCTGGCGGCCGAGGACGGGGCCTGCACGATCACCGGCGGGGCGGACAAGTGCGAGCTCGTCACCATGGATGCCGACGAGTACCCGGTCACGCCGAAGTTCGACGACAAGGACACCATGGCCCTGCAGGCGGGGACCTTCACCCGCCTGGTCTCCCAGACCGCCTTCGCTGCTGCCCGGGACGCGGGTCGCTACGCCATGCACGGGGTGCTCCTGACCGTCGATGACGGTTCGCTGCAGATGGTCGCCACCGATGGCCGGCGACTGGCCCTGTCGAATGCGGCCGTGGAGGAGGCTCCTGAGGCGGTCCCTCCCTCGATCGTGCCCACCAAGGGCATTCAGCTCTTCTGCCGGGTCATCGACGACCCCTTGGCCCGCATCCAGCTCAGCTTTGGGGAGAACCAGATCGGCATGAAGACCCAGCACGCCGAGATCTTCGCGCGCCTGATCGACGGCGAGTACCCCAAGTACTCCGAGGTCATTCCCAAGGAGTCCAAGCACGTGGTGGAGGCCAATGGCGAACTCCTGGGCCGCAAGCTGCGCCTTGTTGCCAACGTGACTGGTGACGAGGCCCGTGCCGTGCGGCTCAAGGTGGACAAGGGCGAGATGGAGCTCTTCGGCCAATCCGTCGGCCGGGGTGAGGCTCAAGCTCACATGGAGATCGACTACAACGGCGGCGCCGCCCAGATCGCCTTCAATCCCGACTACGTCCTGGACGGGATCAAGAACGCCGAGCGGGAGCCTGTGCGCCTGGAGTTCAACGACAAGTCCAGCCCTGGCAAGTTCAGCTTGGGCGAGAACTACATCTACATCGTGATGCCGATCACGGTGGACGCCTGAGGCACTCGAGTTGGGCCAAGGTCTCGACTCCCAACGCCCCTCACGGAGGCGCTCCATGGGCGGCTCCTCCGGTAAGAGGGGCGGCACTGTCGCGCTCGGGGACGCCTTGCGCGGCTTTCTGCGAGAGAGCGGCCTCGGCGACAGGCTGCGCCACGCGCGAGTCTTCGGCGCCTTCTCCGACGCCCTCGGGCCCCAGCTGCGAGAGCGAGCCAAGCCCGTGCACTTCCAATTCGGTGAGCTGACCGTCGAGGTCGAGTCCGCCGCCCACCTCCACGAGCTCCAGAGCTTCACCGGTGACTCCTACCGCCAGGCCGCCAACCGCGGCCTCGGCGAGGAGGTCATCAAGAAGATCTCGTTCCGCCTGAAACGCTAGCGATGACCTCCGATCCGATCGCCCCCCAACCCGACCCGGTCCAGAGCGGGTCCCTCGAGAGCCGCGTCGAAGCCGAGTACGGCGCCGAGTCGATCACCGTCCTCGAGGGGCTCGAGCCGGTCCGCATCCGCCCCGCGATGTACATCGGGGACACGGACGTGCGCGGCCTGCACCACCTGATCTGGGAGGTCGTGGACAACGCCATGGACGAGGCTCTGGCGGGCCACTCGGACGAGTGCGTCGTCACGCTGCACGAGGACGGCTCCTGCTCGGTGAGCGACAACGGCCGCGGCATCCCCGTGGGCGTGATCGCCTCGGAGGGCAAGCCCGCGGTCGAGGTCGTGCTCACCAAGCTGCACGCCGGCGGCAAGTTCAACAGCGGGGCCTACAAGGTCTCCGGCGGCCTCCACGGAGTCGGCGTCTCCTGCGTGAACGCCCTGGCCGAGTG
Source organism: uncultured Planctomycetaceae bacterium (assembly GCA_964591315.1). Lineage (GTDB taxonomy): Bacteria > Planctomycetota > UBA1135 > UBA1135 > JABACD01. The sequence continues at coordinate 22,301 of CAZQAT010000033.1, forward strand.
GCTCGAGGTCGAGGTTCACCAGAGCGGCGAGGTGCACCAGATGCGATTCGAGCGCGGCGAGTGCACCGAGGAGCTCAAGGTCACCGGCACGACCAAGAAGACCGGCACCATCATCCGCTTCAAGCCGGACCCGCAGATCTTCTCCACCACCGAGTACGAGCTGGAGATCGTCGCCAAGCGCCTGCGCGAGCAGGCCTACCTGATGGGCACGCGAGGCATCAAGATCGTCCTCAACGACGAGCGCACAGGTCACTCCGAGTCCCACGAATACGACGACGGCCTGCTCTCCTTCGTGCGGGACGTCAACGCCAACAAGAACGCGCTCCACGAGGAGGTCATCCACTTCGTCAAGTCTGTCACCGACCCCGACGACGAGAACAACCAGTACGAGGTCGAGCTGGCGCTCCAGTACACGGACGCCTACCAGGAGACGGTCTTCACCTTCGCCAACAACATCAACACCCACGGCGGGGGGACGCACGTGGCCGGCCTGCGCTCGGCCTTGACGCGCACGCTGAACAACTACGCGAAGACCGAGAAGCTGATCAAGGAAGACAAGAAGCTCCCCTCGGGCGACGACTTCCGCGAGGGCCTGACCGCCATCCTCGCCATCAAGCTGCCCGATCCCCAGTTCGAGGGGCAGACCAAGGACAAGCTCGGCAACCGCGAGGCCCAGGGCATCGTCGAGTCCGCGGTGGGGGAGATGTTCGGCACCTACCTGGAGGAGCACAACCAGGTCGCCAAGACGATCATCAACAAGGCCCTGCGCGCCATGCAGGCCCGCGAGGCCGCCCGCAAGGCGCGCGAGCTCGTGCGCCGCAAGTCGGCCCTCGCCAGCGGCAACCTGCCCGGCAAGCTCGCCGACTGCCAGAGCCAGGACCTGGCCGAATCCGAGATCTTCCTGGTCGAGGGCGACTCCGCGGGTGGCTCGGCCAAGATGGGCCGTGACCGGCGCAACCAGGCCATCCTGCCGCTGAAGGGCAAGATCCTGAACGTCGAGCGGGCACGCCTCGACAAGATGCTCGGCCACTCCGAGATCCAGCTCATCATCTCGGCCCTCGGCTGCGGCATCGCCGACGAGTTCGACACCGAGAAGCTGCGCTACGGGAAGATCATCATCATGACGGACGCGGACGTGGACGGCTCCCACATCCGCACCCTGCTCCTGACGTTCTTCTTCCGTCACATGCACGAGCTGATCGACGCCGGGCGCCTCTACATCGCCCAGCCGCCGCTCTACAAGGTCAAGCGCAAGAAGCAGGAGCGCTACATCATCACCGACGGAGAGCTGCGCGATTACCTGATCGAGCTCGGCATCAACTCCCTGACCCTGACCGATGCGACCAGCGGCAAGACCTGGAGCGCCGCCGAGCTGGGGGCCCTCTCCAGCAAGCTCGCCAGGCTCGAGGCTCTGGCGCCCAAGCTGGCGCCGGTAGGTGTGCCGCTACCCGTGGACGAGTTGATCGCCGGTTTCGACGGCTCAAGAGTCTCCTCCCACTGGGCCCGTGAGGGTGAGGTGGACTCCTTCTTCGGCTCCCTGCAGGAGCTGAACGACTACCTCGAGCTGCAGAAGAAGCGGCTCGGCACCGAGGAGCTCGCGATCCACCAGGGCCCTGAGTCCGAGGTCAGCCTCGATGACGCTCAGATCGCGCTGACGCACGTGGCGCACCAAGAGGAGCTCGAGACCCTGCTCAAGGAGCTGGCCGACGAGGGCCTCTCCTTCCAGGGTGGCGGGACCTGGACCGTCGCAGGCGGCAAGACCACTGTCGAGTGCACGCGTCTCTCGGAGCTCGCCGGGGCCATCCGCACCGCCGGCCAGGGAGACGTGGAGATCCAGCGCTACAAGGGTCTGGGCGAGATGGACGCCGAGCAGCTCTGGGAGTCCACGATGGACCCGAACGTGCGCAGCCTCTACCGGGTGGAGCTGGAGGACGCCGTGGCCGCGGACCAGATCTTCACGGTCCTGATGAGCGATGGTGTCGAGCAGCGCCGGCAGTACATCGAGCGCCACGCCCTCGAGGCGACGAACCTGGACGTTTAGCTCCCTTCCGAGGCCCTTCAGGGCCTCAGAAGTCCCCATTGGCGCTCCAGCGGAGCCGCTCCGTCGCCCGATACAGACCCGGGCCCCCCGCGCATCCCCCGTCGCGTCTCCCCGGGGCCCCCGGGAAGCGGATGAACAATCAACGACTGGGATATCAGCGCCTGGCCGAGGCCCTCGTCGATCGAGGGCTCGTGGAGGGCCAGGCGGTTCAGGACGCCCTGTCCATGGCGGGCCACGGCGGCTTGCCCTTTCCCGAGGCGCTGGTCACGGCCAACCTCGTCTCGGACTGGGAGCTCTCCCAGGTCGTCTGTCAGCTCTACAGCCTGCCCTTCCTGACCGTCGACATGGTCAAGCCGGACCCCGAGGCCCAGCGCGGCCTCGACGTGGAGTTCCTGCTCGAGAACGCCCTGGTTCCGCTCTCGCGTCATGGGCAGGTCCTGACCCTCTGCATGCCGGCCATCGTCCCGGCGGAGATCCTGGGCTGCATCGCGGCCGAGACGGACCTCCTGGTCCTGGTCGTCGTCGGCACGGTCCAGTCCAACCGCCGCTGGCTCGAGGACAACGTCGAGCCGGCCCCTGCCCTGCCGAGTGACCTCCCGCCCCCGCCCTCCGGCGAGACCGAGTGGGGCAACATCTTCGATGAGGCGGACGCGGCGGTGCTCTCGGAGCTCGACGACCCGCCGGCGGGCGAGACCCTGCTCTAGCGCCGGGGCGCGCTCCAGCCCCCGCCCAGGTACCTGACCAGGAGCCGGTCCGCGAGCCGTGGGGTGAAGACCGAGAGCATCCCGAGCAGCCGCCACTTCCAGCGCAGGTTGCGCTCCGGCCGCGGCTCCCGGAAGAGGCTCAGGACCTCGAGGGCGACATGTTCGGGCCCCGAGGCCGAGGCCAGGTCGGGGTGGGGAAGGCCGGAGGGGTTGGCCTGAGCCTCGAAGAAGCCCGTGGCGGTCAGGGCTGGGTCGAGGGTGCAGACGGCGATCTCCTCCTCGGCCCACTCCACCCGCAGGCCTTCGCCGATGGAGCAGACTGCGGCCTTCGACGCCGCGTAGGCCACCTGGCCGGGGATGCCGCGGCGGCCGACCACCGAGGAGACGTTGACCACGACGGGCCGCTCACCGAGACGGAGCCAGGGCAGTGCCAGGCGCGAGGCGTGTAGGACGGCGAGCACATTGGTCCGGAACAGTCGCTCGAGCAATCCCTCGTCCAGCTCGGCGACCCGTGCGCGGTAGCCCAAGCCGGCGTTGTTGACGAGCAGCTCGAGGCCGCCGAAGGCCGCGCCAAGCTCTTCGAAGGCAGCTGCCAGGGCCTCCGTGTCGCACAGGTCGCAGGGGAGCACCAGGTGCCCCTCCCCGGGGAGCTCGGCGGCCAGCTCCTGCAGCGCCGCCTCCTTGCGCGCCAGGAGCGCGACGCGGAAGCCCTCCTCGGCGAGCAGGCGCGCCGTGGCCGCGCCGATGCCCGACGAGGCGCCGGTCACCAGGGCACGGCGCATCGCGGGGGACACCAGACCCCTACTCGCGACCCGTGGTCTTGTGCAGGGTGCGCAGGAGGTCGAACCACTTGCTGCGCGTCTTCATGATCGCACGGACCTGACGGTCCTTGTCGCCGTACTGCTCGAGGAGCTCCTCCTCCCAGACGGCGGTCATCGTGATCGCCTCGTCGTAGAGCTCCTTGGCCTCGACGCCGCGCTTGTTCCAGGTGGCGTGGTCATCAGCGGCCTTGGCCTTCTTCGCCACGTCGAGAGCTGCCTGGGCGCGGGCGGCGACCGCCAGGGCCTCCTGCCAGTTCGCGTTGTTCGCCAGGCCCTCGGGGGCCGCGTTCTTGAGCTTGAAGTTCCCCTGGCCCATGCCGGTGCGGTCCGGGGGCTGCTCCTCCGGCAGGTCACCGAAGATCTCGGCGGCCTTGACCTCCTCCTTCGGCGGCTGCTCCTCGGGTTTGTTCTGAGCGGCCCTGCGTGCGAGCCAAACGGCTCCCGCCATGACCACGACCAAGGCCAGGATGGGGACGAGGGGCGGGCCCTGCTTCTTGGGCCGGCGACGCGGGCGCGAGCCCTCTTCGCCCCCGGAGTTCTCGTAGCGGGAGGTGCGTGCCATGCGGGGAGGATACGGTGCCGCCCCGAACTCGGCCAGCCCTAGGGCTCGACCACCAAGATCCGCTGGTCCGCGGCCAGGTCGTTGAGGACGGTCATCTGTCCGCTGGGCCAGCGGATCTCGAGACTGTGGACCGTCGTGTGGGCTCCCAGGCCGAACTGGAGCAGGTTCTCGCACTGGCTCAGGTAGTTCGAGCTGGCGCTCACCTCACGCACCTGGGGCGCGGCCCCTGCGACCGGCCAGAGCTTGACGCGTGCGCCCACCCCGAAGGTGTTGGCGTTCGCGCCGCGCAGCTCCACCTGCAGCCAGTGGGCGTCGTTGCCGCCGTCGTTGCGGTACAGGCAGGGTAGGTGCCCGGCGTTGGTCACGAAGAGGTCGGTGTCTCCGTCTCTGTCGTAGTCGAGGGTCAGGAGGCCCTTGCCGGACCTGCGGTCGACGATTCCCACCGAGGTGCCGACGTCCACGAAGCCGTTCGCCGTGCCGCGCCACAGCTTCGTGGCGTCGTGGTTGAAGCGGTCCTCGAAGTTCGTGCCGCGCCAGACGATGCCGTTGGTCATGGCCAGGTCGAGGCGCCCGTCGTTGTCGTAGTCCAGGTGGACCGCGCCCCAACCCCAGCCGCCGTCGCGCACGCCCTGGGCGTCGGTGCCGTCCGTGAAGCCGCGGTTGCCGTCCCCCAGGAACAGCCGGTTGCCCGAGCCGCCCCAGTTGCAACCACCGATCGTGTTGCAGGGGTCCTGGGGGTCGTAGATCGAGGTCACGAACCAGTCCAGGTGCCCGTCGCCGTTCAGGTCAGCGGTGGTGGCGCCCATGCCGTTCTCGTCCGTGCCGACGCCGGAGGTGATCGTCCCGTCGGTGAAGGTGCCGTCCCCGTCGTTCCAGAAGAGGCGGCTGGTGAGGAAGTCACCGGCGATGGCGAGGTCGGGCCAGCCGTCGTCGTCCAGGTCGCTGAAGCGCGGCGTGAACGCGTAGACCCCGCTCCACGTACCGGACGGCGCGGTCGGGGCGCTGTCGTCGATGGAGACCTGGGCTGCGTCGGTCACGTCCTCGAAGTAACCCGGCGCCGCGGCGCCGCGATTGCGCAGGAGGCGCGAGTGGGAGGGCACCGCGCCGATGTTCGAATTGCCCCACTCGGCCACGTAGAGGTCCAGGTACCCGTCCCGGTCGTAGTCACCGAAGGCCGAGCTGAAGCCCAGGTGCAGTTCGCCAGTGTCCTGGGCCGCGCCGCGCACGATGCCCTCCTCCGTGAACTGCCCCTGGCCGTTGTTGATCCACAGGAAGTAGCGCTCCGTCGGGAGCGCCGTCATGTGCAGGTCCAGGTCCCCGTCCCCGTCCACGTCGGCCCAGGTCGCACCGTTGATGCGCGCCTGGGGCGGCAGTGGCAGGAAGGCCGACTCCGAGACCTCTTCGAAGCCCTGGTGCACGCCCCCGACCTCGCCCAGGTTGCGGAACAGGCGAGAGGGCCGGTCCATGATGCACACGAACAGGTCGACCCAGCCGTCTCCGTCGTAGTCCCCCGCCGCCGCGCCTCCGGTCATGGCCGCCATGTCCTGGAAGGACACGGAGGTCTCGACGAGTTGCCGGTAGGAGACGCCTGCGGCATTGGTGGCGTCGGTGAACTGAACCTGGGTGCCTGAGACGGCCCCGAGGGCCAGGAAGAGGAGGGGGTGAGCCATGGAGCTGGATAAGTGGTCACGGCCGCTGGCGAGGTGAGGAGAGAGGGCGGCCCGAGGTCCAATAGGTCCCACCCAGGTTAGGGCGAGCCCCCGGGTCATGGGGACAAATCCCCGCGCCCAGGGGGGGGGCCGGCTCAGGAGGGCTTGCGCAGCCGCGCGAAATAGCCGCCGTCCACGGGGCCGGCCTCGTCCTGTGGGCGCGGCAGGCCGAGGGCCTCCTCCTCGAGGTCCCAGCCCGCGTTCTCCATCAGGAAGGCCTTGGCCCGCTGCTCGTTCTCGTCCGGCTCGATGGAGCAGGTCGAGTAGACGAGTGCCCCGCCCGGGCGCACCCGCGCCGCGGCCGTGGCGAGGAGCGCGGTCTGGACCTCCGCCAGGGAGCGCCGGGACCTGGGTCCCCAGCGCCAGCGGGCGTCGGGGCGGCGGGCGAGGACCCCCGTGTTCGAGCAGGGGGCGTCCACCAGGACCCCGTCGAAGGGGCCTTCGGGCGGGGCACCGCCCTCCTCGATCAGAGAGAGCTCGACCGCGTCGGCGAGCTGCAGGCGCGCGAGGGTCTCTCCCAGCCGTTCGAGCTTGGCCGGCGACACGTCGCAGGCGACGACCTGCGCCGACGTCGCCGCCAGTACCGCTGTCTTGCCCCCCGGCGCCGCGCACAGGTCGAGCCAGCGCTCGCCCTCCCGCGCACCGCAGGCCTCGGCCGCGCGCAGGGCGCTCTCTCCCTGGACGGTCAGGCGCCCCTCGGTGAAGGCGGCGCTCGCGAGGGCGGCCTCGAGCACGGCGGGGTCCGCGGTCAGCACCGCCGGGTGTTCTCCACAGGCGGTGGGCACTTCGTGGGCATCCAGTTCCCGGGCCAGCTCTTCCCGCTTCCCGCGCACCACCCGCAGGGAGAGACGCGGGTCCACCAGGGCGTCCTCGGCGAGCTGGAGCGCGCGCTCCGGGCCGAAGCGCCTGACCCAACCCTTGTAGAGCGGAGCCGGCAGGGAGAGGGCGTCCTCGGCCCACAGGTAGGGGTGCTCCTCGGGGTCCGCGAAGATCGGCTGGCCGAAGGAGGTCTGCACGCCGACGAGATCCCGCCGCGGGTCGCCGCTCGTCTCGGGTTGCGCCGCACGCAGGGCCGTGCGTAGCACGCCGTTCACGTACTTGCCCTTGGCGAGGCCCAGGCAGTTGCTGGCGGCCCCGACCGTCTCGCTGACCGCCGCGTGGCTCGGCACGCGGTCCATGAAGAAGAGCTGGGCCATCCCCAGCCGCAGGAAGGCGGCCAGGTCCGGGTTGGGCTTACCCCGCGCGAAGGAGCGCACCAGGGCGTGCAGGCTGCCCCGGCGCTGCACCTCCGTGCGCACCATGCGGTTGAGGAGCCCTCGGTCGCGGGCGTCGAGCCCTGCCTCGCGTGCGGCGCTCGCCACCCCGCGGGTGGGTGCCGCGTCCCCCGAGCGCAGGAGCTCCCAGGCCAGCTCGCGGATCATCGAGCTCCTCCGGTCACGGCGTCGAGGGAGGTGACTGGAGCCGCTCCCCGGCCTCGAGGCGGGCCCCGCGCAGCCAGGCTCCGGCCTCCATGGCGCGCTTGCCCGCGGGCTTGACCGTCAGGAGCTCGAGGCTGCCTGCACCCGTGGCGACGATGCAGCCCGGGCTGACCTCCAGCAGCTCGCCGGGCGCGCCGCCCTCGAGCTCGGAGGGCCGCGCGGACTCGATCACGAACTCCTTGCCCGCAGCCGTCGCCGCCCGCGCTCCGGGCCAGGGGTGCATGGCGCGCACGTGGCGTTCGAGCTCCACGGCGGCGCGAGACCAGTCCACCTCGCCGTCGGCCTTCTTCAGCTTGGGGGCGTAGGTCGCGTGCTCGGGGTTCTGGGGCGTGAAGGTCGCCGCACCCGCCTCGAGTCGATCCAGGGCCTCCACCGCCGCCGCGCCGCCGAGTTGAGCGAGCTCGCCGAACAGGGACCCCGAGGTCGCCTCGGACCCGATCGCGAGGCGCTTCTCCAGCAGCACGTCTCCCTCGTCGAGGGCGAGCACGATGCGCTGGATCGTGACCCCGGTCTCCGCATCCCCGGCGGCGACTGCGCGCTGGATCGGCGAGGCGCCGCGCCAGCGAGGGAGCAGGGAGGCGTGCACGTTGAGGGCCCCGTGGGGCGCGAGCTCGAGCAGGTCCTGGCGGAGGATCTCTCCGTAGCTCGCCACCAGCAGCACGTCGGGCTCGAGGGCTTGCAGCTCTTCGATGAAGGCCGCGTCCTTCGTCGTCACCGGCTGGAGAACGGGCAGTTTCGCCTCCCGCGCGCGTACGACCAGGGAGGAGGCAGCCACCTCGCGCCCGCGCCCGCGAGGTCTGTCCGGGCGGGTGACGAGGGCCAAAACATCATGCCCGCTTTCGAGGAGCGCCTCGAAGACGGGCATGGCGAAGGGCGGTGAGCCCAGGAAGATGCAGCGCATCCGGCGGAGGCGTCGCCCCCTACAGCTTCGACTCGACTTCCTTCTTGAAGTCGGGGTAGGGCATGGAGCCCAGGATCTGGTGCACGACCTCGCCGCCCTTGATCAGGACGAAGGTCGGGATCGAGACGATGCCGTAGCGGCCGGGGACCTCCGGGTTGTCCTGCGTGTTCAGCTTGACGACCTTCAGCTGCTCGCCGAGCTCCTCGGCCAGCTTGTCGACGAAGGGTCCCATCGCCTTGCAGGGCCCGCACCACTCGGCCCAGAAGTCCACGAGGACGGGGGTATCGCTCTGGAGGACGGTGGACTCCCAGGTGCTGTCGGTGACGTCGAGGGCGTTGCTCATTCTGCTTGGATTCGAGGTCCGGGCGGGTTCGTCCCGGGTGATGTCGGAGCCCGCGAGGGGGCTCGCGGAGGGGGGATCGGTCGGTTCAGAGTCCGGGAATATGGTCGCTGGTCGGGCTCTCGTCCACCCTTGCGGCGAATTCCCCGAGGGCCCCGGAGGCTCGCCCTCAGCAGGGCCGGTTCCTGGCCCGCCAGGGGGTCTCGGGGCCGTGCGGAGGTCGATCTCGGGCCCCAAGACCCGCACTCAGACTGGGGCGCTCAGCTCGACAGCGGCCGACCCTCGCCGTCGCGGGCCACGCCCATCCCGATCAGGAAGATGTCCACCAGAGCCCAGATGCCGAAGCCGCCGAGGGTGACGAGCTTGAGCACGCCGAGCAGGATCGAACCCATGTACATCCGGTCGACTCCGAGGACCCCGAGGAAGTAGCTGAGGAGGAAGGCCACACCCTGGGAGCGGCCGTCGGGCGAGCTCGGGCGCGCGAGCAGCTCGCCCTCTCCGTCGCGGGCCACGCCCATGCCGATCAGGATGTTGTCGATCACGTACCACAGGCCGAAGCCGCCGAAGGTGACGAGCTTCAGGATGCCGAGGAGGACCTGCCCCATGTAGAAGCGGTCGACGCCGAGCCACCCGAGCAGCACGGAGAGGACGAAGGCGACGGCCTGGGATCTGTTTCCTTGCATGGGATCTCCTGTGTAAGAGGGGGCGCTGGCTCCGAGTGCTCTCAGCCCTTCGGAGGTGTGGGGTCGGTGGTTCCGGAGGGCTGGGTGGCCTGGACTTCACCCTCCCCTTCGTCGGAGGCTTCGTTTGATTCGAAGGCCTGCGGGTCGATCTCGTCGTCGAAGGTCGTGCCCTCCAGCAGGGCGTCCACGTCTCCCTCGACCTGGTCCGTCAGGAGCACGTCGATCTCACCGACGCGTCCCCCCTGCTCGGCGGTCACGATGCCGATCTTGATCAGCTCGAGCAGCGCGCAGAAGGCGCCGACGAATATCTCCTTGTTGACCGGCCCCTCGAGGGAGCCCACCAGCTCGCTCAGGGTCCGGCGACCGCCGCCCGCCTGCATGGAGCGGGCCAGGCTCGACACGTAGAAACGCATGGGGCGCGGGTCCCCCTCCACGTGCAGGGGCTGGTTGGCCAGGGTCTCGCGCATCAGGCGCGAGAAGGTGGCGAGCAGGTCCCAGGCCGAGAGGTCGCCCAGGTCGAGCACGGGCTCGTCCGCCGCGCGCTCCTCCGCCAGCTCCGGGAAGGACCCGCGGGGATGGAGCTGGGCGCGCACCTCGAGGCCCTTCGCCAGGTTGTCGGAGGCCTCCTTGAAGCGCCGGTACTCCAGCAGCCTCTGGATCAGCTCGTCCCGCGGGTCGAGCTCGTCCTCCAGGTCGATCTCCTCCCGCGGCAGGAGCGAGCGGCTCTTGATCGCCATCAGGGTCGCGGCCATGACGGCGAACTCCCCGGCGACCTCGATGTCCAGGTCCTGCAGGGCCTCGAGATAGCCCATGTAGCCCTCGATGACCTTGGAGATCTCGACCTCGTGGATCTCGACCTCCTGCTCGCGCACCAGGTGCAGCAGCAGGTCCATGGGCCCGCGGAAGACCTTCTCGAGGAAGACGGTGTAGTCCTTCAAACCCAGGTGCCTCCGGTCAGGAAATCGGTCCAGCCGAGCATCACGTCTATCATGGGGGGCAAGGCGTAGCGCAGCACGCCGGAGATGACGAGGCCCATGACCAGGATCATCCCGAAGCGCTCCAGGGAGGCGTAGCCCTCCCGCAGGGAGGCGGGCAGGATCCAGGTCATCACCCGCGACCCGTCCAGGGGCGGGACCGGGATCATGTTGAAGGCCGCCAGGAGCAGGTTCCAGCGCACCGTGGCCGCCATGACCTGGACGGCCACCTGGTTGGTCTCGAAGCCGGCCACGTAGATCAGTGTCTTCCAGACGACCATGAACAGGACCGCCAGGAGGAAGTTCGACACCGGACCGGCCAGGGCCACCATCATCATGTCCCGCAAGGGGTTACGGAGACGGTGATACTGGACCGGCACCGGCTTGGCGCCCCCGAACATGAAGCCGGTGGTGAAGTAGAGCGCCGCCGGCATCAGGATCGTCATGAACGGATCGATGTGCGGGATCGGATCCAGGGTCATGCGGCCCATGTCCTTGGCCGTCGAGTCCCCGCAGCGCCAGGCCACGAAGGCGTGGGCCGCCTCGTGGATCCCGAGGGAGATGATCAGGAATCCCAGGCTCAGGGCGCCGACGATCAGCGTCTGGTTGTCCGAGATGGCGAGGAAGATGGCCGGCTCCGGGGCTCGTGAGGGGTCGCTTTGCGGGAACTTCGCGAATCGACGGGCCTTATAGCAGTCTGGGGCCCTGCGGCCAATCGCCACGGCCCCCCTGTTCTCCTACAATCCCCGACGCACAGCGCGCAGGACGCGCTGGGGAGCAGGATGACGAACGAAAAGCACGACGGACGGCGCCAGCGGGCCGCGGAGGTGATCCGCCTGGAGGCGGCCGCCATCGAGCGCCTGGAGGGGCTCCTGGACGCTCGCTTCGACCGGGCCGTGGAGCTGATCCTCGGGGCCCAGGGCCAGGTCGTGGTGACCGGCATGGGCAAGGCCGGGCTGGTGGGCCAGAAGCTCTCCGCCACCCTGGCCTCCACAGGGACTCCCTCCTTCTACCTGCACCCCGCCGAGGCCCTGCACGGCGACCTGGGCCGCCTGCGGCCCCGGGACGTGCTGCTGGCGATCTCGAACTCCGGCGAGACCGGCGAGGTCAACGCGGTCATTCCCGTGGCCCGCAAGCTCGGTGCGGAGGTGATCGCCATGACCGGCCGGCCCGAGTCGACCCTCGGGCGCCTGGCGGACACGGTGCTCGACATCGGCCGGGTCGAGGAGGCCTGCCCCCACAAGCTGGCCCCGACCACCTCCACCTCGGCCATGCTGGCCCTGGGCGACGCCCTGGCCATGGTCGTGCTCGACGAGCGGCAGTTCACCCGCGAGGACTACGCCCTCTTCCATCCGGCCGGCAGCCTCGGCCGCAAGTTGATGCACGTCAGCGAGGTCATGCGTCAGGGGGAGGAGCTGCCCCTGGTGACCGGTGACATGCGGATCGATCAGGTGCTGATCGCGATGTCGCGCACCCCCGGCAGGCCAGGGTCGGCGCTGGTCGTCGACGACGGCGGCAAGCTCTGCGGCATCTTCACTGACGGTGATCTGCGGCGCGTGCTGGAGACCGGCGAGATGCAGCACGTGCAGGCGCCGGTGCGGGAGTTCATGGGCTCGAACCCCAAGTCGATCCGCCCGGACGCTCTGGTGGAGGAGGCCCAGCGGCTCCTGCAGGAGCACCACATCGACCAGGTCGCCGTCATCGACGACGAGGGCCGGCCCGTCGGCTTGCTCGACGTGCAGGACCTGCTCGACATCCGGATCTGACGCGGACCGCACCTTGGCTCCCGAACTCCCGCCCCTCGACCCCGAGGCCCGCGAGCGCCTGGCGCGCGTGGGGCTGTTCGTCCTCGACGTGGACGGCACCCTGACCGACGGCAAGGTGGTCTACGTGGGCCAAGAGGAGCGGCAGGCCTTCTGCGTCCACGACGGCCAGGGCCTCGCCTGGCTGCGCAAGGCGGGCGTGAAGCTGGCCTGGATCACGGGACGCGGAGGTGAGCCGACCCAGCGGCGCGCTCAGGAGCTCGGAGTCGAGTTCCTCGAGGTGCGCTGCAAGGACAAGGCCGCGGCCCTGGCGGGCATCCAGGCCGAACTGGGAATCGACGCGAGCCAGACCCTGGCCATGGGGGACGACCTGCCGGACCTCGCCCTGGCCGCGGGCGCCGGCTACTTCGCCGCCCCCGCCAACGCGCGGGCCGAGGTGCGCGCGCGTGCTGACTACGTGGCGGCTGCGGGCTCGGGTGCCGGCGCCGTGCGCGAGGTGTGCGAGCTCTGCCTGCGGGCCAAGGGGGTCTGGGACTCCATCGCGGGCACCGGCGGATGAAGCGCATCCTCCTCTTCGTGCTCCTGTTCGGGGGCGGGCTCGCGGCGCTCCTGTATCTCTCGAAGGAGAGCCGCAGGGAGCGGAAGGAGCGCCTGGACCAGGAGCAGGAGCAGATCGTCGAGGAAGGGCGCAGCGAGGAGCTGCCCTTCGCCGAGCTCCCGACGCCCGCGGAAGCCCCGGGCCCCGGCGCGGACCAGGGCGATGGTGGAGACAACGTCAAGGCCGTCGTGCGCGGGAAGATCAGCCTCAGCATCTTCGAGGAGGAGAGTGGGCTCCTGCTCTACGACTTCCGCGCCGACCACGTGGAGCCGGTCGAGGGCGATGAGTACGACATCACCGGGATCACCGCCCATCTGTACGACACCGAGCGCACGGGCAGTGGCGAGCCTCTCGTGCACACAACCCTGGTCGCCGAGGGCGGGCGTGCGCGGCTCGAGCAGGTCGGAACCGAGCTGCGTGTCGGCTACACCGAGCGTGTGAAGCTGGTCAACGCCGTCGTGACCCTCCACGAGGGCTCGCCCATGGCGCCGATCGACCTGCACCTGCCCACCGCCGAGGCGGACTTCCGCTCGAACAGCTTCTACAGCGACGGCGAGGTGCGCATCGAGGGCGACGGCGTGCACGGCACCGGCCTCGGGCTCGTCGCGGAGCAGGACAAGCAGCGCCTCGAGCTCCAGCGCCAGGGCTACCTGCGCTTGGACTCCGAGGGCGACACTCAGATCGAGCTCTTCGCGAACCCCGGCTCGCCGATCGTCTTCGAGGGCCGCTCCGCGGGCGACACCGTCGACAAGGTCGAGGTCGACCTCGCCCGGGGCGGGCGCCTGGTGGCGCAGGGCGACCAGCCCCTGGCCATCAGCGGCCGTGCGCTCAACCTGGTCGGGCAGGTGGTGCAGCTGGAGGAGCCGAACGAGGCCGCCCCCGAGGAGGTGGGGCCCAAGCAGGTCTTCCTGCCGGAGTACGCCAAGGCCGAGCGCGAGGTCGTCTTCGAGCATGTCGAGGACCTCGTCACCGGCGGTCTGGCCGAGGTGCGCTTCGACAGCCGCGGCCAGGTCAAGCGCCTGCAGATGAGCGAGTCCCCGATGGCGACGGGAGTCCTCGAGCTCGGCACCATCGGCGGCGAGGAGGAGGAGCCGGTCGAGGCCCGCATCTCCGGCGCGGGCCCCATGGTGCTCGAGTACGTGGAGGACAGCCCGGTCGCGCGCTTCGAGCTGCCGGGCCCCGCGACGCTCGAGGTTCCCGCTCGGCGCTTCCGCCTCGACGCTTCGGAGAAGGTCGAGGGCAGCTACTGGGGCCGGGGCCTGGTGCACCTGGTCCTGCGCGGGGCTGTTGACGGGAGCTTCGAGGACATGGTCTTTGAGGGCTCGGAGGTGGACCTCCGCGGCAGCCAGCTTGACGAGGAGCGCCCGCGCCTCTTCCTCGAGACCGAGGAGCCGGCCCACCTCAGCGGTGCGGACGCTGACGGCAACCCGGTGGACATGCGCACTCGAGACGTGCTGCAGCTCGCCCTCGAGGGAGGCCGGCCCTCCCTCGTCCTGGCGAAGGATGTGACGTTCGAGCTGGTCGACGAGTCCCTCTGGACCGTCACCGTGGCCGAGCTGAAGGACATGGACTTCGAGGCCGGCACCTTTCTCGCGGAAGGGGACGTGCAGTACACCGGCGCCATGGGCTCGGGCACGGCCGTACGCGCGATCGGCCACTCCCGCGAGCGTATCGAGCTCTTCGGGAGCGAGCAGCGCCTTGCGACCTACGACGTCTACCCCGACGCCAGCCCGGATCTGGACATGGGGCTCATCCGTGCCCGTCACATCGACCTGACTCCGGAGTACGCCCGCGCCGACGACGCGGTGCAGCTGCGCTTCTCGGGCGGGGACTACTCGGAGAGCATCGACTGCTCCTGGTTCGAGCTGCGGCCAAAGACCGAGGCCGACGATGAGGGCCCGACAGCCTTCACCTTCGAGGCCCGCGAGATCACACGCGCCGTGCTCTCTGGTGCGGGGGCGGAGGCGATCATCAGCGCGGACACGGTGAGCGGCGAGGGAATCTTCAACCCCAGCTCCGAATCGGGCTCTTCGATCGTGCTCGAGGAGCTTGAGGCCATGGGCGCGGCGACCGTCGACTACGCGGGGCGTGCCGGGAACTTCGTCGCCAAGGGCGGCCGGATCGAGTGGCGCCCCGGGTCAGGTGGTCGTCTGGAGGCCCCTCAGGGCGAGCGCGTCGAGGCCCGCGGCCGCTTCGAGGCGGACGGCCTGCCCTACGTCCTGACCGCCTCCTGGATCGAGTACAGCGACGGGGAGATCCAGGCCCTCTTCCCTGAGATCACCCTCGACCGGCCCGAGGCCTTGCCTCAGCTTCTCTCCGGCCGAGCTTCCACCGAGCTCTATGGGGCCAGTGCGGAGTGGATGACCGCCGACGGCGCTGGCCTCATGCTGTCGGGTGTGGCTCACTTCTCCGGAAAGAGCGCCGAAGGCGAGCCGATCGATCTCGACGCGGGCCAGATTCACGTGCGCCGCTCTGCGGAGGGTGACGAGCGAGGTCAGGGCGTGGAGGAGATGGTGGCCTGGGACGGCTTCTCTCTTCGCGCCGGTGACGACCTGGTCGGAACGGGAGAGGTCCTACAGGCGGGCTACGACGTGCTGCGCATGGAGGGGCGGCCGGCGAAGCTGGACGTGCGCGGGTTCGAGTGGGAGTCCAACAACATCGTCTATGACGTGCCGCAGGTCCTGGTCTCCACCGACCAGGGCCGTTTACGTGGCGCGGCAGGCAGCGGGGCTGAGGACTGGGAGGTGAGCTACGAGTCCCTACAGCCCTTTGACGACGAGGACTCGACCATGCTCGTCATGCGCAACCCGGTCATGCAGGGGGAGGGCCGCGAGGTGCGCGCGAACTGGGCCATCTTCTGGCTCGATCGGGACGAGTGGCTGACCAAGACTCAGGAGTGGCTCTCCACCGGGGAGGGCCAGGAACTGCCCGCCGGTCCCGAGCCGCAGGCCGAGGCGGTCAGAGCGCCGACCCTCTTCGGTCGCTTCGACGTGGGCTCCATATCGCGCGTCCTCAAGGAGGTCTACTTCGAAGGCGACATCGTGTACATCGAGGACGGTGAACGCGACGCCATGATGGAGGCGGCCTACGTCGACCTGGTCGACGGGCACGGCTGGATCCAGGGCTGCGAGATCTACATTGACGCCAAGGTCGGCCGGGTGCGCACGGGCCTGACGGTCCGCGCGGACTGGCTGCGGCACTCCGCGGACGGCAGCCTGAGCGCTGATCACGCCGAGATCACCGCCTGCGACTTCGCGGACCCGCACTACTACATCCGGACCCAGAACCTCCGGCTCGTCCCGATCGACGACGCCTCTTCGGTCTGGGACGTGAGCCTGAAGGACAACGCCCTCGTCTTCGACAACGGCCTGAAGGTGCCCTTGCCGCGCGTGAGCTACAAGAGCGACGGCAAGGGGCGCCCGACCTTCAGCGGCCTGAGCTTCGGGGACTCGGCCCGCTACGGCACGTTTGTCGGGGCCTCAGCGACCGTGGACGTGGGTCGACAAGCGAGCAAGACCATCGCGCCCTTGCTCGGCGCCACCCCTGAACAGATCGACGGCAACTACCGTATCAAGGCCTCCTATTCCTCCCGGGGCCTGCTCCTCGACCAGCGCTTTCGCCTGACCGCCGCGGACCACTTCTGGTTGAACGTCTACCTGGAGGGGATCTACGACACGGGCGAGGACCGCGGAATGCTGCGCTACAAGGACCCGGGCACCGACGGCTTCAGGTGGGTGTTGCACGTTCCGGCTCGCTACAGCCTGACGGACGAAGAGTGGTTCGACCTGGTCTTCTCGACCCAGAGCGACCCCGGGGTGCAGTCCGAGTTCATGGAGGCCGAGTTCGTCGACTACGAGCGCCGCAACACCTACCTGCGCTGGCGCAAGGCCGACGACGAGATGTACTACAGCGCGATCGTTCGCTACCGGGCGAACACCTTCCGCAACGACGTGGAGCGCCTGCCGGAGGTGGGCGCCCTCCGGGGGTTGACGCCCATCGGGAACCTGTGGGGGCAGGAGATCCTGTACACCGGCTCCGTCGACATGGCGTACCTGCGTCGACGTGAGGGTACGAGCACCCTCGTCTCGCCTTTCGACCCGGTCTTCGACGACGGCCTCGGCAACCGCGATGTTGTGCGCGGGGACACGCGCCACCAGGTGGAGACGCCCTTCGAGCTCGGGGTCGGGGGCCTCCGGATCTCGCCCTATACGGCCCTCGTCGGGACCGCCTGGAGCGAGGGTGTCGACCCCGCTACCGCGCCCACCAGGGGCTCGGTCATCGCCGGTATCGAAGCACAGACGACCGCTTTTCGCACCTGGAGCCACGGGGTCGTCAACTCCGTGACGCCCTTCGTGGGGTACCGCGGGGACCTGGCCAGCTTCGAAGACGACGGCACGCCCGTGGAGATCGACCGCCTGGACGACCCCGTGAACGGTCGCTTCATGGACGTCGGCCTGCGCTCCCGCTGGCGCGTGCCCGGCGGCGCCCGCTACCTGGACGTCTCGGTGCGCGGCACCCACGCAGACGAGGCGCCTGCCGGAGAGGAGGAGGGCTGGCGGCCCCTGCGAGTCCTCGGGGAGTTGCTGGCCGTGATCGCAGGCGTTCCCTTCGCCATCATCCACGACGCTCAGTACGACCTGGACGACAGGAAGACGCCGATCTCCTACACGAGCCTGAGCCTCCTGCCCCATCCGGACGTGGGGGTCGAGGTCTCCTACAACCGGGGTCTCGACGAGCAGCGCGAGCTCCTCTACGACGCCGTCGGTGTCGGCCTGCGCTGGGACGCTACCCTCAAGTGGCAGGTCGAGGGCAGGCAGTCCGTCTCGAACATCGACAACGCGGAGCTGGCGAGCGAGCTCCTCCTGCGGCGCCTGGGCCACGACTTCGTCTTCGAGCTCAGCTACGGCTACCGCTCTGGAGAGGGCGGAAACTCGCTGACCTTCAGCTACCGCCCGCTGCTAGGCTGGAGGCCTCCCAACTTCGGGTCCATGCAAGCCCTGCAGCAAGCGCGCCTCTAGCCCGGCCTATTCATGAGCCTTCAACGCATTAGCACCCAACCGGCAGCCTTC
>CAZQAT010000034.1:0-39886 GCA_964591315.1 uncultured Planctomycetaceae bacterium
TGCGCCTCTGCGTGCCGGACGGCGAGGTCCCCCTGGGCACGCGCCTGCTCTGAAGGGAGCCAAGAGCGCCAGGACCCGCGCACCAACCCTCCGCCGGGTCCAGTTCAGCCACCTGTACCCACCTCAGGTGCAGGAGCCGCTCCCGCCGAGCCCAGATCCACCGGCCGAGCCCGGGCGCCCTCGAGGGTGTCCAAGGGGGGGAGCACCTCCCAGCCTGAAGAGCAGGTCCTGCCAGGCGTTCCGGTGAGACAGTGAGCAGTCGCATTACCGCATGGCAATGCCCCGGGTGCAGAACCACTGCAGGCCATCCCACCTGAGGGCGCCCTCTCCTGCGGCATCATCCAGGCAGTGCTCCCGGACCACAGAATCATACGGCAACCGCTGGCATCTGCCTTGGCCCAGTCCCCACGACGAGTGCCTGTGAACATGGGGCCGATCCGTCTGGGGCGCTGACCCAGTCTCTCAGCTTGAAGGTACAGCTTGAGGGGCAGGAGGCACACTCCGTTGGCCCTCACCAGGACAGAGCCCGCCTTGCAGAGCCGGCCCCTACAGAGATAGGCCGACCGTCACAGCAACCCCGCTGATGTCTCCAAGATAGGCGTCAACACTCGCGACGAACTCATCGCCGCCCAGTTCAGACCTCGCACCCAAGTAGAGACCTAGATTGGACCCATCGAACTCTCCCGTTCCAAGGTCGCTATTGAACTCGCCACGCGCAAGGGAGAGCTCCAATCCGCTCACGAGAGTGACCGGGCTGAAGGCAACGCCCGCCCCGATCTTCCCATGAACTTCCGTGTACCAGAGCCCCTGGTCGACTGTACCGACCTCCTGCCCGAACTCGTTGTAGAGAGGCACGTCACCGTTCCCGAAGGCCACGTTCAGCCCAACGCCCCACTCGAGGACCATTGCAGCCGGACCACCACGCCGCCCCATGACCTCCTGGGGGTGGTGGCCTACACCGTGCCCGACGAGGTCATAGATCCCGAGCAGGTCCTCCTTGTATGCCTGACATGAGACCTCCCCAAGATCGAACTGCAGGCCAACTCGCTCTACGGACACATCAGGAACCTCAACGGCCCCAACGACGAAACCGAGTCCATCAATAAGGTCGCTGTCAAAGGAGCCGTACTCAAGGTCTCTATAGAGAAGCCGGAGCCGGACAGGGGCACCACTGGACCGCCCCCCCACACCTTCAGTATCAGTCCGAAGCACTGAATCGCCACTGGCAGCCGCAATGGGGTTGTTCCCACCCCGCTCATTGAATTCGGCCTCAGTGATCACGCCATCCTCTAACAAGGCCCTCAGAAGAGCCAACTCATCGGCCGTAAGCGCGGGACCCTCGGGAGCAACAGGCTCCGGTTCGGGCTTCACCCGCCTATCGAACTCCTCTTGTGAAATCACACCATCTTCGAGCAAGGACTCCAGAAGAGCTACCTGTTCGGCAGTGAGAGGCGGATCTTGAGATGTGTCAGAGCTTGCCCCCCGCCCGGTTCGTCTGTCGAACTCGGCCTGAGTGATCACCTCATCCTCAAGCAGGGCCTCCAAGAGGAGCAACTGATCGGGAGTGAGATCAGGCTCTTGTAGCCCACCAGGCACCGGGAGAGAGAGGAGGATGGCGAAGAGTGCACTAGAGCAGTTCATTTTTTTTCACCCAACAATGAAGACGCGCGCGCAGCCGAGTGGATCATTCACTCACCAATAACTCCATACAAGCAAATGACACCTACGACTCAAGACTTCTCAGGAATAACCGCCCCTGGGCTCGAGCCCCTGTCAATGCAAGCGGCCCGGTCCATGCCTCAATTACCGGCCTTCCCCAGGGCGCCAGGACCCGCACACCAACCCTCCGCCGGGTCCAGTTCAGCCACCTGGAACCACCCCAGGCGCGGGAGCCACTCGCGCTGGGCGAGGAGCTCCCTACCGAAATCCTGGGTCGCTGAAGTCGTCATGGGAGGGGACACTCCCCCCTAGACGCTTCGGACCCCAGACTTGCGCGAAAGTCCGCGGCCAGGGACGGCGAAGGACACAAGACTCGTCCTGAAGCCCGGTCCCGGGCCCGACGTCCCCGAACGCAAGGACCCATGACCCACCCCCGCGCCGCCTCGCCCCTCCTGCTCCTGACCCTCGCCACCCTCCCCGCCGGCTGCTCCAGGGAGCCCGCCGAGGTGGAGGACCTCCTACAGGAGACCGTGATCGAAGCGGCCGCCATCTTCGAGAACGTCCTCCCCCTCGAGCTGGAGGGAATCCGCCTGGACGTCGACGAGACCCTCTACTTCGAGTTCTCCATGAACAACGACCCGGCGGTCGCCACCCTCGAGGCCCTGAAGGTCGACGGACTGGAAGTGGGGCTCGAGGACGGCGTGCTGACGGTCGGCGAGCACCGCTTCGATGGTCTGAAGAAGGGGGACGCGGTGGGGCTCAGCACGAGAGGGATCGCAGTCAACGGCGAGGAGCGCTGGGACTGGCCGGCGCAGTAGGCGCAGTACGCCGCGCCCCATCGCCCCGCTCAGCCCTGCGACGCCTGCTTCTGGATCTTCGCCCAGGAGTCCTTCAGGGCCACCGAGCGGTTGAAGACCGGCGCGCCGGCCTGCGAGTCCACCGGGTCGACGCAGAAGTAGCCCAGCCGCTCGAACTGGAAGGTCTCCCCCACCACGGCCGCGCCGAGGCTGGGCTCGAGCTTGGCGCCCGAGATGATCGTCTTGGAGTCCGGGTTCAGGTGGTTCTTGAAGCTGCCGCCCTTGCGGAAGGCCATCGGGTTGGGGTGCTTGAAGAGGTGGTCGTACACCCGCACCTCGGCCTCGAAGGCGTGCTCCGCGCTGACCCAGTGCATGGTGGCCTTGACCTTGCGCCCGTCCGGCGAGTCGCCGCCGCGGGTCTCCGGGTCGTAGGTGGCGTGGACGCAGGTCACCTCACCGGTGTCCGGGTCCGTGTCGTAGCCCGTGGCCGTGATGTAGTAGGCATAACGCAGGCGCACCTCGTTGCCCGGGGCCAGGCGCCAGAACTTCTTCGGCGGGTCGGCACGGAAGTCGTCACGCTCGATGTAGATCTCGCGGGAGAAGGGCACCTGGCGGGTGCCCGCGGCCTCGTCCTCGGGGTTGTTGACGGCCTCGAGCTCCTCCGTCTGGCCCTCGGGGTAGTTGGTGATCACGACCTTCAGCGGGTCGAGCACCCCCATCCGCCGCGGCGCGGACTTGTTCAGCTCGCTCCGCAGGGCGTTCTCGAGCAGCACCATCTCGATCGTCGAGTTGAACTTCGCCACGCCGATCCCGTCCAGGAAGGCCCGGATGGCCGTGGGCGTGTAGCCCCGCCGGCGCAGGCCCGCGATGGTGATCATGCGCGGGTCGTCCCAGCCGTCCACGTGGCCCTCCTCCACGAGCTGGATCAGGTAGCGCTTGCTCATGATGCAGAACGACAGGTTCAGGCGCGCGAACTCGATCTGCTGCGGGTGGTGCACGCCGAGCTTCTCGAGGCACCAGTCGTAGAGGGGCCGGTGGTTCTCGAACTCCAGGCTGCAGAGGGAGTGGGTCACTCCCTCGATCGAGTCCGACTGGCCGTGGGCCCAGTCGTACATGGGGTAGATCGGCCAGTCCGTGCCCGTGCGGTCGTGGGGCACCTTGCGCACCCGGTACATGACCGGGTCGCGCATGTTCAGGTTCGGGGAGGCCATGTCGATCTTGGCCCGCAGCACCTTCGTGCCGTCCTCGAACTCCCCGGCGCGCATGCGCTGGAAGAGGTCCAGGTTCTCCTCGACGCTGCGCTCCCGGAAGGGGCTGTCCACCCCCGGCTCGGTGGCCGTGCCGCGGGCGGCGGCCATGGCCTCGGCGTCCTGGTCGTCCACGTAGGCGTCCCCCTGCTGCACGAGCTGCAGGGCGAACTGGTAGAGCTGCTCGAAGTAGTCGGAGGCGTGGCAGAGGTGCTCGCCCCAGTCGTAGCCCAGCCAGCGGATGTCGCGCTCGATGGCCTGGGCGTACTCCTCCTCCTCCTTGGCGGGGTTGGTGTCGTCGAAGCGCAGGCTGCAGACGCCGCCGAACTCCTCCGCGATCTGGAAGTTGATGCTGATGGCCTTGGCGTGACCGATGTGCAGGTAGCCCGAGGGCTCCGGGGGGAAGCGGGTCTGGACCTTGCCCCCGAAGCGTCCGGCCGCCACGTCCTTGGCGATGCGCGTGCGGATGAAGTCGCGCTTGGTCTCGATCTCTCTCGTGTCTTCGGTCACGGCCGGGGCCTCCTACGGGGCGGTTGGGGCGACGGCTGGAGCACCGTCGGGGGGGGCGTATTCTGTGCCCACCCGCCGAGATCTCAAGGGGTGCGGGCCGCCAGCTGGCCGCAGGCGGCCGCGATGTCCCCCCCCAGCGAGCGCCGGGTGGTCACCCGGTGCCCGGCGGCCCGCAGGGCGGCGGCCATCTCCCCGACCCGGGCCGGGGAGCTGCCCACGAGGCGCGGGTCCAGGGACGCGGCGGGGGGCAGCACGGCGCCCGGGTCCGGGGGGTTGAAGGGGATCAGGTTGACCCGCACCGCCAGCCCGTCGAGCCAGGCGACGAGGGCCTCCAGGTCCGCGGGGCGGTCGGTCACCCCCGCGAGCAGCAGCACCTCGACGAAGACCTCGCCGCCCGTGGCCGCGGTCACGGCGCACACCGCCCGCCGCAGCTCCTCCAGGTCGTGGCGGCGGGCCAGCGGGATGATCGACCCGCGCACCTCCTGCCGCGCGGCGTGCAGGCTGAGGGCCTGCCGCACGCCGGGGAAGCGCTGCGCGAGTCTCACCATCTCCCGCGGCAGGCCGACGGTCGAGACGGTCAGCTGCCGCGGCGCGAAGGCGAAGCCCGCCGGGTCGAGCAGCGCCTCGAGGGCCCCGTGCAACAACCGCGGCTCGAGCAGGGGCTCCCCCATGCCCATGAAGACCAGGTTGCGCAGCACGCGGCCCTCCTCCCGCAGGAGGCTGCGGCCCACCAGCACCTGCTCCAGGAGCTCCTCGAGGCCCAGGCGTCCGTGGTCCCCCGTGGTCCCCGAGGCGCAGAAGGTGCAGGCCACCGGGCAGCGGGACTGGATCGAGAGGCACAGCGCGTTGCGACCGGAGGCCCGACGCAAGAGCACCGTCTCGAAGCACGCCCCCGAGTCCGTCGCGAACAGCAGCTTGGTGGCCCCGTCCGCGCCGCTGTCGACCCGCTCGCGCAGGCCGAGGCACGAGCCCGCGAGCCCCGCGAGCCACTCCGCCGGCAGGTCGAGGCCCCGCGCAGCCTCGGCCGGCTCGCGCCCCTGGCCCAGCACGCGCCTCCTGAGGCGCGCGCCCACCCCCGGGTCGATCTTCCAGGCGCGGAGGTGGGCCCCGAAGCCCTCCGCATCGAGGATCCGGCTCATTCCGGGAGGCTCACTCGGGACGGATCATCCGGGAAAGTCGAAGCCGGTCACGTACCAGGCGTAGTCGTCCGGGGCGTAGCGCCAGCGAACGGCCATCGTGCCCTCCCCGGCAGTGAAGCTGGCCTCCACCTTGATCCTGCCCAGGAGCCCCGCGCCCGGCATACGGGCCGCCTCCTCGCCGTCGAGGCGCGCTCCCGAGAGGGCCGGGTAGCTCGCGGCCCAGCCGCCCTGCTTGGCCTTGCGGTCCACCAGGGCGCGGAATTTCTCGGCGCTGTCGGGGTGGAAGAAGGGCGTCAGAGCCTCCGGGTCGGACTGGCTCCAGGCCTCGCTGAAGGCCTCCACCTGCGGGCTGACCCGCGGCGGCGTGAGGAAGTGACCGGTCACGTACCAGCGCTTGCGCCCCTGGTCGAACTGCATGCTCAGGCCCAGGGCGTCCTCGCCGAAGATCAGCAGCATGCGCGCCCGCCCGGGATCCTCGACCGTGCCCTCGGTCAGCTCGGACTCCTGCTTCGCGAGGGCCGGGAAACCGGCGCTCCAACCGTTGGCCTCACCCGCCTTCTTGAGCATCCGCTCGAACTTGCCCCGGCCTTCGGGGTGGTACAGCTCCCCCAGGGCCCGC
This sequence comes from uncultured Planctomycetaceae bacterium, assembly GCA_964591315.1. GTDB lineage: Bacteria > Planctomycetota > UBA1135 > UBA1135 > JABACD01. The sequence continues at coordinate 5,972 of CAZQAT010000034.1, forward strand.
ACGTCCCCCGCGCCCCAGTCCTCGATCACCGCCGCGGCCAGCTCGTCCAGGTCGACCGGCGGACCGTCGTCGGAGGCGAAGACTCCAGCCTTGTGCATCCCCAGCGCCCCCAGGCCGAGAGCGATCACCGCCCCGAAGAGCATCCACATCAGCTTCGAGTTGCCCCGGCCACGTTCGCGACGCTCGAAGCGCGTCGAGAGGCGCTCCCGCTCCGAGTCGAGCTCCTCCTCATCGAAGTCCTCCTGCTCGGCCTCGACGAAGACGGTGCCGCTGCCGCCACAGGCCTTGCAGTCGTAGGTGCGGTCTGCGCTCGGCACCTTGTAGACCTTGCCGCACTCCTCGCAGCATCCCCGGATTTCCACAGCGGTCATGACGCACTCCTCGGCCCTCCGGGCCCGCATGGACTCGCTCAATCAGATCCTAACACGGGGATCCGCATTCGCTCGGAAACCGGCCTGGGGCATGCCTGGACGCCGGCTGCGGGGCACTCTCCGATTGAGCAGCCGATCGGGAGAGGGCGCCCTGGTCCCACACCGACACGAGACCGCGTTCTCTCCGCGCAGGCGCGAGGCGCGATCGCTAGGCTTGGCCCCATGAGCCTCGACGACGCCTACGACCCGCAGCGCTTCCGCGCCGAGGGTCACCGCCTGGTCGACGCCCTGGCGGACTACCTCGGCCGCGCCCGCGCCGGGGAGCTGCCGGTCCTGCCCGTGGCCGAGCCCGAGGCGCTGCTCGAGAGCCTGCCGGCCGCCTTCACCCCCGAGGGCGACGCGGACCTGGTCGAGACCCTGATGTCCGTCGTCGCCCGCTCGAACCACGTGCACCACCCCGGCTACGTCGGACACCAGGTGGCGTCGGTCCTGCCCACCACCGCCCTGGCGGAGCTGGTGGGCGGCCTGCTCAACAACGGCATGGCCGTCTTCGAGATGGGCCAGCTGCAGACCGTCATGGAGCGGCGCGTGCTCGAGCACCTGCTGCGGGCGGTGGGCTTCCCCGCCGGCTCGGACGGCCTGCTGACGAACGGCGGCTCACTCGGCAACCTGACGGCCCTGCTCGCCGCCCGGCAGGCCGGGGCCGGCCACGACATCTGGAGCGAGGGGCAGCGCGAGCCCATGGCGGTGCTGGTCTCGGACCAGGCCCACTACTGCGTGGCCCGGGCCGTGCAGTGCATGGGCTGGGGCGCGGAGGGGGTGCGGTCCGTGCCCACCGACGAGGCCTTCCGCCTGCGGCCCGAGGCCCTCGAGGGCGCGCTGACCGCCGCACGGGACGAGGGCCGGCGCACGATCGCCGTGGTGGCGAGCTCCTGCTCCACCGCCACGGGCAGCTTCGACCCCCTGCCGGAGCTCGCCGCCTTCTGCGCCGAGCAGGGCCTCTGGCTCCACGTGGACGCCGCCCACGGGGGGCCGCTGGTGTTCTCCGCGAAGCACCGCGACCGACTCGCGGGCCTCGAGCGCGCCGACTCGCTGGTGTGGGACTTCCACAAGATGATGGGCCTGCCGGCGCTCGGGACCGCGGTGCTCTTCCGCGACGGCGAGCGCTCCTACGAGGCCTTCGCCCAGCAGGCCGGCTATCTCTTTCAGGACGGCGAGCGCGGAGAGCGCTGGTTCGACCTCGGCCAGCGCACCCTCGAGTGCACCAAGCGCTCCATGGGCGTGACCGCCTACGCGGCCCTGGCCGGCCTCGGAACGCGACTCTTCGAGGAGAACGTGGATCGGCTGGTGGACCTCACCTGGGCCTTCGCCGACCTGCTCGAGAGCGAGCCCGACTTCGAGCTCGCCACCCGGCCCCAGGCGAACATCCTGTGCTTCCGCCACCTGAGCACGGGAGCCGCCGACCTCGACGCCCACCAGGCCCGCCTGCGCGAGGCGGTGGTGCGCCGCGGCGACTTCTACCTGGTCCAGGCCCGCCTGCGCGGCGAGCTCTGGCTGCGCGTCACCCTGATGAACCCCCTGACCACCCTCGAGGACCTGCGCCGGCTGCTGGCGGAGCTGCGGGGGGCCTGACGATGCGAGTGCCCATGATCCAGACCCTCTCCACCGTGCTCCTCGCGAGCTGTGCCGCGACCCCGCAGAGCCTCCCGGCCGCAGCACCGGTCCCCGCGATGCTGTCCTCCGAGATCGAGCGCTACCGCACCGACCGCGCAGCCTTGCGCTCCTTCTACGACATCGACGGCTCGGCGGTGCGGCTCGAGCGCCTGGACGCCTTCGACCGGGGGTGGCTCGAGCGGCTGGACGAAATCGACTTCGACGCCCTCGACGTGGCGGGGCGCGTGGACTGGCTGCTCCTGCGCACGGAGGTCGAGTACGGCCTGGACCAGCGGGCCATGGAGCGGGCGCGGCGGGCCGGGCTGGCCACCTTGCTGCCCTTCGAGGAGGCCGTCGGGGCCCTCGAACGCGCGCGCTGGGAGGTGGCGCCCCTGGACGCGCGGGAGGCGGCGGCGACCCTGGCGCAGATCGCCGAGCAGGCGGGGGACGTGAAGGAGCGCGCGCGACGCGAGGCTGGAGACGGAGGAGGCGAGGGCTCTGACGAGGACGCCCTGGTCCTCGGCGCCGTCGAGGCCCGGCGGGTCGCCGAGTGGGTCTCGGACCTGCGCGGGACCCTCGGCACCTGGTACCGCCACTACGACGCCTTCGATCCGGGCTTCGCCTGGTGGTGCGAGGAGCCCCATGACGCCGCCCGCGAGGCCCTCGACGCGCTGGCGAAGCACCTGCGCGAGGACGTGGCGGGCCTGAAGGGCGAGGACGACGACCCCCTCGTCGGCGACCCCATCGGCCGCGCCGCCCTCGAGCTCGACCTGGCCCACGAGTGGCTCGCCTCTTCGCCCGAGGAGCTGATCGCCGTGGGCGAGGCGGAGCTGGCCTGGTGCGACGCGCGGCTCGTGGAGGCGGCCGGGGACCTCGGCTTCGGCGACGACTGGCGCGCCGCCCTCGAGCACGTCAAGGGTCTGCACGTGGAGCCCGGCGCCCAGGACGAGCTGGTGGCGGCCCAGGCCCGCGAGGCGATCGCCTTCCTGAAGGAGCGCGACCTGGTCACGATCCCGCCCCTGTGCGAGGAGACCTGGCGCGTGCGCATGCTCGACGAGCGCGGCCAGCGCACCCTGCCCTTCGCCGCCTACGGGGGCCAGAAGATGCTGGTGGCCTTCCCGACGCGGGGCATGGACCACGACTCGAAGCTGATGAGCCTGCGGGGCAACAACGTGCACTTCACGCGCTGTGTCACCCCCCACGAGCTGATCCCCGGCCACCACCTGCAGGGCTTCATGGCCCGGCGCCACGCGACTCACCGGGGCCTCTTCCGCACCCCCTTCCTGGTGGAGGGCTGGGCCCTCTACTGGGAGATGGTCGAGTGGGACGTGGGCTGGGCCAAGACCCCCGAGGACCGCATCGGCATGCTCTTCTGGCGCAAGCACCGGGCGGCGCGCATCGTGGTCTCGCTCGAGTTCCACCTGGGCGAGATGGTGCCCCAGGAGATGATCGAGTTCCTGGTCGAGCGCGTCGGCCACGAGCGCGACAACGCCACCAGTGAGGTGCGCCGCTACGTGGGCGACGGCTACTCGCCCCTCTACCAGTGCGGCTACATGATCGGCGGCCTGCAACTGCGCGCCCTGGCGCGGGAGCTGGTGGAGAGCGGAGAGATGACGCCCAGGGAATTCCACGACGGCATCCTGCACCTCGGCCCGATCCCCATCGAGCTGATCCGCGCCAGCCTGCTCGGCCTCGAGCTCGAGCGCGACGCCCGGGCGACCTGGAGCCCGGCCCTCGGGCGCTGAGCCGGCCCTAGCCCGGCCTATTCATGAGCCTTCAACGCATTAGCACCCAACCGGCAGCCGAAGGCTGCCGGTTGGGTGCTAATGCGTTGAAGGCTCATGAATAGGCCGGGCTAGTCGGCGGCCTTCGAGCGGCCGCCCCAGAGGTCGATCCCGAAGCGCACGGCCACGATCAGGAGCGTCCCGGCCAGCATCTTCTTGGCGATCTCCGCCACCCCGTCGATGTGCACGAGCTGCACACCGATGAAGGCCCCGATCGCCGCCCCGGTCGCGAAGCTGGCCGAGCGCCGCAGGTTGAGCTCACCCGCCCGGTAGTAGAGGAACATCGAGCGCGAGGAGGCCACCACCCCCATGGCCATCGAGCAGGCCCGGGCTCCCAGGTGGCCCAGGGAGGGCAGGAAGACGAGCAGGGCCGGCACGGCCACCAGGCCGCCCCCGATGCCGAGCAGGGGCGCGACGAAGCCGCCCCCCAGCCCGATCAGGGCAGCCGTCACCAGCTCCACGGCTCCCAGCTCCGGGTGTGTGTAGGGCAGGGCCCCGGCCGCCAACGACTCTGGCACGAGCCCAAGGATGCGCACGCCGACGATCACCAGCAGCGCGATGAAGACCATCTTGAGCATGCGCGTCTCGATCCGGCGCGAGATCAGGAAGCCCAGCTGTGCCCCCAAGAGGGAGCCGCCCACGAGGCAGGCCACGACGCGCCAGTCGATGCGGCTGTCGTCCCGGAAGGCCTCCGAGAGGGTCGCCGAGGTGGTCGTGGCCGCCACCAGGGCCAGGGAGGTGACGATCGCGTCCTTGAGCTTGAGCTTGTAGATGTAGTGCAGGATCGGCACGGCGAAGAGGCCACCGCCGATGCCGCACATGGCGCCCCAGGCTGCGATCAAGAGGCCCACGAAGCCGATCGCGAAGCCGTGGGCGCGCAGCTCCTCACCAACGCCGGAGGGGGCCTCGCCGAGGGTCTCCGGGTGTGACGGGCTCACGTCCTGGGCCGGCTCCGTCGGAGGGTCCTGGGACCCCGAAGCATCCACCTGCTCCTCTCCAACGTCCTGCCCTGGGCGATTCATTCCTACCAGTTCACGGTCTCGCCGCCGGGGTACAACCGAAACGGACGGAATCCTTGCTCATTCGGCGGATTCGGCCACGTCTTGCGAGGCCGAGCGCTCCGCGGCCAGTCGCTCCAGCAGGGCGCTGGTGGAGTGGTCCTTCGGGTCTCCGCAGATGGCGATCTCGATCCCCAGCTCCCGGTCCACCGGGCCCTCGGGAACGGTCTCGAGCGTGTAGTCCGGCCCCTTGGCGTGCACGTCCGGGACGAGCGTCCGCAGGCTGGCCTCGAGGGTGTCCTCGTCGAAGGCGAAGACCCGGTCCACGCAGCGCAGGGCGGCCAGGAGCTCGGCCCGCTCCACGGCGGGCATCATGGGCCGCCCCTCCCCCTTCAGGCGCCGCACGGAGGCGTCGCCGTTGATCGCGACGACCAGCCGGTCGCCGCGGGAGGCGGCGTCGTCCAGGTAGCGCAGGTGACCCACGTGCAAGAGGTCGAAGCAGCCGTTGGCGAGCACCACCCGCAGGCCGGCCGCGCGCCAGGCGCGTACCTCCTCGGCCACGGCGTCACGCGCGGCCAGGGCAGCGGGGATGCGGTAGCTCACGCCGGACCGCCGCCGCCCAGGCGCACGGGCACGGGGCTCGTCGTCAGGGCCGCCTCCAGCTCGACCCGCGAGCAGACGGCGGTGCCGTTCTCCATCACGACCAGGCCCGAGGCGGTGTTCGCCAGGCGCATGGCGCGCTCGGGAGACTCGCCGGCCGCCAGGGCCAGGGCGAAGACGCTGGCGGCGGAGTCTCCGGCACCGCTGACGTCGGTCACCTCGCCGCAGCCGGAGGCCTCGACCGCCACGCCGGACTCCTCGAGCCCCTCGCCGAAGAGGGCCATGCCCAGGTTGCCGCGGGTCACCAGCAGCCAGCGGGAGCCGACCCGCTCGAGCAGCTCACCGGCCGCCTCGCGCAGGGCGCGGGCGCGGTCCAGGCTGTCCGGGGCGCGGCCCGTGAAGCGCGCCAGCTCCCCCACGTTCGGGGTCAGGGCGTCGATGCCGCGGAAGCCCTGCAGGTGCTCCCGGGGGTCGAGCACCACGGCCACGGCCGCCTCGGCCAGCTCGGCGGCCACGCACGCCAGCTCGGAGCCCACCAGGCCGTAGCCGTAGTCGCTGACCACCAGGGCGTCGAACTCCCCCTGGCGGCGGCGCAGCTCGTCGGCCACCAGGGCCCGCAGCTCAGTCTCGAGGGGCGCCTCGGGCTCGCGGTCGATGCGCAGCACCTGCTGGGGAAAGCGGCGCGCCTCGGCGGCCAGGATGCGCGTCTTGGTGGGCGTGGTCCAGCCGGGCACGGTGCGCACGCCGGCCAGCTCGACACCCTCCGCCTCGAGGGTGCGCAGGAGCTCGCGGCCCTGGAGGTCCCGGCCCACGGCGCCGAGCAGGCTCACGCTGCTGCCGAGGGCGCGCAGGTTGCGAGCCACGTTGGCCGCGCCGCCCGCGCCGGTCTCCTCGGAGCAGTGCCGGAGCACCATCACGGGCGCCTCGCGGGACAGCCGCCGGGGCTCGGCCCGCAGGTAGTGGTCCGCCACCAGGTCGCCCACGACTGCCACGCGCAGGCCCTCGAAGCTCGGCACGCCGGCCGGGCTCACCCCAGGACCTCCTCGACGGCGGCGGCCTGCTCGACCTCCTCGCTGGTGGGCCGCGCCGCGGCGGTGAACCACTCGCGGCCCCCCTCCTCGGCCAGGAAGAAGTCCGAGCGCACCCCCATGAAGTCGTTGTACTTGATCGCGTAGTGCAGCTCACCGGCGGCGACGCAGGCCGCGCTGAGCTCGGCGTCGAGCTCGACCACGCTGGGAGCGAAGGCCTCCCACTCCTCGCGCCCCATGGCGAGCACGCGCTCGACCCAGGGCCGGTAGCGCGCGGAGGCCGGAGCGTCCCCGAAGGCGTCCAGGCGCGCGTTGACGAACCAGGGGAAGCAGCGGCCGAGCTTGGCGATGAAGAGGTTCTCCTCCTCGCCGAAGTCCAGGGCCGAGGCCTCCGTGAAGGTGGTCTGCTCCGCGAGGTCGTCCACGTTCACCTGGTCCGCGTCGATCGACATCTGCCAGGAGTCCGTGCCCGGGAAGGGGAAGAAGTAGGAGCAGCGGAAGCGGCCGACGCGGGACTCGGCCAGGATGTCGACGGTCTCCAGGCGCTCGTCGCGGGTCTCGGTGGGCAGGCCGATCATCACGAAGGCCGAGGTGTGCAGGCCGTACTCCTCGGCCGACTCGACGGTCTCGATGATGTCGCCCTTGGTCATGTGGCGCTTGAGCACCTTCGAGCGCACCCGCTGGGAGCCGCACTCGATCCCCATCTTGAGGATCTTGGCCCCCGCCGAGGCCAGGGCCTTGGCCACCCGCGGGTCGAGGCGCTTGACGTGGGCGTTGACCACGAAGGGGATGTCGATCTCCGAGGCCTCGTAGGCGGCACACATCTCCAGGGCGTGCTCGACGTTCTGGGTGAACAGGTCGTCGTCGAAGATGAAGGTGTCGATGCCCTCGTAGGTGGCCACGACGCGCCGGATCTCGGCCATCATCTTGTCCGCCGGCCGGAAGCGGAAGGCGTTCAGCTTGCCCACGCCGCGCCCCAGGTCCTCGCGGTAGAGGTCGATGATCTTGTGGTTCAGGCAGTAGCTGCAGCGGTAGGGGCAGCCGCGGGAGGACATCAGGCTGAACCAGCCCCCCTTCTGAGCCGTGATACGGGCGGTCTCGAACAGCTCGTAGTCCGGCTCGGGCAGCTCGGCCAGCTCGGGGAACTCTCCCACGGGGTTGTGGACCCAGTGGGCGGCGTCCACGGGGGCCGTGTCGGCGACCTCCGGACGCCGGCCCTCCTTCCAGGTCAGGAAGTTACTGACGCCGTCCGGGTTCTCGCCTGCCTCGAGGCGCTCGACCAGCTCGAGCAGGGCCAGCTCGCACTCCCCCACCCCCACGTGGTCCCAGACCCCGTCGGCCATGACCTCGGTCGGCACCAGGGTCGGGTGGATGCCCCCCACCACCAGGGGCGGCAGCTCGAGGTCGCCGCGGCGCGCCTCCTCCCGCAGGAAGGCCGCCAGCTCGCGGGCCTTCGGGTACTGCTGGGTGATGCAGGAGAAGGCCACCATGCCCGGCGCCCAGGCGCGGATCTCGTTGGCCAGGTCCTCCGGCGTCGGCACCGGCGGCAGCTTCTCGTTCAGGTTGACGAGCCGCGTCTCGTGACCGGCCTCGCGCAGCACCGCGGAGATCGAGGCCAGGCCGTGATTGAACCCCATCTGGGTGTTGAGGTTCGGGTAGACGAAGAGGATGCGCATGGGAGAGCTAGCCTTTGGTGCCCGACTCGGGGACGCGGCCCTTGGCCTTGTCCAGGATGTTCGTGGTCGAGCGCCCGGGCACCAGCGGGGCGAGCACCACCCGGCCGCCGTGCTTCTCGACCCACTCGCGGCCCACGACGCCCTTGTCGGCCCAGTCCTCGCCCTTGACCAGGACGTCGGGGGTGACGCGCTCGACGATCTCGGCCGGGGTGTCCTCGCCGAAGGCGATCACCGCGTCCACCATCTCCATGGCGGCCAGGACCTCCATGCGATCCGCCACCGTGTTGACCGGGCGCTCGGGGCCCTTCAGGCGCCCCACGCTGTCGTCGTCGTTGACGCCCACGATCAGGACGTCCCCCTGGGCGCGGGCGAAGCGCAGGTAGTTGACGTGGCCGGTGTGCACGATGTCGAAGCAGCCGTTGGTGAAGACGATGCGCTTCTGCTCCCGGCGCCAGGCGGCCAGGAGGTCGTCCAGGTCGGCGTCGGTCAGCACCTTGCCGGTCTGGGGCGCGCTCTCGCGCAGCTTTGCGCGCAGCTCCTGGCGCGTGACCCCGGTGGTGCCGAGCCGCGCCACGGCGACCCCGGCGGCCTGGTTGGCGAGAGCCACGGCGCTCTCCAGCTCGTAGCCGTCCGCCAGGAAGAGCGCCAGCTGGGCGATGACCGTGTCCCCGGCGCCGGTCACGTCGAAGACCGCGCGGGCCGTGGTGGACTGGCGGCCGCTCCGACCGTCTCGGGTGCGGAAGTAGATGCCCTCGGCCCCGAGGGTGATCACCGCCGCGTCGAGCTCGGCGGCCTCGATCAACTCCCGTGCGCCGGCCTCGACCGCCTCCAGGTCCGGCAGCCGCCGGCCCAGGGCCAGCTCCGCCTCGCGGCGGTTGGGCGTCACCAGGGCCGCGCCCCGATAGCGGGTGTAGTCCGCGCCCTTGGGATCCACGAGCACCGGCACCCCCGCGGCCCTTGCGGCGTCGATCACCGCCCGCAGCACCCCGTCGGTCAGGACGCCCTTGCCGTAGTCGGAGAGCACCACCGCCCCCACACCGCTCACGAGCTGCGCGGCGCGCTCGGAGAGGGCCCTGCAGGCCTCCTCGGACAGGGGCCTCGGGTCCTCCATGTCGACCCGCAGCATCTGCTGCACGCCGCTGACCATGCGCGTCTTGAGGCTGGTGGGGCGGTCGCCGTCCACCACCAGACCGTCGGTGGAGATGCCCGCCCCCTCGAGGATCGAGCTCAGCTTGCGACCCCAGCTGTCGTCTCCCATGACCCCGACCAGCTCCACCTCGACGTCCATCGAGCGCAGGTTGAAGGCCACGTTGCCCGCACCGCCGAGCTTCTCCTCCGAGCCGGTGGCGCTGAGGACGGGGATGGGCGCCTCGGGGGAGATGCGCGAGACCTCGCCCACCACGTAGCGGTCGAGCATCAGGTCGCCGACGATCAGGACCCTGGGGCGCCCCAGACGCGCGAGCTCCAGCTCCAGCTTCGTGCTGTCCGTCGACACCGCTAGGCCTCCCCCCCGCTCCAGCCGGCCGCCGCCAGCTTCGACAGGACCGCCATGCGCAGCAGGGGCAGCAGGATCTCGTGCTGCCCCAGGATCGAGATCCCGCGGCCCGGGGGCCGGCTGACCACGTTGGTCTCGGCCCGGTACTGGCGCAGCATGTCCAGGTTCGCGGTGGTCATGCCGTCGAGGTTCGCGCCCAGGTTGAGAGCCACGCTGACCGCCTTGAGAAAGGTCTCGGGCAGCACGACGGCGCAGCCCACGTTGATCCAGCAGCCCCCGTCGAGGCCGTGCACGAAGCGGCACACGTGGCGGAAGTCGATCAGGCTCGCCTCGCCGATGCGGGCCCCGTCGGCGGCCGGGTGCATGTGGACGATGTCCGCGCCGAGGGAGACGTGCACCGTGCAGCCGATGCCGAGGCGCGCGCACTCGGCGCTGACCGAGAGCTCGTTGTGGGGCGCCTCCAGCTCGAGCAGGAGCGCCCCCAGCCCGCGGCCGAAGCCCGCCTCGCGCTCCGCGGTGGCGACGCAGCCCAGCTCCGCGGCCCGCGCCAGCCCCGCGCCCGTCTCCTCGGCGAAGCCGAACTCCCCCCGCGGCAGCTGCTCGCCGACGTCCTCGGAGGTGCGGCCGCAGGTGGCGATCTCGAAGTCGTGGATCGCGCCGGCCCCGTTCATGCAGATCAGGTCGATCACGCCGCGCCGCATGAGGTCGATCAAGAGCGGCGCCAGGCCCACCTTGAGCACGTGCGCCCCGAGGGCCACGGCCACGGGCTTGCCGGAGAGCTTCGAGGCGACGACCCGCTCCACCAGCTCCTTGATCCACACCCCCGCGTAGATGTCCGGCAGGGAGTCGAGGAAGCCGTGGAAGCCCTCGATGGGCTCGGGCACCTCGCAGAACTGCCCCAGGTCCACCAGGCTGCGGCGCGACGCCACCGGATAGGTGCGCACGCCCGACATCTCCGGGAAGGGGTCGAGGGCGGGGTCGAGGGACGTCATGGATCTCGCGTCTGATCAGCGCCGCGCCGGCGCCTGCGGGCCAGCAGGATCACCTACCGGAACCGCCAGGGGAAGGGGCGCTTGCCCCTTCCGGGCCACTTTGGGCCCCCGCCGGCGCCAGGGCCTCGCTCTCGGCCAGGGGCGGGGCGTCCCGATAGCGGTCGTGTAACCAGAAGTACTGCTCCGGGTGGCGCAAGATCAGCTTCTCCTGCTCCTGGTTCACGAGGGTGACGATCTCCTCCACCGAGAGCTGGGCCAGCTCCTCCGCCCCCAGCCGCCGCGGGAAGACCACCCGGTAGTGGAAGGGTCGCTCGGTCAGGAAGCAGCTCCCGAAGTAGATCGGCACCCCGAGGCGCTTCATCAGCACCGCCGCGCTGCGCTCGCAGGGCACCGGGCGCCCGAAGAAGGGGGCCACCACGTGCTTCCCCCTCGGCCGCTGGTCGAGCAGCATCGCCATCCAGCCGCCCGACTCGAGGATCGCGACGGACTGTCCCATGCCTCCCCGGCGCGGCATGACCGTCACCTGGCGCCGCTGGCGCACCCGCAAGAGGTGGCGTGAGAGGTGGCGGTTCTTCGGCGGGCGAGCGACCACGTGCATGGGCCGCATGCCCAGGTGCGGGAGGACTGCGGAGCCCGCCTCCCAGTCCCCCACGTGGGGCGTGACCATGATGCCGCCCTCCCCGGCGCGCATGGCCTCGAGAGTCTCCTCGTCGGCCTCCACCTCGAAGTGCTCGAGGATGCGGCTCTGGGGCACGCGACGGTCGAAGGCCTCCGCGTCGACCGACATGCGGAAGAGGTGACGGTAGGCGGCCAGGATGCGCCGGTCGTCGGAGGCCGCCTCGGGGCCGAGGGCCTGGGCCATGAACCTGCGCGCCCCCTGCGTGTGACTCCTGTCGAAGCGCATGGCGAGGCGCGCAATACCTCCGACAATGACGGCCTGCACGCCGTGGGGCAGGCGGCTGACGCCCCCCAGGGCCGCGCGGGTCAGGAGGTACTCGACGTAGGCCAGGGCCCCGCCCCGGCTGCCGAGGTTCTGCTCCTCGTCGAAGGTGATCGGCTCTGCCATACCGCTAACCGTGCAGCCCGCTGTGGAGGGCCTGGATCTCTCGCGCGCGCTGTCCGGGGGGCAGGGCGTCGAGCAGGGCCTCGAGCACCTTCTCCCCGCGGGTGATCGCCAGCTCGACCTCGAGCACCAGGGGCGCGAGCCCGAGGGCCTCGAGCTTGACCGCGTCCTTGGCCGTCACCAGGAGCTCCTCGTCGCCGGGCAGGCCGTCGAGCTCGGCGCGACCGAAGTCGTGGTGGTCGGCGAAGGCGTGCACCCCCCGCAGGTCGGCGCCCGCCGCGCGCGCCGTGCGCTCGAAGGCCTGGGGGTTGCCGATGCCGGACACGAGGCGCACGGGCAGGCCGTCCAGGACCTCGAGACCGAGCTCCTCCTCGCCCCGCCGCAGGGCCACGGGCCGGTGCTCGGCCAGGAGGCGCGGCACCCCGGGCACGGCGGCCTCGAGCTCGTCCTCGAGGGCTGACAGCTCCGCGGCCGGTAGCGCGTCGGCGCGGGTGATCACGAGGGCCGAGGCGCGGCCGAGCGAACCCAGACCCTCACGCAACAGGCCCCGCGGCAGCACGCTCTGGACCGCCTCGCCCTCGCCCTCGGCCGGCAGCCCCCAGGGCCTGGTCGCGTCGATCAGGACCAGGTCCAGGTCGCGGGCCAGGCGCCGGTGCTGGAAGCCGTCGTCGAGCACGATCAGGTCCGCGCCGCGCCGCTCGAGCTCCCGCGCACCGCGCACCCGGTCGGGATCCTGCACCTGCAGCACCTCGGGCAGGGCACGGGCGAAGAGTCGCCCCTCGTCGTTGAGCTCCCCCTGCTTCGCGCCGTAGCCGCGGGAGAGGATCCCGGGCCGGAAGCCGCGCTCGGCGAGGGAGCGTGCGAGCAGGAGCACCATGGGGGTCTTGCCCGTGCCGCCCACGCTCAGGTTGCCCACGCTCACGACCGGCAGCTGCAGCCGGTGGGCCGGCAACCAGCCGTGGTCGTAGAGCCGGTTGCGCAAGCCGGCCACGGCGCCCACCAGGAGCGCGGGCAGGCGCAACAGCTCCACGGCTCCCCCCCGGCGGGCCAGGAGGTCTTCGGGGCGGGACCTGTCGTTCACGGCGTCGTGCCCCACGGGGGCCGCCGCTGCGCGCGGCGACTCAGAAGGCCGCGGGCGAGTCCTCGTCCGGAATCAGCTCGATCAGGCCGCGCTCCATCTCGAGGAAGGCGATCATGATCGGGTTCTTCTCGCGCGTCTCGATCATCGGGGCGGCGCCCCGGATCAGCTCCCGCACGCGCTTCTGGAGCAGCGCGGTCTTGTGGAAGGAGCCGCAGACGGACTTCTGGAGGCGTTGGGGCAGGGTCTGGTTTTCCATGGAGGGAAAGCGGACGGCGGCGCTGGACGACGCTCCGGGAGCGGGACGAGGTGCGGGTCGGGCCCGCGCTCGTACGCGGCGGGGGCCCGGGAGCGTCTCCGGCGGTTCGAGCGCCGGATCCTGAACCGCGGAGTCTAGCCCGCCCAGCGGGCCCGGTGCAAGCCTCCGGGGGGGCCAGAATGGCCCCCTGGAGCCGCCTCCCGGGCCCTGGGCGCCCCGAACGGCCTCAGTCGGCCTCCAGCCGCAGGTCCGCCAGGACCGGGAAGTGGTCGCTGGGGTAGCGCCCCCCCCGCTCGTGGGTGGCCACCCAGGCCCGGCGCACCTCCCAGCCCCCCCGCACCAGGACCCAGTCGATGCGGCGCCGCCCCTCCTGCGGTCCGCTGTAGCCGTGGAAGGTGGAGATGCCCGGCCCGCGCTCGGCGGCCTCGAGCCAGGCGTCGCGGAAGGCGTCCTCCCCCACCAGGTGAGCGTGGGGCGGGCTGTCCTCGAGGGCGTTGAAGTCCCCCAGCAGGAGCACCGGCAACTCGGGGAAGTGCTCGCGCACGTGGGCCAGGACGAGCTCCGCGCTCTTGCGCCGGGCGACGGCCACCTGGTGGTCGAAGTGAGTGTTGTAGACCACGAACTGCGCCCCGCCGGCGCGCTCGCCGAGCCGCGCCCAGGTCACCATGCGTCGGTTCGAGTTGCCCCAGCTGGTCGACCCGATGCGGTCCGGAGTGTCCGAGAGCCAGAAGTGATCGAACTCGAGCAGCTCGAAGCGCTCGCGCTCGTAGAAGATCGCCATGAACTCTCCGTGGCTGCCCCCCTCGCGGCCGAGTCCGACCCAGGCGTACTCCGGCAGGGCCGCCTCGAGGTCGCGCACCTGACGCCAGAGACCCTCCTGGGTGCCGATCACCGCGGGCTGCTCGACCCTGATCTGCTCCACGCAGACCGGGAGCCGCAGGGGCCAGGCGTGGGGCCCGGTGTCCGAGCCGTAGCGCAGGTTGAAGGTCATCGCCCGCAGCTCCGGCTGCACCGGGGCGCCGGCGACGGGGGCCGGTGAGGCGAGCGCGAGGCAGCAGACGAGGGCCAGGGGCGCGATGAGGAGCTTCATGGCTCCATTGTGCGCCCCCCGGCCCGCCGGGCCTACTGCCAGGTCACCCTCAAGCCGTCAGAAGTGTTGAAGCCCGTGTTGCCCGCGGCCGTGTCCCGGTACCAGTACTGGAAGCGGGTCGCCACGCCCGCGACGCCGGTGCCGTTGTTGGTGCGCGCCGCCGCGATCCCGGCCACGTGGGTGCCGTGGTCGTCGCCGCTGCCGTTCGGGTTCGGGTTGTTGTTCTCGCTCACGAAGTCGTAGCCGTTGACGTCGTCCACGAAGCCGTTCCCGTCGTTGTCGACGGAGTCCAGCGGGATCTCGCCCTGGTTGACCCAGATGTTGGCCACGAGATCCTCGTGGTCCGTGTCCACGCCGGCGTCGGCCACGCCGATGACGATGTCGGCGCTGCCGAGGGTCACGTCCCAGGCGGCGGCGTTCTGCATCACCGGGTGGTGCCACTGGGCGCCGAACTGGGGGTCGTTCGGGATCAGCTCCTTCACGTCGCCCTCGACGGCCACGTTGGGGTGCGCCCAGGCGATGCCCGGGACGCCCTCGAGCAGGCGCTGCACCTCGCGCGGCGCCAGCTCAGCGGGGCCGTAGTCGAGCAGCACGACATTGGTGGTCGCTGTGCCGCCGCGCCGCCTCCACTGGAGCAGGGGGCGCGCCCCGTCCAGGCGCAGGTCGGGGGCCAGGGCCGGCAGGTCCCAGGCCGCCAGGTGCGGGGCGAGGTCCACGGGGACGCCGTCGGTCTCGAAGGCGACGAAGATCTGACCGGGGGTGTCGACGCGCCGGAGGTCGGGGGCGGCCGGCTCCTGGGCCAGGGGGGCGCTGGCGAGGACGAGGGGGGCGAGCAGGGGCGGGAGCGGGTTCCTCACTTGAAGAAGGCAGTCGATGGGGGCGTCGAGGCGGTGGGTTCCCGCTGCAATCCTAAGAGTCCTCCGGCCCCAGCGGGTTGGCGGCCTCCAGCACCAGGTCCGCGCGGCTCTCGGGAGGACAGAGCTCGTCGAAGCGGGCCTGGGCCGGCAGGTAGCGGCGGCGGGTGCGCTCGAACTCCTGGGCGCGGCCCAGGGGCAGCTCACGGGCGGCGACCCGCCGCAGGAGCAGCTCCTCGGGAGCCTCCAGGTAGAGCGCCCGCTCCAGGAGGGAGCGCAAGCGCGGGTGCAGGAGGTAGAGCCCCTCGAGCACGACCAGCGAGTCGCCGGGCACGACCAGCTCGCGGCCTGCGCCGCTCTCCAGCTCGAGCTCGAGGCGCACGTCGGCGCCGCGGGCGTGGGGCTCGAGCAGCTCGCGACAGAGCTCCTCGATCCGGAAGACGCGCCCCGGCAGCTCCAGGGGCGACTCGCCCGCGGGGGGCTCGACCCCACTGCGCGCGGGGCGGTCGGGGCTCAGGAAGTCGTCCAGGTGCACCAGAACGGCCGACCGGCCGCGGCCCTCGAGCAGGCTCACGGCGTCGCGCGCGAAGAGGCTCTTGCCCACCCCCGAGCGGCCGGTGACCCCGAGGCTCCGGGGTCCACCGGGCGCCGCGCCAAGGCCCAGCGCGCAAAGCGCGGACTCGATCCAGCGCTCGCGACCGCGGAGGCGCGGGAGCAGCTCGCCGAAGTCGGCGATGGTCGCCTCCGCCTCGACCGTCTCGCCCCGGGGCGCGAAGCCGTTCGAGAGGTGCACGTGGGGCAGGCCGTTGGCCCAGGCGGCATCCCGATCACCGGAGCGGTCCCCCACCATGACCGCGCTGCGGGTGCCGAAGGTGAGCAGCAGGTCCTCGATCATGTCCGCCTTGTTGCGCACGCCTCGGGAGTCGAGGCAGCGGCCCTCGCGGATGAGCTCGCGCAGGGCGACCTTCTCCATGGCCGAGTCCAGGTAGGACTGGGAGCAGTTGCTGGCGATGCCCATGGGGACGCCCAGCTCGTGCAGGGTCCGCAGGGCCTCGGGGACCCCGGGCAGGAGGGCGGCGGAGCCGGACTCGAGGGCGAAGTGCTCCTCCTCGACGCAGCGCTCCATGATCAGAGAGCGCTGGGCGGGCTCCAGGTCGGCGAAGAGGGCGTCGAAGCCCTCGGCCAGCGGCAGACCGACGAGGGACATCCACTCCTCCCCCGAGGGGACCTCGCGCTCGAGCCCCAGCTCCTCGAAGGCCCGCCGTGCGCCGACCCGTGCAGCGGGGATCCAGAAGCGGTCGGTGGCCAGCAGGGTGCCGTCCAGGTCGAAGAGTACGGCGTCGAAGGGGAAGGGGGTCGCCATGGGGGTTCCGCGACATTGGAGCACGCCCCCACCCTGAGCGATTTGTCCCAAGCGGGACAATTCACTCAGGACCGGGTGCGGCGGATGACGCCCTCGCTGGCGCGGCCGTCGACGGTCACCGACAGGGGCTTCTCCAGGCGCAGCCTGCGCACGAAGCTCGCCTCTTCCACCGCCGGTTGCCGCGCGAACCACTCCCAGTCGAGCCGCCCCTCACCGAAGGACGGGTTGACCGTGAAGTAGTAGGCGCTCGAGGCCGTCAGGTTCTGGAAGAAGTGCGTGCCCTGGGAGGGCTCCACGTGCAGGTCCTCGAAGCCCGCCTCCACGATCGCCGCGGCGCCGGAGATCTGGTTCCAGGTGACCGGGATACCCAGGTGCGGGTCGGCCGAGCCCCAGCGACCGACACCCACCAGGAGGTACGGCTTGCCCTCCTTCCGCAGCTCCGCGTCGAAGCGCGCGACGTCCTGCGCGATCTCCAGGGTGCGCGAGCGGTCGAAGTCCTCCGCCGGCACGACCACCACGTCCCGCAGATCCTCCAGGTGGCCGTTGCCCAGCACGCAGCGGCTGTGGCACAGGACGTCCTCGGTCTCCACGTCACCGATCTCCACCTCGTCGTGCTCCTTGGAGACCGACAGGGGCCGCATCTGCAGGAAGGCGAACTCGCCGCGGCGACCCTCTCGGGGCAGGTTGCCGGCGAACTCGATCTCCACCGGGGCGCCGGTGCCGCGGCTGCAGCCATCGAGCAGGGCCCCGAGGATCCGCGCCAGGGGAAAGGCCTCGTGCTTGAGCACCTGGGCGAAGCTCACCAGCCGCACCCCGTGCCGCGCGGTGCCATCGATGATGCGGTCGTCCTCCGCGCACCAGGTGGAGCCGAGCCACTTGAGCACCCCGTCCTCCTCCGCCACCTCCAGGGGCTGACTGATGAGCCCCAGCACACTGCCGTGCCCCTGACGGGTCAGGTCCAGGGCGTAGAACTCCCGCTGGGAGCTCTCCAGGCTCGCGGCCACGCTCGAGAAGCCGAGCAGCTGCTTGGGGTACTTGGGACTGAAGCGCACGCAAGGGCGACCGTCGACCACCGTTCGGCCCATGCCGAGGGCCACGGCGACAACGCCGTCCTCGGGCTTCTGGCCGGGCTCGGGGTAGAAGTTGTGGGAGCGCGCGACGCCGGAGAAGTCCGGGTAGAAGCGGTCGTGGTGCTGCTGCCCCACGACGGCCTGGATCATCACCGCCATCTTCTCCTCCTCCAGACGGAAGGAGGTGATCTCCAGGTAGCGCTTGGCCTGGGCACTGAAGGCCGAGGCGTAGACGTTGCGGATGGCGTCCTTGAGCTGCTTGAGGCGGACGTCGAGGCTGGGATCGTTGTTGGGCAGGAAGAAGGTGCGGTAGACCCCCGCAAAGGGCTGAGCCAGGGAGTCCTCGAGCAGGCTCGAGGAGCGCACCGCCAGGGGATAGTGCACCTTGAGCAGGAAGGCTCGCAGGTCCGCCGCCACCTCTCGCGGGAAGGGGGCCTGCATGAAGTGGCGCAGGACATCCTCGTCCGAGTGATCGCCGATCGCGAAGTCCCTCAGCCAGCCGTACTCCAGGAACTGGTCGAAGGCCTCGGTCCCGAGCACGATCGAGGCCGGCACGTGTACATCCACCTCCGGGAACTGCCCGTCGACTCCGAGTATCCCGAGAATGCGATTGGCGAAGGCCACCCCGCGGGCCTTGCCCCCGAGGGACCCGGCCCCGACGCGGGTGATGCTGACCTCGGCGTCGAAGTGCTTGCCCTCGAAGTCGGCGATGAAGCTGCGGTTGCGCTCGCGCCGAGAGTCCTCGAGCAGCTCGAGGATGTGAGCCCGCATGGCCTCGACGCCCTGGTAATCAGCGAGCTTTCGCGGCCGCAGCCGTTCGGCTATTTCGAACTCCGTGCGCGCCTTGAGCCACAGGGAGAAGTGGTTGCGCTCCGAGTGGTAGACGAGGCTCTCGGGGGGCATCCGCTCGATCTCCTCCCCGAAGCTCTTGAGGTCAGGGGCGCGGGCGATCTCGGAGCCGTCGGAGCCGCGGAAGATGAAGTCCCCGAAGCCGAAGCGCTCGACCAGGATCGAGCGCAGGTCCCCCAGGAGGGTCGGGGAGCCCTTGACCAGGAAGGAGCCGCCCACCTCGGTGGCGAGCTGGCGGTTGGCCTCCTCGCTGGACTGCAGGACGATGCGGATGTCCCCGCGCTCGTCCAGCACGTGGCGCACCAGAGCCAGGCCTGCCCTCTTGTCCAGGACTCCCTCGCGGGGAAACTCGAAGTCGCTGATGACGCCGATGATGTGCTGGCCGTACTCGACGACGTACCGGCTGGCCTCCTCGTAGTTCCTGCACAGCAGCACCTTGGGCCGTGCACGCATGCGCAGCAGCCGCTGGGAGAGGCTCAGGTCCTCGTCCAGCATGTGCTGCACGTGGCGCATGACCTCCGTGTAGATCACCGGCAGGAAGGAGGAGTAGAAGCGGATGCTGTCCTCCACCACCAGGACGATCGGCACCCCGTGCTCGCCCGTATCGACCACCACGTTGCGGGTATCCTCGACGGTCTTGATGATCGCGAGGAAGATGCGCACGTCCCCCTGCCAGAGGAAGGTGTGGTCGAGCTCGGCGCTCTCGGGCCGGGCCAGCAGCCGCTGCAGGTCGCGCCCTGAGTAGGTCAAGGCGGCGATCGGCATGCGGTGGCCGGCGGCGCGCAGCTCCTGAGCGAGCTCACAGACGTCCTGGCCACCGGAGCTGGCGCTGGCGATCACCAGATCGAAGTCCGGCTCCCCGTCCAGCAGCTGGACGGCCGCGGCCGCCCCGGGGACCCGGATCAGGTCCGGGAAGTGGCTCAGGTTGAGGGCCAGGAACTGCCCGAGCAGCGTCTCGTGCAGCTGCCCCTCCTCCGACATGATGAAGGAGTCGTAGAGGCTCGAGACGAGCAGGATACGGCGAACGCGAAAGCGCGTCAGCTCGTGGAAGCCGCGCAACGCCTTCGCGCTCTCTGCCTTCTCGCTCAATGTCGGTCGGCCCCGGAGGGCCTGACGGCTGCGGTTCTGGGTGTCAGACGATTCCCTGGTCGACCATCGCGTCGGCCACCTTCAGGAAGCCGGCGATGTTCGCGCCGTTCACGTAGTTGCCCGGGGACCCGAAGCGCTCGGCCGCCTGGACGCAGGAGCTGTGGATCTCGGACATGATCAGCTTGAGGCGGTTGTCCACCTCCTCGCGGGTCCAGGAGTAGCGCATGGAGTTCTGCGCCATCTCCAGGCCCGAGACGGCCACGCCGCCGGCGTTGGCGGCCTTGCCCGGTCCGTAGAGGATCTCGGCCTCGGTGAAGATCTGCACGCCGTCAGGGGTCGTGGGCATGTTGGCCCCCTCGCTGACCACATACACGCCGCCGTTCACCAGGTTGCGGGCGTCGTTGGCGTTGATCTCGTTCTGGGTCGCGCTGGGGAAGGCGCACTGGGCCGAGTGGCTCCAGAGGGGATTGTGGTCCGCCGCCGCGTCGTTCGGGGTGTAGACCGCGCCCTTGAACTTGTCCGCGTACTCGGAGATGCGGCCCCGCCGCTGGTTCTTGAGCTCCATCACGAAGTCGAGGCGCTCTCTGTCGATGCCCGCCTCGTCGTAGATGTAGCCGCTCGAGTCTGAGAGGGTCACCGGCCGCGCGCCCAGGTCGAGCAGCTTCTCGCAGGTGTACTGGGCCACGTTACCGCTGCCGGAGACCAGGCAGGTCTTGCCGTCGAGGCTCTCGCCGCGGGTCTCGAGCATCTCGGCGGCGAAGTAGACGGCGCCGTAGCCCGTCGCCTCGGGCCGGATCAGAGAGCCGCCCCAGCCGACCCCCTTGCCGGTCAGGATGCCGGAGAACTCGTTGGCCAGGCGCTTGTACTGGCCGAACAGGTAGCCGATCTCACGGCCGCCGACACCGATGTCCCCGGCGGGCACGTCGGTGTTGGGACCGATGTGACGGTAGAGCTCGGTCATGAAGCTCTGGCAGAAGCGCATGACCTCGTTGTCGGACCTGCCCTTGGGGTTGAAGTCCGAGCCCCCCTTGCCGCCGCCCATGGGCAGGGTGGTCAGGGAGTTCTTGAAGACCTGCTCGAAGGCCAGGAACTTCAGGATCCCCAGGTTGACCGAGGGATGGAAGCGCAGCCCCCCCTTGTAGGGGCCGATGGCGCTGTTCATCTCGACCCGGAAGCCCCGGTTGACCTGGACCTCGCCGCGGTCGTCCACCCACGGGACCCGGAACATCAGGACCCGCTCCGGCTCCAGGGCCCGCTCGAGGATGCGGGCGCTCCGGTACTCGGGGTGTTGTTCGTAGACGAGCTGAAGGGACTCGGCCACCTCCTGCACGGCCTGGTGGAACTCGGGCTCGGCGGGGTTCTTGGCCTTCACGTCCTCCATCAGGGAGGAGACGTAGTCGGACATGGTCGGGGGGGCCCCTTGGACGGGGAGGTCGAGGTCTGATGGAATGCGAAGGCCTAAGCCTACCGGACAATCCTCGCCCGGGCGAGTCGCCCGCGCAAGTCAGCTCGTGGCCCAGCCTCCCCCGACCAGGGCCCCCGTGAGCACCTCGATCGCCCGCCCGTACTCGGCCACCTCGACGCGCTCGTCCGGCCGGTGATCCAGGCTGCTGTCGCCGGGGCCGTAGGCCACGATCGGGCAACCCCAGGTGGGGCCGACCACGTTCATGTCCGAGGTGCCGGTCTTGCGCTTGAAGGTCCCCTCCCCCCCCGCGGCCAGGATCGAGCGGCGCAGGGCCCGGGCCAGGGGCGTGCCGGCACGCGAGCCCCAGGCGGGCTCGTGGCCGTAGAGCTCGACCTCCCCCCCGCCGGCGTGCTCGCGCACCAGAGCCTCGAGCTCGGCCACCTCGAAGCCCGGGGGCAGGCGCAGGCCGATGGCCAGGCGCACCCGCTCCTCGAGGCCGTCCGTCTCGGTCACGAACTCCTGCAGGCTCGGCAGCAGCTGGTCGTAGAGCTTGTCGTGGGGGGCGTTGAAGTCCGCGCACCAGGCCTTGACCGCCTGCCACAGCTCCGCCGCGGCCTCCGCCACCGGCGGCAGGGGGCCCGCGCTGTGCCCGACCGGCGCCGCGTAGGTCGCCCGCAGCCGCAGGCAGCCCTTGTAGGCCAGGGTCACCGCGTCCCAGCCGCTGGGCTCGCCGATGATGCAGGCATCGGGTGCCGGAATCGCGTCCCGCAGGTGGCGCGCGCCCTTGGAGGTGTGCACCTCCTCCTCCACGGCGCCGACCACCAGGAGGTCCACGCCCGGCGCGGGCTCCACCCGCGCCACGGCCCGGGTGAAGGCCGCCAGGGGTCCCTTGGCGTCCACCGTGCCGCGACCGTGGAGAACACCCTCCTCGACCCGCACCGGGATCTCCCCCGGCACCGTGTCGATGTGGCCCAGGAGCACCAGGCTGCGACGCGGCGCGCCGTCGGGGGCCTCGGGTCCGCGGCGCAGGCCGCAGGCGTTGCCCGCCTCGTCCACGTGGGCGTCGAAGCCGGCGCCGTTCATGTGCTCGACCAGGAGCGCGCTGGCGGCGGCCTCGTCGCCGGAGACGCTGGGCGTGGAGACCAGGTCGACGAGCAGCTGCAGGTCCTCGTTGGAGGGCATCTCGGTCATCGCGCGGACCCCTGCTGCTCGGCCCGGGCCAGGGCGGCCTCGACCTCCGCGGCCACGCGCTCGAGCTGCTCCTCCTCGATCACCAGGGGCGGCAGGAAGCGCAGCACCGTCGGCCCCGCGGGCAGGGCGATCACCCCGTGCTCCTGCAGGTCCGCCAGGATCGGCGCCGAGCGCACCCGCAGGTCCAGCGCCACCATCAAGCCCAGGCCGCGCACCTCGCGCACCAGCGGCGAGGAGATCGAGCCCAGCCGGTCGGCGAAGCGCGCCCCCAGCTCTGCGCTTCGCCGTACCAGGTCCTCCTCGACCAGCGTGCGCAGGAAGGCGTTGGAGGCCGCGCAGGCCAGGGGGTTGCCGCCGAAGGTGGAGCCGTGGGCGCCCAGCCCCAGACCCTCGACCCGCGCTCCGATGGCCACGGCCCCCATGGGGAGCCCGCCGCCGATGGCCTTGCCGAGGGACACGAGGTCCGGCGCCACGCCCACGTGCTCGAAGGCGAAGACCCGGCCCGTGCGGCCGAAGCCGGTCTGCACCTCGTCGAAGACGAGCAGCGCGCCGCGCGCGTCGCACAGCTCGCGCAGGCCCTGGAGGAAGCCCTCCGGCGCGGGGCGCACGCCCCCCTCCCCCTGCACGACCTCGACGATCACCGCCGCGGTCTCTTCGGTCACCAGGGCCTCGAAGGCCTCGAGCTTGCCGTAGGGCGCGTGGCTGCACTCGGGCACCAGGGGCTCGAAGGGCTCCCGGTACTTCTTCTCCCAGGTGCAGGAGAGGGCCCCCATCGTGCGCCCGTGGAAGCCGCGCTGGGCGGCCACGATCCCGGCGCGGCCGGTGGACAGGCGCGCGAACTTCAGCGCCCCCTCCACGGCCTCGGTGCCGGAGTTGCAGAAGAAGACACGCTCGAAGCCCTCGGGCAGCAGGGCGCACAGGCGCTCCTGGAGCTCGGCCCGCTGGTCGTTGGGGTAGGAGCCGGCCAGGGTCGCGAGGGTCGCCACCTGGGCCGTGACCGCCTCGACCACCGCCGGGTGCGCGTGGCCCAGGGCCGCCACGCCGACGCCGGCGGAGCAATCGACGTACTCCTTGCCCTCCGCGTCCCAGACCCGCGCGCCCTCGCCGCGCAGGATGGCCACGGGCTTGGTCGGGTAGACGCCGCTCTTGTGCAGGCCCTCGCGGGCCACCAGCTCCTCGTTGGTCCAGCTCACCGCGCCCCCCCGTGGATCACGGTGCCCTCGCCGTCCAGCGCGCGGCGCACGGGGTCGGAGCAACGGGCGTCACCGAGCACCACGCGTCCCACGCCTCCGGTCAGGGCCTCCTTGGCCCCGAGCATCTTGATCCGCATGCGCCCCTGGGCGTGCTCCATGGCGGCCTCGAACTCCTCGAGGGCCACCTCGGGCACCAGGCTGCTCTCGTCGGGGAAGTCCCGCAGCAGGCCGGGCACGTTCGAGAGCAGCATCAGGGTGTCCGCCCTCAGGGCGGCGGCCGTCGCCGCGGCGGCCCGGTCCCCGTCGACGTTGATGGCCTCGCCCTCCGTGCTGCAGCCGGGCGGCGTCAGGACCGGCAGGATCCCAGCGACCAGGAAGGAGCGCAGGAGCTCCGCGTCCACGCGGTCGACGGTGCCGGTCCAGGAGTCGCGCAGGACGCGCACCTTGCCGTCCTCCACCACCCGCAGGCTCTTCTTGCGGCGCCCCTCCCAGAGGCGGCCGTCGAGACCCGAGAGGCCGAGGGCGTTGACCCCGCGGGCCTGCAGGCGCTCGACGATGCCCTTGTTGACCGATCCGCAGTAGACCATCTCGAAGATCTCGAGGGCCTTGCGGTCGGTCAGGCGGCTGGTGAAGCCCGAGGGGGAGGTGATGAAGCGCGGTGGGTGGCCGAGGGCCTCCGCCACGCGGTTGGTCTCGGCGGAGCCGCCGTGGACCAGGACCAGGGGCACGCCGTCGCGGTGGAGAGCGGCGACGTCGTCGCACAGGGCGTCGAGGTCGATGCCTTCGCTGCCGCCGACCTTGAGTACGAGGGGTTCCAAGGGAGTCAGTCCGGGTTGAGTGTGGTTGGAGTCGGGATCAGACCGGGTGCAGGCCCGCGAACCCCAGGCCGGCCGTCTCGTCGAGGCCGCACATCAGGTTCATGCTCTGCAGGGCGGAGCCGGCGGCCCCCTTGACGAGGTTGTCGATGGCGCCGATGACGACCAGGCGGTTCGACGCGGGGTCCTTCTGGAAGCCCACGTCCGCGTAGTTGGTGCCCGCCAGGAGCTTGGGCTCCGGGTAACGATAGAGACCCTGGCGCTCCTTGACGATGCGCAGGAAGGGCTCGTCGGCGTAGCACTCCCGATACAGGCGCCAGACGTCCTTGTCCTCCAGCTCCTCGGCCAGGAAGACGTGGGCGGTGCACAGGATGCCGCGCACCATCTCCACCGCCGTGGCGGAGAAGTGCAGGGTCGGGCCGCCGAGCACCAGCTCCATCTCCGCCTGGTGACGGTGGCCCGTGGGCGCGAAGGAGCGCAGGCAGCCCGCGCGCTCGGGGTGGTGCGAGGCGGGGCCCGCGGAGGCGCCGCCCTCCGAGGAGCCGACCTTGACCTCGACGACCGCGGACTCGATCAGGCCGTGGCGCGCCAGGGGCAGCAGCGACAGGTTGACCGCCGTGGCGTTGCAGCCCACACCGCTCGCGTAGCGGGCGCCGCGCAGCTCCTCCCGGCCGTGCTCGGGCAGGCCGTAGACGAAGCGCCCGAGCCACTCGGGCGCCGGGTGCGGCGCGCCGTACCAGCGCTCGTAGGCCTCGGGATCCGCCAGGCGGAAGTCCGCCGAGAGGTCGACGATGCGCTCGGCCAGACCGGCCAACTCGTCGATGCGCCCGGCGGTCTCCCCGTGGGGCAGGGCCGTGAACAGGACGTCCACGGCCTCGAGCTCCTCCCGGGAGACGAACTTGAGCTTCGTGCGCCCGCGCAGGTTCGGGTGCAGGCTGTGGACCAGCTTCCCGCGGGAGCGCTCCGAGGTCACCTGGACGACCTCCACCTGCGGGTGGTCCAGCAACAGGCGCAGGAGCTCCCCCCCGGCGTAGCCCGAGCCGCCGACGATGCTGGCGCGGATCACGTGACGGCCTCCGTGCTCGGCGCCGTCGTGGCCGCGGGCGGTGCGGGCACGAGCTCGCGTCCCTCCCCCACCTCCAGCAGGTAGTCGACGATGCGCGCCGGGATGTCGACCCCCGTGGGCTCGACCGAGTTCTTGAACTCCATGGTGTAGTTCACCTCGCAGACCACCAGGCCCTGCTCCGACTCGAGCAGGTCCACGGCCAGGAGCCCTCCGCCCACGGCGCGGGCGGCCGCGAGGGAGACCTCGCGCAGCTCGTCGGTCACCGGGTGCCCGGTCACCGAGCCGCCCTGGGCGGTGTTCGTGATCCAGTGCTCCGAGTGGCGCGCGATGGCGCAGATCACCTCGTCCCCCACCACGAAGGCGCGCAGGTCGCGCCCGGGCTTCTCCACGTGCTCCTGCACGTAGAAGATCGAGTGGTGGTAGGTGCCGAGGGTGGCCTTGTGCTCGAGGATGGCCTCGGCCGCCTCGCGGTCGTTGACCCGCGCCAGCAGCCGTCCCCAGGAGCCGACCGCGGGCTTGAGCACCGCCGGGTAGCCGAGGCTCTCGATGGCCTCCAGGGCCGCCTCGGGGGTGAAGGCCACCCGCGCCCGGGGCACGGGCACGCCCTGGCGCGAGAGGGCCAGGTTGGTGGCGAGCTTGTCACCGCAGACCTCCGCGATCCGCCAGGGGTTCACGCAGGCCACGCCCCAGGCCTCGATCACGCGGATCGCGGCCAGGGCGCGGGAGTGGCTGATGCAGCGCTCGAGCAGGACGTCGAGCTGCGCCAGGTCCTCGGGCCCCGGACCGGCGTCGAGAGAGAGCGGCACGTGCTCGATGTGGAAGCGTTTGCAGTCCACCCCGCGCTTCTCGAGCTCGGCGAGGAGCAGCTTCTCTTCCAGGCGGATGCGGGCGTGCAGGACTCCGACGTTCATGGTTGGGCTCCGGTTCGGGGCTTGGTGTCAGGCGGGTGAGACGGGGGCTACTCGCCCCAGTCCTCCTCCACTTCGGGGGCGCGCTCGACCTGGAAGGGGTCGAGGTTGGTCACCTCGAGCTCCACGCCGCACTCCTCGCAGTTGAGGATCTCGTTGACCATCACGCCGTCCTCCATGGGGAGCTCGGCGCCGCACTCGGGGCACTCGGTGGTGGTCTTGGTGGTGGTTTCAGTCGACTCGGTCATGTCTGGATTCGGGTTCGGGCCGCGGAGCGGGCCAGGCCAAAAGGAAACCGGCCGCCGGTGCTCGTGGAGCTCCGGCGGCCGGTGAACGGGTACGTCGCGCTTTGGACAGGTCCCGATACGCCTCAGCCGAAGCTGTCGAAACGACGTTTCGACGCTTTCAGCTGGCGCTGTTTGCCTTGGGTCTGAAGGGCTCGGGTGGGCATGTCGCGGTGTGACGGAGGGAACACGCGTTTCCCTGGGAGCGGAGGATGCGCCGCCGGAGGGACTCCGTCAAGCGCGGAGGCCCATGCGAATTCGAAAAACTCGTCTCGCCCTCCGCGGTGCGGGTCCCCCCCCACGGGCTTCGAGTAGGATGCCGCCATGGCCTCTCCGCTGCTGCGCGCCCTGCCCCTCGTCGCACTCGCGAGCCTCGCCCCGGCCCAGGAGGCGACCGAACCGCCCTCCCGGCGCCTCCTACGAGAGCTGACCCAGCAGCCCCGCCTGGCGGGCACCACGGGCTCGCGCTGGGGCGCCGTGCTGGTGGAGCGCGAGCTGCTGGCCGCCGGCTGGGAGGTCGAGATCGACGCGCGCGAGGTGCTGCTCTCCCTGCCGCGGCGCATCGTGCTGGCCGGTTACGCCCTCGAGAGCGCGGAGGAGCCCCTCTTCCGCCGCACGGAGCGCTTCGACCCGGACGCCCACCCGGCCGGGGACGTGCCGCCCTTCAACTCGTGGTCCGCCAGCGGGGTCGTCTTCGCGCCCGTGGTGGACGCGGGCCACGGCCTGCGCCGGGACTTCGAGGACCTGCTGGCCGCGGGGGTCGAGCTGGAGGGCGCCGTGGCCCTGGCCCGCTACGGCCGCAGCTACCGCGGCGTCAAGGCGCAGCTGGCCGAGGAGTTCGGCTGCGCGGCGCTCTTGCTCTTCAACGACCCCGAGCGTGACGGCGCGGGCCGCGGGCCGGTCTGGCCCGCGGGGCCCTGGCGCCCCGACTGGGACGTGGAGCGCGGCTCGATCGCCCCCATGTCGAAGACCCCGGGCGACCCCTCGACCCCCGGCTGGGCCTCCGCCGCTCCCGGGGAAGAGGGCCAGCGGTTGAGCGAGCCCGAGTGGGACGCGGCCCTGCCGCGCATCCTGTGCGCGCCCCTGCCGGCGCGCGAGGCCCTCGCGCTCCTGGAGCGGCTCGCGCCGGTCCCCGACCCCGCCGGCGGCGAGGCGCGCAAGCTCGGGCCCGGCCCCGTGCACGTGCAGCTCGGCATCTACCAGCCCCGGGAGCTGCGCACGATCTACAACGTCATCGGCAGCCTGCGCGGCGCGCGGCCGGGCCTCGTGCTGGCCGGCAACCACCGGGACGCCTGGGTGCGCGGGGGCCACGACGCCGGCGGCGGCACGGTGGGCCTACTGCGGGCCGCCCAGCGCCTGGGCGAGCGCGCGCGCCTTGGCTGGCGGCCGCGGCACACGCTCGGCCTCTGCTTCTGGGACGCGGAGGAGACGGGCCTGATCGGGAGCACCGAGTGGGCCGAGGCCCACGCCGAGGGGCTGCGGCGCGAGTGCCTCGTGTACCTCAACGCCGACGCCCTGGTGAGCGGCACGCGCTTCCTCGGCGCCGCCGGCACGCCCGGGGTGCTCGGCACACTGCGCAAGGGCCTGGAGCGGGTCCCGGCCGTCGAAGGCGGCGGCAGCCTGTGGGACGGCTGGGTGCGCTCCACCGGGGAGGAGGGCCCGCGCCTCGGCCTGCCGGGCTCGGGCTCGGACTACACGGTCTTCCTGCACCACCTCGGTCTGCCCATCGTCGACCTGGGCCTCTCCGGGTCGGCGGGCGGTCAGTACCACTCCCGCTTCGACGACTTCGGCGTGGTCGACCGCTTCATCGACCCCACCTGGCAGGGACACGAGCTCGCCGGGCGGCTCGTGGCCGAGCTGCTGGTGGCCTTCGACGAGGAGGGCCGCGCCGGCTTCGACGAGCACGAGGCCGCCGAGCGCCTGGCCGCGGAGGCCGAGGCCTGCGCGAGCTGGCTCGGGGCCGAGCGCGCGCGGACCCTGGCGGACGCCTTCCGCACCCTGGCAGCCAGCGAGCTGCCGGCGGACCGCGCCCCCTTCTACCAGCGGCTCGCGGCCCCCACCGGCCTGTCGGGCCGCCCCTGGTTCAGGAACCGCCTGTGGGCACCGGGCCTCGAGACGGGCTACGCCTCGGAGACCTTCCCGAGCCTGCGCTTCGCGGCGCTGATCAGCGATCAGGCCCTGGACTACGAGCTGCGCTCCCTGGTCGAGGCCGCCCTGCGGGGTCTCGCGACAGACTGAGCCGCCGGCCTTGACCCTCCTCCTCGCCTTCTTCCGGCGCTTCCTGCGGCGCAAGCGGGCCCTCGTGGGCGGCTTCGTGGCGGTGCCCGCCACGCGCCTGGCGGACATCGGCGTGACCCTGACCGTGGGGGCGGCCCTGAACGCCCTGCAGGAGGGCGAGGGTGTGGCCGCGGTGGACCAGGCCCTGGTGTGGATGGCGGTCTGGGCCGCGGCCCAGGCGCTCAGCAGCTTCTGCCAGCGCTGGCTGATCGTCTCCAACTCGCGCCACGTCGAGCGCGAGCTCAAGCAGGACGTCTTCGACCAGCTCACGCGCCTCTCCTTCGGCTTCCACGACCGCAGCCGGTCCGGGGACATCGTCAGCCGCCTGACCTCGGACATCGAGAACGTGCGCATGTTCCTCGGTCCGGGGCTGATGTTCGGCCTGGGCAGCCTGGTCATGGTGCCCGTGACGCTGGTGCTGCTCGTGCGCCTCGATGCGCGCCTGGCGTTGACCATGGCCCTCCCCCTGGCGGTGCTCGGAGTGGGCTTCCGCTGGCTGACGCCGCGCCTGCACGCGGCCTCGAAGGACGTGCAGGAGGGCCTGGCGGACATCTCGCACCGCGCCCAGGAAAACTTCGCCGGGGTGCGCATCGTGAAGGGCTTCGCCCGCGAGACCTTCGAGGCCGAGCGCTTCGCCGAGGCCTCCCGCACGAATCGTGAGCGCCAGGTGCGCCTGGGCCGGGAGCGGGGTCTGGCCCACGCCTTCTCGATCAGCTCGAGCCAGGTGACCTTCGCGGTGATCCTGCTGCTCGGCGGACTGTCCCTGATCGACGGGCGCCTGGGCTACGGGGACGCCCTGGTCTTCGTCGACCTGACCCTCAAGCTCTTCTGGCCCCTGGTGGCCATCGGCTGGCTGGCGGGCATGTACCCGCGGGCCACGGCCAGCGCCCAGCGCATCCAGGAGGTGCTCGAGGAGCAGCCCGAGGTGCGCGACCCGGACGACCCCCGGGAGCTCGGGAAGCTGCGCGGGGAGCTCGAGTTCGAGGGCGTCACCTTCACCTATCCGGGCGCGGACCGCCCGGCCCTGGGGCCGCTCGACCTGCGCATCCCCGCCGGCAGCCGCTTCGGGGTCGTGGGCCCCACGGGCTGCGGCAAGACGACACTGCTGCACCTGGTCGGCCGGGTCCACGACGCCGGGGGCCAGCTGCGCCTGGACGGCGTGCCCCTCAGCGAGCTGCGCCTGGACGAGCTGCGCGGCGCCCTGGGCTACGTGCCCCAGGACTCCTTCCTGTTCTCGGACACCTGGTCCGAGAACGTGGCCTTCGGCAGCGCGACGCCGCTCCCCGACGGACGCCTGGCGCAGCTGGCCGAGCTGGTCTGCCTGGATGAGGAGCTGGCCTCCTTCGGCGACGGCGCCGAGCAGCTCATCGGGGAGCGCGGCGTGACCCTCTCCGGCGGCCAGCGCCAGCGCACCTGCATCGCCCGGGCCCTGGCCCGTGACCCGCGCCTGTTGATCCTCGACGACGCCCTGTCGGCGGTGGACACCGAGACCGAGCGGCGCCTGATCGACCACCTGCGCGCGGCGGGCGCGGAGCGCACCGTGCTGATCGCCTCCCACCGCCTGAGCTCGGTGCGGGACGCGGACCAGATCCTGGTGCTCGACAAGGACGGCCGACCCCTCGAGCTCGGCGACCACGCCTCGCTGCTGGAGGCCGACGGCTGGTACGCCGCCACCTGGCGCCAGCAGCAGACCCGCGCGGAGCTGGAGGAGCTGTGAGCCGCTTCGATCCCCAGGTCGACGACGAGCTGGTCGCCACCAAGGCGTGGGACTCGCGCCTCTTGTGGCGCCTGCTCGGCTGGGCTCGCCCGCACCGCCGGCGCTTCGCCGTCAGCCTGGTGGTGCTGATGGCCCTCTTCGCCGTGCAGCTCCTGGGCCCCTACCTGTGGCGCCTGGCCCTGGACGGGCCGGTGCGCGGGGTCAGCACGGGGGAGGTGGAGCGCGGTGCGGCCCTCGAGCACCTGCTCTGGATCTGCGGCGCCTTCCTGGGGCTGGTGGCCCTGCAGGGCTGGCTCTCCTACCTGGAGGTCGCCCAGCTCGCGCGCACCGGCCAGGGGGTGATCCACGACCTGCGCACGCGCCTCTTCGAGCACGTGGGCACCCTCGACGTCGGCTTCTTCGACGAGCGGCCCACCGGGTCCCTGGTGACGCGCGTCACGAGCGACGTGGAGAACCTGGCGGAGCTCTACACCTCGGGGCTGGTGGTGCTCTCCTTCGACCTGTTCAAGGTCGCGGTGCTGGTGGGCCTCCTGTTCTGGATCGACGTGGACCTGGCCCTGGTGGTGGCTGCGCTCCTGCCGCTCTTGATCCTGATCAGCCTGGCCTTCCGCGGCCGGGCGCGGGACAGCTTCCGCCACCTGCGTGCGCGGCTGGCGTCCCTCAACGGCTACCTGCAGGAGGTCCTGACGGGCATCCGCGTGGTGCAGCTCTTCCACCGCGAGCGCCTCGTCTCCGCGCGCTTCGATCGGCTGCTCGAGCCCTACCTCCAGGCCAGCCTGCGGGCCCTCTTCTACTTCGCCCTCTTCTTCCCGGCCATCGGCCTGACCGTCTACGGCATCCAGGCCGCGGCCCTGCGGGTGGGCGGCGCCCAGATCGCCGCGGGCTCGATGGAGATCGGCGTCTTCTTCCAGTTCTGGTTCTACCTCTCCCTGCTCGTCAATCCGGTGCGCGAGCTCGGGGAGCGCTACAACGTGCTGCAGGCGGCCTTCGCCTCCGCCGAGCGGATCTTCCGGGTGCTCGATACCGAGCCGCGCATCACCGCCCCTCTGCGGGGCGACGGCCGGGCTCCCGCGGCGGCTGATCCGGACCTGGTGCGCTTCGAGGAGGTCTCCTTCGAGTACGTCCCGGATACCCCGGTGCTGCGGAGCCTGAGCTTCACGATCCCCCGCGGCCAGACGGTGGCCATCGTGGGTGCCACCGGAGCGGGCAAGTCGACCGTGGTGAACCTGCTGCAACGCTTCCACGACCCGACCGGCGGTCGCGTGCTCTTCGACGGCGCCGACCTGCGCGACCTCGACCCGCGCGTCCTGCGCGCTCGCTGCGGCCTCGTGCTCCAGGA
This sequence comes from uncultured Planctomycetaceae bacterium, assembly GCA_964591315.1. Taxonomy (GTDB): domain Bacteria; phylum Planctomycetota; class UBA1135; order UBA1135; genus JABACD01. The sequence goes on from CAZQAT010000034.1 coordinate 37,479, forward strand.
CGAGTTCCTGTTCGAGGGCAGCGTGCGCGAGAACCTGGCCCTGGGCCGCGAGGGCGTCGACCAGGACGGCCTGCGGCGGGCCCTCGAGATGAGCTCTGCAGCGGAGCTGGTGGAGGGCCTGCCGGGGGGCCTGGATCACCCCCTGAGCGAGCGCGGGGCCCAGCTCTCCACCGGCGAGCGGCAGCTACTCGCCATGGCCCGCGCCCTGGCCGGAGATCCGGAGCTCGTGATCCTCGACGAGGCCACGGCCTCGGTGGACTCCCGCACGGAGGCGCGTATCGAGGAGGCCACCCGCAACCTGCTCACCGGGCGTAGCGCCCTGGTGATCGCCCACCGCCTCTCCACCGTGCGGCGCGCGGACCGCATCCTGGTGCTGCACCACGGAGAGCTGCGGGAGGCCGGCACCCACGCCGAACTCCTCCGTCGGGACGGGCTGTACGCGCGGCTGTACGACCTACAATTCCTGGACGAGGACTGACCCATGACGCCCCACCGTCCCTGCGCCATCGCCGCGCTCCTGCTCACCTTCGCCCCCGCCGCCTCCCCCGCCCAGGCCGGCGCTACCCCGACGCCCGCTGTCGCCACTGCGGAGCTGCCGCCGGCGCCCCTGAGCATCGACGGCACGCCGGTGCCGTGGACCGAGTTCAGCGCCTGGCTGGTCTTGCTGCAGGGCCCCGCGAACCTGGAGGACTTCGCCTTCGACTGGCTCCTCCGGCGCGAGGCCGAGGCCGCGGGTCTGGCGATCGAGGAGGCCGAGCTGCGGGCCCGCATCGAGGCGGACGTCGAGGCCCGCGTGCGCAACACCTTCGGCGGAGACCGCTCGCGCTGGATGGCGGAGCTGGAGAGCGCCGGCCAGTCGGTGGAGACCTTCTTCGCCACCCGCCTGCTGGAGGAGCGCCGCCAGGCCTGGATCGACGGCCTCGCGCGCATGCGCCGCGTGGTGAAGGAGGAGGACGTGCGCCAGCGCTGGGAGGCCAGCTACGGCCTCGGCGGCCGGCGCCTGCGGGTCTCACGCCTGTTCCTCGAGGTGATCACGCCCAAGCAGACTCCGGGCGCGACCCGGGACGAGAACATCGAGGCCGGCAATCGCGCCCGGGCGGCCGTGCGGGTGGAGGCCGAGGCCCTCGCGACCCGCCTCGCGCAAGGCGCCGACTTCGGCGCCCTCGTGCGCGAGCACTCCGACGACGCCGCCACCCGCGACAGCGGCGGCATCCTCGAGCAGCACCTCGAGCCCAACGACTGGCCCGGCCTCGACGCCGAGGCGATCGAGGGCCTCGAGGCGGGCGAGGTCTGCGCCCCCTTCTACTCCCGCGGCGGGTTCAACCTCTTGAAGGTGGACTCCGTGGAGCTGACGCCCTTCGAGACCGTGGCGGCCCAGCTCGAGCGGGAGCTCGTCGCGGAGCCGGCGAGCATCGCCGAGACCGTGGACCTGCGCGCGGACCTCATGGCCTCGGCGCCCCTGGAGCGCCTGCCGGAGCTGACCCGCGAGGTCGAGGTGGACGCGGCGCGCCTGGAGCGCCCCGTCCTGACCCTGGGCAACACGCCGGTGTCGCGGGGCGAGTTCTCCCGCTGGCTGATGCAGGAGCGCGGCCTGCCCCTGCTGCGTACCTTCATGCAGCACCGCGCCATGGCGACGCGGGCCGCGGGCCTCGAGCCAACCTCGCTCGAGATCGAGCAGCGGGTCCAGGAGGACCTCGAGCACCAGATCGGCGCCTTCTTCCAGGGCAAGCGAGAGAAGTGGCTGGCGGACGTGGCCGCAAGGGGCCAGACCGTCGAGGACTTCCTGCACATCGCCCGCATCCGGACGCGCCACAACATGCGCGCGGAGCGCCTCTTCCTGGCCCAGCGGGAGGTGACCGACGCCATGCTGCGCCAGGCCTGGACGGACCGCTACGGCGAGGACGGCCACTCCCTGGACGTGCGCAATCTGGTGCGCCACCTGCCCACCCCCGAGGCCGACCAGTTCGAGAGCGAAGAGGAGCTGCGGGCCTGGATCGACGAGCAGACCAGCGAGATCCAGGCCTTCCTCGGCCGCCTGCGGCAGCGGGCGCTCGACGGAGAGGACTTCGACGCCCTGGTCCGCACCCACTCCGAGGACTCCGCCAGCCGCGACCGCGGCGGGCGGCCCGAGGGACGCTTCGAGCTGCACCAGTGGCCCGAGGACCTGCAGGAGGAGCTGCGCGCCCTGCCCGCGGGCGGCGTGGCCGAGCCGCGGCAGTTCGGCACGACCTTCGTCCTCTTCGAGGTGGCGGGGCGAGTGCACGTGCCCTTCGAGGAGGTCGAGGCGGAGCTCCGCAAGTCGCTCGAGACGGCCCGCCCGAGCCAGGTCGAGGTGGCGAGCTTCATCAACGGGGAGACGAGCCAGGTGGTGGTGACTCCGGCGGCGACCTACTTCGACTAGCCCGGCC